>NZ_JBIAMM010000003.1:0-656257 GCF_042874095.1 Streptomyces sp. NPDC004266
AGAGAACACCACCGCAACGACCAGGAGCCTCGTCTCGTTGCACACCCCTGCTGACCTGCCATTTCACCCCACAGAGACAGGATGAAAACGGCTCATTGGGTCAGGTGGGCTTGGTCGTCCTCGTCTGCGGGACCGGCCGGACACGATGGGGACCGCACGCGCTTACGACCCCTTTCGGCGACTCGCGGACGAGCCGGTTACTCATGGGCGGTGCAGTCCCCCGCGCTCTGCCACACGACCCCTGCACTAGGCAGGGGTCGTTCCGTTGGGCGGGATGGTCGACGGGTTGATGGGAGAGCCGTCCGGCAGGCGTGGTGTGACATCCACCATCACGACGCCACCGGGGATTGCCGGATCGCGCATTTGCTGGACGCCGCGGGGCATCGCTGTGCCACCCTCCACGGCGTCAGCCGAGTCGGACCAGAGGCGCCGTCCCTGCGCATCACGTGGGAAGTACGGGTAGTCCCCGTTCGGGCCCGGGTCCAGCGCGTCAACGGCCATCGTCAGCCCCGTTCCGCAACGAAGGCTTCGCGCTGCGCGTCCAGTTCCTCGGAGAACTTGGCTCCCAGCGCTGCCGCCTGCGCTTCCACTGCGTTCTGAATCTCGTCCAGAAGCGCGACGTCGTACAAGCGGGGCTCTGGCACCGTCATGACCTCACGAAGCGCGGTCTGTGAGCGCTGAGCCTCAGTCAGTACGTGGCCATGCTTGTAGCGAGCCGACCGGTACTCGACATACGCCGCGAACCAGGGCTCGGCCGCAAGAGCCTCCATGAACCGCTTGTGGGGTTCGTCTCCGGAGTCGACGGCCTCTTGCGCACGCTCCATCCACGTGTCGACCACCTTGCGGTCGTACGCCTTCTCTCGATCGGCACGGCGCGCTGCCTCCGCCTCCCGGACAGCCTCCAACTCGGCTTCCGCTGCGGCCAGCGGCTCGGCGAACTTCTCAGCCTGTGCGCGCAGCTTCGCCACCCGCTCGGCAGCCTTCTCGATCTCGCCAGCCATGCTCACTTACCCCCGTTGGTCACATCGCGGCCGTGCTCGGCAGCCAGATTCTTGTCCTGCTCGTAGTAGCCGAGACTCATCCGCACGGTCGGGCTCAGACGGTCGAACGTCTCGGGGTTCGACACCTTGAGCGCTGCCAGTTCCTCCATCCGCTCGTCCCGCTTCCAGCATCGGCCTGGATCTGCCCCTTGTTCCTCGGCCCGTCCAGAAAACCTGCTCCACTGAGAATTTCCCCCATGACCATTTATGCCTATCTGTTTGGCGGCACTGCCACGCGTGCCGGTGCGCTGCAACTGGTAGGGACCAGAGGTTCCCCGGCACCCGCGGTGCGGCGTGCTCGGTGGTTCTGTGCGGTCCCTCACCGTGTTGTGGGGACCAGCAGATTCCCGCGCCGTCTGTACGCCGCGAGCCGTGCCGCTCGGCCCCTCACTGTGGTGTAGAGAGCGGGAAGATCCTGGCGGCCGAGCATGACGGGATGGCGTTTCGATGCACGGTTTGGTTTTCTCCTTATTTTTTCTTGTGCATACGAAAAAACACTCTGAACCGTCATACCGCCATGCCTCCGCCCGCTGGTCGGCCCCGCTGCGGGCACAGCAAAGCCCCGGCGGTCCGCGAGGGACTACCGGGGCTTCGGCGAGTGTCAGAGAGCGGCTAGCGTCTCTTCGTCGTCTTCGTGGTCCTCGTCCGTCTCAAGGGCCCGCCAGTGGAGCGTCACGCGTTCCTCGATGGCGATGTACTTGCGGGACTCCGGGTCCCGGCCGGGGCCGATGGAGACGCCGGAGAGGAACAGGTCCAGGAACTCGCGTCGCTTGAACACGTCCCACGCCGCCCAAGGGGAGCCGGCGCCCAAGGGGTCCTCGCCCGGTTCGAACCAGTCCGAGGGAACCTGGATCGCTGCCGTGGTCTGCTCGTCCAGTGCTTCCAACCTGGCCGTGCACTGGTCCTCGAAAGCCCGGTACTGCGTCATCGTCGCGCGCCACATGGCCAGCTCGTCCCGCCCCCGATAGAGCCCCGCCTTGCGGTCGGCCTGGAGTTCGGCGATGGAGTTCCGAACGTGCTCAAGGTGCGCCGCCGTCTCGCGCCGCTCCTCCTGGACTCCGGACAGGTCGCGCTGGAGCGCGAATCGGAGTGCCGCCTCCGCCAACCATTCCCTGTCCTCGTTGTCGTCGACGTCCGCAGCGGCAAGACGTGCCCAAACGCGCCGGGCCACGTAGTCGTCGGCGTCCTTGCGCTTGATGCTCAGTCCGCCGTGCCCCTTGGGGTTGGCGCACATGTAGTAGTCCTGTCCGCCGTTGTTCTTGCTCTGCCCCATGGACCCCGTGCAGAGCCCACAGGTGGTGAAGCGCCACCCGCTCAGGAGTGTGGGCGTGGCCTGTCCGCCAGGCTGCCTGTTCGTCTTATTGCGCTTGCTGCGCTGCTCCTGGAGTTCCAACCACTTGGCCCCCGCGACGACGCCTCGGTGGGGAGTCAGGGGCGACCCGCCCTCCTCCCGGGCGATCACGTTCACGTACGCCTTGCCGCGCTTCACGCGCTCGCTGGCGAAGCCACCGATGGCCGGGTGGGAAAGGATCCAGCGCACCGTCTGGGCTCGCCAGCGGATCGGGCTGTCCTCCTTCGACACGCGCCGCTTCTTGATGAACTCCATTCGCTTCTCGGTGGCACGCCGCTCGGCCTCGCCGGGCGCCGGTACATCCTCCGATTCCAGCGTCGTCGCGATCTTGTTGTCGGAGATTCCGGCGAACGACATCTCCACCATGCGCTTGACGATCGCGACGTGGTCCGGGTTGTCCTCGTCCGGCTCCAGGACGGAGACGACAAGGTTGCCGATCTTCTCGCGCACCGCCCGCATGCCGTACGGCGCCGAGCTGGAGTGCCGGCCACCGACCGTCCTGATCTCGTCCTTGGCTCCGCGCAGGCGCTCCGCCTTGATGTCGCTGTCCTGCTTCGCGAGTGCTGCGATCAACGCGAAGATCGCGACGCCGATCGGGTTCGACGTGTCGAGGAACGGTTCGAGTACGGAGACGAAGCGGACTCCGTACTTCTTGAACTCCTTGTCGATCTCCAGCGCGTCGTGCGCGCCCTTGCGGGTCAGCCGAGACAGTTCGTTGACCACCACCACGTCGACCTCACCCGCGCGGACAGCGGACATGAGGTCTTCGAATCCCGGGCGGAGGGCGTTGGGATCCCATCCGGACCGACCGACGTCTTTGAACGTGTGAATCACCTCCCACCCCCGGCTCGCCGCCAGCGCCTCACCGGCTGCCACCTGGGCTTCCGGCGACGCCTCGGAGGAGTCGGGGCGCGCCTTGGACTGCCGGGCGTAGACAGCCACCCGCACGGTGTCCAGTTGCTCGGCTCCCATGGGCGAAACGAAGGGGGTCAAGGTCTCTCACCTGCTCTTTCCTGTCGTTGAAGCTCTACCGGTTAGCTACATGTAGAAAGTGATCCAAATGAACCAGCTCCACACCCCGAACGCGAGCAGGAACCAGGAGACGCGGCGGCTGAGCTTCATGACCCCAGTATCACCGTCGGCCTCCCGGCCCCCGCTTCCGGGTGGACGAGGGCGGGTGAACCGCCTGCCGGGGTTCGGATCGGTTGGGCGTACCTGTACGTTCTCGACCGTGTCTGCTTCGAAGAAGACCGCTTGGGCGGTCGCCGCTGCTGTGCTCCTGCCGCTCGTCACCGCCGCGCCCGCGGCGCACGCGGACGGAAAGGACGGGAAGGACAAGCAGCCCAGGCCCCCCGCCGTGATGTCCAAGGTCGGCGGCGCCCTGCTCGGCACGCCGGGGACGCAGGTGCGGCTCGGTCCCGGTGCTCCGGTGCTGCCGAAGGAGCTGTCCGGCCGCTCCTGGATCGTCGCGGACGCGGAGAGCGGGCAGATCCTCGCCGCGCACAACGCGCACTGGCGGCTCGCCCCGGCCTCCACGCTCAAGATGCTCTTCGCGGACACCCTGCTGCCGAAGTTCTCCAACAAGACGCGGAACCACCTGGTCACCACCGCGGACCTGGCCGGGATAGGGGACGGCTCCAGCCTGGTCGGCATCAAGGAGAAGCAGACCTACAGCGTCCACGACCTGTGGCTCGGCGTCTTCCTCCGCTCCGGCAACGACGCCGTGCACGTGCTGACCAGCATGAACAAGGGTCTCCAGCAGACCGTGCAGGACATGAACGACCAGGCGGTCGAACTCCAGGCCCTCGACACCCACGTCGTCACCCCGGACGGCTACGACGCCCCGGGCCAGGTCTCCTCCGCGTACGACCTGACGCTCATCGCCCGCCACGGGATGCAGAACGCGGACTTCCGCGCGTACGCCGCCACGGCCCGCGCCGTCTTCCCCGGCGAGGCCAAGCCGGGCAAGAAGCGCGAGACCTTCGAGATCCAGAACACCAACCGGCTCCTCACCGGAGACATCGGCGTCGCCCCGTACCCGGGCATCGCCGGGGTCAAGAACGGCAACACCACGCACGCGGGCGCCACCTTCACCGGGGTCGCCGAGCGCAACGGCAGGGTGCTGCTCGTCACCGTCATGAACCCCTCCTCGGAGGAGCAGCACGCGGTCTACCGGGAGGCCGCCCGGCTGCTCGACTGGGGCTTCGCCGCCTCCGGGAAGGTGACGCCGGTGGGCGAGCTGGTGCCGCCGCTCTCGGCGCGCACGGCGTCCCCCGTCCCGGCGGACGGCACGGCCCCCGCGGCCGGGAAGGACGCGCCGCAGAAGCCGGTCCACGCGGCGGCCCCCGTCGGGAAGACCGGTGGGATGGCGATCGCGCTGGGCGTGGCGGGTGGTGTCGCCGTCCTCCTGGCCGCGGCCGCCTTCCTGGTCAACCGCCGCTGGCCGCTGGCCGGGTCGGCGGCGCCCCGGCGGCGCCCTTCCCCGTCACCCGAGGGGTCCCCGGAGCAGTCTTCGGAGGAGTCCCCGACCCCGGATCCGACCCCGGATCCGACTCCGGCCCCGGCCTCGGCTCCGACCCCGGATCCGACCCCGGCCCCGGCCTCGGCTCCGGATCCGAAGGGCGCTGCCGGCGCGACTCCGTAGCCGTCCAGGCCGCGCAGAACAGCAGCAGTTTCGCGGTGAAGTTGATCCAGAGGAGCAGGGCGACCGGGACGCCGAACGCCCCGTACATCGACTTCGCCGCGACCCCCTTCATGTAGCCGCCGAGCAGCAGCTTCAGCAGCTCGAAGCCGACCGCGCCCATCAGCGCCGCCGTCACGAGGTCCCGGCGGGCCGGTTCGACGCCCGGCAGCAGCGTCAGCACGTACAGCAGGATCAGGAAGTCGGCGACGACGGCGACGAGGACGGCGGCCGTCTGGAGCAGGTAGCCGCCCGCTCCCTCGCCGGAGATGCCGAGCCGGTCGGCGCTCCAGCCGACGGCGGTGGAGCCGAGCCAGGACGCGGCGAGCGAGCCGAGCGCGACGCCGCCGAGGCCGAGGAGGATCAGCGCGTCCTTGCCCTTGAGCAGGATCGGGTTGCCCTCGACGTCGTCGAGCCCCCAGACCGCGCGCAGGCACTCCCGCACGGAGCCGATCCAGCTGATGCCGGTGACGAGCAGGACGGCGCCGGCGACGATCCCGATGGTGCCGGCGTTGGCGACGAGCCCGCCGATGTCGAGCTGGTCGGAGATGCCGGGCACCTGGTCGCCGATCTTCTTCTCGATGGTGTCGAGCTGGTCGTCGGTGAGGAGCGCGGCGCCGATCGCGGCGGCGACCGTGATCAGCGGGAAGAGGGCGATGAAGGAGACGAAGGTGATCGCGGCGGCGAGCCGCGTCCAGTGCGCCGCGTCGAGGGTCTCGTACGCGTGCCAGCCATGGGTCCGCATGAGGCGGGCGATCCACGGGCCGATGACGGGGAGTCTGGTCAGCCAGTCCATGTCGTACGTCTGCTCCTCGCGCCGTCGATCACTCGGGTCACTCAGGTACGAGAATCCCCCGCCGGGGCTCGGGGACCCGCGACCGACATCCCGTACGGCGCGGCCGGTGCCGGGCCGTGCGGGTTCTTTCCCGGTGTCCCTTGCGTTCCTTCGGGCATCCGTCCCGACGAGCCGCTCCGTAATACCGGCATAAACGCCATATCGGGCTATACGGTCACCTCCATGGCTGTCGAGACCCGCGTCCCCGACGAGGACTGCGAAGCGATCAGCGGCTGGGGCCGCACCGCTCCCACCCTCGCGCGCGTGCACCGGCCCCGCGGGCACGCCGAGGCCGTCGAGGCCGTCCTCGCCCCCGGTCGCCGGGGCGTCGTCGCCCGCGGCCTGGGACGCGCCTGCGGCGACGCCGCGCAGAACGCCGGCGGCACCGTCCTCGACATGACCGGCTTCGACCGGATCCCGGCCGTCGACACCACCGCCGGGCTCGTCGTCTGCGAGGCGGGCGTCACCCTGCACCGGCTGACGGAGGCGCTGCTGCCGTTCGGCTGGTTCGTCCCCGTCGCCCCCGACACCCGGTACATGACCGTCGGCGGGGCGATCGCCGCCGACGTCCACGGCGGGAACCACCCCGTCTCGGGTTCCTTCGGCCGGCACGTGACCGCGCTCGAACTCCTCACCGCCGACGGGCGGATCCGCACCGTGCCGCCCGGGACCCCGCTCTTCGACGCCACCACCGGCGGCATGGGCCTGACCGGCGTGATCCTCACGGCCACCCTGCGGCTGCTGCCCGTCGAGACCTCCCTGATGCGCGTGGACACCGAGCGCGTCCCCGACCTCGACGCGCTGCTGGCCCGGCTCGCCGACGACGGCCGGCGGTACCGCTACTCCGCCGCCCGGATCGACCTGCTCGCCCGGGGCGCCGCCACCGGCCGCGCCGTCCTGACCCGCGGCGACCACGTGCCGTACCACGCGCTGCCCCGCCGCCACCGGGCCCGCCGCGCGCCGCTGGACTTCCGGCCGGGACGACTGCCCGCACCGCCGCCGTACGTCCCCGGCGGACCGCTCGGCCGCACGTCCGTGGGGCTCCTCAACGAGCTCTGGTACCGCGGGTCCCCTCGCGCCGCCGGCCGCCTCCGGTCACTGCCGGCCTTCTTCCACCCCTTCGACGGCATCCCCCACCGGAACCGGATCCACGGGCCCGAGGGCTTCGTCCGGTACCGGTTCGTCGTCCCGTACGGGCGGGAGGACGCCCTCCGGCGGATCGTGCGGCGGATCGCGGACCGGGGCCTGCCCTCCTTCCCCGCCGTCCTGAGACGGTTCGGCGCGGGCGGCCCCGGCCCGCTCTCCTTCCCCCTCCCCGGCTGGGCCCTCGCCCTCGGCCTCCCCACCGGCCTGCCCGGGCTCGGGCGCTTCCTCGACGCGCTCGACGAGGAGGTCGCGGGCGCCGGCGGCCGGGTCGACCTCGCCGAGGACTCCCGGGTCCGGCCGGAGGCCCTGGCCGCGATGTACCCCCGGCTCGACGAGTTCCGGGCGCTGCGCGCGGCGCTCGACCCGCGGTCCGTCTTCGTCTCGGACCTCGCCCGCCGTCTCGGCCTCTAGGACCTCAGGGCCTCAGGGCCTCAAGGACCTCAGGGCCTCAAGGACCTCAAGGAGTTCACGTGAAGGACGCCTTCGGTGCCCCGCAGTCGCTGCTCGTCCTCGGCGGCACCTCCGAGATCGGGCTCGCCACCGCCCGCCGGCTGATCGCGCGCCGCACCCGCACGGTCCGGCTGGCGGGCCGCCCCTCCCCCGCGCTCACGGCCGCCGCCGACTCGCTGCGCGGGCTCGGGGCGGACGTGGGCACCGTGCCCTTCGACGCGCTCGACACCGCGTCGCACGAGGAGCGGCTCGGGAAGGTCTTCGCCGAGGGGGACGTCGACATGGTGCTGCTCGCCTTCGGGGTCTTCGGCGACCAGGCGCGCGACGAGTCGGATCCGGCCGCCGCCGTCCGGGTCGCGCAGACCAACTACACGGGCGCCGTCTCGGCCGGTCTGGTGTGCGCGGGCGCGCTCCAGGCGCAGGGGCACGGTTCGCTGGTGGTGCTCTCGTCGGTGGCGGGCGAGCGGGCGCGCCGCGCCGACTTCATCTACGGCTCGTCGAAGGCGGGGCTCGACGCCTTCGCGCAGGGCCTGGGGGACGCGCTGCACGGCACGGGCGTGCACGTCATGGTGGTGCGGCCCGGGTTCGTGCGCTCGAAGGCGACGGCCGGGCTCGCGGAGGCGCCGTTCGCGACGACCCCGGAGGCGGTCGCGGGCGCGATCGAGCTGGGGTTGCGGCGGCGCTCGGAGACGGTGTGGGTGCCGGGTCCGCTGCGGATGGTGATGGCGGCGGTACGGCACGTGCCGAGGCCGCTGTTCCGGCGTCTGCCGGTGTGACGTACGGCTCCGGACCGGCCCGGCGGGTCAGGCCGTCGGCGTCGGGGTGTCGACGGGGCTGCCGCCCTGGGCGGGGACGGCGGCGATCGGGCGGCCGCTGCCGAACTCGTAGTCGTACAGCTTCCGCCAGACCCCGTCCGGGCCCTGCTCGTACAGCGCGAAGGAGCGGCAGGTCCAGGCCGCCTCGTACCCCGCGAGCTCCTCGAAGGCCCGGTCCATCCCCTCCTCGGAGATGCCGTGCGCCACGGTGACGTGCGGGTGGTACGGGAACTGGAGCTCGCGCACCAGCGGCCCGGCCTCGTCGCGGATGCGGTGCTGGAGGCGGTGGCAGGGGGTGGCGCCCTCCTCCAGCTTCACGTAGACGACCGGGGAGAGCGGGCGGAAGGTGCCGGTGCCCTTGAGGCGCACGGGGAACGGCTGGTGCTCGGCGGCGACGCCCGCGAGGTGGGCCTCGATCTCCGGCAGCCGCTCCTCGGGGACCTCGGTCGGCGGTACCAGGGTGACGTGCGTGGGGATGCCGTACGCGGCCGGGTCCCCGAAGCCGGCGCGCCGCTCCTGGAGCAGGCTGCCGTAGGGCTCCGGGACCGCGATCGAAACGCCGAGCGTTACGGTCCCCACGTCGTTCTCCTCCGTCGTCCGTCGAAATGTGTACGGGTGGTGCAGCGCCAGTGTGCGGCCTGCACCACCCTTTCGGCCAGGGTCCTTGGACTCAGTGCCGTCTCAGTGCTTGGCGGGCAGGAAGCCGATCCGCTCGTACGTCTGCGCCAGCGTCTCCGCGGCGACCGCGCGGGCCTTCTCCGCTCCCTTGGCCAGGACCGAGTCCAGCGTCTCCGGGTCGTCCAGGTATTCCTGGGTGCGGGCCCTGAAGGGCGTGACGAAGTCCACCATGACCTCGGCGAGATCCGTCTTCAGCGCGCCGTACATCTTGCCCTCGTAGCTCTTCTCCAGGTCCTCGACGGAGGTGGAGGTGAGCGTGGACATGATGCCGAGCAGGTTGGAGACGCCGGCCTTGTTCTCCGGGTCGAAGCGGATCACCGTGTCGGTGTCGGTGACGGCGCTCTTGACCTTCTTCGCGGTGACCTTCGGGTCGTCCAGGAGGTTGATGAGGCCCTTCGGCGTGGACGCCGACTTGCTCATCTTGATCGTCGGGTCCTGGAGGTCGTAGATCTTCCCCGTCTCCTTGAGGATGTACGGCCTGGGGATCGTGAACGTCTCGCCGAAGCGGCCGTTGAAGCGCTCCGCGAGGTCGCGGGTCAGCTCGATGTGCTGGCGCTGGTCCTCGCCGACCGGAACCTGGTCGGCCTGGTAGAGCAGGATGTCCGCGACCTGGAGGATCGGGTACGTGAAGAGGCCGACGGTGGCGCGGTCGGCGCCCTGCTTGGCGGACTTGTCCTTGAACTGGGTCATGCGGGAGGCCTCGCCGAAGCCGGTGAGGCAGTTCATGACCCAGCCGAGCTGGGCGTGCTCGGGGACGTGGCTCTGGATGAAGAGGGTGCAGCGCTCCGGGTCGAGACCGGCGGCGAGCAGCTGGGCGGCGGCGAGCCGGGTGTTGGCGCGCAGCTCGGCGGGGTCCTGCGGGACCGTGATCGCGTGCAGGTCGACGACCATGTAGAAGGCGTCGTGGGTCTCCTGCAGGGCGACCCACTGGCGGACGGCGCCGAGGTAGTTGCCGAGGTGGAACGAACCTGCGGTGGGCTGGATTCCGGAGAGCACGCGGGGACTGTCAGAGGCCATGCACATCATTCTCTCAGGTGTGGGAACCGTTCCCCGACTGCCCGTCCGTCGGGAGCGCGCGGACCCGGTCCCCGACGCGACCGGGAGCACGGCGCGGCCGGTGGCCCCGCGCTCCCGTGGGACGGGAGTGCGGGGCCACCGGTCCCCGGGGGGTGTCTCGCCGGTCACACCGGGAGGCCCGGGGCCGGGTGGGCGGCCATGAGGTCGGCGACCTCGGCGCGGACCGTGCGGAGGGTGTCCTCGTCGCCCTCGCCGGCGGCGGTGACGGCGCGGTCGATCCACTCGGCGACCTTCGCCATGTGGTCCGTGGTGAGGCCCCGGGAGGTGAGGGAGGGGGTGCCGATGCGGATGCCGGAGGGGTCGAAGGGCTTCCGGGTGTCGTAGGGGACGGTGTTGTAGTTGACGACGATCCCGGCCCGGTCGAGGGCCTTCGCGGCGATCTTGCCCGGGACCTGCCTGGGGGTGAGGTCGATCAGGATCAGGTGGTTGTCGGTGCCGCCGGAGACCAGGTCGAAGCCGCGGGCGAGGAGCGCCTCGGCGAGGGCCTTGGCATTGGCGACGACGGCGTGGGCGTAGTCGCGGAAGGAGGGCAGGGAGGCCTCGCGGAGGGCGACGGCGATGGCGGCGGTGGTCTGGTTGTGGGGGCCGCCCTGGAGGCCGGGGAAGACGGCCTTGTCGAGGGCCTTGGCGTGCTCCTCGGTGGACATCAGCATGGCGCCGCGCGGGCCGCGGAGGGTCTTGTGGGTGGTCGTGGAGATCACGTCGACGTGGCCGACCGGGGACGGGTGGGCGCCGCCCGCGATGAGGCCGGCGATGTGGGCGACGTCGGCGACGAGGACGGCGCCGGACTCGCGGGCGATCTCGCCGAAGGCGGCGAAGTCGATGGTGCGGGGCAGTGCGGTGCCGCCGCAGAAGAGGACCTTCGGGCGCTCCTTGAGGGCGAGGTCGCGGACCTGGTCGAAGTCGATGAGCCCGGTGTCCTGGCGGACGCCGTACTGGACGCCGCGGAACCAGCTGCCGGTGGCGGAGACGCCCCAGCCGTGGGTGAGGTGGCCGCCCATGGGCAGGGCCATGCCCATGACGGTGTCGCCGGGCCGCGCGAAGGCGAGGTAGACGGCGAGGTTGGCCGGGGAGCCGGAGTAGGGCTGGACGTTGGCGTGGTCGACGCCGAAGAGGGCCTTGGCGCGCTCGATCGCGAGGGTCTCGACCTGGTCGATGTTCTGCTGGCCCTCGTAGTAGCGGCGGCCGGGGTAGCCCTCGCTGTACTTGTTCTGGAGGACGGTGCCGGAGGCTTCGAGCACGGCGGCGGAGACGTAGTTCTCGCTGGGGATGAGGCGCAGGGTCTCGGCCTGGAGCCGTTCCTCGGCGCCGACGAGGGCGGCGAGCTCGGGGTCGGCGGCGGCGAGGGCGGGGTGCTGCTGCGGGGCGGTCATGGTGGTGTCCTCCGGGCGTTCGGTGGAACGGTCCCGGGCTGAGGTGCGCACGGGACCGGGATCCCGTGATGCCCAGGCGGGCGGCACCTCGTGTGGTGGAGCGCGCGCGGCTCCCCCGGGGTCGCTTCCCCGTACGCCAGTCGCCGTGCGTGTTTCCACAGTAGCGGGCGCGCCGCCGCCGAGGTTTCCCTGTCCGGCATCCGAGCGACGATAAGAAGGGGGCCACACGTACCCCCCGAGCCGCAGGACGAACGGAGATCCCGTGTCGAGGACAGAAGAGGCGATCGCTTCCGCGGACGCGCACAGCGCGCACAACTACCACCCCCTTCCGGTCGTCGTCGCCTCGGCGGACGGCGCCTGGATGACCGACGTCGAGGGCCGTCGCTACCTCGACATGCTCGCCGGGTACTCGGCGCTCAACTTCGGGCACGGCAACCGGCGTCTGATCGACGCGGCGAAGGCGCAGCTGGAGCGGGTGACGCTGACCTCGCGCGCCTTCCACCACGACCGGTTCGCCGAGTTCTGCGCGCGGCTCGCGGAGCTGTGCGGCAAGGAGGCGGTGCTGCCGATGAACACGGGGGCGGAGGCGGTCGAGACGGCCGTGAAGACCGCCCGGAAGTGGGGGTACGAGGTGAAGGGCGTGCCGGACGGGCACGCGAAGATCGTGGTCGCGGCGAACAACTTCCACGGCCGGACGACGACGATCGTGAGCTTCTCGACGGACCACGAGGCGCGGGACCACTACGGGCCGTACACGCCGGGGTTCGAGATCGTGCCCTACGGGGACCTGACGGCGATGGAGGCGGCGGTCACCGAGAACACGGTGGCCGTGCTGCTCGAACCGATCCAGGGCGAGGCGGGGGTCCTGGTCCCGCCGGCCGGTTATCTGGCGGGGGTGCGGGAGCTGACGCGCCGGCGGAACGTGCTCTTCATGGCGGACGAGATCCAGTCGGGCCTGGGCCGGACGGGACGGACGTTCGCGTGCGAGCACGAGGGCGTGGTGCCGGACGTGTACGTCCTCGGGAAGGCGCTGGGCGGCGGGGTGGTGCCGGTGTCGGCGGTGGTGGCCGACCGTGACGTGCTCGGGGTGTTCCGGCCGGGCGAGCACGGGTCGACGTTCGGCGGGAACCCGCTGGCCTGCGCGGTGGCCCTGGAGGTCATCGCGATGCTGCGGACGGGCGAGTTCCAGGAGCGGGCGGCGGAACTGGGCGAGCACCTCCACGCGGAGCTGGGGCTGCTCGTGGGCGGCGGCTCGGTGGAGGCGGTGCGCGGGCGCGGGCTGTGGGCGGGCGTCGACATCGTGCCCTCGAAGGGGACGGGCCGGCGGATCTCGGAGCGGCTCATGGAGCGCGGCGTCCTGGTGAAGGACACGCACGGGTCGACGATCCGGATCGCGCCGCCGCTGGTGATCTCGAAGGAGGACCTGGACTGGGGGTTGGAGCAGCTGAGGGGCGTCCTGTCGGACTGACGCCCGGGCGGTGCGCCCGTCGTGCGGGCGCGCGCCCGCCGGGGCGGTACCCCCGCCTTACGCGCCTGGACCCGCACCCCGTGTGTGCCGTACCTGCCGGTGCGGGTCCAGGCGCGGGAGCCTCTGGCGCCGGCAGGGGCGCCGTTCCGTTGTGCCCACCCTCCCCCGAGCTCTCGGCTTCGCTCGAGCAGGGGGGACCCCCCTCGCCCCGGCGGAACGCCTGCCCACAACGGAGGGGCGGGGGCAACGCCCCGGCGGGTGCGCCCACGTCGGGGGCGCGGGGGCTACAGGATCACGTGGGGGAGGAAGCGGGCGTATTCGTCGGTGACGAGGCCCGTCGACTCCCGGATCCCCAAGCCCGCCGCCTCGTCCTCGACGACCCACGCCCCCAGCACCACCCGGTTGCCGTCGAAGTCGGGCAGGGGGGCCAGTTCCTGGTAGCAGCAGGCCTCCCCGTCCCGTACGAAGGGCTCCGTGCCGGCCTCGTGCAGGGTGACGCCCGCGCCCTCGCGGCCGAGCAGCGGCTTGGCGACCCAGCCGGTGGTGGAGGCGAGTTCGCGCGGCCCGTCGAGGTAGGCGGGCAGCAGGTTGGGGTGGCCGGGGTTCAGCTCCCACAGGATCGCGAGGAGCGCCTTGTTGGAGAGCAGCATCTTCCAGGCGGGTTCGATCCAGCAGGTCGTGCCGGTGCCGCCGCCGTTGTCGAGGGTGTCGAGGACGTGGGGGCCGAAGCGGTCGGTGGTCAGCCACTCCCACGGGTAGAGCTTGAAGCAGCTGCGGATGAAGCGGAGCCGGTCGTCCACGAAGCGGCGCGAGAGCCGGTCCCAGCCGATCCGTTCGACGGAGAGCGCCTCGGTGTCGAGTCCGGCCTGTTGGGCGGTCTCGCGCAGGTACGCGACCGTCATCAGGTCCTCGCCGAGTTCGTCGCCGTCCGAGTGGGCGAAGTGGACGGGGCCGGGCGGGAGGAGGTGGGCCTGGCGCTTCCAGGCGTCGACGAGCCGCTCGTGGAGGGAGTTCCACTGGTCGGCGCCGGGGAATCGTTCCTCCATCCAGAACCACTGGGGGCTCGCCGCCTCCACCAGGGAGGTGGGGGTGTCGGCGTTGTACTCCAGCATCCTGGCCGGACCCGTGCCGTCGTAGCGGAGGTCGAAGCGGCCGTACAGGGAGGGGAGTTCGGCCCGCCGTCGCCAGGACTCGGCGACCAGGCCCGCCAGCTTGGGGTCGGTGATCCCGAGCTCGGCGAAGCGGTCGTGCTCGACGATGTGCGCGGCCGCCGCCAGGCACAGCGCGTGCAGTTCCTCGACGACCTCCTCCAGGGCCTCGACCTCGGGCAGCGAGAAGGAGTAGTACGCGCTCTCGTCCCAGTACGGGCGCAGCGAGCCGTCGGGGTGGCGGGTCAGGGGGTAGACGAGCCCCTGTTCCTCGACCGTCCGCTGCCAGTCGGGCCGGGGTTCGACGGTGTGGCGTTCCATGGTGCCGTGCCCGTCTCAGCCGCCGCCGGTGCCGGAGCAGCCGAAGCCTCCGGTGTCGACGGCGGTCTTGTCGAAGCTGCCGCCGCTGACGCGCTTGTCGCGGACGGATCCGCCGTAGTAGTAGGCGCCCCGGGTGGTGCTGCCGTTGTCGTCGTCGCTTCCGCCGCCGCTCTCGCACCGGTAGCTGGGCAGTTCCTCCCGGGTCAGCGGGTCCACGCACCGGCGGTCCGGCTCCGCACCGCACGCGGTGATCGTCGCCGCGAGCACACCCATCCCGCCGAGCACCACCGTGCTCGACCTCAGCCTGCGCATGTCCGTCGCCTCCCCTTCACCGCGTCACGTCCGTCGCGACCGCACAGTGTAGGCCGGTGTTTTCCGGCCTCACGCCCTAGAGTCGTTTCGTGCTACTCGGGATGATCTGTGCGCTGGCCTCGTCCGTCTGCTTCGGCGCGGCATCGGTGCTCCAGGCGATGGGGGCCCGCGCCGCCGAGCCGGGGACGGGCGGCGGCGTCGACGTCGCGCTGATGTGGCGGGTGCTGCGGCAGTGGCGCTATCTCGCCGGTCTCGGCATGGACGCCCTGGGATTCGTCCTGCAGATCGTGGCCCTGCGGACGCTGCCCATCTACATGGTGGGCGCGGCCCTCGCCGCGAGCCTGGCGGTCACGGCGGTCATCGCCTCCCGGGTGCTGAAGGCGCGGCTGAGCCGGGTGGAGTGGACGGCCGTGGCCGTGGTCTGCTCGGGGCTCGCGATGCTGGCGCTCGCCTCCGGCAAGGAGGGCCACCGGGACGGCTCGGAGGCGCTGCCCTGGGCGCTGCTGGGGATCTCCTTCGGGGTCCTGCTGCTGGGCGTCGTGGGGGGACGGCTGCCGGAGCGGCCCCGGGCGCTGGTCCTCGGCCTCGGGGCGGGGTTCGGCTTCGGGGTGGTGGAGGTGGCGGTCCGGCTGATCGACGGCGTCGACTTCGCCGATCCCGCCTGGTACGCGCTCCTCGTGGGCGGCGGGGCCGCGTTCATCCTGCTGACCTCGGCACTCCAGCGCGGCTCGGTGACCACGGCGACGGCGGGCGCGGTGCTCGGGGAGACGATCGGGCCCGCGATCGTCGGGGTGGCCTGGCTGGGGGACCGCACGCGGGAAGGGTTCGACTGGCTGGCGATCGTCGGTTTCGCCGTGGCGGTGGCGGGCTCCCTGACGCTGGCCCGCTTCGGCGAGGCCCCGGCCCCGGCCCCGGAGTCCGCCACGCTGTAGCGGCGCTCACGGCAGCACCCCGCACAGGGCCCGGAGGGCGCTCTGCCAGCCGCTGTCGGGGGGCGTGGCGTAGCCGACGACGAGGCCGTCGAGGGTGGGCGGCACCGTGGGGCGGCGGAACCGGTTGACGCCCTGGACGGCGAGGCCGCGCCAGGCGGCGGCCCGCAGGGTGGCCTGCTCGGTGCCGGGCGGGAGGGCCAGGACGGCGTGGAGGCCGGCCGCGATGCCGCTGACCCGGGTCTCCGGCGAGTGGGCGGCGACGGCCGCCACCAGCTGGTCGCGGCGGCGCCGGTAGCGCAGCCGCATCGCCCGGACGTGCCGGTCGTACGCCCCCGAGCGCAGGAACTCGGCGAAGGCCAGCTGGTCCGGCGCGCTCGACGTCCAGTCCACGGCTCCCTTCGCCGCCGCCACCTCCCGCGCCAGCTCCTGCGGCAGGACCATCCAGGCGAGGCGGAGGCCGGGCGCCAGGGACTTGCTGGCGGTGCCGAAGTAGACGACGCGGTCGGGGTCGAGGCCCTGGAGGGCGCCGACCGGCTGCCGGTCGTAGCGGAACTCCCCGTCGTAGTCGTCCTCCAGGACGAAGCCACCGGAGGCGCGCGCCCAGTCGACGACGGCCGCCCGCCGGTCCGGGGGCAGGGCGCCGCCCAGCGGGTACTGGTGGGCGGCCGTCATGAGGACGGCCCCGCAGCCGTCGAGGCCGGCCAGCTCCTCGGTCCTCGTGCCGCGCTCGTCGAAGCCCAGGGCGGGAGTGCGGAGTCCGGCCCGGCGCAGGAGGTCGTCGTGGAGCCAGAGCCCGTACGACTCGACGGCCACGTCCCGTGCTCCCCGGGCCCGCAGCACCTCGCCGATCAGCATCAGGCCGTGCACGAAGCCGGCGCAGATCACGATCCGCTCGGGCCGGGCGTGCACGCCCCGGGCGCGGGCGAGGTATTCGGCGAGCGCGGTGCGCAGTTCGGGCCGGCCGCGCGGATCGCCGTACCCGAAGGCCTCGTGGGGGGCGTCGACGAGGGCCCGGCGGTACGCCTTGAGCCAGTCGGCGCGCGGAAAGGAGGCGAGGTCGGGGGTGCCGGACTGCAGGTTGTGCACGAGTGCGGCGGTCCGGCCGCGGCCGGGGCCGGGGCCGGACGGCGGGGGCGGTGCGGACGGCGCCGGGGGGCGGGGCGCGGCACGGCGGGCGACGCGGGTCCCGGAGCCCTGCCGGGCGGTGAGCCAGCCCTCGGCGACGAGTTCGGCGTAGGCGTCGGCGACGGTGTTGCGGGCCATGCCGAGGTCGGCGGCGAGCGAGCGGGAGGACGGCAGCCGGGTGCCGGCCTCCAGGCGACCGCTGCGGACCGCCTCCCGCAGGGCGTCCATCAGGCCCGCGCGGAGCCGGGGGCCACGGAGTTCCAGGTGGAGGTCGGCCCCGAAAGTGGCCCATTCGTTCGCCATGGAAATGGACCATACAGCTGAGCCAACCGCTTCATACGGTGGTCGGCATGACGACGACGGAATCGATCGAACCGACCGTGTACGCCCACGAGCACGCCCCCCGCCTCCCCCTCGCCGAGCACCTCCCCGAGTTCTACCGGGCGATGATCCGGCTGGAGACGGCGGCCGCGAAGGACGTCGACCCGACCCTGTACCACCTGATCAAGCTCCGTGCCTCGCAGGTCAACCGCTGCGCGTTCTGCATCGACATGCACAGCAAGGACGCGCTGGCCGAGGGCGAGAGCATCGAGCGGATCGTGCAGCTCGCCGCCTGGGAGGAGTCCCGGCACTTCTACACCGAGCGGGAACTCGCCGCGCTCGCCCTGACCGAGGCCGTCACCGTCCTCACCGACGGCTTCGTGCCCGACGAGGTGTACGCGCGGGCCGCCGAGCACTTCGACGAGACCGAACTCGCCCGGGTCGTCGCCGCGATCGTCACGATCAACGCCTGGAACCGGATCGGCGTCACGACGCGCATGACGCCGGGCCACTACACCCCGAAGTCCTCGTCGTGAGCACCCCGGTGAACGCCTCGGAGGGTGCCTCGGCAGCCGCCTCGAAGAACGCCGAGGTGCTCCGCGCCCTGCACCACGACCGCGCGGCCGGCGACCCGCTCGTGCTGCCCGGCCCGTGGGACGCGGCGAGCGCCCGCGCCTTCGAGGCCGCCGGCTTCCCCGCCCTCGCCACCCCGAGCGCCGCCGTCGCCGCGTCCCTCGGCCACGAGGACGGGGCGACGCCCGCCGACGAGATGTTCGCCGCCGTGGCGCGCGTCGTCCGGGCCGTGTCCGTCCCCGTCACGGCGGACCTGGAGGGCGGATACGGGCTGTCCGCCGCCGAACTCGTCGAGCGGGTGCGGGAGACCGGCGCGGTCGGCGTGAACCTGGAGGACAGCGACGCCGGCGGCCTCAAGGACCCCGAGGCGCACGCGGAGTGGCTGGCGGAGGTGCGGGCGGCGGCCGGGCCCGGCCTCTTCCTGAACGCGCGCGTCGACACGTACCTCCGCGAGGACGTCGCCGACCCGGCCGGGGAGGCGCTCGTCCGCGCCCGCCTCTACGCGGCGGCGGGCGCGGACTGCGTCTACCCCATCAAGGCGCCGCCCGCCGACCTGCCGGGCCTGCGGGCGGCCCTCGGCGACCTGCCGGTCAACGCCCTGTCCCTGCCGGGCGGTCCGTCCTTCGCCGAACTCGGCCGACTGGGCGCGACCCGCGTCACCTTCGGTCCCGGCCTGCTCCTCCGGACCCTGCGCGGGCTCGCGGAGCTGGCGGCCGAGCTGCGGGCTCAGTAGGCCCCGGGCCGGAAGAACTCCAGGGCCACGCGGAGCCGTTCGCGCTGCTTCGGCCAGTCGGCGTCCGGGCCGGCGGCCAGGATCGCGTACTGGTTGCCGTCCTCGGCGGTGAAGGCGCGGTCGACGACCTTGCGGCGGCCGCCCTCACGGTCGTACGCGTACACGAGTTCGGCGGAGCCGGCGGGCGCGCCGGCCTCGCCCGTGACCCGTTCGAGGCTGACCTCGGTGTAGCCGGGCTTGTTGGTCCGGCCGTCCTCGGAGGCGCCGCGCAGCGCCTCGTACGGCGTGATGCCCGCCTCCTGGATGACGAAGACCTGGATCAGGCTCCGCCCGTCCGGCGCGTTGTAGAACACGCCCTGCTCGGACTCGGTGCGGTCCCAGCCCTCGGGGACGGCGATGGTGAAGCCCTTGAGGTCCTCCTGGGCGCGGTAGCCGGGCGGCGGCACGTCGTCCGGGGGCGTGGACGTGTCGGACGGGGACTCCGAGGGGGTCTCCGACGGGGCCTCGGAGGTCGGCCCGCCCGTCTCCGCCGTGGCCGAGACGGAGGCCGGGGGGCCCGCCACCGGGTCCGGTCCGTTCCCACCCCGGCCCCAGACCAGCCAGGCGCCCACGGAACCCGCCGCGAGGACGGCCACCGCCACCCCGGCCGCCAGGACGGCCCGCGAACGGTCCCGGGGCGCCGGGACGGGCGCTCCGGGGTACTGCGGGCCACCGGCGTCGGGGGCGTACCCCGGGGGGCCCGGAAGGCGGCCCGGGCCGTGGTCCGGCGCGTACTCCGGAGGAGGCGGCGGCAGCGGAACGACGGGCCCGGTGGCCACGGTGGCCCCGGCGGTCTGCGGGGACGGTGGCCCGACGGGGACCACGGGCCCGGCGCCCTCGGGGACCACGGGCCCCGGGTAACCGGCACCCTCAGGAACCACCGGCCCCGCGGCCCCCGCACCCTCCGGGACCACGGGTCCGGCCGGGTCTCCGGTCCACGCGGGGGCGGGCGCGGTCTCCGCCGCCCCGCTCTCCCAGCTCTGCGTCTCGTCGTTCCAGCGGGCCCCGCCCGCCGGAACGCCCCCGTGACCGCTCATCTCATCCTCCGAGCAGGGCGCCGACGGCCTGCCCCACGGCGACGCCCGAGGCGAGGATCCCGGTCACCGCGCCCGCGTCCACGAGGGCGCGGCGCAGGGCGGCGAGCCGTCCGGTGCCCGCCCGTCCGGTGCCCTCGATCTCGTCCTCGGCGTCGGAGAGTTCGGCGTCGAGCGCGGTCGTCTGCTCGGAGGGGACGACGCCCTCCAGGTCGGCGCGGAGCCGGCGGATGGCCTGGAGGAGCTCCTCCTGCCGGGCGTCACGGGCGGGCTGCGTGCCGTTCACCGTGCTGGTGACGGTGTTGTTGTCGCCGATGGTGACGTTGCCGCTGGTGTTGGTGACGTGGATGCCGCCACGGTCACGGGAGTTCCCTGTCTCAGCCACGGTCGCCTCCGGTCGTGGAAGTGGTGAAGGTCTTGCTGGTGACGGTGTTGTGGTGCCCGACGGTGACGTTCCCCTTGGTGTTCTCGATGAACGTGCCGCCCTCGGCCACGTGGACGATCTTCTGCTCGAACTCGGCGGTCTCGTAACCGGCTTCGCGGAGCGCGAGCGTCACGCCGTTCGCGACGCGGTCCTGCACGCTCTTCAGGTAGCGGCTGACGTCCATCTCCTGGAAGAGGGAGGCCTCGTCGTCGGAGCCGAGCTCGCGGACCGAGATCCACGGCCCCTCGGGCAGCGCGTTGGCGTGGCCGGCGGTGAGGACCCGCCACAGCTGGACGAGCGCGCGCCCGATCGTGACCACGGACCGTCCGGCCGAGCGCGGGGTCTGCCCGAGCGCCCAGACGGCCTTGCCGAAGTGGTGGTTGTGGCGGTAGCGGTGGGCGATCCGGTCGGCGTGCCGGTAGAGCGGCCTCACCGGCCGCAGGACGTGCGGGGCGACCTCCAGCATCAGCATGCCGCCCTGGGTGTGGACGCGGACGAAGACCGTGGTGACGATCTCCTCGCCCCAGCCGCCGACCCGGATGCGGAGGAAGTGACGGCGGGTCTCGCCGCCCTCCTCGATGGCGCGCGAGCGGTGCGCCTCGAAGCCCTCGGGGGTGTACGGGGCGGCCGTGCGGGACGGCAGTCCGTCGACGGGCAGGAAGACGACCTCGTCGATCTCCAGCTCGCGCAGCCGGTCCCGCACGGCCGCCTGTCGCTGCGGCGAGCCGTGGAGGGAGGGCACGCGGAGCGCCTCCAGGAGGGGGACGACGTGCCGCAGGACGGCGCTGTTGTCGAGCGGTTCGGGCGCCTTGCCGTCGAGGTTCTTGCGGGGGCGCAGCTCGACGGAGAGCGACCAGGGCTCGTACGGGGAGCCGGCGCCGCAGAACGGGACGTCGGCGTCGTACATGATCAGCCGGGCGTGCTGCTCGACCCGGATCCGGTCGCGCAGCCGGCGGAAGCGGGCGCCCTCGGCGAGTTCGGCCGGGTCGGAGCGCTGGTCGGAGAAGCGCTCGCGGGACAGCTCCTGGGTGAGCGCGCGGGCGAACTGGCCGCGCTGGGCGGCCACCGCCCAGGCCACGAGGAGCGGCACGGCGATGGTGATCCACACCTCCAGCGTGCCGACGCCCCACATCTCCTGGGCGGCGAGGTCGACGGCGAGGCCGAGGAAGCCGGCCGTGTCGGAGACCTCGTAGAGGAAGTCGCCGCCGGACTCGTCGTCGCCGAACGCGAGGAAGAAGAGGAGCAGCGCGGACTGGAGGAACACGAGCCGGCCGTACCAGCGCAGCAGGAACGCGGGGACGGTCCGGTAGAGGGGGGCGGTGGTGGACCGGCCGCGCACCCAGCGGGCGATGCCGAGCACCAGGAAGGGGGTGATGAGGAGCGCGATCAGGCCCTTGGTGAGGGGGATCGCGACGATCCAGAGGGCGAGGATGCCGGCGGCCCAGGCGAGTTCGACGCGGCGGGCGCGCAGCGCGTGGGCGAGGACGCGGCTCGCGTCGTGGCCGAGGGAGGGGGCGGCGAAGCGCTCCTCGTGGACGTACAGCTGGTCGATGACCGCGTCGCGGAATCCTTCGTCGAGGTACGTACCGGCGCAGAGCAGCCGGGTCGCCTCGCTGGCGGCCGGTAAGCGGCGCGGGTCGACGGCGGGCGACGGCCCGCCGGACTGATGGGGTACGGACGACTGCGGCAAAACTCCCCCGATGGTGTGGAACCGTCCATGTTTCCGGCCCAGTTGGCTGGGAACCGAGGGGACAGCATAGGGGAGGCGGAGTTCCGTGTCGGCCCGAAAAACGGCGCCCCCGGGCCGTACGGTCGGTCGTACGGTCCGGGGACGCCGGGAGTGTGGAGCCGCGGCCGGCCTCGGACGAGGCCGGCCGGTCGGCTTCAGATCAGGCCGAGCTCGCGAACGGCGTCGCGCTCCTCGGAGAGCTCCTTCACCGAGGCGTCGATGCGCTTGCGGGAGAAGTCGTTGATCTCCAGGCCCTGGACGATCTCGTACTTGCCGTCCTTGCAGGTGACGGGGAAGGAGGAGATGAGGCCCTCCGGGACGCCGTAGGAGCCGTCGGACGGGACGCCCATGGAGGTCCAGTCGCCCTCGGCGGTGCCGTTGACCCAGGTGTAGACGTGGTCGAGGGCGGCGTTGGCGGCGGAGGCCGCGGAGGACGCGCCTCGGGCGTCGATGATCGCGGCGCCGCGCTTGGCGACGGTCGGGATGAAGGTGTCGGCCAGCCACGCCTCGTCGTTGACGGCCTCGGCGGCGTTCTTGCCGGCGATCTCCGCGTGGAAGATGTCCGGGTACTGGGTCGCGGAGTGGTTGCCCCAGATGGTGAGGCGCTTGATGTCCGTGACCGAGGAGCCGGTCTTCTGGGCCAGCTGCGTCAGCGCGCGGTTGTGGTCCAGGCGGGTCATCGCGGTGAAGCGCTCGGCCGGGACGCCCTTGGCGGCGGACTGGGCGATCAGGGCGTTGGTGTTGGCCGGGTTGCCGACGACGAGGACCTTGATGTCGTCCGCGGCGTGGGCGGCGATGGCCTCGCCCTGCGGCTTGAAGATGCCGCCGTTGGCGGCGAGCAGGTCGCCGCGCTCCATGCCCGGGCCGCGCGGGCGGGCACCGACGAGCAGGCCGATGTTGGCGCCCTCGAAGCCCTTGTTCGGGTCGTCGAAGATGTCGATGCCCTTGAGCAGCGGGAAGGCGCAGTCGTCGAGCTCCATGGCGGTGCCCTCGGCGGCCTTCACGCCCTGGGGGATCTCGAGGAGGCGCAGCTTGACCGGCACGTCCGCGCCGAGCAGGTGGCCGGAGGCGATGCGGAAGAGCAGCGCGTAGCCGATCTGGCCGGCCGCGCCGGTCACGGTGACATTCACGGGAGTGCGGGTCATGGCGATCTCCGTAAGACAGCTGGCGGTGGGGGTCCCTGCCCCTGGTGCGGGATAGCTCTCTTGATCGATCGGTGTCTCGACATGAAGAGATATCCAGCGGTCAGGCTATCCGACCCGGACCCCCGCGAATCCCCAACCCCTTGTGGTCCGGCTCACTGCCACCCGTCCGGGCACCGTCGCCCGCCCCGGCGCCGGGCCGAGGTAGCGGAATGGTCACTTCCGTGCCACAGCGCCCCGACGGAGCTTGAACCGGCTTGGTACGTACATGACCCTTGATCGTGACGGCGCCCGCCCTCCCACGGGGGAGAGGGCGGGCGCCGTGCCTCACGTGTGGGGGGGCTACGTCACCGTCAGGTGGAGGACGTCCTCCAGGAACGGGATCCGCAGCCACGGCGCCGGCTGCACCATGAGCGCGAGCAGCACGATCAGGCCGCCCATCACCCCGTACGTGATCATGTCCGTGAAGCGGGAGCGGACGGCCAGCATGCCGACGGACGGCAGCGCCCGCCGCAGCGCCGCACCCGTGAGGAGCGCCGCGCCGACCAGGATCGCCCCGATCCGGAAGGCCTGCGGGAAGGGATCCGTCCCCACCACGAGCAGACCGAGTCCCGCGAGCACGAGGACGGTGAGCAGCGGCCACTGGCGCGCGGGCGCCGGCGCGTCGCCGGGGGCCGCCCGGCCGCCGCCCTCGGGGCGCGCGGTGTCGGTGGTGAGCCGCTGCCGCGGACCGCGCTTCACCCCGCCCTCCGCCGCGTCGCCGTCGACGGTGTCCGTACCGCCCGCCGCGTCCGTGCTCTCCACGCCGTCCGCGCCGTCCGGGTCGCCGGGCCTCCCCGGGGTCCCGGAAGTCACCTCAGAGCGCCGCGGCCGCGCGCTCGGCGGCCTCGACGACGTTGACGAGGAGCTGCGCACGGGTCATCGGGCCCACGCCGCCGGGGTTCGGGGAGATCCAGGCGGCCACCTCGGCGACGCCCGGGTCCACGTCGCCGACGATCTTGCCCTCGCCGTTGCGGGAGACGCCGACGTCGAGGACGGCCGCGCCCGGCTTCACGTCCTCCGGCTTGACGAGGTGCGGCACGCCGGCCGCCGCGACGATGATGTCGGCGTTGCGCAGGTGCGCCGAGAGGTCCCGGGTGCCGGTGTGGCACTGGGTCACGGTCGCGTTCTCGGAGCGACGGGTCAGGATGAGCGGCATCGGGCGCCCGATGGTGACGCCGCGGCCGACGACCACCACCTCGGCGCCGTTGATCTCCACGCCGTGGGCGCGGAGCAGGGTGACGATGCCGTTCGGCGTGCAGGGCAGCGGGGCGGGCTCGTTGAGGACGAGCCGGCCGAGGTTGGTCGGGTGCAGGCCGTCCGCGTCCTTGGCCGGGTCCATCAGCTCCAGGATGCGGTTCTCGTCGATGCCCTTGGGGAGCGGCAGCTGGACGATGTAGCCGGTGCAGGCCGGGTCCTCGTTGAGCTCCCGCACGACCGCCTCGATCTCCTCCTGGGTGGCGGTGCCCGGCAGGGTGCGCTGGATGGAGGCGAGGCCGACCTCCGCGCAGTCGCGGTGCTTTCCGGCGACGTACTTCTGGCTGGCCGGGTCGTCGCCGACCAGGACCGTGCCGAGGCCGGGCGTGATGCCCTTCTCCTTGAGGGCCGCCACACGGACGGTCAGATCGGACTTGATCGCGGCTGCGGTGGCCTTGCCATCGAGAATCTGGGCGCTCATGGAGACATCCTCCCGGATGAACCCCGCCTTGTTCCAATTCGCTCCCGGGGAGAGGACGGCGATGCGGAGCGAGAGGTTGCACTTGCACAACTCCGCTGTGTATCGACTGGACAAAATCTCGCCATTGCGACGACGATGACCGACGTAGTAGCGCGGAAAGTGCCGGGGGGAAATCCGCTCAAATGCCGTGAAAGTCCTCCGCGCGGGCCGCGTCGTCCCCGCACAGAGAAATTCACGGAGGAATCCCGCGATGAGCTTCGGCGATCCGAACAACCCCTACGGCCAGCCGCAGGGACAGGGCCAGCAGCCGGGCTACGGCTACCCGCAGCAGGCCCCGCAGGGCGTGCCGCAGCAGGGCTACGGCTACCCGGCGGCTCCGGCCTACGGCGGCTACCCGGGCGCGGCCATGGAGATGCCCGGCGGCGTCAAGGGTGCGCGCGTGATGCTGTGGATCCTGAGCGCGTTCAACGTGATCGGCGGCATCGCGGCGATCGGCCTCTCCTTCAGCTTCACCAACGAGCTGGAGAAGTCGGGCTCCCTGTCCGGCGACGAGGAGACCTTCGCGAACCTGGGCCAGGGCATCCTGATCGGCGCCGGCATCGTCTCGCTGATCTTCGCCGTCCTCGGCATGGTGCTCGCCGCCAAGTTCAAGTCCGGTGGCAACGGCGTCCGCATCGGCGCCATCGTCTGGGCCGCGTTCGCGGTGCTGTTCAGCCTCTTCTCGCTGCCGCTCGGCATCGTGAGCCTCGCCCTCGGCGTCCTGATCATCGTCTTCGTGGCGAAGTCGGACGGCTCGGCCTGGTTCAACCGGAACAGGCAGCAGTACTGAGCCTGACGCGCCTCTGAGGGGCGGGGTCCGTACCACGGGTCCCGCCCCTCACGCGTGTCACCGCCGCTTCAGGACCGCGAAGCCGTCCGAGCGGTAGGCGGGTTCGTACCGCGCCTCCGGGTGCAGTTGCGAAGCCAGTTGCTCCGGATCCGACACCTGCTGCCCCCAGCCCCGCAGGTCGAAGGCGAGGTAGTCCGGCGTGGCGCCCTTCGACGTGCCCACCCAGTAGACCCGGTGGTCCGCCGTGAGGTGCGCGAGGAGCGAGACGTCCGCCTCGACGCTCGCCCCCTCCGGCACGGCGTCGACCGCCGCCCGCGCCTCCAGGGTCCGGGCGTCCGTCCGGTACGTCTCCGGCTTCGTCAGCTCCCGCAGCGGCAGGTTCGCCGCGAGGACGAGGGCGACCGCCGTCGCGACCGGGACGACGACGTTGCCGTACGAGACGAGCCAGGCGCGCGGCGAGGTGCGGACCGAGCGGACGCCGTCCACGAGGGCCAGGAAGACGACGGGCATGAGGACCGCGCTGTAGTGCCAGTGCATGCCCCAGTGGTTGGCGTCCTGGGAGAGGAAGCGCCAGCCCAGGGTCGGCAGGACGAGCAGGACCAGCGGGGAGCGCAGGGCGAGGAAGCCGGTGATGGCGAGCAGGTAGAAGACCATCTCCCACCGCTCGCCCGAGACGAGGGCGTCGCCGATGACCTGCCCGAAGGAGGTGTCGGCCCCCTGGCCGGTCTTCTCGATCTTGGCCCAGTAGTCGTACTGGCCGAGCCGGCTCGCCGCCGGGATCAGGACGAGGACCGTCAGCGCGAAGGCCGCCACGCCGAAGCCGGCCAGGGCGGCGCCGAGCCGCCTCCGCCCCTTCAGGAAGAGGACCGCGCCGACCATGGCGACGGTGAGGCCCATGTCCTCCTTGACGAGGACGAGCGGGACGGACCAGGCGGCGGCCGCGGTCCAGCGTCCGAGGAGCAGGGCCCGGCAGGCCAGGGCGAGCAGCGGGACGGCGAAGGCGATCTCGTGGAAGTCGGACTTGACGGCCTCCTGGAGCCCCCAGGAGAGGCCGTAGGCGACGGTCAGGCCGATGCCGGCGGCCCGGCTGCCGAGGATCTGCTGCGTGGTGCGGCCGACGACGACGGCGGAGGCGGCGAAGAGCGCGGCCTGTCCGAGGAGCAGCGCGGCGGGCGAGGGCCAGATCCAGTAGAGGGGGGCGAGCAGGGCGGTGACGGGGCTGAAGTGGTCGCCGAGTATCTGGAAGCCGGGGCCCTTGATGTCGACGACGGGAGAGCGGAGCTCGGCGTACGCCCGGACGGACTGCCCGAAGATCCCGAGGTCCCAGGAGGGCGTGCGGAAGTGCGCGTACTGCACCCAGGAGTACAGGAAGTACAGGCCGCAGAGGACGCCCGCGAGGATCAGGTACGGGCGGAGCGGGGCCGGGTCGAGGCCGTCGGACGGGTCCGTGTCGGTGGTGTCCGCCGGGGGCCTGTTCAGTACGTCCAACACCACGTCCCCCACTAACGGCGGCCGACAAAAGAGCAACCCATTAGACCAGAGTCCACCCGTTCGGCGGATCTGCCGCCGCGTGCCCCGGACGGCCCCGGAGCGCCCCGTGTCCGGGGGGTGACGTTCTGCGGCCACGGGATCCACGGAACGCGCGGGCGGCCCGCCGGCACCCCTGGGGTGCCGGCGGGCCGCCCGTTCCGTGCTGTGCCCGTCAGTGGAAGAAGTGGCGCGTGCCCGTGAAGTACATCGTCACGCCCGCCTTCTGCGCCGCCTCGACGACGAGCTCGTCGCGCACCGAGCCGCCCGGCTGCACGACCGCCTTCACGCCGGCCGCGGTGAGGATCTCCAGACCGTCGGGGAAGGGGAAGAAGGCGTCGGAGGCGGCGTACGAGCCGCGCGCCCGCTCCTCGCCCGCCCGCTCGACGGCCAGCTTCGCGGAGTCGACGCGGTTGACCTGGCCCATGCCGACGCCGACCGAGGCGCCGTCCTTGGCGAGCAGGATCGCGTTGGACTTGACCGCGCGGCAGGCCTTCCAGGCGAAAGCGAGCTCCGCGAGCTCCTCCGCGGAGAGCGCCTCGCCGGTCGCGAGGGTCCAGTTCGCCGGGTCGTCGCCCTCGGCCTGGAGGCGGTCGGTGACCTGGAGGAGGGCGCCGCCGTCGATGGGCTTGACCTCGACCGGGTTGGCCGGGGCGCCCTCGGCCTTCAGGACGCGGATGTTCTTCTTCTTCGCGAGGATCTCGACCGCGCCGTCCTCGTAGCCGGGGGCCACGATGACCTCGGTGAAGATCTCGGCGACCTGCTCGGCCATCGCGACCGAGACCGGGCGGTTGACGGCGATGACGCCGCCGAACGCGGACAGCGGGTCGCAGGCGTGCGCCTTGCGGTGCGCCTCGGCGACGTCGGCGCCGACCGCGATGCCGCACGGGTTGGCGTGCTTGATGATCGCGACGCACGGCTCGGCGTGGTCGTACGCGGCCCGGCGCGCGGCGTCGGTGTCCGTGAAGTTGTTGTACGACATCTCCTTGCCGTGCAGCTGCTCCGCCTCGGCGAGGCCGCCCGTGCCGTCGACGTAGAGCGCGGCGCCCTGGTGCGGGTTCTCGCCGTACCGCAGGACGTTCTTGCGCTCGTACGTGGCGCCCAGGAAGTCGGGGAAGCCGGAGTCGTCGGCCGCCGCGTAGTCGTCGGCGAACCAGGAGGCCACGGCCACGTCGTACGCGGCGGTGTGCTGGAAGGCCTCGGCGGCGAGCCGCTTGCGGGCGGTCAGGTCGAAGCCGCCTGCCTTGACGGCGGCGAGCACGTCGGCGTACCGGTCGGGGCTGGTGACGATCGCGACCGACGGGTGGTTCTTGGCGGCGGCGCGGACCATCGACGGGCCGCCGATGTCGATCTGCTCGACGCACTCGTCCGGGGTGGCGCCGGAGGCGACGGTCTCGCGGAACGGGTACAGGTTCACGACGACGAGGTCGAAGGGCTCCACGCCCAGCTCGGCGAGCTGCGCGCGGTGCGACTCCAGGCGCAGGTCGGCGAGGATGCCGGCGTGCACGCGCGGGTGCAGCGTCTTGACGCGCCCGTCGAGGCACTCGGGGAAGCCGGTCAGCTCCTCGACCTTGGTGACCGGGACCCCGGCGGCGGCGATCTTCCCGGCGGTGGAGCCGGTGGAGACGAGCTCGACACCGGCCTCGTGCAGACCGCGGGCCAGCTCCTCGAGCCCCGTCTTGTCGTAGACGCTGACCAGCGCGCGGCGGATGGGCTTAACGGTGTCCGTGTTCACCGACATGAACCTTTCGTCCCTCAATGCGATAGCCGTGCCGGGCGAGGCGCCCCACGACGTCGACGAGCAGCGAGCGCTCGACTTCCTTGATGCGCTCGTGCAGAGCGGCTTCATCGTCCTCGTCCCGCACCTCGACCACGCCCTGGGCGATGATCGGGCCGGTGTCGACACCGTCGTCGACGAAGTGGACGGTGCATCCGGTGACCTTCGCGCCGTAGGCGAGGGCGTCACGCACCCCGTGGGCACCGGGAAAACTGGGGAGGAGCGCCGGGTGGGTGTTGACGACCCGGCCGCCGAAGCGGGCGAGGAACTCCTTGCCGACGATCTTCATGAAACCGGCCGAGACCACGAGGTCCGGCTCGTACGCGGCGGTGGCCTCGGTCAGCGCGCGGTCCCACTCCTGGCGGGTCGCGTGGTCCTTCACCCTGCACACGAAGGTCGGCAGCCCGGCCCGCTCGGCGCGCTCCAGGCCGACGATGGAGTCGCGGTCGGCGCCGACGGCGACGACCTCCGCGCCGTACCCCTCGGGGTCGGCGGCGATGGCGTCGAGGAGGGCCTGCAGATTGGTACCGGACCCGGAGACCAGGACGACGAGGCGGGCGGCAGCCACAGGGGTCACTCTTTCCGTGGTGTTTGTGCGGTCGTACGAACGAATCGTGCCCCTCGATACGGGGAACCCTACGAATGGCTCGACCGTCAGCAACGATACCGGCACACGGGACGGCCCCCACGGGACGGGGGCGGAGCAGGGCGGTAGCGTCAGGGTCCGACGCCAGCAGGGGCCGTGGGTGCGGCCGCGGTCACGACGACAGAGGGAAGACGTTCAGCAGATGCCGGAACGCCAGTCCACGGACGACAACAACCCGTTCGCGCCACCGCCCGAGGGCAGGCCGGACCAGCCGTGGCAGCCGCGGCGACCGGAGGGCTCGGACGACGACGCGTCCGGCACCCCGGACTCGTCGGGGCCGTCCGACGGCCGCTGGAGCCCGCGCCAGCCGGGCCCCTCGCAGGACGGCTTCGGCCGGGGGCCGGAGCGGCAGGGCCGGCCGGAGGGCGGCCCCGGGCAGGGCGGGCCCGGACCGGGCCCGGGGACCCGCTGGGACCCGACGGACCCGGCGCAGCGGAGGGCGCGGTACGCGATCCTCTCCGGCATGTGGGGCTTCTTCTTCGCCATCTTCGAGATCCCGGAGCTGGCGCTGCTGCTCGGCGCCCTCGGCCTCTACTGGGCGATCAGCTCGCTGCGCGCCAAGCCGAAGGCGGCCCAGGAACTGTCGCCGACATCACAGCCCCCGTCGGCACAGCCCTCGCCCGGCCGGCCCTCGGGCCAGGGGGCGTCCGCCGCGACCATGCCGCTCCGCTCGATGCGGACGGCGGCGATCAGCGGTCTCGTCGCGGCGAGCCTGGCGCTGATGATCGTCGCGGGGAGCTTCACCATGCAGCTCGTCTACCGCGACTTCTACCAGTGCCGCGACGACGCGCTGACCCACGCGGGCGAGCTGGCCTGCAACGACCTCCTGCCGAAGCCGCTGCGCGCGGGCTTCGGGGTACGGGAGTAGCAGGCCGGTACGGGAGCAGCCGGCCGCCGTCAGTCGGAGGCGGGCGGAGGCGACGACGGCGGAGGCGGCAGCGGCGGCAGCGGTGGGGGCGGCGGCGAGGAGGGTTCCCAGGCCGCCGGGAGGAAGTCGTAGGGCTCGTAGCCGGGGTCGTCGCCGAAGGGGTCGGCGTACGGGGCGGCGTACCGGTCGGGGGACGGGACGGCGGACGAGCCGCCCTGCGGGTCCGCGCCGGTCCGGACCCCCCTGTCGGTGCCGGTCCCCCCGTCGGTGCCGGCCCCGGGCGACGTCGTCGCCTTGGACGCGGTCGCCTCCGGCCGGACCTCCACGGGGCCGGGCCGGGACGCCACGAGCCCGGACAGGGCCGCCAGGAGTCCGGACGGGGCCGCCGCGGGACCGCCCTCCGCGACGGACGCGGCCACGGGTGCCGGCACGGGCACGGCCGACGGCCGGGACTTCTCGGAGCGCGGCGCCCGGCGGCCCCAGGCCCGTACTCCGAGCGCCGCCGGCACCCCCGCACAGACCCCCCACAGCACCGCCGCCGCGCCCGCCTGCCACCACACGGGGCCGAACGCCGAGAGCCGGCCGGTGCCGAGCGGGCCGCCCGCCGCGGCCGCCAGGACGGCGACGGCCGCCCCGCACCCCCCGGCCGCGCCGAGCGCCGCCAGGGCCGCTTCCCGGGCCGCCCAGGTCCGGGCGGCCCGGCCCACGCGGTGCCCCTGGACCACCGCGGCGACCAGCGGGACCGCGAGGGCAGCCCAGTGGAACCAGGTGCCGCGCCCCTCGGAGGGCAGCGCCGCCAGGAGCGGGAAGGGCGGCACGGCCGGATCGCCGACGAGGCCCAGCGGGGTCGCGAGCGCTCCCGCGCCGAGGACGAAGCCGGGCCCGAGGCCGTAAGCGGCTCCCCAGACGGCCGCGTTCGGCAGCAGCGCCAGGACGAGCAGCAGGACCGTCACCCGACCGGACCACTCCCCCGCGAGCCCTTCGAACGAGGCCTGCGCCCGGCCCGCGTGCCAGGCGAGCGAGCCGGCCGCGGCCACCGCGCCGCCGCCGAGCAGCGTCAGCGTCCCGAGCCCGGCGGCGCGCAGGGCCGCGGCGGCCTGCCGCTGCCCCGGCAGCGGGCGGCCCAGCGCCGTCCAGGCGCCCGCCCCCGCCGCGCCGGTGACGACGGCGGGCAGCCAGAGCCCGGCCGTGACGAGGTCGGCGGGCAGCGGGCCGCTCTCGCTGTAGACCACGACGGCGGCCGCCACCAGCAGGTATCCCCCGGCGACGGCGGCGACGGCGCCGCCCGGGGAGGGGCGCGGCCGGGTCCCGTCGTCCCCCGGGTCGAGGGTGTCGCGGGCGGTCCGGTGCACCAGCCAGAGGGGCAGCGCGGCGAGCAGCAGCGGGGCGATGCCGAGGGGCGCGGGCAGGCCGGACAGGGTGTCCGCGCGGAACAGGTCCACGCCGTGGGCGAGCAGCCAGATGCCGGCGGCGACGTGCAGGGCGCCGACGGGACCGCTGTCGGGATACGGGGAGCTGATCCAGGCCGCGATCACCAGGACCGCGAGGACGCCGAGGCCGAGTCCGGCGGCGACCCCGCCCCGGACGCAGGCGGTGGCGAGCGCGGCGGAACGACCGCCCTGGACCAGGGGTTGCTCGGTCACATGGGTCACGGGGCCATGCTGCCAACGACACGCGCTTTCACCGCGTAACAGGCAAACATCCGTTGTGTCGCTCAATATACGTTTATGTACTTTTCCGCCCAGAGCAGCTCTGCGGGAGGTCGACGCCGATGAGCCGGAGCACCGCGGATTCCGCATCCTCCGTCCCCCTGCCGGCCCCGAAGGAGCGGCGCAGGTTGCGTGAGGCCCTCGCCCTGAGCGAGGAGCAGGTCGCCGAGGCCATGGGCGTCACGAAGGCCACGGTGAGGTCCTGGGAGACCGGACGCTCGGCGCCCCGGGGCCGCAAGCGCGAGGCGTACGCGAAGCTGCTCGGCACGCCCGGGCCCGCGGATCCCGTACGCCCCGAGGCCGAGCCCCGGGCGGAGGCGGAGCCGGTCTGGTCGCAGCCGCAGGCACAGCCGCACCCCCAGCAGCAGCCGCAGTCGTCGGCTTCGGGCAGCGTGCGCCCCCGGGCCGCCGCCAAGCGGGCCGCCAAGCCGCCGCGGGCCCCGTCGCCGGCGCCGGCCATCTCACCGGGCCCCGCCCGCAAAGGCCCCGCGAAGCCGCCGGAGCGGCTGAAACCGGTGGCGGCGGAGGCCCCCGCGGAGCCGGCCGTCCCGGCGGGGCCGCCGGCCCTCACCCCGGAGGAGGCCTTCGACGCGCTGTACGCGCACGCCGCGTCCGGCCTCGTCCACCAGACGTACCTGCTCACCGGACGCCGCGGGCTCTCCCGGGAGGCCGTCGAGTACGCCTTCCACCACGCCTGGCAGCACTGGCCCGAGGTCGCCGTGGACGCCGACCCCGCGGGCTGGGTGCGGGCGGCGGCGTACGAGTACGCCCTCTCCCCCTGGCACCGGTTCCGGCGCGCCCACCGGCACCCCGACGCCCCGCCGGCCGAGGCGGACCGCCGGGCGCTGCTCGGCGCACTCCTCGAACTGCCGCCGCCGTACCGCCGCACCGTCCTGCTCTACGACGGGCTCGGCCTGGACCTGCCGGAGACGGCGGCCGAGACGGAGGCGAGCACGCCCGCCGCCGCCAACCGGCTGCTGCACGCCCGGACGGTCCTCGGCGAGCGGATCCCCGAGCTCGCCGAGCCCGAGGCCCTGCACCGGTGTCTGAGCGCGCTGGTCGCAGAGGCTCCGACGGCGAAGCTGCCGCCCGCCCGCGCCGTCCGGACGGGCAGCGAGCGCCGGGCCCGCAGCTGGACGCGGGCGGTGCTCGGGATGACGGCGGTCCTCATCGTGATGACCGGCTTCACGGCGGCGACCGCGCCGACCCGCTACATCCCGGTGAACGCCCCCGGCGAGGCCGTCAACGGCGTGCCGGTGCGCGGCGGCCCCCAGAAGCTCAGCCCGGAGGACGTGGAGCTCCGCGACAAGCTGCGCTCCGAGCCCAACCCGGGCCCGGAACGGCTGGTCCCGGCGGTCGGCTAGGGCCTGTCCGGCCTTGGTCCCGGGGGCCGGCCGGGGTCGGTCCCGCCCTGATCCCGGCGGCCGGCGGGGCCTCTCCGCCCCCGATCCGCCGGGCGGCCCCCGGCCGCCGGACATGAAGCGGGCCCCGCCCCTCCCGGTCTCCCGGGAGGGGCGGGGCCCACTCGCGTGCCGCCTGTCAGGCCGCTGTGCGTTTCAGCCTGTTCAGCCCGCGAGGATGGCGCGCGCCAGCTTGGCGGTCTCGGTCGGCGTCTTGCCGACCTTGACACCGGCGGCCTCGAGGGCCTCCTTCTTCGCCTGGGCGGTGCCGGAGGAGCCGGAGACGATGGCGCCGGCGTGGCCCATGGTCTTGCCCTCGGGCGCGGTGAAGCCCGCGACGTAGCCGACGACCGGCTTGGTGACGTTGGCCTTGATGAAGTCGGCCGCGCGCTCCTCGGCGTCGCCGCCGATCTCACCGATCATGACGATCAGGTCGGTGTCGGGGTCCGCCTCGAACGCCGCGAGGGCGTCGATGTGCGTGGTGCCGATGACCGGGTCGCCACCGATGCCGACGGCGGAGGAGAAGCCGAGGTCACGGAGCTCGTACATCATCTGGTACGTCAGCGTGCCGGACTTCGAGACCAGGCCGATGCGGCCCGGCTTCGTGATGTCGCCCGGGATGATGCCGGCGTTGGACTGGCCCGGGGTGATGAGACCGGGGCAGTTCGGGCCGATGAGGCGGGTCTTGTTGCCCTTCTCGACGGCGTACGCGTAGAACGCGGCCGAGTCGTGGACGGCGATGCCCTCGGTGATGACGACGGCGAGCGGGATCTCGGCGTCGATCGCCTCGACCACGGCGGCCTTCGCGAAGGCCGGCGGGACGAAGAGGACCGAGACGTTGGCGCCGGTCTCCTTGATCGCCTCGGCGACGGTGCCGAAGACCGGGACCTCGGTGCCGTCGAAGTCGACCTTGGTGCCGGCCTTGCGCGGGTTCACGCCGCCGACGATGTTGGTGCCGTCACCGAGCATGAGCTTGGTGTGCTTCATGCCCGTGGCACCGGTCATGCCCTGGACGATGACCTTGCTGTCCTTGTTGAGGAAGATAGCCATGGCTGTGGTTTCCCCTGTCCCTTACTTCGCAGCCGCGAGCTCGGCGGCCTTGTCGGCCGCGCCGTCCATGGTGTCCACGCGCTGCACGAGCGGGTGGTTGGCGTCCGACAGGATCTTGCGACCCAGCTCCGCGTTGTTGCCGTCGAGACGGACGACCAGCGGCTTGGTGACCTCTTCGCCCTTCGAGGCGAGGAGCTCCAGGGCCTGCACGATGCCGTTGGCGACCTCGTCACAGGCGGTGATGCCACCGAAGACGTTGACGAACACGGACTTGACGTCCGGGTCGCCGAGGATGATCTCCAGGCCGTTCGCCATGACCTCGGCGGAGGCGCCGCCGCCGATGTCGAGGAAGTTGGCCGGCTTCACGCCGCCGTGGTTCTCACCGGCGTACGCGACGACGTCCAGCGTCGACATGACGAGGCCCGCGCCGTTGCCGATGATGCCGACCTGGCCGTCGAGCTTGACGTAGTTGAGGCCCTTGGCCTTGGCGGCAGCCTCGAGCGGGTTGGCTGCGGCCTTGTCCTCGAGCGCCTCGTGCTCCGGCTGGCGGAAGTCGGCGTTGGCGTCCAGGGAGACCTTGCCGTCGAGGGCGATGACCTCGCCGGAGGCGACCTTGGCCAGCGGGTTGACCTCGACGAGGAGGGCGTCCTCGGCGACGAAGGTCTTCCACAGGGTCACGAGGACCTCGGCGACCTTCTCGGCGACCTCGGCCGGGAACTTCGCCTGGGCGACGATCTCGCGGGCCTTCTCGATGTCGACGCCCTTGTTGGAGTCGACCGGCACCTTCGCGAGCTTCTCGGGGGTCGTCGCGGCGACCTCCTCGATGTCCATGCCACCGGCGACGGACGCCATGGCGAGGAAGGTGCGGTTGGTGCGGTCGAGGAGGTACGAGACGTAGTACTCCTCGACGATCTCCGGAGCGGTCTCCGCGATCATCACCTTGTGGACCGTGTGGCCCTTGATGTCCATCCCGAGGATGTCCGTCGCGCGGGCGACGGCCTCGTCCGGGGTGGCGGCCAGCTTCACGCCGCCGGCCTTGCCGCGGCCGCCGACCTTCACCTGCGCCTTGACGACCGACTTGCCGCCAAGACGCTCGGTGGCCTCGCGCGCCGCCTCAGGCGTGTCGATGACTTCACCGGCCAGCACCGGTACACCGTGCTTGGCGAAGAGGTCCCTCGCCTGGTACTCGAACAGGTCCACGCGCGTCCGTCCCTTTTCTGATGATCGCGGTTCGTTGTCTGCGTGGGCGTGCCGCGGAGGGCAACGTGACTGCGCTGTCACAAGGGAGGCGTTCACGGAGTCCGTGGACGCGGCATGTCCGTCTCGCAGGTTATCCCCGTGGGCCGTGGGTCCCTAAATCGCAGGTCACACCAGAGCGGTGATACGGGTCACAGAACGTACGGGCCGGGGGGCTGTCCGTAGGGGCGGCGGGACGGGGCCGGAGCCCCCTCGTGGCAGGCGGGGACCGGCCTTCGGGGTTCTCACGACGCGCCGGGGGCCGGGGTGAGGGTCGTTCCGCCGCGAGTGTGATATGGACCTCAGTGGGGCCGGGCGCGCCCGTGTGGGTGGTCCCGCGGCGACGGATTCCGCACCCTCAGTCCTCGGGCACCGGCAGCGGGCGCTTCTCCAGGGCGGCCGCCATGATCTCCGGGAACAGGTCGGGCGTGCAGGCGAAGGCGGGGACGCCGAGCGCGGCGAGCGCCGCCGCGTGGTCCCGGTCGTAGGCGGGGGCGCCCTCGTCGGAGAGCGCGAGCAGGGCGACGAACTGGACGCCGGAGGCCTTCATGGCCGCGACCCGCTTCAGCATCTCGTCCCGGATGCCCCCCTCGTAGAGGTCGCTGACGAGGACGACGACGGTGTCGGCGGGGCGGGTGATCCTCGACTGGCAGTAGGCGAGGGCGCGGTTGATGTCGGTGCCGCCGCCGAGCCGGGTGCCGAAGAGGACGTCGACCGGGTCGTCGAGCTGCTCGGTCAGGTCGACGACGGAGGTGTCGAAGACGACGAGGCGGGTCGCGAGCGACCGCATCGAGGCGAGCACCGCGCCGAAGACGGCGGCGTGGACGACGGAGGCGGCCATGGAGCCCGACTGGTCGACGCAGAGCACGATCTCCTTCCTGACCCCCCGGGAGGCGCGTCCGTGGCCGACGAGCCGCTCGGGGACGACCGTGCGCTGCTCGGGCAGGTAGTGCTTGAGGTTGGCGCGGATCGTGCGGTCCCAGTCGATGTCCCGGTGGCGGGGGCGGCTGATCCGGGCGGAGCGGTCGAGGGCGCCGGCGAGGGTGGTGCGGGTGCGGGCGGCGAGGCGCTTCTCCAGGTCGTCGACGACCTTGCGGACGACGGCCCGGGCGGTCTCCCGGGTCGTCTCGGGCATCGCCCTGCCGAGGGAGAGGAGGGTGCCGACGAGGTGCACGTCGGCCTCGACGGCCTCCAGCATCTCCGGCTCCAGGAGGAGGGCGGCGAGCCCGAGCCGGTCGATGGCGTCGCGCTGCATGACCTGGACGACGGAGCTCGGGAAGTACGTGCGGATGTCGCCGAGCCAGCGGGCGACGGAGGGCGCGGACGCGCCGAGCCCTGCCGTGCGGTCCCGTCCGGTGCGGGGGCCGCTCCCGCCCGGGCGGTCGTAGAGCGCGGTGAGGGCTCCGTCCATGGCGGCGTCGGTGCCGGTGAGCGTCCGGCCGGTGCCGTCGGCCTCCCCGCCGCCCAGGACCAGCCGCCAGCGCCGCAGCCGCTCGTCGTCGGTGGGCGTCGTGTGCGTCATGCGGGGGCCTCCGTTCCGAGGATGAGGTGGAGCAGCGGCAGCACGGCGTCCGCCCGCTCGGGGTCGGGGTCCGGGGCGAAGCCGGGCACGCCGGGCGCGGAGGGCCCGGCCCCGCCGGGCCGGGGGCCGCGGGCGACCAGCTCGCCGAGGGTGCGGCGCACGCCCTGCTCGTAACCGGAGAAGGTGCGCCGCAGCAGCGGCAGGACGTCGGTGAACGCCTCGGCCGGGACGGACGTCAGCCAGGAGTCGACCAGCCCGAGGAGCCGCTCGTCGTGGACGAGGAGCAGTCCGCCGCCGGAGGCCCCGCCGACGAAGCCGTCGATCCAGGCGGCGGCGTCGGCCGGCGGGGTGCCGGGCGAGAGGGCACGGCTCATGAGCAGGGCGGCCTCGCCGTCGGCGATCCGGCCCTCGTCGAGCAGCAGCCGAGCGGACCGCCCCCGCAGGACGCCCGGGGTCCGGTCGCGGTCGGCGAGCCGGCGCAGCACCCCGGCCCACCGGTCGACGAGGTCGGGGCGGTCCGGGAGGAGGCCGATCGCCGTGTGGACGGCGTCGATCCGGTCCCGCATCTGCGCGGCGGCGTCCGTGTCGAGTCCGGCGCAGGCGGGCGGCAGGCCGACGCAGATCCGCTCGGCGAGCCCGGCGGCGACCTCGTCGAGGGCCGCCGTGCCGGTGCCGCGGACGTCGCCGTAGCGCAGGGCGCGGGCCAGGGCCGGGAGGGCCTGCGCGAGGTGGGCGACGTCGGTGTCGAGCGCGGCCCGGTCGGCGAGCGCCCGCATGACGACCGGCAGCGCGTCCGTGAGCCCGGCGAGGAGGCACTGCTCGGCGAGGGCGGTGACGTCGCCGAGGGCGGTCGCGGCGAGGGCACGGGACTCGGCCCTGGCGGTGGCGGCGGCCTCGACGGTGGTGCCCCAGACGCCGGCCTCGGCGACCCGGACGTGCAGCTCGGGCTCCCAGCGCAGCCGCCAGGTCTCCCGGAAGGTGCCGGTGCCGGCCCGTCCGGCGGCCGGCTCGCCCCAGTGGACGCCGAGGAGGCGCAGCCGGTGCAGCAGCCGGCTGCGCTCGCCGTCGGTCTCCTTGCGGAGGTCGAGTCCGAGCTCGCGCTCCTGGGCCTCGGGCTTGAGGCGCAGGGTGCGCCTCCGGCGGTCCAGATCGCGCTGGAGGGGTACGGCGGGGGCGCCGGCCGGCACCTCGCCGAGGACGTCGCCGACGACGAGGCGGTCGCGGACGAGGTCGAGCGGCACGTCGGAGCCCTCGCAGAGGACGGCGCGGACGGCGTCGGTCGTCTCGTCGAGGCCGGGGCGCGGGCGGCCGCGCAGGACGGCGAGCGTCTCGGCGAGCCGGACGGCCTCGATGACGTGGGCGGGGGAGACGGGGTGGTCCTCGGCCCTGAGGAGCCCGGCGACCTTCGTCATCCAGCGCTCGACGGGCCGGTCGGGAGCGGCGAAGAGGTGTCCGTACCAGCCGGGCGCGTCGATCCCGGCGCCGTAGCCGGAGCGGCGGGCGAGTCTGCGGTGGGTCCAGGGGACCCAGGTCAGTTCGGCCTTCGCCCGGGGCAGGCCCTTGAGGAGGGCCCTGTCGGCGGCGACGGTGGTCCTGCGGGTGAGGGCGGGCACGTGCCAGGCGCCGCAGACGACGGCGACGGAGTCCCCGAACTCCTTGCGGGCGGCGCGCAGCTTGAGCCGCATGTGCGCCTCGCGGACGAGGTCGCGGGGGTGGCCGCCGTGCCCGTACGCCTCGCGGAGGGCGCCCATGGCCTCGGCGAGGACCTCGAAGGGGGCGGTGGGGTCGCCGTCCCCGCGCAGTTCGACGACGTCCTCCCACCAGCGCTCGGCGTCCTCGTACCCGGCGGCCCCGGCGAGTTCGGCGACCGGGTCGATCCTCGGGCCGCCGCCCGTGGCCTCCTCCTCGTCCCTCCAGGTGGGGTCGGCGGCGGCGAGGGTGTGGGCGGCGGGCAGGTCGACGAAGCGGACGGCGGCGCCGTGGTCGAGGGCCCAGCGGATCGCGACCCACTCGGGCGAGAAGTCGGCCATCGGCCAGAAGGCGGCCCGTCCGGGATCGTCCACGGCGTGGGCGAGCAGCGCGACGGGCGGCCGCATGTCCGGGTCCGCGGCGAGCGCCACGAGGGCGTCGGCCTCGGCGGGCCCCTCGACGAGCACCGCGGCGGGCCGCGCCGCCTCCAGCGCGGCCCGCACGCCCCGTGCGGATCCGGGCCCGTGGTGCCGCACCCCGAGCAGCAGGGGCTCCCCGTGCCACCCGCCGTCCCCGCCGGAGCGGGGCCCGGCGCCCGGGGCCGGGGGCTCGTCCCGGGGCGGGTCCGGTGGGCGGGAGGCGTGGGGGGCCGTGGCCGTGGAGGTCATGCGCTCACCTCGCGGCAGGCGCGGTAGAAGTCCTTCCAGCCGTCTCTCTCCCGCACGACCGTTTCCAGGTACTCCTGCCAGACGACCCGGTCGGCCGCCGGGTCGCGGACGACGGCGCCGAGGATGCCGGCGGCGATGTCCCCGGGGCGCAGGACGCCGTCGCCGAAGTGGGCGGCGAGGGCGAGTCCGCCGGTGACGACGGAGATCGCCTCGGCCGTGGAGAGCGTCCCCGAGGGGGACTTGACCTTCGTCCGGCCGTCGGTGGTGACCCCGTCCCGCAGCTCGCGGAAGACGGTGACGACCCGTCGGATCTCGTCCGCGCCGGCGGGCGGGACGGGCAGTTCCAGGGAGCGGCCGAGCTGCTCGACCCGGCGGGCGACGATGTCGACCTCGGCCTCGGGGGTCGCGGGCAGCGGCAGCACGACGGTGTTGAAGCGGCGGCGCAGGGCGCTGGAGAGCTCGTTGACGCCGCGGTCGCGGTCGTTGGCGGTGGCGATCAGGTTGAAGCCGGGGACGGCCTGCACCTCCTGGCCGAGCTCGGGGACGGGCAGGGTCTTCTCGGACAGGATCGTGATGAGCGTGTCCTGCACGTCGGCGGGGATGCGGGTGAGCTCCTCGACCCGGGCGGTCATGCCCTGGGACATCGCGCGCATCACGGGGCTGGGGACGAGGGCGTCCTCGCTGGGGCCGTGGGCGAGGAGTCGCGCGTAGTTCCAGCCGTACCGGATGGCCTCCTCGGGCGTGCCGGCGGTGCCCTGGACGAGGAGGGTGGAGTCGCCGCTGACGGCGGCGGCGAGGTGCTCGGAGACCCAGGTCTTGGCGGTGCCGGGGACTCCGAGGAGGAGCAGCGCCCGGTCGGTGGCGAGCGTGGTGACGGCGACTTCCACGATGCGGCGCGGTCCGACGTACTTGGGGGTGATGGCGGTGCCGTCGGGGAGCGTGCCGCCGAGGAGGTAGGTGGCGACGGCCCACGGGGAGAGGCGCCAGCGGGCGGGCCGGGGCCGGTCGTCGGCGGCGGCGAGGGCCGCGAGTTCGTGGGCGAAGGCGTGCTCGGCGTGCGGTCGCAGGGCCTCGGTGGCGGTCTGCGGCCGTCCCGGTCCGGTGTCCGTCTCGACACCGGAACCGGGCTTCGCGATGGTTTCGGGCACGGGCATGGATCCCCCTCCAGATCGTTCGACCTGCTGTGCGATCCACCGTGCACCATGCCACTGACAATCGGATGTCGCCGCTGGTCAGGGCCGGTTGGGGAGGTGAGGGAGGGTCAGCCGACGATCGGGGAGACGGCGACGCAGCCGCCCGCCGTCGCCTCCTGGCCCTTGGCCTCCTTGATGACCTTGCCGTTGTGGATGATCTTGCAGGTGAGGTCGGCGGGGTCGAGCGAGACCGGCATGACGGCCGGCGGCATGATGCCCTTCAGCGTCACCGTCTTCCTCCACGGCGTGGCGGGCTTCTTCTCGGACTCGATCTTCGGATCCATCGCGGTGCCGCCGCCGGCGTGGTAGTCGATCGACTCGACGTTCTCGCCGCCGACCTCGTAGGTGACCTCGTAGGTCTCGTTCACGGACTTGTCGACCTGGTCGGCGGCCTTCTCGGCGGCCTCGGAGCAGGCCCCGAGGCCGAGGGCGAGGCCGGCGACGGCGAGGGCCGAGACGGCGGTGCGGACGGTGCGGTTCATGGGTTCCCCTGGACGGCGTGGCGCGGTTCGGCGGTCGCCGCAGAGAATCGTAAAGGGAAGGTAAAGTCAAATCTCCCCGCCTCCGCCCCGCCCCGAACCCTCGGCCCGGGGGCGTTGTCAGTGGCGGCCTCTACCTTCGACGACATGAATGCCATGGGGGTGCGCCGGACGGCGGAACAGGTGCTCGCGCTGGCTCCTGACGAAGCGTCGCGCAGAGCGGGGAGCGAGCTCGGCACGGCCGGGCCCTGGTCGGAGACGGGCTGCGGCGACGGCGCCGTCTGGGGCCTGTGCAAGGGCAGCGGGAGCACGCCGTACCGGACGGTCGTCGACACCACGGGGCCCGCGTACTCCTGCGGCTGCCCCAGCCGGAAGTCCCCCTGCAAGCACGCGCTGGGCCTGCTGCTGCTCCGGGCGGCGGACGGGATCGCCGCCGAGGACCGCCCCGCGCCCGACTGGGCCGCGCAGTGGCTCGCCGCGCGGCGCGGCGGGGCCGCGAGCGCGGACCCGCGGGCCGGGGAGGGGGCCCCGGGGGCGACGGCGGATCCGGAGGCGGCGCGCCGCCGGGCCGAGCGCAGGGCGGCCCGGATCACCTCGGGCGCGCGGGAGTTGGAGCAGCGGCTCGCCGACCTGCTGCGCGGCGGTCTGGCGGTGGCCGGACAGACGGGGTACGGGCTGTGGGAGGAGACGGCGGCCCGCATGGTCGACGCCCAGGCGCCGGGGCTCGCCGGGCGGGTCCGGGAGCTGGGGGCGATACCGGGCTCGGGACCGGGCTGGCCGGTGCGGCTCCTGGAGGAGTGCGCGCTGACGCACCTCCTCGGCCGGGCCTGGCTGGCGGCGGACCGGCTGCCCGCCCCGTTCGCGACGACGGTGCGGACCCGGGTGGGCCTCACCGCCCCGGCCGACGGCGCCCCGGTGCGCGACCACTGGCTGGTCCTCGCGCAGTACGACACGGCCGACACCCGGCTGACGACCCGGCGGATCTGGCTGCACGGCTCGACGACCGGGCGCACCGCACTCCTGCTCTCCTTCGGCGCGGCGGGCCGGGCGCCGCAGCTCGCGCTCCCCGTGGGCGCCCTGCTGGACGGCGAGTTGACGCCGCACACCGGCTCGGGGCAGGTGCGGGCGGAGCCGGGCGAGCGGTTCGTCCCGGTCGCGGGCCCCGTCGCCCCGCCGGCGGGCGGACCGGTCGGCACGACGCTCGACGCGTACGGCCGTGCGCTCCGCGAGGACCCGTGGCTGGACTCCTGGCCCGTGACGCTGGGTCAGGTCGTGCCGGTGCGCGCGGAGTACGGCTGGCAGCTCGCCGACGCCGACGGCCGCGAAGCACTGCCCCTGACGCCCGCCGCCCAGTCCCGGCCCGGCCTCTGGCGCCTGGTCGCCCTGTCCGGCGGCGCCCCGGTGGCCGTCTTCGGGGAGGTCGGGCACCGGGGGTTCACCCCCCTCGCCGCCTGGTCGCCGGAGGCCCCGGGCGAGACGGTCCCCCTCATATGACGTCCGGCCACCGCGCACCGGCCCACCGGAGGAGCCCGATGGACACGACCGCGACCACCCCCGCCGCCCCGGCTGCGGGAACGACCGCCGACGACGCGTCCGCCCCGTCCTGGGAGGAGCTCGTCAGCTCGGCGATGCTGGGGACGGACCGCCGGCCCCCCGCCGCGCCCGCGGGCTCCGCCGCGGCCCGGGACCTGCCGGGCGTGCTGCTCGACGCCGCCGCGCTGCACACCGTACGACGCAGGGCGGGGCTGCGGCCCGGCCCCGCCGCGCCCCTGCCGGAGCCCGCGCCGGAGGATCCGCGGCCGCCGCTGCCCGAGGCCGCCCGGCTCCGTCTCGACCAGCTGCTCGCCGGCCGGACCGCGCCCTCGCCCGCCGGGCGGCGCGGGGCCGCCCCCGACCTGGCCGAGCTGCTCCCCCAGTGGCTGGTCCTCGCCGACCGGCACGGCTACAAGGCGCCTCCCGCCGCCCTGCCCGCGCTGCTCGACGCGGCCAGGGCCCGCAGCGATCTGCGCCCCCAGGCGCTACGGCTGGCGGGCCCGCGCGGCCTGTGGCTGGCCCGGCTCAACCCCGAGTGGAGGTTCGCCCTCCGGGGCCGGGGGGCGGGCGGCCGCCTCCCGTCCCCGGAGGACGCCGAGGGGGTCCGCGCGCTGTGGGACGAGGGCCTGTTCGCCGAGCGGGTCGCCCTGCTCTCCGCCGTACGGACCGAGGACCCGGCCGCCGGGCTCGCGCTGCTCGCCTCGACCTGGTCCGCCGAGCGGGCGGAGGACCGGCTGATGTTCCTGGACTCGCTGCGGGCCGGGCTCTCCGACGCCGACGAGGGCTTCCTGGAGGAGGCCCTCGACGACCGCAGCCGCAACGTCCGGGCCACCGCCGCCGAGTTGCTCTCCGCTCTGCCGGCCTCCGCCCTCGCGGGCCGGATGGCGGCCCGGGCCGCCACCTGCGTCGGCCTGGACCGGACGGCCCCGACGCCGACGATCGCCGTCGAGGCCCCGCACGAGTGCGACGCGGCGATGCAGCGGGACGGCCTGGTGGCGACGCCTCCGGCGGGCCGGGGCGAACGCTCCTGGTGGCTGGGCCAGCTCGTCGAGGCGACGCCGCTGCCCTCCTGGTCCGCCAGGTTCGGGGGACGCGGCCCGGAGGAGATCGTGGCGCTCCCGGTCGCGGACGACTGGCAGGGCGAGCTGCACGCCGCCTGGTGCCGGGCCGCCGTGCGACAGCGGGACCCGGCGTGGTCGCGCGCGCTGCTCGGCTCCCCCGCCGTCCCGCCCGCGACGGGCCCCGGCACCTCGTCCCTGGGCGAGCGCGCCCAGCTCCTGTCGACGCTGCCCGTGGAGGAGCGGGCGCACTGGGTCGCCTCGTTCATCGCGGCCCACGGGCTGTCGGAGGCGTTCCAGCTGCTCGGTGTCTGCACCGTCCCGTGGGCGGAGCCGCTCGGCGCGGCGGTGATCGACGCACTCGACATCGCGCGCGAGGCGGGCAGTTACCCGTGGAGCTTCAGCGGGGTGATGGGCCTGGCGGAGCGCTGCCTCGCCCCGGAGGCGGCGGGCCGGCTGGAGTCCCTGACGGCCCGTCCGGACGAGACGGAGGAGAGCTCCCCCGGGGCGGGCGACTACTGGTCGGAGGCCTTCCAGCGCCTGGTCTCCACCCTGCGCCTCCGCGCCGCGATGCGCGCCGAGCTCACACCGCCACCCCCGCCGGACGCCTCCGCACCACCACCCGGCTCCTGAGGCGGCGGACCGGCCGGGGCGCCCCCGGACGCCGACAGGGCCCTCCCGGCCGGGGAGGGCCCTGTCGGCCGGGGCGCAGGCGCACCGCGCAGCGGACTACGCGCCGACGCGGACGTTCGCGTTCACCCACTCGACGATGGACGCGGTCGTCGCGCCCGGCGTGAAGATCTCCGCCACGCCCTTCTCCTTGAGCGGCGGAATGTCCGCGTCGGGGATGATGCCGCCGCCGAAGACCTTGATGTCCTCCGCGTCGCGGTCCTTGAGGAGCTCCAGGACCTTCACGAACAGCGTGTTGTGCGCCCCGGAGAGGATCGAGAGGCCGATCGCGTCGGCGTCCTCCTGGATCGCGGTGTCGACGATCTGCTCGGGGGTCTGGTGGAGCCCGGTGTAGATGACCTCCATGCCCGCGTCGCGCAGCGCCCTCGCGATCACCTTGGCTCCGCGATCGTGGCCGTCGAGACCCGGCTTGGCGACGACCACACGGATCGGACCGCTCACACCCATCACTGCCTCCACATGCGACCCCCGCGCCTGACCGCCGGGGAGGTGAACGAACGTCATCCCCAGCATCCCGCACCGGGACCGTTTCGCGACGGCGCCCGAGGGGGAAATCACACATGGGACATGTTCGCTCTGCGTCGTCCCCGCTTCGGGCCCTCCTCCTGGGCCCAGCAGCCGCGAGCGGGGCCGGTCGCGAAGGGAGCCGTGACGAGGTCGTCGCGCCTCGTGCCGCCGTCCGGGCGGCGCGGCGCACGGCGGACCGGCGTACCGTTCGGCCCCGCGTGCCGTTCGGGAGGCCGGCCATGGAGTTCGCCAAGGTCACCGCCCTCATGAAGGCCACCGCGCTGGAAGTCGCGATCCTCACCGGCCACCTCGTCCTCTACCCCTCCGGAATGGTCGCCGAGCGGCTCTCCCCCGCCCCGCGGCCCACGACGAGCACCCCGGGCAGCCGGCCGGTGATCCTGCTCCACGGCTTCGTCGACAACCGGTCGGTCTTCGTCATGCTCCGCCGCTCCCTCCTCCGGCACGGCCGTGGCTGCGTGGAGTCGCTGAACTACTCCCCGCTCACCTGCGACCTGCGGGCCGCCGCCGGGCTGCTGGGCCGCCGGGTGGACGAGGTCCGCGCCCGCACCGGACACGCCGAGGTCGACATCGTCGGGCACAGTCTCGGCGGGCTGATCGCCCGCTATTACGTGCAGCGACTGGACGGCCACTCCCGGGTGCGCACCCTGGTCACGCTCGGCACCCCGCACGCGGGCACCACGGTGGCCCCGCTCGCCGACGCGCATCCGCTGGTGCGGCAGATGCGGCCCGGTTCGGAGATCCTGCGGGAGCTCGCCGGTCCCGCGCCGGACTGCCGGACCCGGTTCGTGAGCTTCTGGAGCGATCTGGACCAGGTGATGGTCCCGGTGGAGACCGCCCGTCTCGACCACCCCGACCTGCTCGTGCACAACGTGCGGGTGAGCGGCATCGGCCATCTCGCGCTGCCCGTGCACCCGACGGTGGCCGCCGGGGTCCGGGAGGCCCTCGACGCGGGCGGACCGGTGGCCGTCGGAACGCGGGAGGAGGAGCCCGGCGCCACCTCCGTCGCCTGACCGCACGACACCGTTCTTCGAACGTTCATCGAACACAAGGCCAAAGCTCTGCAGTCGACCTGGCAAAACGCGACCGATTGCCCGTTTCCTGCGGGCCCAAACCCCGCCGAAGATTGTCCGCCGCGCGTACCGCCGGGTACAGTCGCGCCACTGCTTCCCCCGGGACACCCCTCACGGGCCCGCCCCGGACTGGTCCTGCTGCCGAGGCGAGAGAGACGTTGGTGAACGACCAGCACCCCCACGCCGGGTACGCCGGTGACGGCGCCCACACCACCGGCAGCTTCGCCATCGACCCGCTGTTCGGCGCCTACCCCGGCGGTCAGGCCGACCACAGCGGCCAGTGGGACCTCGGCCAGTACGCGGCCACCGGCACGTACGCGACGACGGGGCAGTACGACACCACCGGGCAGTACGACACGACCGGCCAGTGGGACACCACGGGTCAGTGGAACGCCACCGGCTCCTACGAGAGCACCGGCGCGTACGAGACCACCGCCACGCAGTACGACACCACCGCGACGCAGTACGACGCCACCGGCCAGTGGGACGCCTCCGCCTGGACCGAGGCCCAGCACACCGGCCAGTACGAGACCGTCCACGCCGGCGCGTACGCCGCCCAGGGCACGTACGGCTACGAGGCCTACGACGCCACCGGCCAGTGGGCCGCCCCCGCCTTCGCGACCGAGACCGGCGCCTTCGACGCGACCGCGTGGAACCACGCGGCCCCCGAGCCCGAGCCGGTCGTGCCCCACCAGTACGCCCCGCAGGCCGAGCACACGGCCGAGTTCTCCTTCGAGTACGTCCCCGCGGAACACGAGGGGCGCCAGGAACACGAGGAGCACGCGGGACTCGCCTCGGACGAGGCCGACGAGACCTACCCCGCTTACGAGGCCGACGAGGCCTACGACCCCGCCGAGGCCGACGCCGGAGCTCCGGAGGCCCTCGACGGCGAGGACGACGACGCCTACGGCCACGACGAGCCGACCGCCGGACCGGCCGTCGAGCTCCGTACGGAGTCCTCCCTCGCAGGCCGCTCCGTGCGCCGCTCCTCCGGCGGCAGCCGCGGCCGGCGCCGCACCCCCGCCAAACGGTCCGCGCTGCTGACCGTCGCCGTCCCCTCCGCCTGCGTCATGGGGGTCGCCGGCATCGCCGCCGCCTCCGTCGGCGGCCTCACCAACCCCGAGACGGCCGGCGGACAGAAGGACGACACGACCGCGCTGGCCGCCGCCGACCCGGCCTCGGTCAAGCAGGTCGCCGCCAACAGCGCGCTCGACACCCAGCTCGCCGCGCTCAGCGCCGACGCCCGCGACTTCGGCGACCGCGCCAGCCGCACCCAGGAGCGCATCGACCTCCGCGCCCGCCAGGCGGCCGAGAAGAAGAAGCGCGAGGAGGAGGCGGCCCGCAAGGAGGCGCTGCGCCCCAAGTACCTCCTGCCGGTGAAGCTCCACCAGCTCAGCGCCCGGTTCGGCCAGGCCGGCGTCAACTGGATGTCGCTGCACACCGGCATCGACTTCCCCGTGCAGTACGGCACCCCCGTCATGGCCGCCACCGACGGCACCGTCCGCACGCAGTGGAACAGCGCCTACGGCAACATGGCGATCGTGACCTCCCCCGACGGCACCGAGACCTGGTACTGCCACCTCAGCAGCACCAAGATCCGCTCGGGTCACGTCAAGGCCGGCGACGTCATCGCCTACTCGGGCAACTCCGGCAACTCCACCGGCCCGCACCTCCACTTCGAGGTCCGGCCCGGCGGCGGCTCCGCGATCGACCCGCTGCCCTGGCTGCTGAGCCACGGCCTCAACCCGCTCGGCTGAGCCTTCCCCGTACGAGAAGTGCCCACGAGAAGGGCCCTGGCGGATGACGCCGGGGCCCTTCCTCGTACCGACTCGTCACAGCTTCTCGACCGGCGCGTACCGCAGGAGCAGTCGCTTCGGCTTGTCGTCGCCGAAGTCGATCGTCGCCTGGGCGTCCCCGCCGGAGCCCTGCACCGCCATGACCGTGCCGAGCCCGAACTGGTCGTGCGTGACCCGGTCGCCGACCTGGAGGGAGATGACCGGCTTCTCGCCGGCGCGCCGGGTGGCGAAGCCGGAGGGGCCGGAGCGCGAGCGGGAGGAGGAGAGCGAGGAGGTGATCCCCGAGGTCGGCCCGGCGGGCTTGGCCATCGGCCCCGTCCGCTTCCAGTCCAGGTACGCGGGCGGAATCTCCTCCAGGAAACGCGAGGCCGGGTTGTACGAGGGCTGGCCCCAGGCGCTGCGCATCGACGAGCGGGTGAGGTAGAGCCGCTCACGCGCGCGCGTGATGCCCACGTACGCCAGGCGCCGCTCCTCCTCCAGCTCCTTCGTCTGCCCGAGGGCGCGCATGTGCGGGAAGACGCCGTCCTCCATGCCGGTGAGGAACACCACCGGGAACTCCAGGCCCTTGGCGGTGTGCAGGGTCATCAGGGTGATGACGCCCCGGCCCTCCTCGTCCTCGTCGGGGATCTGGTCGGAGTCGGCGACGAGGGCGACCTGCTCCAGGAACTCGGCGAGGGTCGCGGGCTCCTCGCCGCGCTCCTGCTCGAACTCGAGGGCGACGGCGGCGAGTTCCTGGAGGTTCTCGATGCGGGTCTCGTCCTGCGGGTCGGTCGAGGCCTGGAGCTCGGCGAGGTAGCCCGTCCGCTCCAGGACGGCCTCCAGGACGACGGCGGGGCCGGCGCCGGACTCGACGACGGTGCGCAGTTCGTCCATGAGCGCGTTGAACCGCTTCACGGCGTTCGCCGAGCGGGCGGCCATGCCGTACGCCTCGTCGACCCGCTTGAGGGCCTGCGGGAAGGTGATCCTCTCGCGCAGGGACAGGGCGTCGATCATCGCCTCGGCGCGCTCGCCGATGCCGCGCTTGGGGACGTTGAGGATGCGGCGCAGCGGGACGTTGTCCTCGGGGTTGGCGAGGACGCGGAGGTACGCGAGGACGTCCCGGACCTCCTTGCGCTCGTAGAAGCGCACGCCGCCGACGACCTTGTAGGGCAGGCCGACGCGGATGAAGATCTCTTCGAAGACGCGGGACTGGGCGTTGGTCCGGTAGAAGACGGCGACGTCCCCTGCCTTGGCCTCGCCCGCGTCGGTCAGCCGGTCGATCTCGTCGGCGACGAACTGGGCCTCGTCGTGCTCGGTGTCGGCGACGTAACCGGTGATCTGCGATCCCGCGCCCGCGTTGGTCCACAGGTTCTTGGGGCGGCGGGACTCGTTGCGCTCGATGACGGCGTTGGCGGCGGAGAGGATCGTCTGGGTGGAGCGGTAGTTCTGCTCCAGGAGGATCGTCGTCGCGTCCGGGTAGTCCTCCTCGAACTGGAGGATGTTGCGGATGGTCGCGCCGCGGAAGGCGTAGATCGACTGGTCGGCGTCACCGACGACGCACAGCTCGGCCGGGCCGAGGTCCTCGTAGCCGGTGCCGACGAGCTCGCGCACCAGCGTGTACTGGGCGTGGTTGGTGTCCTGGTACTCGTCGACGAGCACGTGGCGGAAGCGGCGCCGGTAGTGCTCGGCCACGTCGGGGAAGGCCTGGAGCAGGTGGACCGTCGTCATGATGATGTCGTCGAAGTCCAGGGCGTTGGCCTCGCGCAGCCGTGCCTGGTACATCCGGTACGCCTCGGCGAGCGTCTTCTCGAAGCCGTCGGCGGCCTGGTCGGCGAAGGTCTCCTCGTCGATCAGCTCGTTCTTCAGGTTCGAGACCTTGGCGCTGAACGACTTCGGCGGGAACTTCTTCGGGTCGAGGTCCAGGTCCCGGCAGACCAGCGACATCAGCCGCTTGGAGTCGGCGGCGTCGTAGATCGAGAAGGAGGAGGTGAAGCCGAGCTTCTTCGACTCGCGGCGCAGGATGCGGACGCAGGCGCTGTGGAAGGTCATCACCCACATCGCGTTGGCCCGCGGTCCGACGAGCTGCTCGACGCGCTCCTTCATCTCGCCGGCGGCCTTGTTCGTGAAGGTGATCGCCAGTATCTGGCCGGGGTGGACGTGCCGGGTGCCCAGGAGGTGGGCGATGCGGTGGGTGAGCACCCGGGTCTTGCCCGAGCCGGCGCCGGCGACGATGAGCAGCGGGGTGCCCGTGTGGACGACGGCGGCGCGCTGCTGCTCGTTCAGCCCCTCCAGGAGCGCGGCGGGGTCCACGACGGGCCGGGGGTGGCCGTCGCGGTAGTGCGTCTCCCGGGCGGGCGGGGGCGCGTCGAAGTGCTCCCCGAAGAGGTCGTGCGGGACCTCCTCCTCGGCCGGGGAGCCGTGCTCGTCGTCCTCGGGGTGGGGCGGCGGCTCCTCCGAGTGGTTCTGGAGGCCGGCCAGGAAGCTGTCGTCAAAGAGGCTGCTCATCGCCTCACGAGTCTAGGACGCCCCGCCGACATCCGGGTCCGCCTTCGGGACGGAGGCTGTGGAAGGGCTCACACCCGGCGGTCCCGGCGGCCCCCGCGGCTCACACCCAGAGGGTCGCGATGAAGATGTTCGCCGTGGTCAGGCCGCCGACGGCGGCGAAGAGGCCCTTGTCGACCTTCTCCTCGTCCCGCTTGACGTAGACGAGGCCGAGGATCACGACGAGGATCGCCAGCTTGATGCCGATCTTGAGGTTGTTCACGGTGTGGTCGTCGGCCTGGTTGAGGCCGACGAGCGCGATGCCCGTGATCAGCATGGTCAGCGCGCCGTGCAGCATCGCGGGGCTGAAGCGGGCCGTACCCGCGCCCATCGCCTTCATCTGGGTGAGGAAGCCGCCGAGGAGGGAGGCGATACCGATGATGTGCAGGGCGACGAAGACATTGATGAGTACGTCCATGGGGCGGAGCCTAACCGGGGCCCTAGCACTGCTCTCCGGCCGGGTCCACTCCCCCCGCCGCTTCGGTCGGACGACCGCCGGAATGACCCCGTCCCCTCACTCCGGGCGAAAGAGATCGGTCCCCGACACGTCAACTGTCGTCAATAGCGGTCAACTCCCCGTCCGGCCGTGACCCCAGGTTTAGCGTCCTCCACCAGGTGACCGGCTCCCCACCACCGCCGGTGTTCCGGCGGCGTCGGTCACCCCCGCCGAGAAAACCCGGCGGCGGTCCGTCTCCCCTGTGCGGCCCGCCGCCGGCCCGGTGGGCACCGCCCCCCTCAGGGAAGAGGATGTGACCCGCCCCCGTGGCAGCGCACCGGAAGTCCAAACAGTCCCCCCTCGGCGCCTCGGCGGTCCGCACCGCCGCCACCCTCGCTCTCGCCTCCGCGGCGACGGCGACGCTCTTCGAAGGGTCCGGACACGCGGACCCCCGGCTCACCACCGCCCAGGTCAAGGCGAAGGTCGACCGGCTCTACGAGGAGGCCGAGGTCGCGACGGAGCGGTACAACGGGGCGAAGGAGAAGGCCGACGAGGCGCGCGCCGGCTTCGACCGGCTGCGCGACGAGGCCGCCCGCAGGACCGAGCGCCTCAACACCGCCCGGGACGCGCTCGGGGCCGTGGCCGCCGCCCAGTACCGCTCCGGAGGGCTCGACCCCGCGGTCCAGCTCGCCCTCACCTCCGACCCCGACCAGTACCTGGAGCGGGCCGCGCTCGCCGAGAAGGCCGGGGACCGGCAGGCGGCCGCCGTCACGGCCGTACGGCGCGAGCTCACCGCGATCCGGCAGCTGCGCGGCGAGTCGGCGGGGAGGCTGACCGCGCTGCGCGGGCACGAGGCGGAGCTGCGGCGGCAGAAGGCGACCGTGGTCGGCAAGCTGACCGAGGCCAGGACGCTGCTCGCCCGGCTGACCGAGGAGGAACGCGCGCGGTACGAGGCGGCCGCCGCGGCCCGGGAGGGCTCCGGCGCCTCGACGCGGACCGACGGCCCGAGCGGTACGGGCACGGCCGGCGCGTCCCCGACGACACGGGCCGACCGCTCCTCGGGCGGCGAGCGCGAACCGGTGACCGCCCCGGCCGGACGGGCCGCCGCGGCCGTCTCCTTCGCCCGCGCCCAGCTCGGCAAGCCGTACGTGTGGGGAGCGACGGGCCCCTCCGCCTACGACTGCTCCGGTCTCACCCAGGCGGCCTGGCGCGCGGCCGGCGTCTCCCTGCCCCGCACGACGTACACCCAGATCAACGCCGGCCGTCGCGTCTCCCGCTCCCAGCTCGCCCCCGGTGACCTGGTCTTCTTCTACTCCGGGATCAGCCACGTCGGGCTCTACATCGGTGGCGGCCAGATGATCCACGCCCCCCGGCCGGGCGCCCCGGTGCGCATCGCCCCCATCGACGAGATGCCCTTCGCCGGGGCCACCCGGGTCGGCTGAGCCCCCTCAGACCAGACGGCGGGCGGTGGCCCAGCGGGTCAGCTCGTGACGGTTGGAGAGCTGGAGCTTCCGCAGCACCGCCGAGACGTGCGACTCGACCGTCTTCACCGAGATGTAGAGCTGCTTGGCGATCTCCTTGTACGCGTATCCCCGGGCGATCAGCCGCAGCACCTCGCGCTCCCGCTGGGTGAGCCGGTCCAGGTCCTCGTCCACCGGCGGCGCGTCCGTCGAGGCGAAGGCGTCCAGGACGAAGCCCGCGAGACGCGGCGAGAAGACGGCGTCCCCCTCCTGCACGCGGAAGATCGAGTCCACCAGGTCGGTCCCGGTGATCGTCTTGGTGACATAGCCGCGGGCACCGCCCCGGATCACCCCGATGACGTCCTCGGCCGCGTCCGACACCGACAGGGCCAGGAAACGGACCGGGTCCTCGGGCGCGCCCATCAGGCTCGCGCAGCGCCGCAGCACCTCGGCCCCGCCGCCGCCCGGCAGGTGCACGTCGAGGAGGACGACCTCGGGGCGGGTCGCGGTGATGACCGTGACCGCCTGGTCGACGTCGGCGGCCTCGCCGACCACCTCGACGCCGGTGACCTCGGTCCGGCCGATCTCGGCCTGCACCCCGGTGCGGAACATCCGGTGGTCGTCGACGAGCACCACCCGCACCCGGCGCGCCGCGCCCGACGCCTCCGCATCGGTTCCGGTCGTCGCTCCGGTCTCGTCGCTCATCCGTCCGCCCTCTCCATCTCGAGCTCCACTTCGGTGCCCCCGCCCTGCGGTGACCGCAGCCGGGCCGTACCGCCGTTGCGCTGCATACGGCCGATGATCGATTCTCGTACGCCCATCCGGTCCTCGGGCACCGAATCCAGGTCGAAGCCCGGTCCCCGGTCCCGCACCGAGACGAAGACCGTACGGCCCTCCACCTCGGCGTACACCTGCACGGCCCCACCCTCGCCACCGTACTTGGCGGCGTTGACCATCGCCTCGCGCGCGGCCTGCATCTGCGCGGCCAGCTTCTCGTCGAGGGGGCAGTCCCCGACGACGACCACCTCCAGCGGGACGCCGTGCTTGTCCTCGACCTCGGCCGCCGCTCTCTTCACCGCCTCCGCGAGGGTCTCGGGCTCCTCGTCCCTGCCGGTGCCCTCGGGCTTGTAGAGCCAGTTCCGCAGCTCGCGCTCCTGCGCGCGGGCGAGGCGGCGCACCTCGCCGGGGTCGTCGGCGTTGCGCTGGATCAGCGTCAGGGTGTGCAGCACGGAGTCGTGGACGTGGGCCGCGACCTCGGCGCGCTCCTGGGCTCGGATGCGCATGGTCCGCTCGTCGTTGAGGTCCTGCGACATGCGGACCAGCCAGGGGCCGGCGAGGAGCGCTATGCCGGTGAGGACGGCGACGGCGGCGGTGATGGCCGTGCCGAACTGGGCGACGGAGCCGCGGACCACCACGAAGACCGCGAGGCCGGTGCCGACGAGACCGACGCCGACGAGACCGCGGACGAGCTGGAACGCGCGCTTGCGGCGCCCGGGATCGGTCCAGCTGGCCCGGCGGGCGTTGTCCGCCTGTCTCCAGACGAGGACGACGCCGACGGCGATGAGGATCAGCGGCCATATGTAGCGTCCGGTCTCGTTGTCGACGCTGACGTTCCCGACGAGGGCCGCGAGGCCGATGCCGAGCGCGATCAGGGCGACGACCTGGCCCCGGTCGGGCTTGCGCAGTCTGCGGCGCCCGTCCGAGGTGGTCTCGAAGAGGGACCGCGGGGCGGACCTGCCACCGACGCCGAGCGGGACCACGATCCAGAAGACCGCGTAGAGCACGATGCCCAGGCCGTTCGAGAACGACAGCACCACGAAGAGCGCGCGCACCCAGACGACCGGCAGGCCGAGGTGACCCGCGAGACCGCGTGCGACACCGCCGAGCCACCGCCCGTCGGCGCTCCGGTAGAGCCTGCGCACGGGCGGTTCGTCGGTGTCGGTGACACGAGCGGTTGCGGACATGCACCGATCGTCACACGTTCGGCCCGCCCTGGACATCAGGGTCGGCCCTGAGATCGTCCCTGGTACGCACTCCGGGGCGAGGGCCCCGCGAATATCAGGGTCGGGCCAGGGTCGGCCCCGGTGCCGCGGGACGTCACGGGCCGTCACCATGGAGGCATGACGAGTTCGATGCCTTCGCAGCACGAGGCCCCGCCGCCGGCGGAGGCCGATCCCGCCCCGCCGCTCCGGCGCTCGCGCGGAAGCAACGTCGTGGGCGGCGTCTGCGGAGGTCTCGGGCGGCGCTTCGACCTGGACCCGGTGATATTCCGGGTGGTGATCGGCGTGCTGTCGGTGACGGGCGGTCTGGGGCTGGTGTTCTACGGCTTCGCGTGGCTGCTGATCCCGCTCGTGGGCGAGGAGGAGAGCGAAGGGCGCGGTCTGCTGACGGGCCGGGTCTCCGGGGCCTCCCTGGCGGCCCTGCTGATGGCGCTGATCGGCTGCGGGATCTTCCTGTCGACCCTGCACAACGGGGAGATGCTGGGCTTCACCCTCACGCTGTCGCTCGCGGTGTGCGGGGCGGCGGTCTGGTCGCAGCGGCGGCGGGTCGGCGGTGAGGCCGAGGGCAGGTCGGACGCGGCGACCGTCCTCGCGGTCGCCGAGGCGCCGCCCGAGACCAAGGCACCGCCGCTCGCCGAGTTCCCCTCCTGGTGGAAGGACCCGATCGTCAAGGACGGCTCGACGGGCAAGATCGCCGTCGGCTATCTGTGGGGTCCGCACGGAATCCTGGACGAGGACGGCCGGGTGAACGGCGAGGTGCCGAAGCCGGGCAGCCAGTGGGGCCCCGGCCCGGCGGCGCCCGGGCGCCCGACACCCTCCGCCCGCCGGAGTCCGCTCTCCATAGGGGGGCTCGTCTTCCTGCTCGCCCTGACAGCGGGCGGTCTCGGCACGGGCCTGACCTGGGACACCCACCCGCTGGGCACCAGCCTGCAGATCGGTCTGGCGGCCGCGCTCGCGGTGTTCGGCCTGGGCCTCGCCGTCAGCAGCTTCCTCGGACGGACCGGCTTCGGCACGGTCTTCCTGACCGTGGTCACGGCGGGCCTGCTGGCCCTCTCCTCGGCCCTGCCCGATCGCATCACCACGGACTGGGTCCGCGAGACCTGGCGGCCCGCCTCGGTCGCCGAGGTGCGGCCGGGCTACGAGCTGGGCACCGGGGTCGGCACGCTCGACCTGTCCCGGCTCCCGCTCCCGGCCGGCACGACGGCGACGACACACGTCGGCGTGGGCGCCGGACGGGTCAAGGTGATCGTCCCGAAGAGCGCGGTGGTGAAGCTGCACGCCCAGGTGGGCCTGGGCGATCTGCAGCTGCCGGATGCGCCCGCCGGCGACATCGACATCTCGCCGGACCGTGACGTGACCCGGACGCTCACCCCGCCGGCCGGGACCACCCCGGCGGGCACCCTGGACCTCTCGCTGGAGGTCGGACTCGGACAGGTGGAGGTCACCCGTGCTGCTTCATGAGTTCCGCCCCGGCCGGCTGCTCGTCGGCCTGACCGCCCTCGCCCTGGCCGCGCTCTACGCGGGCGACGCCGCCGACGCCTGGACGACCCCGTGGTACGCGGTGGTCCCCGTGCTCTGCGGCGGCCTCGGCACCGCCGCCCTCGCGACCTGGGTCGCCTATCGAATACGGCGTCGTTCGGCGAGGAGCCGGTCCAGCGAGAGCACCGGGGCCCCGGCCAGCAGCAGCGGGAGCCAGGACATCAGATAGGCCAGGTCGTTGCCCAGGTAGTACGGGTGCACCTGCCAGCTCACGGTCAGCCAGAGGCTCAGCGAGATCAGCGCGCCGCCGAGCGCCGCCGGTCGGGCGAAGAGGCCGAAGAGGGTCCCGAGCCCGACGGCGAGCTCGCCGAAGGCGATGGCGTATCCGAAGCCGGCCGGGTTCTTGAGGGCGAGGTCGACGAGGGCGGGGATCGCGGAGCTGTCGCGGACGCCGCGCATCATCTCGCCGATGGAGCCGCTGCCCGTGTCGGCGAAGAAGGCGGAGTCGGTGAGCTTGTCGAGGCCGGCGTAGATGAAGGTGACCCCGAGGAAGATCCGCAGCGGAAGGAGGGCGTAGCGGGAGGCGGTCGCCTTCCACAGGTCGAAGGTGGCCTTCCGCTCGGCGAAACGCCCGCCGGCCCCGCCCTGGTCGCCCGTGTCGTGCGGCCGGTCCGTCTGTCCCGTCATCGTCGGTCACCTCTCCACGCCCCGGACGACTGTTCGCGGAACGATTCTCCTCGCACCCGGCGCCGAAGACACGGGAAGGGGTCGGGACGCTCAGTCCAGGACGTCGATCGTGACCCGGTTGGTCTCCACGCCGGCCGCCGTGACGACCGAGACCTCCACCCGGCCCGGTTCCACGTCCGCCGGGAGCGGGACGGTCAGGGTCGCGTCGGTGGGGTTGGCGAAACCGCCCGGGACCGGGACCAGCGGCACGTGGGCGTGGACGGCGCCGATGCGGACGACCAGACGGGTCAGCGGGTCGGGGGCGCCGGCGCCGGGCGGGACGAAGCCGCAGCCGCGGATCTCGATGTCGTCGCCCGTACGGATGGGGGCGTCGAGGTCGCCCGCCTCCCGGGAGCGGACGACGGAGTGGATCGTGGGGCGCACGCCCTCGGTGATCTTGGCGGCGAGGTGCCAGGCCGCCGAGACGCCGACGAGCAGCACGAGGGACCAGGGCACCTCGGGCAGCCGGTCGGGGTCACGGGCCGGACCGACGGCGGCCAGGGCGAGGACGGCGCCGGAGACGAGGAGGTACTGCACGTCGGCGAGGGCGGCCCGGCCGCTGTCGTCGCAGACCAGGTCGGCGGCGCGCGGGCGGTCGGCCCGCACCTTCTGGAGGCGGCCGGCGGCGATCCCCCGCGCGACGACGAGACGGGCGGTGACGGTGACGGAGGAGACGAGGGCGAGGACGGTCAGCAGGCCGGCGCCCCGGGCCAGGCCGAAGGCGGTCGCGCCGGGGGACCGGAAGGCCAGGAAGAGGAGGGTGAAGCCGAGGAGCAGCAGCCAGCCGGCGGCGACGGCGCGGGTGGTGGAGAGCCGGTTGTCCTCGCCGATCAGCGGGGCGAGGAGGCCGCCCCGGGCGCGGTGGGCGTGGGCGGCGGCGCTGAGGAGGAGGGCGAGGACCAGGGCGGTGCAGAGGCCGGCCGTGCGGGCGCCGGTCCAGCCGCCGCCGATGGCGGTGAGGGCCTGGCCTAGGAGGAGGGCGAGGACGGCGCCCCAGACGGCGCCGAGACCTCCGCGGCGTACGCGGTCGAGCCAGGCGAGCCCGGCTTCCCGGCCGTGCACGGTCACCGCGCGGGCGGACTGGGCGAGCTCGTCGGAGACCCACTGGCGGGCGGCGACCGGCGAGTGGGCGACGGCCGCGGGGACGCCGTGTCCGGCGGCGAGCTCGTCGCGCCGGGCCAGGAAGGCGGCGACGGCGCGCCGGTGCCCGGCCTGCCCGCAGTGGGCGCAGCCGGCGCAGGCCGTCGCGTGCTCGCCGTACCGTCTCGCCTCTTGAACCGCCACGGTGCTCACTCCCGAGCTCACTTCACGGCCCGCGTCGATGCGTCCGGGCGCGCCCCGAAAGGCCAACCAGCCGTTGATTCCAGGGAATTGTGCCGTACCGGCGGCTCTCGCGCCCGCCGCGTGCGCCCCGCCGGAGAGTGATTGCCGAGCCATCTCATTGACGTACAGAAGGGTGAAGCGATGGTGTTACGACAGGAGTTCGGGGTCCGTTCGACTGATCCTGCGCCACAGGGGCTGGTAGTTGATCCAGGCGACGAGGTCGCTGCCGAGCTGTTCCCGGGTGGCGACCGCCTCGCGGTGGTCGATGAGCACCGGCTTGCCGGCCGCCCGCGCGGCGAGCTGCACCTGGGCGCAGCGTTCGAGGGCGATGAACCACCAGGCGGCCGCGTCGACGGAGGTGCCGACGGTGAGCAGCCCGTGGTTGCGGAGCACGATCGCCTTGAAGGTGCCGAGGGCGACGGCGATCCGGCGGCCTTCCTCGGGGTCCACGGTGACGCCGGTGTAGGCGTCGTAGAGGGCGTGGTCCTGGTAGAAGGCGCAGGCCTCCTGGGTGATCGGGTCGAGGAGTTCGCCGAGCGCGGCGAGGGCCCGGCCGTGGACGGAGTGGGTGTGGGCGACGGCGACGGCGTCGGGCCGGGCGCGGTGGACCTGGGCGTGGACGGTGAAGGCGGCCTGGTTGACGTGGTGGCCGCCCCGGACGACCTGTCCCTCGCCGTTGACGAGGATGAGGTCGCCGGCGGTGAGCTCCTCGAAGGGGGCGCCGAAGGGGTTCACCCAGAAGCAGTCGGGGTGCTCCGGGTCGCGGGCGGTGATGTGGCCCGAGACGCCCTCCTCGTACCCGAGCCGTCCGAAGACACGGAGCGCGCCGGCGAGCCGCTGCTTGCGGTGGGTGCGTTCCTCCTCGGCCGTCGCGTGGACGGGCGGCAGGGCGAAGTGGAGCCGTTCGACGGGGACGGGGTCCGGTATCACGCTCATGCGCCGGAAGGTAACGCCCGGCCGGTCAAGTCACCAGAGTCCGGACGGACATCCCGGCGGGAAGCGGCGAGGCCGCCGCCCCGGAGTGCGGGGCGGCGGCCTCGTACGCGTGCGGGAGGGGTCACTCCCACTCGATGGTGCCCGGCGGCTTGCTCGTGACGTCGAGGACGACACGGTTCACGTCGGCGACCTCGTTGGTGATGCGGGTCGAGATCTTGGCGAGCACCTCGTAGGGCAGGCGCGACCAGTCGGCCGTCATGGCGTCCTCGGAGGAGACGGGGCGCAGCACGATCGGGTGACCGTAGGTGCGGCCGTCGCCCTGGACGCCCACGGAGCGGACGTCGGCGAGGAGGACGACCGGGCACTGCCAGATCTCGCGGTCGAGACCGGCCGCGGTGAGCTCCTCGCGGGCGATGGCGTCGGCCTCGCGCAGCAGGTCCAGGCGCTCCTTGGTGACCTCGCCGACGATGCGGATGCCGAGGCCGGGGCCGGGGAACGGCTGGCGCTGGACGATCTCCTCGGGCAGGCCGAGCTCCTGGCCGACCATGCGGACCTCGTCCTTGAAGAGCTGGCGGAGCGGCTCGACGAGCTCGAACTCCAGGTCCTCGGGGAGGCCGCCCACGTTGTGGTGGGACTTGATGTTGGCCGTGCCGGTGCCGCCGCCGGACTCGACGATGTCCGGGTAGAGCGTGCCCTGGACGAGGAAGGCGACCTCTTCGCCGTCGGCGGCGCCCTCGGCGACGATCTCGGCCTGCGCCTGCTCGAAGACGCGGATGAACTCGCGGCCGATGATCTTGCGCTTGGTCTCCGGGTCGGAGACGCCGGCGAGGGCGGTGAGGAAGCGCTCCTGCGCGTCGACGACCTTCAGCTGGACGCCGGTGGCGGCCACGAAGTCCTTCTCGACCTGCTCGGTCTCGTTCTTGCGCATGAGGCCGTGGTCGACGTAGACGCAGGTGAGCTGGGAGCCGATGGCCTTCTGCACGAGCGCGGCGGCCACGGCGGAGTCGACGCCGCCGGAGAGACCGCAGATGGCGCGCTTGGTACCGACCTGGGCGCGGATGGCCGCGACCTGCTCCTCGATCACGTTGCCCGTGGTCCAGCTGGGCTCGATGCCGGCGCCGCGGTAGAGGAAGTGCTCGAGGATCTGCTGGCCGTGCGTGGAGTGCAGCACCTCGGGGTGGTACTGGACGCCGTACAGCTTCTTCTCGTCGTTCTCGAAGGCGGCGACCGGCACGACGTCCGTGGAGGCGGTGACGGCGAAGCCCTCGGGGGCGGCGGAGCAGGCGTCGCCGTGCGACATCCACACGGACTGCTCGACCGGGGTGCCCTCGAAGAGGGTGGAGCCGGCCTTGGAGACGTGCAGCGGGGTCCGGCCGTACTCGCGGGCGCCGGTGTTGTCGACGGTGCCACCGAGGGTCGTCGCCATCAGCTGGAAGCCGTAGCACATGCCGAAGACGGGGACGCCCGCCTCGAAGATCTCGCGGTCGAGGCGCGGGGCGCCCTCGGCGTACACGGAGGACGGGCCGCCGGAGAGGATGATCGCCTTCGGGTTCTTGGCCAGCATCTCGGCCACCGGCATGGTGGACGGGACGATCTCGCTGTAGACCCGCGCCTCACGGACGCGACGGGCGATGAGCTGGGCGTACTGGGCGCCGAAGTCGACAACGAGGACTACGTCCGGGTTGGAGACGTCGGGCGCGGCAGCGGGAGTCGCTGATGACACTACGGCGGCCTTCCGGCGGTAGGAGAGGTTTCCCTGCGAGGTTCCCTGCGGGGGTCCTGAGAGGTCCTGAGGGTTCCCTCGAAAGGGGGGCTATTTGTCGATTCTACCGGCGCGCCGGTGGCTCTTTTCGTCTCACCATCCGAACCCGGGTTGTGACGGGGTGTGCGAAGGGGTCCATACTGTCGCCATGCGCAAGCACCCGACCTTCGTCTTTACCTATGGCAACCGGCCCACCGGCTGCCATGGTCGTGCTGCTTGAGCCACTGACAAGCGACTTCCCAGGCGCCCCGGGCCGACAAGGCCCGGGGCGTTCTGCTTGTCTCCGGGCCATGTCGCCCCGGGGCACCCGACACCACGAGGAGCCCCGACATGACCGCCCTGACCCAGACCGAGAAGACCGGCGCCCGCACCGACGAGGCGGCGGTGCTGATCGGCGACGCCCGCGAGCGCATCGACGCCCTCGACGACCGGATCATCGGCCTCATCCAGGAACGGATGGCCATCTCGTCCGTCATCCAGGAGGCCCGGATCTCCTCCGGCGGCCGCCGGGTGAACCTGGCCCGCGAGATGGAGGTCCTCGGCCACTACAGGGACGCGCTGGGCAAGCCGGGCACGGCGCTGGCGATGACGATGCTGGAGCTGTGCCGGGGCCGCATCTGAGGGACGCGTGCGGGTGGGCTCCCGCACCCGAGTTCGGGAGCGCCCTCACCCGTACGGCGCGTGACCGGCTCCGGCCGGGCTTCGTTGGTCCGGTTGTCCGTGCCAGCCAGGGGCGGGCCCGAAAGAAACCACGCGTGGCTTCGCTGGGGCGTGTGGCGTACCCCTCGGGTACGTCGTGGGACCTCGCACCAGCGCGCGTGACCGGACAGCAGGGGACAGCAGCCCGGTCACCCAGAAAGGGCGGTCGGTCCCGGGGACGCCCGGGGCCGGCCGCAACCGGCCGATCCCCCGATCCTCCCGTCCCCCTGATCCCCGGTCCCCGATCCCGCCATCCACGATCCCTCCCCCTGCGGCGCACCCCCCGGCGCCGCCCCGCTCGGCACCGCCGCTGCCCTGACACCGGTGCCGACCCCGAGGGCCCCGCGCCGCGACCGGAATCGCGAGCGCGGGGCCCTTCTTCACGCCTTTCCGGGCGCCCTGCTTCGCGCCCCTCCTCGCGTCCTTCTTCGCGTCCTTCACGCCCGGACTCGCCCCGGCCCCGCCCCCGGTGACACGGCCCGCCCCAGGACGTGACGCGCGTCACACAAAGATCCTGTGCAACCGCTACAACCAAGGGCGGGTCCCGAAGGTCATCTATGCAGCAACACCAAAGCCGGAAGGGCGCTGCACTCGGAGGGGGGTGCAGCGCCCTTTCTGTGTGCCGGTGGCGCTCAGTCCTTCTTCGGCGGGACCGTCGGGATCCCCAGGAACGGCAGCCGCAGGGCGCCGAAGGCCTCGGACGGGACGGCGGGGGACTTCGGCTCGACCGCCGAGAGCCGTACGTACGCCTCGCCCTGCCGCGGGCGCGGGTCCTCCTCGCCCTTGTTCGGCCAGAAGGACATGGCGCGCTCCGCCTGGGCCGTGATCGTCAGGGACGGGTTGACGCCGAGGTTGGCGGAGACGGCCGCGCCGTCGACGACGGAGATCCCCGGGTGGCCGAAGAGCCGGTGGTACGGATCGATGACGCCGGTCGTGCCGTCGGCGCCGATCGGGCAGCCGCCCAGGAAGTGCGCGGTGAGCGGGGTGCCCATCAGTTCGCCGACGTTGGAGCCGGCGAAGCCGTTGATCTCCTCGGCGAGGAGGGTGGCGGCCTGGGTGGCCTCCGGGATCTGGACCGGGTTGGGCGCGCCGTGCCCCTGGCGGGCCGTGAGCAGGCCCTTTCCGAGGCCTCCGGGCTTGCGGTAGGTCGTGAGGGAGTTGTCGAGGGACTGCATGACCAGGCCGATGATGGTCCGCTCGGACCAGTGCCAGTTGGAGAGCGAGCGGACGGCGAGCGCCGGGTGCTTGAGCAGGTTGAGAAACCAGTTCCGCACCCGGTGGGCGCCGTAGGGCACCTGGAGGACGGTCAGGCTGCCCATCGAGTTGGAGCCCTTGCCGTACCGGACCGGCTCGATGTGGGTGTTCTCGTCCGGGTGGACGGACGAGGTGATGGCGACGCCCCTGGTGAAGTCGGCCTTCTCCGTGCCGTGCCGCTTGCGGTAGCGGCGGTCGGTGGTCTGGGCGCCGACCAGTCCCTCGGAGTTGGTGCGGGTGAGTTCGCCGAGCCGGTCCGAGATGCGGGGCAGCAGTCCGCTGTCCTTCATCCGGTGCAGGAGGGTCTGCGTGCCGTACGTGCCGGCCGCGATGACCACCCGCCGGGCGGTGAAGGTCCGGCCCTTGCCCTTCCTGCGGTCGTCGGTGGGCAGGGTCTTCACCGCGAAGCCGCCCCGGGAGTCCTCGGTGACGGTGACGACCGTGGTCATGGGGTGGACGGTGGCGCCCGCCTTCTCGGCGAGGTACAGGTAGTTCTCGTTGAGGGTGTTCTTGGCGCCGTGGCGGCAGCCGGTCATGCACTCGCCGCACTCGGTGCAGGCGCGCCGGGCCGGCCCCGCGCCGCCGAAGTAGGGGTCGGCGACCTCCCCGCCGGGCTCGGCCCTCGACGTGCCGGTCCCGTCCTCGCCGACGGCGTCCAGTCCGTCCCCGAAGAAGACGCCGACCGGTGCCATGTGGAAGGTGTCGCCGATGCCCATGGCCTGGGCGGCGGACTTCAGGTGCACGTCGGAGGGGGTCATCGTCGGGTTGAGGCGGACGCCGAGCATCCTCTTCGCCTGGTCGTAGTACGGCCGCAGCTCGTCCTGCCAGTCCGTGATGTCCTTCCACTGCGGGTCGTCGAAGAAGGGCTTGGGCGGTACGTAGAGGGTGTTGGCGTAGTTGAGGGAGCCGCCGCCGACGCCGGCGCCCGCGAGCACCATGACGTTGCCGAGCAGGTGGATGCGCTGGAGGCCGTAGAGGCCGAGGGCGGGGGCCCACAGGAAGTTCTTCAGGTCCCAGGAGTTCTTGGGCAGGGTCGCGCGGGTGAAGCGGCGCCCGGCCTCCAGGACGCCGACCCGGTAGCCCTTCTCGGTGAGGCGGAGGGCGGTGACCGAACCGCCGAAGCCGGAGCCGACGACCAGGACGTCGTAGTCGTAGCCGTCCTCCGAGCCGTCCTCGGCCTGGTTCTGGGCAGGGGGTACCGCGGTCATGGCTCTCCTCGTACGAAAAGGTGTGGAAAGGACAGGGCGCCGAGGAAGGACGTCAGCGCAGGCGCAGGACCTTCATCGCCTTCAGGGACGCGCTCATGAACGCGGCGTACTTCTCGTCGTCCATCCCGAAGGAGGGGGCGAGCGGGATCAGCCGCTGCTGGGCGACGGTCTGCGCCTCGGTGTACTTGAGGATGCCCTCGGAGCCGTGACGGCGGCCGAGCCCGGAGTCCTTCATGCCGCCCATCGGGGACTGCACGCTGCCGTAGGCCGGGGCGTACCCCTCGTTGATGTTGACGGTGCCGGTGCGCAGCCGGGCCGCGACGGCGTGGCCGCGGCGCGAGTCCTTCGTCCAGACGGAGGAGTTGAGGCCGTACGGGGTGGCGTTGGCGAGCTCGACGACCTCGTCCTCGTCCGTGAAGCGGTAGACGGAGACGACCGGGCCGAAGGTCTCCTCGCCGCAGACGGCCATCGGGGCCTCGACGCCGTCGAGGATGGTCGGCTCGTAGAAGAGGGGGCCGATGTCGGGGCGGGCGACGCCGCCGGCGACGAGCGTGGCGCCCTTGGCGACGGCCTCCTCCACGTGCTTGGTGACGGTCTCCAGCTGCCGCTCGCCGACGAGGGAGCCCATGTCCGCCCCGTACGCGAGGGAGCTGCCGAGCCGCATGGCCTTGGTGCGGGCGGCGAAGCGGTCGAGGAAGGCGTCGGCGACCGACTCGTGCACGTACAGCCGCTCGATGGAGATGCAGAGCTGTCCGGCGGAGGAGAAGCAGGCGCGGACGGCTCCGGCGGCGGCCTTCTCGATGTCGGCGTCCTCGAGGACGAGCATCGCGTTCTTGCCGCCGAGTTCGAGCGAGACGCCGACGAGGCGGGCGGCCGCGCCCCGGGCGACCTCCCGGCCGGTGCGGGTGGAGCCGGTGAAGGAGACGTAGTCGGCGTGGGCGACGACCTCGGGGCCGACGACCGGGCCCTCGCCGAGGACGACCTGGAAGACCTCGGCGGGCAGTCCGGCCTCGATGAGCAGGTCGCGGGCCCAGAGCGCGGTGAGCGCGGTCTCCGTGTCGGGCTTCATGACGACGGCGTTGCCCGAGACGAAGGCGGGGAGCGCGTCGCCGACGGAGAGCTCCAGGGGGTAGTTCCAGGGGGCGATCTGGCCGACGACCCCGCGCGGCTGGCGCAGCTCGGTGACCTTGGTGAGGGTCGGCACGACGCCGGTGTGGCGCTTGGCGCGCAGGTACGAGGCGGCCTTGCGGCCGTAGTGGCGGGCGGCGACGGCGACGGCCTGCACCTCCTCGTGGGCGTGCAGGCGGGCCTTGCCCGTCTCCAGCTGGATGAGGTCGAGGACCTCGGCCTGCCGCTGGAGGACGAGGTCGTGGAAGCGCAGGAGGACGGCGGCGCGGGTCCGGACCGGGGTGGCGGCCCAGACGGTCTGGGCGGCACGCGCGCGCGTGAAGGCCTCGGCGACGTCCTCGGGGGTGGACTCGGGCAGGTCCGCCAGCTTCTCCCCGGTGAAGGGGGTGTGGTTGGCGGTCCGGCCGGAGCCGACGACTCCGCGGGTGAGCCGGGCGACCAGCTCGGGCGTCACGACGTCGGCGGCGGTCCGCGCGCCGGCGGGCGCGGGCGCGACCGGGTTGGTCGCGCCGGCGGGCGCGGCCGGGCGGGCCGCCTCGGCGGCGGTGTCGGCGGGAACCGTGAGGGCGGCGGGGGCCTGCGAGTCCGTCATGGGGCCGAGCGTAGGCCGCGTCCCGGCCTTTGGGTACCCGTCGGTAACGCGTTTTCACCGTCCGCACACATCGCGCCAGCGATCACTGGCACATAAGCCCTGATCAGGGGCTTATGACCCGCGGAGGCCACCCGCGGAGATTTTTCCGCCCCTCAGTCCCCCGGTGCGCGCCAGTGCTGGACGACGATGTCGAACTGCTCCCGGGTGGTCTCCCAGCTCGACTCGGGCGAGGACATGTAGATGGCGTACTCGGTGCCGTCGTCCTCGTAGTACATCTGGTCGATCGCGTGCCGCGGTCCGGGGAAGTTCTTCTTCTCGGTCCAGGTGAACTCCCAGAGGCAGGAGCGGACCTGGTCGCGGTAGGTGACCTGGTCGAGCTTGACCCGCTTGTAGTCCATGCGCTTCTGGAGGAGGACCTCCAGGTCGAGGGCGTGCATGTACGGATTCTCGAAGTCGGGGCTGCGGTCGATGCTGATGCGGATGCGGTGGCGGCCGTTGTCCGGGGTGTAGTCGATCTGGTCGCCCTCCGTCTGCCGCTTCCAGCCGTCCGGTACGAGGAGGCTGAAGCCCTCCGGGTCCTTGACGCGGTGCCAGCCGGCCGGGACGCCGCCCTCCGAGCCCTTGGCGGCGGGGGACGTCGCCGTCGCCCGCCCGCCGTCGCCGCCGCCGCGGTCGCCGCCCGCGTGGTTCATGGCGGCGAAGACGGCACCGCCCGCGACGACACCGGCGAGCAGCGCCGCGAGCACGGCGGTGCGCCAGCGGCCACGGCCGGAGGCGGGCGGGGAGGCGGGGACGAGCGTGGGGTGCTGCGGGGGTACGTGTGACAGCTGGGCCTGGGGCTGGTGCTGGGCCTGGAGCTGGTGCGACAGAAGGGCCTGGTCGGACTGGTGAGGCGGATGGGGCCACTGCGCGGTGGCCTTCCGCGGCTCGCCGGGCGTCAGGCTCTCCGTACCGGTGCCCGTACCCGTACCGCCGCCCACGGCGTCCGCGCTACGCGCGTCGCCGCCCGGGCCGTGCGCGCCCACCGCCGAGTCCAGGTCCTCCATGGCCACGCGCTGGGTCGGCACGTACGCCTGCGCCGCCGTCGGCGCGCGCCCCTCCATCGCGTCGAGCAGCATCCGCTCGGCCTCGTCCGCGCGCGGCCGCTGCGCCGGGTCCTTGCGCAGCAGGGCCACGATGACGGAGGCCAGCGGCCCCGCCTTCTCCGGATGCGGCGGCTCCTCGGTCACCACGGCCTGCATGGTGCTGATCGGGGAGGTGCGGCGGAACGGCGAGGTGCCCTCCACCGCCGTGTACAGCGTGGCGCCGAGGGACCAGAGGTCGGAGGCGGGACCCGGGTCGCCGCCCTGCACGCGCTCGGGCGCCAGGTAGTCGATGGAGCCGACGATCTCGCCGGTCCGCGTGATCGTGGAGTCCCCCTCGATCGCCGCGATCCCGAAGTCGGTGATGAGGACGCGCCCGTCGCGCGCGAGCAGCACGTTGCCCGGCTTGACGTCCCGGTGCAGCACCCCGGCCGCGTGCGCCGCGCGCAGGGCGCCGACGACGTGCAGCCCGATCCTGGCCGCCTCGCGGGGCTCGATCGTGCCGGCCTCCTTGGCGGCGTCGGCGAGCGAGGGCCCGTCGACGTACTGCATCACGATCCACGGCCGGTTGTCGTGCTCCAGGACGTCGTGGACGGTCACCACGCCCGGGTGCGTGATCCGCGCGGCGGCCCGCGCCTCCTTCTGCGTCCGGGCGTGCAGCACGAGCCGGTCGGCCTCGGCCACGAAACGACCCGCCGTCAGCTCCTTCACCGCCACCACGCGGTGCAGCACCTCGTCGTGCGCGCGCCAGACCTTGCCCATGCCGCCGCGCCCGATGGACTCGCCCAGCCGGTAGCGACCGGCGAGCAGCAGCCCCGCCCCTGTGCTCTGAGAATGTTCCACTTGCCCCCGCCCGTTCCTTCTGAAGCCAGGTTACGGAGGGGGGTGCGGGCGACGGAACCTCGGGGCGGTCATAGGAACAGCACTGTGACCGGGGGCCGGTAGGACATACGTATCACCGTCCCGGACGGAACGCCTTCGTGGCCTGCTCGTAGACCTCGGACACCTTGTCGCGCTCGCTCTCCGGTCCGATGACCTGGACGACGTGGTACCGACCGCCGTCGATCAGGGCGAGGTTGCGCACGAACACCTCGCGGCCCGTGCCGTCCAGCCAGGTGTAGTCGCCCTCCGCCGTCGGAGTCCGGCCGATGTCCACCCGGCGCGCCCTCACCACCTGCGACCAGCTGGACGACCGATAGGGCGCCAGCTCGCGCTCCTTGGCGTTCTGGTACTCCAGCGGGTCCGCGCCGTTGTCCCGGACGCTGTCCCGGCCGGGAACGACGATCAGCGTGAAGTCGCCGCCGGTGTAGCGCACTTGTCCGGCGTCGTTGATCGGGCTGCGCCGCCACCCCTTCGGGACCCCGATCCGGAAGCCCTCCGGGTCCTGGCGCAGGTCGTACCCGGCGGCGAGCGCGGGAGCCGAAGGGGCCGCCGGGGGCGGGGTGGTGGCCGGTCTCGTGGCCGGTCCCGCGGTCGGCTTCGCGCTCGGTCCGGCGGGCGGCTCCGTGGTCGCGGAGGGGCCGGGCGCCGAGCCCGTCGCGGTCGTGGGCGCCGTCGGCGTGGCGGGCCGTTCCTCCTTCCCCGGCATGAACAGGACGGCGTACGCGACGGCTCCCACCAGCAGCAGGAAGACGAGGATCAGGAGCGTACGCCCCAGGGAGCGCGGGGAGTCCTGGGTCCGGGAGGACGACGGGCGCGCCGAGGACCGGGGCGCGCGGGGGGCGCGCTGCGGGATCTCCCCGTCGAACTCGTCGCGGAACTCTTCGGGGAACCCCCCGCGGGCCCCTTCGCGGAACTCCTCGCGGTGATCGGGCCGCACGCGCGCGGAGCCGTGCTCCCGGCCGTACTCGTAGCCGTGCTCCTGGTCGTACCCGTCGTCCCGTACGGGTCCCCGCGGGGCCTCGACCCGGTTCGCGGGGCGCGGGTCCTTGCCGCGCTTGTGGCGGTGACGGCCCGCCCCCGCTCCCCCGCGCCACCGGCGCACCAGCTCGCCGCGCCGGCGCACGATCGGCAGCCGCGCCTCGTCGAAGGACGGCAGCGGTACGGCTCCGAGCCCGGCGTCCGGCTCCGGCGCCGAGCGGACGAGGGAGCGCAGCCAGCCGCGCAGCTCCTCGAAGTCGGGCCGCTCGGTGGGGTCCTGACGCAGCAGGGACTCGACGACCGGGCGCAGGGGCCCGCACTCCTCGGCGAAGGCCGGCGGCTCGGCGCAGACCAGCTGGACCAGCTCGCTCGCGCTGTCCTCGGGGTACGGGGCGTGGCCCTGGACGGCCCGGTAGAGGAGCGCGCCGAGCGCCCACAGGTCGGTGGCGGGGCCGATCGGCGGGGCGAGGCGCCAGTTCTCGTGCACGGGCCCGGCCTGCTCGGGCGCCCAGCGCTCGGTCACGGCGCCGACGACCGCGATCCGGGTCTGGCGGGCCCGCTCGGCGGCGAGGCGGGTGGCCGGGCCCCGGTGCGCCTGGGCCGGGATCGCGAGCGGCGCCTCGCCCCGGGCGCCGACGGGGACCGGGAGCGTGGGGTCCGGGGTCGCCGCGGTGTACCCGGCGGGCAGGGCCGGACGGCCCGAACCGGGCAGCAGGGGGCCGCCGCCGGCCGGGATCGGCCCGGAGCCGTCGCGCGCCGCGTGCGGGCCGTCGCTCCAGCTGCCGGCCAGCATCACGCGCGGCGGGCCGGCCTGGGGGCCGCCGCCGTACGGCTCGTCGCCGTCGTCCTCGTCGTCCTCGTCCTCGGCCACCCGCGCCCACCACTGCGGTTCGGGCGCGCCGGACGCCTGCGCCGTCGGCGGCGGGGGCGGGCCGGGCGACTCCGGCGGCGCGGGGCGCTGGACGGGGAGCGCGCCGGTCTCGCCGAGGCGGGCGGCGGCTCGCGCGCCGGCGCGGTACGCGGCGATGGCCCCGGCCCGCGCGGCCCGCACGTCGGCGGTGGGCGGCGCGGCCAGGGGCCGTGTCTCGGCGACTGCGGGCGTGGCCCGCCCGTAGGGGTCGACGCCGTAGGAGTCGGGGGCGGCGGGCCCGTCGGGGCCGTGACCGGTGCCGGTGTCGTCCGGGTACGGCTCGCCGTCGAACCCGTCGGCCTCCCCGTCCTCGTCGCCCTCCTCGTACGCCTCGACCTCGCCCTCCTCGTACGCCTCCGCCTCGTACGCCTCGGAGCCGTACCCGTCGGACGCGTACCCGTCCGATCCGTACCCTTCGGCGCCGTAGCCCTCGGAGCCGTACCCCTCGGAGTCGTACTCCTCCGTCTCGTACCCCTGGGAGCCGTGCTCCTCAAGCCCGTACCCCTCGGAGCCGTACGCCTCCGCCCCGTACTCCTCGGTCCCGTACTCCTCCTCCCCGTACTCCTCAGGGGCGTAGGGATCGGCGGTGTACGGATCAGCCGCGTGAGCGCCCTGGCCCGGTGCCGTCGGCCCGTGTGCCTCGCGCTCGGGCGCCGGGGGCGGCGGTGCGAACTCGTCCGGCGGTTCCGGGACCGTCGCGTAGCCGCAGAGGGCCTCCTCCGCGGCGCCCACCGCGAGGCCGCTGAGGACCACGCGGCCGTCGTCGCAGACGAGCACGGTCCGGGCCGTGATGTTCCGGTGCACCCAGCCGTGGGCGTGGAGGGCGCGCAGGGCGGTGAGGACGTCGGCGCCTATCTCGGCCGCGCGGTACGGGTTGAGGGGCCGCTCGGCGAGCAGCGCGGCCAGCGGTCTGGCCGCCACGCGCTCGCTCACTATCCACAGCGAGCCGGCCTCCGCGAAGACGTCGAAGACCTGGTCGAGAAGGGGATGGTCGGGGATCTGCGCGGCGGCCTGGGCGGCCTCGACGGCCCGGCGCACGACGGGTTCGGTCGGCCGGCGGGTGGCCGCGCCCGCACCGCCGTGGGGATCGGCGGGACCGCCCTGCCCGTCGAGCACCTCGGCGTCGACGAACTCCGGCAGCGGCACCTGGCGGACCAGGACCTCCTGCCCGCTGTACGTGTCGAAGGCGCGCGTCTCCACCGGCTCGTACGCGTCGGCGTCCGCCGGTGGCAGCGGCAGGCGGTAGCGGTCGGCGAGCACCCTTCCCGCGTAGTCGTCCACGACGCCTCCCCACGCGCGCACGATGTCCCCCGTGGACCCGCGGATCCCCGGGGATCGCACGAGTCCGTCAGTTCCGGTCCGGCACCGCGCAGTTGTCGGCTCTGTTCGGCTGTGTTCGGTCCTCGAACCTCACGATACGTGGCACCGGTCAGTCCTTGGGGCTGAACGTGGCGAACGCCGTCTCCCGCAGCGTCTTGCACTCCGCGCCGTTCCACTCGTCCGCCGCGCAGCTGACCATGATGGAGTAGCCGTGCGTGGCGTCCACCTTGAAGCCGCGGTTGAGCACGTGGACACGGATGCCCTTCTGCGTGCGCTCGAACTCCCAGTCGGCGACGGTCGGGTAGCCCTTGTACGAGACGGGCCTGATGCCGATGTGCCGGTAGTCCTGGCTGGTGGCGGCCACGCCGTACCTGGCCAGCTCCCAGGCGCTCGCCGCGTCGTCCTTCGGGCTGCCGTTGTAGTCGACCTGGACGCGCGGGAAGCCGCCGCTCTCGCTGAAGATCGCGCCGAGCGAGTATCCCGGGATCGAGCGCTGCCTGAAGGACGCCGGCATCGCCATCGAGAAGTGCAGCGGGCCGTTGGTGACGAGGGCGTAGCCGGCGGGCAGCCGTGTGCCCGCGTCGCCGCCGGGCTTGCCGGAGGGCGTGGTGCCGTTCCGCCCGTCCGCGGCCCCCGTCGTGCCGTCGGCGCCCGTCGACCCCGTGCTGCCGTTGTCGCCGGGCTGCACGCCGCCCTGCTGGCCGGGGCCGCCCGAGGACTGGCCCTGGGCCCCGCCGGAACCGCCGGAGCCGTCGGCGCCCCCGGAGCCGTCGCCGCCGGCCGTGGCGCCGGCCGAGGCCGTGGTGCCCCCGTCGCCCTTGCCCTGGTCGCCCTCGTCGCCCCCGCCGCCGAGGGAGACCGCGAGGATCGTCCCGAGCACGGCGAGGACGGCGACCGCGGCGATGATCACCAGGGTGCGGCGCGGCACGACGTCGGTCAGCGGCGCTCGGGCGGGGGCGGGCTTGCCGCCGCCGCGCAGCGGCTCGGTCGCGAGCCTCGGGGCCTGCGTCGGCTCGGCCTTCGCGGAGGCCGCCGCGTTCCGCACGGACTTCAGCGCGCCCCGCATCCGGTCCGCGGCCGCGTCGGGGCCCTTCTCGGCCGCCGGAGCCGCCGGAGCCCGCTCGGGGCGCGGCGGCAGCGGTACGACGGTGGTGACCTCGGGCGAGGCCGCGGGCGCCGGCTCGGGCGCGTCGAGGACGGCCCGCAGCAGGACCCTGGCGCGGGCGTCGTCGAGCCGCTGCGCCGGGTCCTTGGCGAGCAGGCCGTAGATGACCTGCTCCAGCTCGGGGCCGGCGTTCTTCGGCGGGTCGACCGGCTCGGTCATCACGGCCGTGAGGGTGGCGATGGCGGAGCCCTTGTCGTACGGCGGGCTGCCCTCGACCGCCGCGTAGATGAGGCCGCCCAGCGACCACATGTCGGCGGCCGGGCCGGGCTTGTGGCCGCGGGCGCGCTCCGGGGAGATGTACGAGGGGGCGCCGACGAGCATGCCGGTGGAGGTGATGGAGGGGTCGCCCTCCACCTGGGCGATGCCGAAGTCGGTGAGGACGACCCGGCCGTCCTCGGCGATCAGGACGTTGGACGGCTTCACGTCGCGGTGCAGGATGCCCTCGCGGTGCGCCGAACGCAGCACGTCGAGGATGGCGAGGCCGACCTCGGCGGCGCGCCGGGGCGTGAGCGTGCCGTCCTCGCGGATGGCGTCCGCGAGCGACTTGCCCTCGATGAGCTCCATGACGATCCACGGGCGGTCGTCCTCGTCGACGACGTCGTACACGGTCACGGCGCCGTTGTTGCGGATCCGGGCGATGGCCTTCGCCTCGCGCAGGGTCCGGGTGATGAGGCGTCGCTTCTCGTCCTCGTCGATGCTCGTGGGGAAGCGGAGTTCCTTGACGGCGACGGTGCGGCCGAGGGTCTCGTCGACGGCGCGCCACACGGTGCCCATGCCGCCGCGCCCGAGGACCGCGCCGAGCCGGTAGCGTCCCGCGAGCAGTCGTCCCTCGCCGACCGGCGCCTTGCGGAACCTGTCGCCGCCGCGCGGCGTGGCCGGACCGGTCCGGCGGTCGCTCTCGCCGTCGCCGTCACCGGCCCCGAAACCGGCGCGTCCGGTCGAGGGCTCGGTGCCGCGCAGCCGCCCGGCCACGACGGCGTCACCACCACCGGCCCCGGAACCCGTCGCGCCCGAACCCGTCGCGCCCGAACCCGTCGTACCCGAAGCCGTCGCGCTCGCGCCCGTCGCCCGGGCGGACGGGGCATCCTGAGGCTCCTTCATGTCCGACCCGGCCCCCCGGGCCGCCGGAACCGCCGCCTCCGGTGCGGACTTCACGGACTCCGCGGACTTCGGGGACTCCCCGGACTCCGCAGGCTTCGCGGGCGCAGCGGACTTCGCGAACTCCACAGACTTCCCGGACTTCCCGGACTCCGGAACCGTCGCGTCCGGCGCTGACCCCGCAGCCGCCGGGGACGCCGCGGACCCCCCGGACGCCGTCGGCCCCGCGGGCTCCGCGGGCTTCGCGTCCTCGACGTCCCGCCCCGGCTCCCGCACCCCCTCCGGGCTCTGCGCACCCCGGCTGACCTGCGCGTCCTTCGTGTCTCGCTCCGGCTCACGCGCGGCCGGAACCGCTCCTCGGTCGCCGTCGGTCGCGGCCCCCGCGGCGGCGTCCCGCCTGGGGTCCCTCGCCTTGTCCCGCGACTGCTCCGCCTCCGACATGCGTCCCCTCTGCGATCCCTGATCTTCGCCGCGTCTGCCGCTTCCCGCGCGATGCGGTAACCCGCCCTGGAAGAGAGGCCATTGTCTCTCACCTCGGGGCGGGTGACGCCCCCGGGTCCGTACTCCGGGATACGACGCCTCCGCGCGCCCCCGAGGTTCCCACCGGAGGCGGCCCCCCGGACGTCCTGTCAGATGGGCACGATGTCCGGCGCCCCGAGCCGTGCGGCGTCCGCGGTCAGGTCGTCGGGCTGCCGCTGCGACTCCCGCTCCGCCTCCACCCTCTTCTCGTAGTGCTCGACCTCCTTCTCGATCTGGCGCCCGTCCCAGCCGAGGACCGGAGCCATGAGTTCCGCGCACTCGCGGGCGCTGAGCGTGCCCCGGTCGAAGGTCTCGATGGAGATCCTGGTCCGCCGGGTGAGGACGTCGTCGAGGTGGCGCGCGCCCTCGTGCGAGGCGGCGTAGACGATCTCGGCGCGCAGGTAGTCCTCGGCCGCCGCGAGCGGTTCGCCGAGGCTCGGGTCGGCCTCGACGAGGTCGAGGATCTCCTCCGTCAGGGAGCCGTAGCGGTTGAGGAGATGCTCGACCCTGACGACGTGCAGCCCGGTCCTCGCGGCGATTCTCGCCCGCGCGTTCCACAGGGCGCGGTAGCCCTCGGCGCCGAGGAGCGGGGTGTCCTCGGTGACGCAGGGGGCGACACTTCCCCAAGCACTTCGTGCAGGGGACACCCCAGGGCCGAGGCCGTGCACCGCCTCGTCGACGGCGTCCTTCGCCATCACGCGGTACGTCGTGTACTTGCCGCCGGCGACGACCACGAGGCCGGGGACCGGGTGGGCGACGGTGTGCTCGCGGGAGAGCTTGCTGGTGGCGTCGGACTCGCCGGCGAGCAGGGGGCGCAGCCCGGCGTAGACGCCCTGGACGTCGTCCCGGGTGAGCGGGGTGGCGAGCACGGTGTTCACGTGCTCCAGGAGGTAGTCGATGTCGGCACTGGAGGCGGCGGGGTGCGCCTTGTCGAGGTCCCAGTCGGTGTCGGTGGTGCCGACGATCCAGTGGCGTCCCCAGGGGATGACGAAGAGCACGGACTTCTCGGTGCGCAGGATCAGTCCGGTGGTCGAGTGGATGCGGTCCTTGGGGACGACGAGGTGGATGCCCTTGGAGGCGCGGACGTGGAACTGGCCGCGCTCCCCGATGAGGGCCTGGGTGTCGTCCGTCCACACGCCGGTGGCGTTGACGATCTGCTTGGCCCGGACCTCGTACGCGATCCCGGCCTCCACGTCCTGGACGCGCGCGCCGACGACCCGCTCGCCCTCGCGGAGGAAGCCGGTGACGCGGGCCCGGCTGGCGACCCTGGCGCCGTAGGAGGCGGCGGTGCGCACGAGGGTGGTGACGAAGCGGGCGTCGTCCATCTGGGCGTCGTAGTACTGCAGGGCGCCGACCAGGGCGTCCTTCCTCAGGCAGGGCGCGACGCGCAGGGCGCCGCGGCGGGAGAGGTGCCGGTGGACGGGGAGTCCGCGGCCGTGGCCGGAGGAGAGCGACATCGCGTCGTACAGCGCGACTCCCGAGCCGGCGTAGAACCGCTCCCAGCCCTTGTGCTGGAGGGGGTAGAGGAAGGGGACCGGCTTCACCAGGTGGGGTGCGAGCCGCTCCAGGAGCAGTCCGCGCTCCTTGAGCGCCTCCCGCACCAGGGCGAAGTCCAGCATCTCCAGATAGCGCAGGCCGCCGTGGATGAGCTTGCTGGACCTGCTGGAGGTGCCGGAGGCCCAGTCGCGGGCCTCCACGAGACCGGTGGAGAGTCCTCTGGTGACGGCGTCGAGGGCGGTCCCGGCGCCGACCACTCCGGCACCGACGACCAGCACGTCCAGCTCTCGCTCGGCCATGGCCGCGAGCGCCTCGGCGCGCTCGGCGGGTCCCAGTGTCGCTGTCCTCACGCTGCTGCCTCCCGTCGTCCCCCGTCTGTCCCGCACGGACTCCGTACGCCGCCGCACCTCTTCGCGGGCGGGACGCGCACAAGCCGCGAACCGGGCCCGTGTGGTCCGGCTCACAGCTCGATTCTGGCCCGCTCCCGCGACTTCAGCCACCGCCTCGCCGCCGACCTGTGGATAACACTCGGCGATCTTCGGCCCACAATGCCGCGTATCGGTCATATTTACGCCTAGTCTGACATTGCGCTCGACCCGTTCTGTCCACCGGGCTTGCGCGTCGCGTTCCCTCCGGCTATCGGGAAGGACGGCCCACCCCCTCATGCCCGCTGATCTCGCCGTCATCGGCCTCGGCCCCCACGGACTCCCCCTGGCCCAGGCCGCCACCGCCGCAGGCATCGACACCATCGGCTACGACACCGACCCCCACCCCGTCGCCGAACTCGCCGCCGGCCGCTCCCCGGTCGACGGTTCCCTCACCGCCCCCGAGATCCGCCGGATGCTCTCGGGAAGCTTCCGGCCGACCACCGACCCCGCCGAGCTCGGCCGGGTCCGCACCGCCGTCCTCTGCGCCCCCACCGCACTCGGTCCCGACCGGACGCTCGACCTCACAGCCGTCACCGACGCCGCCCGCACGCTCGCCGCCCGGCTGCGCCCGCACACCACCGTCCTCCTGGAGTCCCCGGTCCCCCCGGGCACCACCGAGGGCCTCCTCCGCGAGACCCTGGAGGCGGGATCCGGCCTGCGCGCCGGGCGCGACTTCCACCTCGCCTACTCCCCCGGCCGCCTCGACCCCGGCAGCCGCACCCACGGCTACGCCGGCACCCCCAAGGTCATCGGCGGCCTCACCCCGGCCTGCACCGAGTCCGCGGCCGCCTTCTACGGCCGGCTCACCGACAAGGTGGTACGCGCGCGCGGCCCCCGCGAGGCGGAGACGGTCAAGCTCCTGGAGACCAACTTCCGGCACGTCAACATCGCCCTCGTCAACGAGATGGCGGTCCTCTGCCACGAACTCGGCGTCGACCTGTGGGACGTCATCCGCTGCGCCGAGACCAAGCCCTTCGGCTTCCAGGCCTTCCGCCCCGGACCCGGCGTCGGCGGCCACGGCGTCCCCGTCGACACCGTCGGCGCCCACCGCCCGCTCCGCCTCGTCGAGCTCGCCGGCCAGGTCAACGAGCGCATGCCCCGGTACGTCGTCCAGCGCGCCGCCACCCTCCTCAACGAGCACGGCAAGTCGGCCCGCGGCGCCCGGATCCTGCTCCTGGGCATCACGTACAAGCCCGACCTCCCCGACCGGCAGGGCTCCCCCGCCGACGAGATCGCCCGCCGCCTCATGGACCTGGGCGCCGCCGTCAGCTACCACGACCCCCACGTCCCCGACTGGCGCGTCCGCGACCTGCCCGTCCCCCGCGCGGACTCCCTCTACGAGGCCGCCGCCCACGCCGACCTGACGGTCCTCCTCCAGCACCACCGCACGTACGACCTGCAGGGCCTCTCGGTGAAGGCGCAGCTCCTCCTCGACACCCGCGGCGCCACCCCCGCGGGATCCGCCCACCGCCTGTGACGAGCCGAAGGGCCCCGCACCGGACGGTGCGGGGCCCTTCGGAAACGTACGGAACGGGCTCAGCGCTTGTGCTGGGCGTCCGCGACGGTGACCTCGACGCGCTGGAACTCCTTGAGCTCGCTGTAGCCCGTGGTGGCCATCGCGCGGCGCAGGGCGCCGAAGAAGTTCATCGAGCCGTCCGGGGTGTGCGACGGGCCCGCGAGGATCTCCTCGGTGGTGCCGACGATGCCCAGGTCGACCAGCTTGCCGCGCGGCACGTCCTCGTGGACGGCTTCCATGCCCCAGTGGTGGCCCTTGCCGGGCGCGTCCGTGGCACGGGCCAGCGGGGAGCCGATCATCACGGCGTCGGCGCCGCAGGCGATCGCCTTCGGCAGGTCGCCGGACCAGCCCACGCCGCCGTCGGCGATGACGTGCACGTACCGGCCGCCGGACTCGTCCATGTAGTCGCGGCGGGCCGCGGCCACGTCGGCGACCGCGGTCGCCATCGGGACCTGGATGCCGAGGACGTTGCGGGTGGTGTGCGCGGCGCCGCCGCCGAAGCCCACCAGGACGCCGGCCGCGCCGGTGCGCATCAGGTGCAGGGCCGCGGTGTACGTGGCGCAGCCGCCGACGATGACCGGGACGTCCAGCTCGTAGATGAACTGCTTCAGGTTCAGCGGCTCGGCCGCGCCCGAGACGTGCTCGGCGGAGACCGTCGTGCCGCGGATGACGAAGATGTCCACGCCGGCGTCGACGACGGCCTTGGAGAACTGCGCGGTGCGCTGCGGGGAAAGCGCGGCGGCGGTGACGACGCCGGAGTCGCGCACCTCCTTGATGCGCTGCCCGATCAGCTCTTCCTTGATCGGCGCGGCGTAGATCTCCTGCAGGCGGCGGGTCGCGGTCGCCTCGTCCAGCTCGGCGATCTCGTCGAGGAGCGGCTGCGGGTCCTCGTACCGGGTCCAGAGACCCTCCAGGTTCAGCACGCCCAGGCCGCCCATCTCGCCGATGCGGATGGCGGTCTGCGGCGAGACGACCGAGTCCATCGGGGCGGCCAGGAACGGCAGCTCGAAGCGGTAGGCGTCGATCTGCCAGGCGATCGAGACCTCCTTCGGGTCCCGGGTGCGCCGGCTCGGCACGACGGCGATGTCGTCGAACGCGTACGCCCTGCGGCCGCGCTTGCCGCGCCCGATCTCGATCTCAGTCACGATGTGTGGCCTTTCCCTCTACGTCTGCGCCTACCAGTATCCCCGACACAAGCGTGAGGGGCGGCTCCGGCCACATGCCGGAACCGCCCCCACGCGTCGCGCTCTGTTACTTCCTGCTGTAGTTCGGCGCCTCGACCGTCATCTGGATGTCGTGCGGGTGGCTCTCCTTGAGGCCCGCCGAGGTGATCCGGACGAAGCGGCCGTTCTCCTGGAGCTCCGGCACCGTGCGCCCGCCGACGTAGAACATCGACTGGCGCAGGCCGCCCACCAGCTGGTGGACGACGGCCGCGAGCGGGCCGCGGTAGGGCACCTGGCCCTCGATGCCCTCGGGCACGAGCTTCTCGTCGGAGGCGACGCCCTCCTGGAAGTAGCGGTCCTTGGAGAAGGAGCGCTGCTCGCCGCGGGACTGCATGGCGCCGAGCGAGCCCATGCCGCGGTACGACTTGAACTGCTTGCCGTTGATGAAGAGCAGCTCGCCCGGGGACTCCTCGCAGCCCGCGAGCAGCGAGCCGAGCATCACCGTGTCGGCGCCGGCGACGAGGGCCTTCGCGATGTCGCCGGAGTACTGCAGACCGCCGTCGCCGATGACCGGGACGCCGGCCGCCTTGGCGGCGAGGGAGGCCTCGTAGATCGCGGTGACCTGCGGGACGCCGATGCCGGCGACCACGCGGGTGGTGCAGATGGAGCCGGGGCCGACACCGACCTTGATGCCGTCGACACCGGCGTCGATCAGCGCCTGGGCGCCGTCGCGGGTGGCGACGTTTCCGCCGATGACGTCGACCGAGGAGTTCGACTTGATCTTGGCGACCATGTCGCCGACCAGGCGGGAGTGGCCGTGCGCGGTGTCGACGACGATGAAGTCGACGCCCGCCTCGATCAGGGCCTGGGCGCGCTCGTACGCGTCACCGGCGACACCGACGGCGGCGCCGACGATCAGCCGGCCTTCCTTGTCCTTGGCGGCGTTCGGGTACTTCTCGGCCTTGACGAAGTCCTTGACCGTGATGAGGCCCTTGAGGACGCCCGCCTCGTCGACCAGCGGCAGCTTCTCGATCTTGTGGCGGCGCAGCAGCTCCATGGCGTCCACGCCGGAGATGCCGACCTTGCCGGTGACCAGCGGCATCGGGGTCATGACCTCGCGCACCCGGCGGTCGCGGTCCGTCTCGAAGGCCATGTCGCGGTTGGTGACGATGCCGAGGAGCTTGCCGGCCGGGTCGGTCACGGGGACGCCGCTGATGCGGAACTTGGCGCAGATCGCGTCGGCCTCGGCGAGCGTGGCGTCCGGGTGGACCGTGATCGGGTCGGTGACCATGCCGGACTCGGACCGCTTCACCAGGTCGACCTGGTTGGCCTGGTCGGCGATGGAGAGGTTGCGGTGCAGCACACCGACACCGCCCTGTCGCGCCATGGCGATCGCCATGCGGGACTCGGTGACCTTGTCCATCGCGGCGGAGAGCAGCGGGATGTTCACCCGCACGTTCTTCGAGATGTACGAGGCGGTGTCGATCTGGTCGGGCGCCATGTCGGACGCGCCGGGCAGCAGCAGCACGTCGTCGTAGGTCAGCCCGAGTGTCGCGAATTTCTCGGGCACTCCGTCGACGTTGGCAGTCATGACACCTTCCCAAATGGCCTTGATCGGTGCGGGATGTCCATGCTAACGGCCTGGAGCCGTGTCTCATTCCACGAGCAAGATCAGCGGGCAGCTTTGGACGTTCACACGTGTACGAAAGGGACGACGGCGCCCGGCAAGGCTTACTGGTCGGCCAGGGCGCGTGCCGTCGGGCCACTGGCCGGTGCGCGTGCCGTCGGGCTACTGCTCGGCCAGCGCCCGGAGCCGGCTGAGGGCGCGGTGCTGCGCGACCCGGACGGCGCCCGGGGACATGCCGAGCATCTGACCGGTCTCCTCGGCGGTCAGTCCGACCGCGACCCGCAGCACGAGCAGTTCGCGCTGGTTCTCCGGGAGGTTGGCGAGCAGCTTCTTGGCCCACTCGGCGTCGTCGCTGAGCAGGGCGCGCTCCTCGGGGCCGAGGGAGTCGTCGGGCCGCTCGGGCATCTCGTCGGAGGGCACGGCGGTGGACCCCGGGTGCCGCATGGCGGCCCGCTGGAGGTCGGCGACCTTGTGCCCGGCGATGGCGAAGACGAAGGCCTCGAAGGGCCTGCCCGTGTCCTTGTAGCGCGGCAGCGCCATCAGGACGGCGACGCAGACCTCCTGGGCGAGGTCCTCGACGAAGTGCCGGGCGTCGCCCGGCAGCCGGTTGAGGCGGGTGCGGCAGTACCGCAGGGCGAGCGGGTGGACGCGCGCGAGCAGGTCGTGGGTGGCCTGCGCGTCGCCGTCGACCGCGCGGTGCACGAGCGCGCCGATCTCCCCCTGCCCGGCAGGCATGGGGGAACCCACGGTCTCGTCGTCGCGCATCGCTCCATGGTGCCCCGACGCCTCTCGGTTCGCGGCACCGCGTCCGTAGTTGTGCACCGAAGCGTTATGAGCAGGTGCGCCGGCACTCATCTCCCGCGCCCTCCCCTCCCGCTCGATCGACTCGTCCCCGAGGAACTCCACATCTCAAGGATGCGGCATTCCGCGGGGAAGTGACACAAGCCCACCCCGTCCACCCCACGACGGACGCGGGCGAGGACGGGGAGACGGCAGGTGACCTGCGATTCAGCGGACCAGACCCCAGCGGAATCCGAGCGCGACGGCATGCGCCCGGTCGGAGGCGCCGAGCTTCTTGAAGAGGCGCCGGGCGTGCGTCTTGACCGTGTCCTCGGAGAGGAAGAGCTCGCGCCCGATCTCCGCGTTGGACCGGCCGTGGCTCATGCCCTCGAGGACCTGGATCTCGCGCGCGGTGAGGGTGGGCGCGGCGCCCATCTCGGCCGAGCGGAGACGGCGGGGGGCGAGCCGCCAGGTCGGGTCGGCGAGCGCCTGTGTGACCGTGGCCCGCAGCTCGGCGCGCGAGGCGTCCTTGTGCAGGTAGCCGCGGGCGCCCGCGGCGACGGCGAGCGCGACGCCGTCGAGGTCCTCGGCGACCGTGAGCATGATGATGCGGGCGCCGGGGTCCGCCGAGAGCAGCCGGCGGACGGTCTCCACGCCGCCCAGGCCGGGCATGCGCACGTCCATCAGAATCAGGTCCGAGCGGTCCGCGCCCCAGCGGCGGAGGACTTCCTCGCCGTTGGCCGCGGTGGTCACGCGCTCGACGCCGGGCACGGTCGCGACCGCGCGGCGGAGCGCCTCTCGGGCAAGCGGGGAGTCGTCGCAGACGAGGACGGATGTCATGCCTGACCTCCGCGGCTCTCGCAGCTGTTGCGCGTCACCTTGAGCCTCCAGGGCTGTACGTATCGTCACCTGTGCGGTTGACGCTCTCGGACATGTGCCCGATCGCTTGTTCCTCCAACCGCCTCCGCACTCTCAACGACGGTCACTCGAAAGAGTTACGGGTCGGACGGCGTCTTCGGCACTCTACGTGAGGGAGCGTGCGCAGAGGAGAGCGACGCAGCCCGTTCGCCCAAACATCGCAAGCTCTGCCCCATTTGGCGGGTTTTCTTCCCTTTTCGCGGTGTCTGTGACTAGATTCGCAATGAGTCATATTTACATCTACTTCGACAGTAGGTGTAGCAACCCGGACCCGTCGGGACCCGAGGAGCCCGGCCATCAGCCATCCACCCGCCCACCTATCCGTTCGACACGGTTTCAAGGGGACAAGCGCAATGGCAGATTTCTCCCGCCTTCCCGGACCCAACGCCGATCTGTGGGACTGGCAACTCCTCGCGGCCTGCCGCGGGGTCGACAGCTCCCTGTTCTTCCACCCCGAGGGAGAGCGCGGCGCGGCACGGAGTGCGCGTGAGAACTCGGCGAAAGAGGTCTGCATGCGGTGCCCGGTGCGCGCGGAGTGCGCGGCACACGCACTCGCCGTGCGGGAGCCCTACGGCGTATGGGGCGGCCTCACCGAGGACGAACGCGAAGAACTCATGGGACGCGCGCGCAATCGCCTGATCGCGACGGCGCCGACCTCCGCGTCGGCCGCGTCCGGCGCGTCCGCGACTTCCATGACGACCATGACATCGCTCGGGGAACGTATGTGAAGGAACGTTTCTCTGTTGCGTTGAGCACCAGTTGGACGAGGAACGGAACCACGCGCCCGCGTACGCCGTGAATCGCTCGCGCACGCGTGGCGGCGTGACACGGCCGCACGCACGGCGGTGCGAACCCGCCAGGCCGCACGCGCGTGGCGGCGCGGTTACGCGCGCTCGGCGGCGCGGACCAGCTCGTCGAGCGTGGCGGCGACGGCCGGGACCTGCGCGAGGTCCGGCAGCGTCAGGGCCACGATCTCCCGCTCCACGGCCGGCTCCACGGCCACGGTCCGCGCACCCTTGGGGCGTACGGACTCGATGGCCAGCTCCGGCAGGACGGCCACGCCCAGACCGGCGCCGACCAGCCCCACCACGGCCGGGTAGTCGTCGGTGGCGAAGTCGATGCGGGGGGTGAAGCCCGCGTCCTCGCAGACGTCCACGAGCTGGCGGCGGCAGCGCGGGCAGCCCGCGATCCAGGGCTCGTCCGCGAGCTCCGCGATGCCGACCGCTCCGGCCCCGGCGAGCCGGTGCCCCTCGGGCACCAGGCCGACGAGCCGGTCGGCGAGGAGCGGGCGGACCACCAGGTCGTCCCACTCGTCCTGCCCGGCCCCGTACCGGAACGCGAGGGCGATGTCGCAGTCGCCCTCACGGAGCATCTCGATCGAGCGCGGCGGTTCGGCCTCGACGAGGGAGACCCGGGTGCCGGGGTGCGCGGCCCGCAGCGCGGCGAGGGCGGTGGGCACGAGGGTGGAGCTGCCGCTCGGGAAGGAGACCAGGCGGACCCGGCCCGCCCGGAGCCCGGCGATGGCGGCGACCTCCTCCTCGGCAGCGGTGAGCCCGGCGAGGATGCCGGAGGCGTGACGGACGAGGACCTCGCCGGCCTGGGTGAGGCGCATCTCGCGTCCGGTACGGATCAGCAGCGGCGTGCCGGCGGAGGACTCGAGCGCCTTCATCTGCTGGCTGACGGCGGGCTGGGTGCAACCCAGTTCGCGCGCGGCGGCCGAGAAGGAGCCGGTGGCGGCGACGGCGCGCAGGACGCGGAGGTGGCGGGCCTCGATCATGCGTCCAGCATAAGCGACTCTTGGGTGAAGCTGCCCATTTTCACGGGCGCCTTTGAGATCACCGCCCGTACAGTGCCCGCATGACCTTGCTGAGTGTGAATGTGGGCCGCGCCAGGGCCGTGGAGTACACGGACGCCGCCTCGGGGATGACGGGCATCGACAAGCGCCCGGTGGAGGGGCCCGTGCGGATCGAGGCGCCGGGGGCGCCCGGTGTCGGGGCGAGCGGGGTCGCCGGGGACGCGGTCTGCGACCTGCGCTTCCACGGCGGCGACGACCGGGCCGCGTACGCCTTCGCCCGGGAGGACATGGACCTGTGGGAGCGGGAGCTCGGCCGCGAACTGGCGAACGGCTCCTTCGGCGAGAACCTCACCACCCGCGGCCTCGACGTGAACGGGGCCCTGATCGGCGAGCGGTGGCGGATCGGCGAGGAGGTGGTCCTGGAGGTGACCGGCGGCCGCATCCCGTGCCGTACGTTCGCGGGCTTCGTCGAGGAGAAGGGCTGGGTGAAGCGGTTCACGCGGTCGGAGGCCGGCCCCGGCGCGCTGCTGCGGGTGATCGTGCCGGGCGAGGTGCGGGCCGGCGACCCGATCACGGTGCTGCACCGGCCCGACCACGACATCACCGTGGCGCTCCTCCACCGCGCCGCGACCACCGAACGCGCCCTGCTGCCCTCCACGTTGGCCGCCGCCGAGTGGATGGAGTCCGGGCTCCTCGCGCTCGCCCGCCAGTACACGGAGAAGTACGCGACGGCCTAGGCGCGGGAGCGGGGGCCCCACGGGCCCGGACCGGCCCGGAGGACAGGCACTAGGTTGCCCGTATGACGACTGCACTGATTACGGGCGCCACCGCGGGCATCGGGGCCGCTTTCGCACGGAGACTGGCGGCGGACGGCCACGACGTCGTGCTCGTGGCCAGGGACGTGAAGCGGCTCCGGGAGCAGGCGACCGAGCTGCACGACCGGCACGGCGTGGAGGCCGAGGTGCTCGCGGCGGACCTCTCCGAGGAGGACGGGATCGCCGCCGTCGAGGCCAGGCTCTCGGACCGGAAGCAGCCGGTGGACATGCTGGTGAACAACGCCGGCTTCGGCAACAAGGGCCGCTTCCTGGAAGTCTCCATGGCCGACGAGCTGAAGATGCTGACGGTGCACTGCGAGGCGGTGCTGCGGCTGACCTCGGCCGCCGCCGCCTCGATGAAGGACCGCCGCCGGGGCGCCGTGGTGAACGTCGCCTCGGTGGCGGCCTTCGTGCCCCGCGGCACCTACGGAGCCTCGAAGGCCTGGGTCGTGCAGTTCACGCAGGGCGCGGCGCGGGACCTCGCGGGCAGCGGGGTGCGGCTGATGGCGCTCTGCCCCGGCTTCGTGCGGACCGAGTTCCACGAGCGGGCCGGGATGGGCACGGACAACATCCCGGGCTGGATGTGGCTCGACGCGGACAAGCTGGTGGCGGCGGCGCTCACCGACCTGGAGCGGGGGAAGACGCTGTCGATCCCGGACCCCCGCTACAAGGCCCTCATGGGTGTGGTGAAGCTGGCGCCGCGCGGCCTGCTCGGCGGGGTCTCCTCCAAGGCGGGCCGCAAGTACGGGCCGCGGTAGCGCCCGCCGGCGGCCCGGTCGGCCTCGGCGGCGCCCGCTCCATGGCCCTACGGACGTGGCGCGCGTTCGCCGGCGATCAGCAGAACGTGCGACCTATCGAACCGGCGCCCCGCCGCACTCCAGGTCAAGGTTCAGTCGGGCGGTGGTGCCGTTCTGCCAGGTCACGGTCACCAGGTGTCCGTCGGTCCGGACGTTCGCGAGGTCGGAGACGGGGGCGGGGTCGGGCTCGGCGGTGAGGGAGGCGAGGGCGACGAAGAGCGACGCGGGGCCGCTGGTGGCGCCGTGCAGGGCGAGGGTGCGGCTGCCGGGACCCTGAAGGGTCTCCCCGGTGGGGAGTTCCGTGGTCCCGGGCCGGTAGCCGTGGACCGGGTGGAGCTGGGCGTGCGGGCCCTCGGGGGTGACGGCCCAGCCGGTCTGCCGTACGGGGGTCCCCTCCGGGGCGCCGAGGACGAGATGGGCGCGGAGCTCGGCGCGGCCGTGGACGAGGGTCGCGGAGAGGACCCGGACGCCGGGCAGCGGGTGGTGGAGGGAGGCGGCCCGGTCGGGGCCGGTGCCGGCCGGGGCGGCGGGGCCGCGGGTGGTGGCCTTCCCGTCGACGATCAGGGCGAAGTGGTTGTCGGCGGGGGCGGGCCCGGTGGTGGGTCCCGTACGGGTGGAGTAGGCGTGGCGGGCGTAGCCGGGGTCGTCCTCCTCGCCGGGTGCGCTGTGCACGTGGTTGCTGCCGTGGTTGTGGAGGCGTACGAGTCCGTCGGCGGCGGTGGTCTGGACGAGCAGTCCGGCGGGGGCGAAGGCGCGGACGGTGTCGGCGCGTTCGGCGGGCAGGGGTTCCTCGGGGGCGGTCCAGGCGGGGTGGCCGGCGGGCAGGAGGAGGCCGAGGAAGCCCTTGGAGGCCCAGTAGGGGGAGCCGGGTCCCGAGTACTCCTGGACGAGCGGCGGGTACGGGCCGTGCCAGCCGAGGCCGAGCAGCCCGCGCTCGTCGGTGGCGCCGCGGTCGAGGAAGTACCGCAGGGTGCCGGAGGCGAGGCGGCGGGTGGCGCCGGGGGTGAGCGGGGTGTGGCCGGTGAGGGCGCCGAGCCAGGGGGCGGCGGCCGCGGCGAAGCGGTAGATCAGGGACCGCCCGTACGGGACGGGGGCGCCGTTCGCGTCGAAGAGGTGGACGTACGCGTCGAGGTGGGCCCGCAGCCGGGGCCCGTACCGGTCGAGGAGTTCCCGGTCGCCGGCGAGGTGGGCGTGGAGGACGGGGTAGAAGTGCAGGGCCCAGGCGTTGTAGTGGTCGAAGGCGCGGTTGTCGCCGTCGCTGTACCAGCCGTCGCCGAGGTACCAGTCCTCGACGCGGGCGAGGGAGCGGTCGACGGTGGCGGCGGCACGGTCGGTCTCGATTCCGGCGTCCTGGAGGAAGCCGGCGACGGTGAGGCCGAAGAGCCACCAGTTGTTGTCGACGGGGGACGGTCCGAGGGCGGGGAGGAGCCAGTCGACGGCCTGCTGTCGGGTGCGGTCGTCGAGGCGGTCCCAGAGCCAGGGGCGGGTGAGGCGGAGGCCGAGGGCGATCGAGGCGGATTCGACGACCGCCTGGCGGGTGTCGGCCATCGGGGGCCAGGAGTCCCGGTCGTCCCGGCCCGGCTTCTCGGTGCCGGCGGTGAGCCCCGAGGCGTACCGGTCGAGGTGGCCGTGGGGGTCCTCGCCGTGGGCGCCCGCGACGCGGAGGGCGGCGAGGAGGAAGGTGCGGGCCCAGCCCTCCAGGCCGTCGGAACGGGGACCGGACCAGCTGGGGCGGGGTCCGGGGAGGTCGATGAGGCCGTGGCCCGGGGAGGTGAACGGACGTACGTCCAGGAGGAGTCGGTCGGCGGTGGCCTCCCAGTGGGCACGGGTCCAGCCGGTGTGCGGGCTGAGCTCACGGTTCTCGGGCGGCGTGGGCATGATGCTCCCTGGGGCTCCCTGCGGCGACCTCTGCGTCGTCGGGAATCCTGAACAGGCTCCGATCGAACGTCAAGAGATTCGGAGCGAATGATCGAAACTCCCGTCGTTCGATCATTTCTGGGTTAGGGTGGCCCACCCCGGGGTCGACGGACCGCTGGAGCCGACGCACCGACGGAGCCGCCGCACCACCGGGATCCACGGACCACCACCACCGCGAGGGGGAACCGCGCCGTGCGCGAGAGTGCTGCCGAACGACACGACCGACTGCTGGCCCTGGTGCGCGAGCGCGGCACCGCCCGCGTCTCCGAACTGGCCGAACGCCTCGGGGTCTCCCCCGTCACCGCCCGCCGCGACGTCGAGGTCCTGGCCGGCCGGGGCCTGCTCGACCGGGTGCACGGCCAGGTCTCCTGGCCCCGGCGACAGGGCGGCCCCGGCGGCGGACGCCCCGGCGAGGGCCTGGTCCTCGGCCTGCTCGCCCCCTCCGCCACGTACTACTTCGCCGAGGTCATCCGCGGGGCGCACGAGGCGGCGGCCCGCGCCGGGGCGCGGCTCGTGCTGCGCATCTCCGACTACCGGCCGGAGGAGGACCGCGCCCGCACCGAGGGCCTCCTCGCGGCCGGCGCCGAGGGCGTCCTCGTCGCGCCCGGCTGGCGGGGGCCCGAGGACCGGCTCGCGTACGGGGACTGGCTGGCCGAACTGCCCGTGCCGGCCGTGCTCCTGGAGCGCCGCGCCGAGCCCGGCAGCCCGCTCGACGGCCTGGACCGGGTCTCCTCCGACCACGCCCACGGCGTGCTGCTCGCCCTGCGCCATCTGCTCTCGCTCGGCCACGCGACCCCGCTGCTCGTGGCCCGCCGGGACTCCCCGACCGCGCTCGCGGTGCGCGCGGGCTACGCCGAGGCGCTGGGGACGCTGGGCCTGAAGGAGCCGCGCCCGGTCATCGACTCCGTACCGGCCGAGGCGGACCCGGAGGGCTTCGAGCGGGCGGTGCGGGCGCTGCACGAGGCCGTCGGCTCGGGCCTGGCGAGCGCGGCCCTGGTCCACAACGACGTGGACGCGATCGAGATCGTGCAGCGCCTGGCCGAGCTGGGCGTGCGGGTGCCGCAGGACCTGGCCCTGATCGCGTACGACGACGAGGTCGCCGCCCTCGCCGACACCCCGCTGACGGCGGTCGCGCCGCCGAAGCGTCAGGTGGGGCGGCACGCCACGGAACTGCTCGTGGAGCGGCTCACCGAGGGGGCCGAGGAGGAGGCCGCGCGGCGGCACCTGAGCCTGCTGCCGCGGCTGCGGGTGCGGGACTCGTGCGGGGCGCGCTCCACCGGGGGCTCCGCGAGCGGTTCCACCGGGGGCTCCGCGGGCGGTCCCGCACCTTCGATCTGATCTTTTTTCGATCAATCAATCTTTCGCTCTTGACTTCGGTCATGAACGGTCACAGGATCACGGCCACAACCTCCAGCCGCCCGCCCTCAGGAGCCGTGCCGTGACCCGTACTTGGAGCAGAACGTCCCGCGTCATAGCCGGCACCGCCACCGCCCTGGCCGTCCTCACGGCCTGCGGCGGCGGCGGTGACGACACCGCAAGCAAGCCGAACGGGCCCGTGACCATCACCTTCTGGGGCTGGGCCAAGGGCTCCAAGGACGTCGTGGACGCCTTCAACGCCTCCCACACCGACATCCAGGTGAAGTTCGAGGAGATCCCCTCCGGCACCGCCGGCGGCTACGCCAAGATCTCCAACGCCGTGAAGGCGGGCAACGCCCCCGACCTGGTCTCCATCGAGTACGCCTCGCTCCCCGAGTTCGTGAGCTCCGGCGCCCTCCAGGACATCGGCGACCAGTTCACCGAGGCCGACCGCGCCAAGCTCCTCCCGCAGTCCGTCGAGCTCACCACCCTCGGCGGGAAGTCCTGGGCCGTCCCCTTCGACGCCGCCCCGCAGGCCTTCTTCTACCGCAAGGACCTCTTCGCCACGTACAAGCTCCAGGTCCCCACCACCTGGGACGCGTTCAAGAAGACCGCCGAACAGGTCAAGAAGGCCGACGCCAAGGCCCGCATCGCGACCTTCTTCCCCGACGACCCCACCACCTTCGAGGCCATGGCCTGGCAGGCCGGCGCCCAGTGGTTCAAGGCCGAGAACGACACCTGGAAGATCGACACCACCGACCCGGCCACCACCAAGGTCACCGCCTACTGGCAGGGCCTCCTCGACGCCGACCTCGTCCACAAGGACGCCTCCTTCAGCCCCGAATGGGTCGGCTCCCTCAAGAACGGCACCACCATCGGCTACCTCGGCGCCTCCTGGGGCGCGGGCGTCCTCAAGGGCAACGCCCCCGAGCTGAGCGGCAAGTGGGCCGTCGCCCCCGTCCCCACCTGGGACGGCAAGCCCGCCAGCGGCATGCTCGGCGGCACCTCCTTCGCCGTCACCAAGGACAGCAGGCAGAAGGCCGCCGCCGTCGCCTTCGCCGAATGGATGTCCACCACCGAGGCGGGCGTGAAGGCCCGGATCGCCTCCGGCACCTCCTCCGCCTTCCCCGCCGCCGCGGCCCTGCGCCCGGTCGCCAAGAAGGCCTTCGACGCCGGCTACTACGGCGGCCAGGACATCTACGCCCTCTTCGAGTCCGCCGGAGCCTCCATCAACCCCCACTGGTCCTGGGGCCCGACCACCGGCACCACCAACACCGCGATCAAGGACCGGTTCGGCAAGATCGCCCGGGGCGGCCCGTCCATCGCCGACGCCGTCAAGGCCGGCCACGACGCCACCGTCGCCGAACTCACCAAGCGCGGCCTGAAGGTCGAGGGCTGACCCGGTGAAGGCCCGCACCCGCGCCGCCACGCTCCTGCTGACCCCCTTCTTCGTCCTGTTCACCGCGGTGATGGTGGTGCCGATCGGATACGCGGTCTGGCTCAGCCTCTTCACCGAGAAGCAGTCCGGACTGGGATTCGGCGGCACCGAGACCGTCTTCACCGGACTCGACAACTACACCGCGGCGCTGGGTGACCGGGCCTTCCTCGAAGGCTTCGGCGTCCTGCTCGGGTACTGCCTGCTCTACATCCCCCTGCTGCTCGCCGGAGCCCTCGGCCTCGCCCTCCTGCTCGACTCGGCGCTCGCCCGCGCCCGCCGCTTCTTCCAGCTCGCGCTCTTCCTGCCGCACGCCGTCCCCGGCATCATCGCCGCCCTGATCTGGGTCTACCTCTACACGCCCCAGCTCAGCCCGGTCGTGCAGGCCATGGACGCCGGAGGCGTCGGCTTCGACTTCTTCTCCCCCGAGGGCACCCTGCCCTCCGTCGTCAACATCGCCCTGTGGGAGTGGCTCGGCTACAACATGGTCATCTTCTACGCCGCCCTCCAGGCCATCGACCGCTCCGTCCTCGAAGCCGCCACCGTCGACGGCGCGAGCGCCTGGCGCATCGCCTTCGCCATCAAGGTCCCGCTCGTCAAGGCCTCGCTCGCGATGGTCGGCCTCTTCACGATCATCGGCTCCCTCCAGCTCTTCACCGAGCCCCTCATCCTCAACAAGGGCACCGGCTCCGCCGTCACCTCCACCTGGACGCCGAACATGTACGCCTACACCGCGGCCTTCGACCGCAACGACTACGGACTCGCCGCCGCGGCCTCCGTGCTCCTCGCCCTGACGGCGGCGCTGCTCTCCTTCGCGGTGACCCGGCTGACCGGCCGCCGCAAGGCGGGCACGGCCCGGAAGGAGAAGACCGCGTGAGCCGGCCCCGCACCCCCGGCCGATGGCTCTCGAAGGCGGCCGTCAACGGCGCCCTCGTGCTCGCCGTCGTCTACATGCTCTTCCCTCTGGTCTGGCTGCTCACCGCCGCCACCAAGGACGCCGGCGGCCTCCTCGCCGGAGACGCCTTCTCCTTCGAGGGCTTCGACCTCGGCGGCAACCTCTCCCGGCTCGCCGCGTACAACGACGGCGTCTACTTCCACTGGTACGCCAACAGCCTCCTCTACGCGGGAATCGGCGCCCTCGCCTGCTCCCTCATCAGCGTCGCCGCCGGATACGCCTTCCACGTCTACGACTTCCGCGGCAAGGAGAAGCTCTTCGGCCTCGTCCTCCTGGGCGTGCTCGTCCCCACCACCGCGCTCGCCCTGCCGATGTACCTCCTGGCCAGCGAGATCGGGATCGTCAACACCTACTGGGCCGTCCTGATCCCCGTCCTCGTCAACCCCTTCGGCGTCTACCTCTCCCGGGTCTTCTGCGCCGGCTACATCCCCGACGAGGCCCTGGAGGCCGCCCGTATCGACGGGGCCGGCGAGATGCGCGTCTTCTGGTCCATCGGCCTGCGCATGGTCATGCCCGGCTTCGTGACCGTCTTCCTCTTCCAGTTCACCGCCGTCTGGAACAACTTCTTCCTCCCCCTGGTGATGCTCTCGGACCAGAAGCTCTACCCGCTGAGCCTCGGCCTGTACGCGTGGAACAGCAACGCCCACGCCGAACCCGACTTCTACCCCCTCGTCGTCACCGGATCCCTGCTCGCCGTCGTCCCCCTCGTCGTCGCCTTCGTCTCCCTCCAGCGCCACTGGAAGGCCGGTCTGACGGCCGGCAGCGTCAAGTGAGGAAGGCCTGTGACCACCATGCACCCCGCCACTGACCACCGCCCGACGCTCCTGCTCGCGATGGGCCCCGGAGTCGACGAACGCCTCCTCACGCCCGGCCACCGCACCCTCCTGTCACGGCTCGCGCACACCGACCCCCACCTGGTCGCCCACGACCTCACCGCCCCCGGCCCCCGGGTCGCCGCCGCGCTCGCCGAGGCCGAGATCCTCCTGACCTGCTGGGGAGCGACCCCGCTCACGGCGGAGGTCCTGGCACGGGCCCCACGGCTCAAGGCCGTCGTCCACGCGGCGGGCTCCGTCAAGCACCACATCACCGACGCCTGCTGGGAACGCGGCCTGCGCGTCACCTCGGCCGCCGCCGCCAACGCGCTGCCCGTCGCGGAGTACACGCTGGCGGCCATCCTCTTCGCCGGAAAACAGGTCCTCCGCTCGGCCCAGCGGTACGCCGAACTGCGCACCGACCACGCCTGGCTGGAGGAGTCCACCACCTGGGGCAACCACCGCCGCACGATCGGCGTCGTCGGCGCCTCCCGCATCGGCCGCCGGGTCCTCGAACTCCTCCGCCCCTTCGACTTCGAGATCCTGCTGTACGACCCGTACGTGACGGCCGCGCCGCCCGGCACCGAACTCGTCGGCCTCGACGAACTCTGCGCCCGCAGCACGATCGTCTCGGTGCACGCGCCGCAACTCCCCTCCACGCACCACATGATCGGCGCGGCGCAGCTGGCGGCGATGCCGGACGGGGTGACCCTGATCAACACGGCGCGGGGCTCCCTGATCGACGAGGAGGCCCTCCTCCCCCACCTGGTCTCGGGCCGCCTCCACGCGATCCTCGACGTGACGGACCCGGAACTCCCCCCGCCCGACTCCCCGCTCTGGACCCTCCCGAACGTCCTCCTCACCCCCCACGTCGCCGGCTCCCTCGGCAATGAACTCCACCGCATGGCGGACCAGGCGATCGAGGAGGTGGCGCGCTACGCCCTCGGCAAGCCGTTCGCGGAGGAGGTGCGGGCCTCGGACCTCCAGCGCTCGGCGTAACGGCCTTCCGGGCCCCCTCAGGACGCGCCGGGGGTCCGGACCCGCTCCGCAGAACCGGGCAGGCACGTCTCGGCGACCAGGAGAGCAGCGGCGGGCTCGAGATGGAGGACGTCGCCGAGGAGGTCCTGGAGGTCGTGCTGCCGAAGGAGCCGCGCGAGCAGCACCCGCCCGCGTGCGGGATCGACGACCCGTACCAGTCTGCCGAGCCCGAACGGCATCCCGCCGACGCCCTCCGTGTCGTCGGGCAGTCCCCTGGACCGGATCTCGGCAGCCGCCCTGTCGCGCTCCCCGGCCTCAGCAAGGGCCATGACGAGTGTGATCCACACGTGGAGGACGCCGTCCTCGTCCGGGAGGGACCGGACGAAGCCGCGCGCGCGGTCGTACGCGCCCGCCGCCACGAGGCCGTGAACGGTCTGCGTGAGGAGCACGGAGGTCATCCAGTGGGACGTGTCCGTCGCACGGGCGGCGATGTCCGCGAGCAGGGCGTCCCCCTGCTCCTCCGCTCCCAGCGCGAAGAAGGCGCGGACGATGCCCGGGACGGCCGTGAAGGCGTAGGGGCCCGGTTCGTAGTGGAGCAGCCCTTCGTCCAGACAGGTTCCGGCCCGCTCCGCCTCCCCCGCCTTCGCCCAGGCCGCCGCGGCCGCGGTCCAGGCGGCGACCCGCTCGTGCGCGGGGCCGACGCGCCGTGCGTACGACTCCGCCGCCGCCGGGTCCCCGTGATCGGCGGCCCCCTCGGCCAGGACGCTCCACAGGTGCTCCCGCTCGGCCTCCTCCAGGGCTTCCGCGACCGCCTCGGCCTGCGCGAACTGTCCTCGGCGGGAGAGGCGCCGCACCGAGTTCGCCACCGCCGCGTAGGTCGAGGGCAGAAGCGTGAGCCCCCTCAGCGCGGTGCGGACACGGTCGTACTCCCCGAGCAGCACCAGGGCTTCGACCGCCGGAGCCGCGCGGACCTTCCAGCCGATGGGGTCGGGTCCGTCCTCGTCGAGACTCTCCGCCAGCTGCATCCAGCCCTCGAAACCGCGCAGCAGATCACGGGCCGGATCGACGAAGCCCTCCTCCGCCAGCGCGAGCGCCGCATGGAACAGGTCGAGGCTCCCGGGCCGGGAATCCGCCCTGACCCCGGACTCCACCTCCGCCACGAGCTCCGCCGCCGCGGCGACGTCCTCGGGCCGCCCACCGCCGTCGAGGCAGCCCGCCACCACACCGCGTACCAGTGCGAATCCACCCTTGCCGTACGGCACGTCGATCGCGAGGTCACGCGCTCGGCACAGGTCGCCGGAGCGTGCCAGCGCCTCGACGACGACACCCAGCGGTTCCCGGGACAACGTGACGAACGGGGCGCACCCCCGCGCGAGGGCCTCCGCCCGGTCGAACTCGCCCGCCTCCGCCAGCGCCTCCACCACGATGCGCAGGGCACGCTCCCTCTCGCCGATGTCCTCGATGGACCGGGCGAGCTCCCCGGCGGCCGCGGGATCGGCGGCGAGACCGGTCACGACCTCACGCAGCGCGGCCCCCCTGGCCTCCGAGTCCTCGATATCCTCGGCGAGCGCGCGAGCCCGGTCCCCCTGCCCGGCGGCCACCAGAGCGGCGACCACATCGCGCAGCGACCAGCCGCGCTGCTCCGGTTCGTCGAACAGCTCCGCAGCCGCCACCGCCCGACCGTACTCACCGCCCTCCGCCAACGCTCCGACCACACCGACGAGAACGGGTGACGGGCGCACCGCCGCGTCCACGCGGTCCAGGATCCCGGCCGCCCGCCCGTCACCGGCCCGCAGCAGGGCCGAGGCGATGTGGGCCAACGGCAGGATCTCGCCTTCGGGCCCCGCCTCCTCCGCGAGCCGCAGGGCCCCCTCGACGTCCCCCCGCCCCACGCGTCCCGCGGCGGCCGTGGCCAGCAGCAACGCCCGTGCCGTCGCGTCCTCTTCGGCCCGGCTGAGGGCGACGATCCGGTCGCACGCGCCCGCCGCCCCCACACCGGTACGGGACACCTCGCAGAGCAGCTCCGCCCTCCTCCACGGGTGCTCCACCAGACGAGCGGTCTCGACGGCCTCGTCGTGCAGGCCGACGCGGGCCCAGCCACGGGCGACCGCTTCGAGCGACCGCTCCCGCTCGTCGTCGAACGCGTTGTCGCACAGGATCGCGGCGTCCCGCGCGGCGGCCAGCAGGGCGGCGGCGTCGGACGGGTGCCCGGCGTCGTGGAGCTGCTCCGCCGTGTCCACCAGCGCCCGTGCCCGCCAGTCGTCACTGACGATGCTGCGGGCGAGACCCTCCGCCCGGTGGAAACGGCCCAGCTTGGCCCAGGCCCACGGCAGCGTCGGCGGGATCCGGTCGCTCCGGCCCACGAGCTCCTCGCGGGCCATCACGAGACGCAGGACGTCGAGGAGGTCGGGCACGCCCGCGTCGACGAGAGCGGCTTCCGTCGTCTCGATCTCCGTCAGGGCCGCCCGGTCGCCGCCCGTCGCGGCGAGGAGCCGGTCGCGCCGGGGCCGGTCCAGCGCGCACCCCACCATCCGCTCCAGGTCACCGCACGCCCGCAGCACGGGGAACCAGCCGCGCAGCAGGTACGCGGGAGTGTCCTCCGGCCAACCCCGGGACCTCCACTTCTCCGCCCACGTGTGCACGAGGTCCCGGTACCGGCCCAGTTCCCGCGGCCCGACCATCTCCGTCGCCAGGTTCTGCAGCTCCTCGTGGGCGAGGAGGTACGCGTCACCGACCCGTGCGAACGTGCGGCCGGCGCTCGTGCGCAGGAGGTCCCTGACCTCGTAGGGATCCTCCCCGGTCAGCTCCGCGAGGTCGTCCGCCGTGAGGCCGCCGCCCGCGGCCGTGAGGAGACCGAGCAGGTCGCTCGGGAGTCCCCGGGCGCTCCGCAGGCCCTTGAGCTCGCGCTCCGCCTCGGAGCGGACGACGCGGGCGGCCGGGGACGGGCTGAGGATCCGTACGGTCACGGAGGTCCGGAGCGGATGGTCCTCGGGGACGTCGGGCGGGAGCGGCGGGTTGAGGCGACCGGCGACGACGACCGGAAGGCCGTACGGGAGGAGGGCGGCGATCGAGTGGGCGTCGGGGCCCGTCGTCACGCCCCGGTCCTCGTCGAGGCCGTCGACGAGGAGGACGAGCCGCTCGCCGCGCTCGGCGCAGGCGCGGTTCGCCGCGTCGTACAGGCCCAGGAGGTGGGCCTCCCTGGTGGCGGGGGTGAGCAGCGCCGGCAGTCCCTGCCCGGCCAGTTCGGCGAGCTGCTCCAGGACGACGTCCACGTACGCGGTGCTGTCGCTCTGGGCGGCCCAGCGGCCGGTGACGAGGAAGGGAACGATGCGTACGCCCGCCGGCGGATGGAGGGCGAACCACGCCATCAGGGCGGTCTTCCCGGCCCATGCGTCGGCACGCCACCACAGACAGCCCCGTCCCGTCAGGCAGAAGTCGGCGAGCTCCGCCAGTTCGGCTTCCCTGTCGACGAGTTCGGGCGGTGCGCCGATCGCGACCCGTTCGCGGTAAGCCGATCGGACCGGCGGCCACGCCCCGGTGCCGGGCACCACCACGTTGCCGTCGCCGATCACCACGTTCCCCGCGCCGTTGTCGACGCTGATCCCCCGCTCCACGTTCCCATGCTGCCAGGGCATCTCCCGCGCCCCGACCTAAACTGGAAAGGTCCTACCTGGGCCGGGAGGCGTCATGACATTCGTGCAGATCATCGACTGCAAGACGAGCCGGGTCGAGGACCTGAACCGGCTCATGGACCGGTGGGTCGAGCAGACCAAGGGCAAGCGGACCGCGACGCACAGCATCGTCGGCAAGGACCGTTCCGACGCCTCCCACGTCGTGGAGATCGTCGAGTTCCCCTCGTACGACGTGGCCATGCGGAATTCGCAGCTCCCCGAGACCGACCGGATCTTCCGCGAGATGGTCGCGCTCTGTGACGAGATGCCGACCTTCACCGACCTGGACGTGGTCCGGGACGAGCAGATGTACAAGGCGGCCTCCCGCCGGTTCTTCGAGCTGCTCTCGGAGCCGGGGGAGCTCCCGCCGCTGGACGAGGTGTTCGCCGAGGGGTACCACGACCACGATCCGAGCAACCCGACCGACACGGTCGGCATGGACGCGCTGCGGCGCGAGGCCGAGATGTGGCGGGCGGCGTTCGACTTCGGCTTCACCGTCGAGGACCAGATCGCCGACGGCGACCGGGTCTGCACGCGCTGGACCTGGAAGGGCACCCATGTCGGCGACTTCATGGGCATCCAGCCGACCGGGATGGAGGTGAGCATGACGGGGATGGTCGTCCACCGGTTCCGGGAGGACGGCAAGGCCGTCGAGGGCTGGTGGCAGTACGACATGCTCGGGCTCATGGGGCAGCTCGGCGCCGTGGAGCCGTAGGGAAGCGGTGAGGCCCGGTGCTCCCGCGACGGGAGCACCGGGCCTCAGCTGTCGGTCAGCCGCCTCAGTGGGAGTGGCCGTGACCGTGGCCGTGGCCGTGGTCCGCCGGCTCCTCTTCCTTCTTCTCCACCACGAGGGTCTCGGTGGTGAGGAGGAGGGAGGCGATCGAGGCGGCGTTCTCCAGGGCGGAGCGCGTCACCTTCACCGGGTCGATGACGCCGGCCTTGACCAGGTCGCCGTACTCGCCGGTGGCGGCGTTGAAGCCGTTGCCCTTCTCCAGCTCCGCCACCTTCGAGGTGATGACGTAGCCCTCGAGGCCGGCGTTCTCGGCGATCCAGCGCAGCGGCTCGACGGCGGCGCGGCGGACGACGGCGACACCGGTGGCCTCGTCGCCGGTCTTGTCGAGGTTGCCCTCGAGGACCTTGACGGCGTGGACGAGCGCGGAGCCACCACCGGAGACGATGCCCTCCTCGACCGCGGCGCGGGTCGCGGAGATGGCGTCCTCCAGGCGGTGCTTCTTCTCCTTCAGCTCCACCTCGGTGGCGGCGCCGACCTTGATGACGCAGACGCCGCCGGCGAGCTTCGCGAGGCGCTCCTGGAGCTTCTCGCGGTCCCAGTCGGAGTCCGTGGACTCGATCTCGGCCTTGATCTGGTTGACGCGGCCCGCGACGTCCTCGGAGTTGCCGCCACCGTCGACGATGGTGGTGTCGTCCTTGGTGATGGTCACGCGGCGGGCGGTGCCCAGCACGTCGAGACCGGCCTGGTCGAGCTTGAGGCCGACCTCCTCGGCGATGACGGTGGCGCCGGTGAGGGTGGCCATGTCGCCGAGCATCGCCTTGCGGCGGTCACCGAAGCCGGGGGCCTTGACGGCCACGGCGTTGAAGGTGCCACGGATCTTGTTGACGACGAGGGTGGAGAGGGCCTCGCCCTCGACGTCCTCGGCGATGATCAGGAGCGGCTTGCTGGCGCCGGCCTGGATGACCTTCTCCAGGATGGGCAGCAGGTCCTGGATCGAGGAGATCTTGCCCTGGTTGATCAGGATGTACGGGTCGTCGAGGACGGCCTCCATGCGCTCCTGGTCGGTCACCATGTACGGGGACAGGTAGCCCTTGTCGAAGGCCATGCCCTCGGTGAAGTCGAGCTCCAGGCCGAAGGTGTTGGACTCCTCGACGGTGATGACACCGTCCTTGCCGACCTTGTCCATCGCCTCGGCGATGAGCTCGCCGACCTGCTGGTCCTGCGCGGAGAGCGCGGCGACGGCGGCGATGTCGGACTTGTCCTCGATCGGGCGCGCGGTGGCGAGGAGCTCCTCGGAGACGGCCTTGACGGCGGCGTCGATGCCCTTCTTCAGGGCGGCCGGGGAGGCGCCGGCGGCGACGTTGCGCAGACCCTCGCGGACCAGGGCCTGGGCGAGCACGGTGGCGGTGGTGGTGCCGTCACCCGCGATGTCGTTGGTCTTGGTCGCCACCTCCTTCACGAGCTGGGCGCCGAGGTTCTCGTACGGGTCCTCGATCTCGACCTCGCGGGCGATCGTGACACCGTCGTTGGTGATGGTGGGGGCGCCGAACTTCTTGTCGATGACGACGTTGCGGCCCTTGGGGCCGATCGTCACCTTCACCGTGTCGGCAAGCTTGTTGACGCCGCGCTCAAGGGCGCGACGGGCGTCCTCGTCGAACTTCAGGATCTTCGCCATGGGAGCGGTTCAGCCCTCTCGGATTCGGGTGGAACGAACCGCGCCCCGGGGCGCCTGGGAAAGGGGCCTCGGGGCGCAGCTCAAAGCATCTGCTTCAGGTACTTCGGTACTTCGGAGAATTACTTCTCGACGATCGCGAGCACGTCGCGAGCCGAGAGGACGAGGTACTCCTCGCCGTTGTACTTCACCTCGGTGCCGCCGTACTTGCTGTACAGCACGATGTCGCCGGTCTTGACGTCGAGCGGCAGACGCTCGCCGTTCTCGAAGCGGCCCGGGCCCACGGCCAGGACGACGCCCTCCTGGGGCTTCTCCTTGGCGGTGTCCGGAATGACCAGGCCAGAGGCGGTGGTCTGCTCGGCGTCGAGCGGCTGGACCACGATGCGGTCCTCGAGCGGCTTGATGGCAACCTTGGAGCTGGTGGTCGTCACGATCCGACCTCCCCCTTCGGAGATCTCACGGGGTTAACTGTCTGAGGTGGCGACCAGGTGGATCCGTCGTCGCGGGTGCCGGACCTGCCCGTCGCTGTGTTGGCACTCTCCAGTGGGGAGTGCCAGAGCCGAGACTATGACCGCGATTAGCACTCGGTCAAGCGGAGTGCCAATTCATCGCTCCGTGGCGTGACCGCACGGGGCGCCCGGGCCCCTTCGCAGCGCTTCGCGTCCACCGCCGCCCGTGCGTGCCGGACCGGCGAGGGGCGGGGGTTCACCCGCTCCGCGGCCTTCCGGCCGAGCCGCTCGATCGGGTCGACCGAGGAGGCGCAGGCCGGGAGGGCGAGGAGCGCTCCGGTCACGGCGAGGGCGGCGACCCACCTCATACGTAGTCCTCGAGTTTCGCCACCGCGTACCCCTTGGACGTGATCACGTTCATCACACGGCGGATCATGTCCGGCATGGTGCCCTTCCAGTCCTCCTTGCCCCGGAAATGGGTGAGCACGATGTCGCCGGGGTGCAGGTCCCGGTCCCACTCGCGCCACTCCATGTGGTCGGGGAAGGCCTCGGCGGCCCAGAGCGGGACGGCCTTGACGCCGCAGCTCTTGGCGGCGCGCAGGGTGTCCTCGTTGTAGTTGCCGTACGGCGGGCGGAAGAGCGGGGGCCGCTTGCCGAACTGCTTCTGGATGACGTCCTGCATGCCGCAGATCTCGCGCTTCTGCTCGCCGTACGAGAGGGCGGGCAGGTAGCGGTGGTGGAGGGTGTGGTTGTGCAGGGAGACGCCGGACTCCTGCGACTTCTGCATCTTCGCGAAGTAGCCGTAGTCGTCCTTGACGACGTAGTCGCTGAGGAAGGCGCTGTAGGGGATGCGCAGTTCCTTCATCATCGCGAGCAGCCGGGGGTCCTTCTCCGCGCCGTCGTCGATCGTCAGGAAGACGACCTTCTGCTTGGTGGGCACGGTGGTGAAGACGGGCGGCAGCCCCTCGCCGTCCGTCTCGAAGCCCTTGCGGGTGGTGATCCTCGGTTTGACCGCGGGCGGGGCGGGGGCTTCGAGCGGGGGTTTGGCGAGGCCCCATTTCCTGGCGGCGAGCACGCGGGCGGCGCGCTTGGCGCGGACCCTCTCGACGTACGCGTCGAGGGCGCGGGCGGCCGGGGCCTGCTGCCCGGCGGCGGCGGGGGCGGGTGCGGGTGCGCCGCGCTCGGGTTCGGCACCGCCGGAGCAGGCCGTGGCGGCGGAGGCGAGGGCGGCCACGGCGAGCGCCGCCCCGAGCGTCCGGCGGGAGCGGTGCACACCTTTTGCCATCATCCAGTCCTTTTGTCGTACGAGCTGCATGGCGCCGCATCCTGTCAGCGCGAGGGCTCCTTCCGGGTCACGACACCGCCGTGCCGCGCCCACCGTCCCCCGGCCGGCCCACAGCCCCCCAGGGCCCAGAATGGGACGGGTGACCGACCTCGCCTCCTTCGCCGCCCTGCTCACCCCCGAGGGGCAGGCGCTCCTCGCCGCCCTGCGCGACTACGACCCCGCCCAGGAGCTGGCGGTCGCCTCCCGGCTGCGCCGCGACCACCCCGCCGAACTCGTCAGCGCGGCCCTCGGCCAGGCGCGGCTGCGGCAGCGGGCGGTGGCGAAGTTCGGCGCCGAGGACGCGTACCGGATGTACTTCACGCCCAACGGCGTCGAGCAGTCGACCCGCGCCTCGGTCGGCGCGTACCGGGCGGCGCGGCTGAAGGCGCTGGGCGTGGGCAGCGTCGCGGACCTCTGCTCCGGGATCGGCGGCGACGCGATCGCGCTGGCCCGCGCCGGGATCTCCGTCCTCGCCGTCGACCGGGACCCGCTGACCGCCGAGGCGGTCCGGGCCAACGCGGCGGCGCTCGGCCTCGCGGAGCTGATCGAGGTCCGGTGCGCGGACGTCACCGAGATCGACACCAGCCCGTACGACGCCGTCTTCGTCGACCCGGCGCGGCGCGGCGGCCGGGGCAGGATCTTCGACCCCGAGGCGTACTCCCCGCCGCTTTCCTGGGCGGTCGAGGCGGCCCGCAAGGCCCCGCGCGCCGCGCTCAAGATCGCCCCGGGGATCCCGCACGAGGCCGTGCCCGAGGAGGCCGAGGCCGAGTGGATCTCGGACGGCGGGGACGTCAAGGAGGCCGTGCTCTGGTTCGGCACGGAGCCGGGCGCCCGCCGGGCCACGCTGCTGCCCTCCGGGACCACCCTGACGGGCCGGGGGCTGCCGGACCCGGCGGTCCGCCCGGTCGGCCGCTATCTGTACGAGCCGGACGGCGCCGTGATCCGCGCGCACCTGGTCGCCGAGGTGGCCCAGGAGCTGGACGGCGGTCTGATCGACGAGACCATCGCGTACGTGACGGCGGACGCGCTCGTCCCCACGCCGTACGCCGCCGCGTACGAGATCACCGACGAACTCCCCTTCAACCTGAAGAAGTTGAAGGCGCTGCTGCGGGAGCGCGAGGTCGGCACCCTCACCGTGAAGAAGCGCGGCTCGGCGGTCGAACCCGAGGAGATCCGCCGCAAGGTGAAGCCGAAGGGCCCCAACGCCGCGACGGTGCTGCTCACTCGGGTCGCGGGAGCCCCGACGATGCTGATCGGCCGGCCCGCGGGCGGTGGGCGGTGAGCCGCACGGCGAAGCGGTAGTGGCCCACGGCCTTCGCCAGGCCGGTCAGCCCCGTGACCCAGAGGATCAGGGCGGCGCCCATGCCGTACGCGACCAGGCCGTAGCCGTCGTCCCGACCGGCGCCCGCCGGGACCGCGAAGCCCAGCCAGAGACCCGTCCCGCACATCGCGAAGGACAGCAGCAGCCAGCAGACGCTGAGGACGGGGGCGCGCAGCCGGGCGTCCGTCGGACCGTGCCGGTCGAGGGCCGCCCACAGCACGAGGCGCTCACGGACGGTCCGGTCGCGCCGCAGGCTACGGACGGTCAGCCAGACGGCCGGGACGAGGATCCCGATGCCGGGGACCGCCGCGAAGAGCCCGAGCATCGCCGTCATCGGGTCGACGAGCGGCGCGCCGATCGCGGTGAGCAGCACGCCGATCAGCGCCCAGCCCAGTTCGAGCAGGAGGAACCAGAGCAGGAACAGCGCGAGCCGCCCGCCGCCGAGCAGCCGCCTGCCGAGTTCGTCGAGCGCCAGCGCCCGGTCGGCGAGCCGTGCCTCCCGGTCGGGCCAGCTCCGGAGTTCGGCGGGCGGGGGCGGAGGAGGGAGCGGGGTGCGCGGGGACATGCCCAGCACCCTAAGGCGCGCCTCGCCGGAAGGGCCGGACGCCCCCTGGATCTCCTCGGCGCGGACCCCGCCGCCGCCGGCTCCCCCGCACCCGGCCCGGCTCCCCCGTACCCGGCCCGACTCGCCCACGCCCGGCCCGACTCCCCTACGCCCGGCCCGACTTCCGGGCCCGGCCCCGCAGCAGTTCCCGCTCGCTCTCGTTCCTCGTGAGCGCGGCCGCGCGTTCGAACTCCGCGCGGGCCTCCTCCGTCCGGCCGAGCCGGGCGAGCAGGTCGCCCCGGACGCTCGGGAGCAAGTGGTAGCGGGCGAGGGACGGTTCGCCGGCGAGGGCGTCGACGAGGGCCAGGGCCGCGGCGGGGCCCTCGGTCATCGACACGGCGACCGCGCGGTTCAGCTCGACCACCGGGGAGGGCGTGAGGGTGCCGAGCCGTCCGTAGAGCGCGGCGATGGTCGCCCAGTCCGTCTCCTCGTACGAGGCGGCCCGCGCGTGGCAGGCGGCGATCGCGGCCTGGAGGGCGTACGGCCCGTAGGCGCGGCCGTCCCCGGCGCGGGCGAGGGCGGCGTACCCGCGGCGCACGAGGAGCCGGTTCCAGCGGCTGCGGTTCTGTTCGGCGAGGAGCACCGGCAGCCCGTCGGGGCCGGTGCGGGCGGGGGTGCGGGAGGCCTGGAGTTCGAGGAGCGCGCAGAGGCCGTGCGCCTCGCCCTCCCCCGGCATCAGGGCGGCCAGGCCCCGGGCGAGCCGCAGGGCGTCCTCGCACAGGCCGGGGCGGAGCAGGTCGTCGCCGGCGGTCGCCGCGTACCCCTCGTTGAAGATCAGGTAGACGACCTCCAGGACGGAGCCGAGGCGGGCCGCCCGCTCCCGGCCGTACGGCACCTCGAACTCCACGCCCGTCCTCGCGAGCGTCCGCTTGGCGCGGGTGATCCGCGCCGCGACCGTCGCCTCGGGCACGAGGAACGCGCGGGCGATCTCGTCCGTCCGCAGACCGCCGACGAGCCGCAGCGTGAGCGCCGCGCGGGCGTCGGCGGAGAGCACCGGGTGGCAGGTGGTGAAGACGAGCCGGAGCACGTCGTCGTCGATGTCCCCGGGGCCGGACGGCTCGGGGTCGTACGACGCCTCGTCGAGCGTCCGGCCCACCTCGGCGAGCTTCCGGGCGTACGTCTCGCGGCGCCGCACGAGGTCGACGGCACGGTGCTTCGCGGCGGCCGTCAGCCAGGCTCCCGGGCTGTCCGGGACGCCCGACCGCGGCCACTGCTCCAGGGCGGAGACGAGCGCGTCCTGGGCGAGCTCCTCGGCGATGCCGACGTCCCGGACGATCCGCGTCACCGTGGCGATGATCCGCGCCGACTCCATCCGGAAGACCGTCTCCAGCGTGCTCTCCACCGTCACGTCTCACATGACAGCACAGTGCGGATCAGCCCTCCGGCATCTCCTCGACCTCGCGGACCTCCAGGCCGACCTTCCAGTGCGGCGGGTGGACGGCCAGGAACCGCTTCCCCCACTCGACCGCCTCGGCCATGTCCTTGCACTGGAGCATCGCGTAGCCGCCGACGACCTCCTTGGTCTCGGTGAACGGGCCGTCGGTGAACGACAGCTTCCCGTCCGACCAGCTGATCCGGGTGGCCTCGGCGGTCGGCCTCAGCCCGGCGGTGTCCACCATGGCGCCGGCCTTGGTGATCTCCTCGAAGAGGGCGCCCATGCGCTCCTCGAAGCCGGGGTCGGCGCTCTCCATGTCGATGGTGTTCTCCTCGATGCGGACGAGGGACAGGAAGCGGGGCATGACGACTCCTCGGTGTGCGGTGGGCGGGGCCGTTCCCCGCCGTCCACACATACGTCGAACGGGATCCGTCCGCATCGACACCGCGCCCGGAGAACTTCTCAGACGTAGTCCTCCAGGCGCGCCACCGTGAACCCCTGCTCCTGGATCTTCCGCAGCAGCGTCGCCGTCGTCTCGGTCATCGTCCGGCCCTTGAGCTCGGACGGGCCCCGGAAGTGGGCCAGGATGATGTCGCCGGGGTGCAGCTTCCGGTCGCCGCGCTGGTACTGCATGTTCTTGATCTGCATGGACTCGCGCCACAGCACGATCGCGTCGAGGCCGCACTCCCCCGCCGCCGCGCGCGTGGCCTCGTTCCAGTTGCCGTACGGCGGCCGGAAGAGCCGCGGGGTCGTGCCGTACCGCTGCTTCAGCCTCGTCTGCTGGCCGCAGATCTCCCGGCGCTGGGCCTCCGGGGAGAGGGTGCGCAGGTTCGGGTGGGTGAGGGTGTGGTTGGCGAGGCCGTGGCCCTGGGCGACGAGCGGCGCGAAGTACCGGTAGTCGGCGCGGATGGCGGCGTCCGTGAGGAACATCGTGAAGGGGACCTTCAGGTCCTTCATCATCGTGACGAACTCGGGGTCCTTCTCGGCCCCGTCGTCGATCGTGATGAAGACGATCTTCTCGCGGGTGGGTATCTCGCTGATGACGGGCACCGGTCCGCCGGCCGCGCGGGCCACGGGCTTGACCGCCGGCGGGGCGGGCGGGGCGGCGAAGGGCTTCAGGCCCCATCTCCGGTACGCGGCGGCAGCGGCGGCTCCCGGGGCTTCGGGGGCCTCGTGTGCGGCCGCGGGGGCGGTCGTCCTCGCCGGGGCGGGGGTCTGGGCGGCGGCGGGCTCCTCCACCGTGCAGCCGGTCACCAGGAGGGCGACGGTGGTCAGGGCCGCCCACAGCGCGATCGTCTTCTTCACGCGCTGTGGGATGCCCGAGAGGCTCGAAAGGTTGCTCGATCCCCGCTTATTCGACCGATTCGAAGCGCCAGCGGTGGACCGGACGGCTGATCAGTTCCGCGTCCGGCTCCGGCAGCTCGGGCAGCTCCGCGTCGAAGGCCTCCGCCTCCCACCAGGTGAGGACGAGGACCCGGTCCTGCGGGGCCCGGAAGAGCTCCCGGCGGACCGGCTCACGGGCGAGGACCTGGGCCCGCGCCCACTCCAGGAGCTCGGCGCCCCGGCCCTGGGCGGCCCTGGCCTCCCACATGAGCGTGAGCCTCACGAGTACAGGTTCTCCTTGCTGACCTCGTGCACGTGGTCGTGGTCGTGGGAGTGGCCCGGCACGTGGGGGTCCGTCACCGGCAGGGACGAGTCCGCCGACAGCTCCAGGTCGGAGGCCGCCCTGCCCCGGGCGACCATCTCGGAGCCGAGGGCCGCGACCATCGCGCCGTTGTCCGTGCACAGGCCCGGCCGGGGCACCCGCAGCCGGATCCCGGCGCGCTCGCAGCGCTCCTGGGCGAGGGCCCGCAGCCGCGAGTTGGCGGCGACGCCGCCGCCGATCATCAGGTGGTCGACGCCCTCGTCCTTGCAGGCCCGGACGGCCTTGCGGGTGAGCACGTCGACGACCGCCTCCTGGAAGGACGCGGCGACGTCCCGTACGGGCACGTCCTCGCCGGCCGCCCGCTTGGCCTCGATCCAGCGGGCCACGGCGGTCTTGAGGCCGGAGAAGGAGAAGTCGTAGGCGGGGTCGCGGGAGCCGCTGAGGCCGCGCGGGAAGGCGATCGCCCCGGGGTCGCCCTCCTTGGCGAGCCGGTCGATGACCGGGCCGCCCGGGAAGCCGAGGTCGAGGACGCGGGCGATCTTGTCGAAGGCCTCGCCGGCCGCGTCGTCGATGGTGGCGCCCATCGGCCGCACGTCGGAGGTGATGTCGGTGGAGAGCAGCAGCGAGGAGTGCCCGCCGGAGACGAGCAGGGCCATCGTCGGCTCGGGCAGCTTGCCGTGCTCCAGCTGGTCGACGCAGATGTGCGAGGCCAGGTGGTTGACGCCGTAGAGCGGCTTGCCCAGGGCGTAGGCGTACGCCTTGGCGGCGGAGACGCCGACGAGCAGGGCGCCCGCGAGGCCGGGTCCGGCGGTGACGGCGATGCCGTCGAGGTCCCTCGCGGAGATCCCGGCCGTCTTCAGGGCGCGCTCGATCGTCGGGACCATGGCCTCCAGGTGGGCGCGGGAGGCGATCTCGGGCACGACGCCGCCGAAGCGGGCGTGGGTGTCGACGCTGGAGGCGACGGCGTCGGCGAGGAGCGTGGTCCCGTGGACGATGCCGACGCCGGTCTCGTCGCAGGAGGTCTCGATGCCGAGTACCAGCGGTTCGTCAGCAGCCATCAGATCTCAGTCCCAGTTCCTTGAACGATCAGTCGCATCACGAGCGCGTCGACATTGCCCGGCTGGTAGTAGCCGCGCCGGAAACCGATGGGCTCGAAGCCGAAGCGCTCGTAGAGCTTCTGGGCCCGGGTGTTGTCCACGCGCACTTCGAGGAGGACCTCCTCGCACTCGAAGGCGGTGGCTTCCTTGAGCAGGTCGGTGAGGAGCCGGGCGCCGAGGCCCGTGCCCCACTGGTCGCGGGAGACGGCGATCGTCTGCACGTCGCCGAGCCCGCCGGCGGCGGCGAGCCCGGCGTATCCGACGAGACGGCCGTCGGCGGGGTCCTCCGCCACCACGTAGTGACGGGTGGCCCGCGGTCCCCTGGCGTGCGCGAGCTCCGACCAGAACATCCCCTCGGACCAGGCGTCCTCGGGGAACAGCTCGGCTTCGAGCGCGAGCACGGGCTCGATGTCCCACCAGCGCATCTCGCGCAGCACGGCCCCGGTCACGGCGGCGCTCACTTGGGGGTGACCACCTTGTAGTTCTTCGGCACCTGCGCGTCGGGGCGCCGCAGGTACATCGGCAGCGGGTCGAGGAAGCCGTCCCCGCCGGCCGCGAGCCGCTCGGCGGCGAGCCCGGCGAGCGCGGCGGCCGACTGGTGCTCGGGGTCGCGGGCGTCCGGGAAGGCCTCGGGGTAGAGGCGGGCGCCCGCGCCGACGACCGGGAGCCCGGCGAGGGCCTCGGCGATCTCGGCGGGCCGGTCGACGGCCGCGTCGCCCACACGGGTGCGGGAGTCCGCGTACCGCGCCCAGTAGACCTCCTTGCGGCGCGCGTCCGTCGCGACGGCGAAGGGCCCGTCGATCCCGGAGGCGTACGCGAGGCCGTCGAGGGTGCACAGGCCGTGCACCGGCACGCCCAGCGCCGACGAGAAGGCGGCGGCCGTGACGAGGCCGACCCGGAGGCCGGTGTACGGGCCGGGGCCGACGCCGACGACGATCCCCGTGACCGCGTCCAGTTTCAGCCCGGCCTCCGAGAGGACCCGGTCGACGGCGGGCAGCAGCAGCTCCCCGTGACGGCGGGCGTCGACCTGACTCGACGAGGCGACGACGGCCTCGCCGTCGTGGAGGGCGACGGTGACGGCGGGGGTGGCGGTATCCATGGCGAGCAACAGCACGCGAACAGCCTACGGCTCCCGGGCATGCTGCCCCGAACCTCGGGGCGGCGGCTGCTACCGTCACCCTTCGATACGTACGTACGAGAGGTGGGCACGGTGGCAAGGAGCAGCTCGGGATTCGTGGCCGGGCTCACCGCGGCGGCCGTCGTCGCGGTCGGCGTCCTCGCCTACCAGGCCTCGGCGAACGCTCCGGCCGATCTGTCGGCGAAGCCGCGGACCTCGGGCACGGCCGCCCCCGCGACCTCGCCGAGCGGCGGCCCGAAGCAGCCGGCCAGGGACCCCCTCGCCGTCCCCGTCGGTTCGGGCAGCGGCGAGCGGGTGGTGTACGCGCTCACCGACCGCCGGGTGTGGCTCGTGGACGGGACGGGCAAGGTGACCCGTACGTTCAAGGTGTGGCCGAGCACGGTCGACCCGGCCCCCGGCACGTACACGGTGACCTCGCGCTCGGGCTCGGTGCGCGGTTCGGACGGCGTGCAGATCGAGCACGTGGTGCGGTTCGCGACGGCCCAGGACGTGGCGATCGGCTTCAGCGCGGCGGTCGACGGCTCGACGCCCTCCCCGGACCCGGCCCGGAAGACCGGCGGCATCCGGATGAAGCGGGCCGACGGCGATCTGATGTGGACGTTCGCGGTGATCGGCGCGAAGGTCGTCGTCGTCGCCTGACCGGCCCGCCGCCCGCCCGGGGCTCGTCGCCCGACCCGCTTCCCGCCCGCCCGGGGCGTGGGCCTACGCCGCCTCGTCCCGTACGGGCTCGTCCCCTTCCCCCTGCTCGGACGGCTCCGGCGGTGGGGTCGAGAGGGCTCGGGCGGCCGCGCAGGACGCGAGCAGCTCACTCATCGGGACGTGGTCCCGGGCGGTTTCCGCGCGTTCGGGCGTCGCCATGCATGCCTCCCGTAGGTTAGGTACACCTAACCAGCTCGTGCATCCATGTGACCACGGCTCGTGGGACCCACGCAACACCTTCCCGACACGTTGTCGGAATCTACGTGCGTTCAGACCAGCGCGAGGTCCTCCTCGGCCCAGCGCGCGCCGATCCCGCGCAGCACGACCGTGCGCCGGTCGTCGTCGGTGTCGCCGGTCACCCGGTGGATGAGGAGGTGCAGCCGGTCGTCGGTCAGCTCCTCGACCTTGCCGTCGCCCCACTCGACGACGATCACGGACTCGGGCAGCGAGACGTCCAGGTCGAGGTCCTCCATCTCGTCGAGCCCGCCGCCGAGGCGGTACGCGTCGACGTGGACCAGCGCCGGGCCGCCGACCAGGGACGGGTGGACACGGGCGATGACGAAGGTCGGGGAGGTGACGGCGCCCCGCACCCCGAGCCCCTCGCCGAGGCCGCGGGTCAGGGTCGTCTTCCCGGCGCCGAGCTCACCGGTGAGCATGACGAGGTCGCCGGGGCGGAGGACCTTCGCGAGCCGGCGGCCGAGCTCCTGCATCTGCTGCGGGGAGTCGACGGAGAGGGTGGCGCCGGAGGGGGGCGGGGTGGCGCCGGAGACGGGCTGGTGCGCTGCTTCCATACCGGCAAATCTAGCTCGTGCGGAAGGGCTCCCCGGCCGGGACGGCACCGGCCCGCACCAGCAGGTCGGCCAGCCGGTCGGTGACGGCCTCCGGGTGCTCCAGCATCACCAGATGGCCCGCGTCCGGGACGATGACGAGCTCCGCGTCCGGCAGCAGGGCGGCGATGGCCTCGGTGTGCGAGCTGGGGGTGACCAGGTCGTTGTCCCCGGCGAGCGCGAGCACCGGCAGCTCGCGCAGGGCGGCGAGGGCGGCGGCCTTGTCGTGCTCGGCGAAGGCCGGGTAGAAGGCGGCGACCACGTCGATCGGGGTCGCCTCGATCATCCGTTCCGCGAAGCGGGCGACCGCCGGGTCCACGTCCCTCGACGCGAACGAGTACTTCTTGATCAGCCCCGCGAAGAGGTCGGCGGTCGCCCGGCGCCCGCGCTCGACCAGCTCCGCCTGGGAGCCGAGGGCCCGCAGGACGCCCGGCAGGACCCGCCGGACGGCGTTGACGCCGGCGAGCGGCAGCCCGTACGACACCTCCGCCAGCTTCCCCGCCGAGGTGCCGACGAGGGCGACGCCGACGACCCGGTCGCGGATCAGCTCCGGGTACTGCTCGGCGAGCGCCATCACCGTCATGCCGCCCATGGAGTGCCCGACGAGGACGAGCGGCCCCTCGGGCGCGGCGACGTCGAGGACGGCCTTGAGGTCGTGGCCGAGCCGGTCGATGGAGACGGGCACCCCGTCGGGCCCGGCCTGGGAGGCCCCGCTCCCGGAGCGGCCGTGGCCTCGCTGGTCCCAGTGGACGGTGCGGACGAGACCGCGCAGCGCGGCCCGCTGGAAGTGCCAGGAGTCCTGGTTCAGGCAGTAGCCGTGGCTGAAGACGACGGTGACGGGGGCGGGCTCCTTCCGCCCGAAGAGCCGTCGGCGGCGGCCGGCCGACGAGGCCTCCTGCTCGACCTCGTCCACCTCGTAGTGGAGGACGGTCCCGTCGTCGGCGAGCGCCCGTCCGGGCGTGCCCCGCAGCCCGCCGTACGGGCCGGTGGCGTCCAGCGCGAGCCGCGCCTTCTGCCGCACGGAACGGCCGACGGTGAGCCGCTCGACGGCCACCCCGGCGGCCGCTCCGGCGGCGAGGACGCCTATCGCGGCACCGGCGAAACCGGCACGCCGCCAGCTGCTCCCGCTCGACTCCCCCATGGCGGGCTACTCCCCCGGGTAGACGCGCGGGATGCGCGCCCCGATCCGGGTGACGATCTCGTACGCGATGGTGTCGGCGGCCACCGCCCAGTCCTCGGCGGTCGGCTCGCCCCGGTCGCCGGGGCCGAAGAGCACGGCCTCGGTGCCGGGCTCGGGGGTGTCCCCGCCGAGGTCGACCACGAACTGGTCCATGGCGACGCGCCCGGCCACCGTGCGGACCCGGCCGGCGACGAGGACCGGACCGCGCCCGGAGGCGTGCCGGGGCACCCCGTCGGCGTACCCCAGCGGGACGAGTCCCAGGGTGGTCTCGCCCCCGGTGACGTAGTGGTGTCCGTAGCTCACCCCGTGCCCGGCGGGCACGTGCTTGACCAGCGCCACGCTCGCCTTGAGCGACATGACGGGCCGCAGGCCGAGCTCGGCGGAGGTGCCGAGCTCGGGGCTCGGCGAGACCCCGTACATCGCGATGCCGGGCCGGACCAGGTCGAAGTGGGACTCGGGCAGGGTGAGGGTGGCCGGGGAGTTCGCGATGTGCCGGACCTCGGGCCGGACGCCCGCCCGCTCGGCGTGGTCCAGCATCGAGCGGAAGACGTCGAGCTGGGCGGCGATGGAGGGGTGGTGCGGCTCGTCGGCGCAGGCGAAGTGCGACCAGAGGCCGGTCACCTTCACGTGCCCGTCGACCTCAGCCTTCAGGGCGGCCCCGACCAGCTGGGGCCAGTCCGCGGGCTGGCAGCCGTTGCGCCCGAGCCCGGTGTCGGCCTTGAGCTGGATGCGGGCCGTCCTCCCGACCGCCCTGGCGGCCTCGACGACCTCCTCCAGCGCCCACATCCCGCTCACGGACATGTCCAGACCGGCCTCGATGCCCTGGTCCCAGGGGTCCCCGGGGGTCCAGAGCCAGCACAGGACGGGCACGTCCGTGATCCCGGCGGCGCGCAGCGCGAGCGCCTCGTGCGGGGTGGCCGTGCCGAGCCAGTCCGCGCCCGCCTCCAGAGCGGCGCGGGCGCAGCGCAGGGCGCCGTGTCCGTACGCGTCGGCCTTGACCACGGCCATGATCCGGACGTGGGGGGCGACACGGGCGCGCAGCGTGCGGACGTTCGCACGCAGCGCGCCGAGGTCGATCTCGGCGCGGGCCCTGGGGGGCGGAGGTGTCTCAGTCATCGCGCCCAGTCTCTCAGGTGTCAGTGCCCGGGCCGCTTTCCCCAGATGTAGACCCGGTCACCCTTACGGAGGACCCCCCAGAGTTTCCGCGCGTCGGCGTGGCTCAGATTGACACAGCCACGGCTGCCGCCGGGCGTGGCGAGCTGCCCGTAGACGGCGTGGAAGGCCTGGCCCCCGCTGAAGAACTGGGCGTACGGCATGGGGGTGTCGTAGATGGACGACCAGTGGTCCTTGTGGCGCCAGTAGACGGTGTGCCAGCCGGTGCGGGTGGCGTAACCGGGCCGTCCGGTCCGTACGTTGACGACCTGGTACGTCACCTTCTTTCCCTTTCGCACCCACATGAGCTGGCGGTCGAGGTCGACGCAGGCGACGGCGTACGTCTTCACCGGGCAGCGCCGCCCCGGGTCGAGGTTCTTCCGGGCGGCGAGCAGCTCGGCCCGGGCCCAGGTGACGGGCCCGGCGTACCCGGAGGCCGGCTTGATCTTCTCCTTCACCTGGAAGGCGCGGATCGCCCGGCAGTCGGCGGCGGACTGCTTCCCGTCGACCCTCAGCCCCAGCAGCCGCTCGACCCGCCGCTGATGGGTGCTCGCCTTCGCGGTGCAGGCGGTGCCGACGGCGCCGACGGCGCTGCGCGGCAGGTACTCGACCAGCTCGTCGACCTCCTCCTCGGGCTCGGGCACGGGGATGTCGCCCTCCGGCTGGAGGGGCGGCAGCACCTGATCGGGCGTGTCCATCGGGTACTCGGCCGACCCGGCGCCGACGATCCCGGGCACGAGCGGATCGGGATCGCCGACGGGAGGAGCGGCGAGGGCGGGCGCGCCGGGGTCCGGCGGGGCGGCGAGGGCGACGGGTCCCCACGCGAGCGAGGCGGCGAGGACGAGCCACAGGGGGGCGGTACGACTTCTCCAACTGGTCACCCCACCCACCCAATCCGCCCCGCGCCCCGGCAGCGCGCGGTAACCCACGGCTGGGTCAACGGTGTTCGCCCGAGTGGGGGTGATCCCGACGGCCCTACGCCCCCGCCGTCACGTCCCGCCACGCCCCCCGCAGCGAGTCCGCCACCTCCGTCGCCGTCACCGGCGCGCCCCCCTCCGCCGCCCGCCGGGCGGCGAGCCCGTGCAGATAGGCCGCGCAGGAGGCCGCGTCCAGGGCGGGGAGGCCCGCCGCGAGGAGGGAGCCGGCGAGCCCGGACAGGACGTCGCCGCTGCCCGCCGTCGCCAGCCAGGACGTCCCGGTCGGGTTCACCCGTACGGGACCGCCGTCCGCCCCGCACACCACCGTCGTCGACCCCTTCAGGAGGACCGTCGCCCCGAAGCGGCCCGCCAGTTCGCGCACCGCCGCGAGCCGCCCCGCCTCGACCTCCTCCCGCGCGACACCGAGCAGCGCCGCCGCCTCGCCGGCGTGCGGGGTCAGCAGGGTCGGAGCCGTACGGGCCCGGACGGCGTCCGGGGCGAGCCCCCGCAGGCCGTCCGCGTCGACGAGCACGGGAACGTCCGAGGCCAGGACCTCCGCGACGGCGACGGCGGCGCCCGGGCCCTCCCCGAGACCGGGCCCGACGACCCACGCCTGGACCCGACCCGCCTTGTCGGGGGGACCGGGGTGCACCAGCGTCTCGGGGTGCGCGGCGATCACGGCGTCACCGGCGTGACCCACGTACCGCACCGCCCCCGCCCCGCCGCGCAGCGCGCCCGACACGGCGAGCACGGCGGCGCCGGGATAGCGGGCGGAACCGGCGAGGACACCGACGACGCCCCGCCGGTACTTGTCGCTCTCGGCACCCGGCACCGGCAGCAGCCACGCCAGGTCCTCGTGCTGGAGGGCCTCCAGGTCCGGCACGCCGGGAAGCGCGTCGCCGAGCCCGATGTCCACGAGCCGCAGCGCCCCCGCGTACTCCCGGGCCGGATCGACGAGCAGCCCCGGCTTGTACGCCCCGAACGTGATCGTCGCGTCGGCCCGCAGCGCCTCGCCCCGGACCTCCCCGGTGTCGGCGTCGACGCCGCTCGGCAGGTCGACGGCGACGACGACGGCGTCCGAGCCGCGCGCGGCCCGGGCGACGGGCACGGCCTCGGGGCGCAGGCCGCCGCGTCCTCCGATGCCGGTGATGCCGTCGAGGACGAGGTCGGCGCGGGCGAGCGGGGCGAACGGCTCGTCGGCGACGCGTCCTCCGGCCGCCCGGAGCGCCGCGAGCCCGCCGTCGTGCGCCCGCTGCCCGAGCAGGACGGCCGTGACGCCGGCGCCGCGCCGGGCGAGCCGGGCCCCGGCGTACAGGGCGTCGCCGCCGTTGTCGCCGCTGCCGACGAGCAGGACGACCCGGGCGCCGTACACCCGCCCCTTCCCGAGCAGCGAACAACAGGCGGCGGCGAGGCCGGCGGCGGCGCGCTGCATGAGGGCGCCGTGCGGCAGGCGCGCCATGAGCTCGGCCTCGGCGGCCCGGACGGTCTCCACGCGATAAGCGGTACGCATGCCCAGCAGTCTGCCGCGAGCCCGCCCTCTCCGCAGGCACACGTGCCGGGCGTGGTGTCACCCCTCCGCGATCACCACCGCCGACGCCACCCCCGCGTCATGGCTCAGCGACACGTGCCAGTGCCGGACCCCCAGTTCCGCCGCCCGTGCCGCCACCGTCCCCCGTACCCGCAGCCGCGGCTGCCCGCTGCCCTCGACGTACACCTCGGCGTCGGTCCAGTGCAGTCCGCCCGGCGCGCCGAGCGCCTTCGCGAGCGCCTCCTTCGCGGCGAAGCGCACCGCGAGCGAGGCGGGGCCGCGCCGTTCGCCGCTCGGGAGGAGCACTTCGCGCTCGACGAAGAGGCGCTGGAGCAGCCCCGGTGTCCGCTCGATGGACGCGGCGAAGCGGTCGATCTCCGCCACGTCGATCCCCACCCCAATGATCATTTCCCACTCACTCCACGGTCACGGATTTGGCCAGGTTGCGCGGCTGGTCGACCTCGTTGCCCCGCGCGGTGGCGAGCTCGCAGGCGAAGACCTGGAGCGGCACGGTGGCGACCAGCGGCTGGAGCAGCGTAGGCGTGGCGGGGATGCGGACGAGGTGGTCGGCGTACGGCACGACGGCCTCGTCGCCCTCCTCCGCGATGACGATGGTCCGTGCTCCACGGGCCCGGATCTCCTGGATGTTGGAGACGATCTTGTCGTGGAGGACGGAGCGGCCGCGCGGCGAGGGCACGACCACGACGACCGGCAGGTCCTTCTCGACGAGTGCGATCGGCCCGTGCTTGAGCTCGCCCGCCGCGAAGCCCTCGGCGTGCATGTAGGCGAGTTCCTTGAGCTTGAGCGCGCCCTCCAGGGCCACCGGGTAGCCGACGTGCCGGCCGAGGAAGAGGACGGTGTCCTTGTCCGCCAGGGACCGGGCGAGGGCCCGTACCGGCTCCATGGTCTCCAGGACGCGCTCGACCCCGTCGCCGATCCGGGCGAGGTCGCGGACGACGGCGTGGATCTCGTCGCCCCACTTGGTGCCGCGCACCTGACCGAGGTAGAGGGCGAGCAGGTAGCAGGCGACGAGCTGCGTGAGGAAGGCCTTGGTGGAGGCGACGGCGACCTCGGGCCCGGCGTGCGTGTAGAGCACGGCGTCCGATTCCCGGGGGATGGTCGAGCCGTTCGTGTTGCACACGGCGAGCACCTTCGCGCCCTGTTCCCGGGCGTGCCGGAGCGCCATGAGGGTGTCCATGGTCTCGCCGGACTGGGAGATCGCGATGACGAGGGTGCGCTGGTCGAGGATCGGGTCGCGGTAGCGGAACTCGCTGGCGAGTTCGACCTCGCAGGGGATGCGGGCCCAGTGCTCGATGGCGTACTTGGCGATGAGTCCGGCGTGGAAGGCGGTGCCGCAGGCGACGACGACGACCTTGTCGGCCTCGCGGAGCACGGCGTCGGGGATGCGCACCTCGTCGAGGGTGAGCCGGCCGGCCCCGTCGATCCGCCCGAGGAGGGTGTCGGCGACGGCCTTGGGCTGCTCGGCGATCTCCTTGAGCATGAAGGAGGCGTAGCCGCCCTTCTCGGCGGCGGAGGCGTCCCAGTCGACGTGGTAGGCCCGGACGTCGGCGGGCACGCCGTCGAAGTCGGTGACGGTGACCCCGTCCCTGGTCAGCTCGACGACCTGGTCCTGCCCGAGCTCGATGGCGGAGCGGGTGTGGGCGATGAACGCGGACACGTCGGAGGCGAGGAAGTTCTCCCCCTCCCCCACCCCGACGACGAGCGGCGAGTTCCGCCGGGCGCCGACGACGACGTCGGGCTGGTCGGCGTGGACGGCGACGAGGGTGAAGGCCCCGTCGAGGCGGCGGCAGACGAGCCGCATGGCCTCGGCGAGGTCGCCGACGGAGGAGAACTCCTCGGCGAGGAGGTGGGCGACGGTCTCGGTGTCGGTCTCGGAGAGCAGCCTGTGGCCGCGCTCGACGAGCTCCTCCCTGAGGGCGGCGAAGTTCTCGATGATGCCGTTGTGGACGACGGCGACGCACCCGGCGTTGTCCAGGTGCGGGTGCGCGTTGGCGTCGGTGGGCCCGCCGTGGGTGGCCCAGCGGGTGTGCCCGATGCCGACGGAGCCGCCGGGCAGCGGCCGGTCGACGAGCTCCTTCTCCAGGTTGACGAGCTTGCCCGCCTTCTTGGCCGCGGCGATGCCCCCGTCGGAGAGCACCGCGACACCGGCCGAGTCGTAGCCCCGGTATTCGAGCCGCTTGAGGCCCGTGACCACCACATCAAGCGCCGACTGCCCGCCGACGTAACCCACGATTCCGCACATGACGGCAGGCTACGCCGGAACCCCTCCCACCGGCCGGAGTCGACGCGGGGCGCGGCCCCGCCCGTGTCGCGGGGGGGGGGCGGGGGCGCACCGGGGGCCGGGGTCAGCCGAGCTTGGCGGCCTGCGCGTCGATCACGGCCTTCGGCAGTTCCTCGACCGTGCCGCCGAGGCTGAGGGTGGAGAACGAGGCCAGGGTGTTGCCCTTGCGGAAGACGACCAGCTTGGTGACGAACGGCTCGCCGTCCATGTCGGTGGTCACCGTCCAGGCGAGCGCCTCCTCACCGGCGGACACCGTCTCCGGCGCGACCTTGCTGATCTTCGTCTTCTCGCCGCCGCCGAGGAGCGTGAAGCCGCCCGCGCAGTCGGTGCCCGCGGTCTTCAGGGAGGCGAAGGCCGCCTGGGCGCCCTGCCCGTCGTACGAGCCGAGGGTCACGCTCGTCACGGGCGCGGCCAGCGCTCCGAGGGCCTCCTTCGGCGAGGCCGAGGCTCCTTCGGTCTTGGGCACCTCGATGGTCTTGCGCTGCGCGGACGCCCCCGGCCCGCCGGGGGCGACGGACGACATCGCGTGGGCGAGGGGCGTGCAGGAGGGCTTGTCGGCGGAGACGGAGTCGGCCTTCACGACGTCCGTGGCCTTGGCCTTCTGGACCTGGTGGCCCGGCAGGTCGGCCTGCTCGACGATCAGCTTCTCCAGCTCGGCGGCGGACAGCGCCTTCGCGGCGGGCGCGGCGCTCGTGGCGGAGGCGCTCGGCGCGGTGTCCTTGCCGGTGCCCTTGTCCCCGTCCTTCTCCCCGCCGCCGCAGGCGGTGACGAGCAGCGCGAGGGAGACGGCGGTGGTGGCGACGGCGGCGCTTCTCAGGGACGTACGCATCGGTGGTGGTTCTCTGCTTTCTCTGCGGGCCGCGCGGTGACGGCTCTCTACGGGCCGTGCGGCGGCGACGGTTCCCCCGTGTGAGGTGCGGAGCACACGCGGCTCCTGCATGATCGCCGCGGTCCGCGGCCGGCACAACGGCTTTTGCCGCGTGACCGACCCCACGGCCCACGGAGCCCGCCGAACCCCGACAATGGCGGGGTGATCACTTCGCCGCCACGAAGCGCCAGCGGGGACGCCCCCGACGGAGACCCCGGCAACGGTGCCGGGACCGGAGAGGGCGCCGGCCAGGGGAGCCCCCGGAACGGGACCGGGCACCGCCGGCCGTCCGAGGCGACCCCGTACGTCGACCTCACCCGGAGCGAGTGGAGCGCCCTGCGCGACAAGACGCCGCTCCCGCTGAGCGCCGACGAGGTCGAGCGGCTCCGCGGCCTCGGGGACGTCATCGACCTCGACGAGGTGCGGGACATCTACCTCCCGCTGTCCCGGCTGCTCAATCTGTACGTGCAGGCCACCAGCGGCCTCCGGGGCGCGCTGAACACCTTCCTCGGGGAGAGCGCCGAGCAGCGCGGCACCCCCTTCGTCATAGGGGTCGCCGGTTCGGTGGCGGTGGGCAAGTCCACGGTCTCCCGGCTGCTGCAGGCGCTGCTCGCCCGCTGGCCGGAGCACCCGCGCGTGGAGCTGGTGACCACGGACGCCTTCCTCTACCCGATGGAGGAGCTGAAGGCGCGCGGCCTGATGTCCCGCAAGGGTTTCCCCGAGTCGTACGACCGCCGGGCCCTGACCCGTTTCGTCGCGGACGTCAAGGCGGGCAAGGAGGAGGTCTCGGCCCCGGTCTACTCGCACCTGATCTACGACCGCGTGCCCGGCGAGCGGCTCGTCGTCCGCCGCCCGGACATCCTCATCGTGGAGGGGCTGAACGTCCTCCAGCCGGCCCTGCCCGGCAAGGACGGACGCACCCGGGTGGGCCTCGCCGACTACTTCGACTTCTCGGTGTACGTGGACGCCCGCCCGGAGGACATCGAGCGCTGGTACCTGAACCGCTTCCGGAAGCTCCGCGACACCGCCTTCCAGGACCCGTCCTCGTACTTCCGGCGCTGGACGCAGGTCTCCGAGGAGGAGGCCTTCGACTACGCCCGCACGATGTGGCGGACCATCAACAAGGTGAACCTCCTGGAGAACGTGGCCCCGACCCGCGGCCGGGCGACCCTCGTCGTCCGCAAGGGCTCCGACCACAAGGTGCAGCGCCTGAGCCTGCGGAAGCTCTGACCTCCGTACGCTCTCCCCATGCTGCATCTGAGGATGATCGTCCCGCCCGACCGCACCACCGCCGCGGTCCGGTTGATCGAGTCGACGGTCGGCACCGCCCATCTGGTGGTGCTGACCGGGGCGGCCCGGGACCCCTCGGGCGACCTGGTGCTGTGCGACGTGGCCCGCGAGGCGGGGGACGAGCTGTTGCACGGGCTGCGACGACTGGGGATCGACCAGGACGGTTCGATCGCGGTGGAGAACATCGACCTGTCGATGTCCACGCGGGCCGACACGGCCGAGGAGGAGGCACCGGGCGAGGGCGCGGACGCCGTCATCTGGGAGCAGCTGGCGGAGGCGACCCACGAGGACTCGACGCTCTCCTTCACGTACTTCTCCTTCATGGGCCTGGCGACGATGATCGCGGCCTGCGGCGTCGTCCTGGACAACGCGATCCTGATCGTGGGCGCCATGGCGGTCGGCCCGGAGTTCGGCCCGCTCGCCGGAGTGTGCACGGCGATCGTGCAGCGGGCGCCGAGGCTGGCGGCACGCTCGCTGATCGCGCTCCTCGTCGGCTTCGCGTCGGCGATCCTGGCGACGACCCTGTTCAGCCTGCTCATGGACTGGATGGACCTGTTCAGCCAGTCCATGCTCGACGCACAGCGGCCGCAGACCAGCTTCATCTGGCAGCCGGACCCGTTCTCCTTCGTGGTGGCGCTCCTCGCGGGCGCCGCCGGCACCCTCTCGCTGACCTCGTCCAAGTCGGGCGCCATGGTGGGGGTGGCGATCTCGGTGACGACGGTCCCGGCGGCGGCGAACGCGGCGGTGGCGCTCAGCTACGGCGAGGTCGGACAGATGTGGGGGTCGATCCAGCAGCTGCTGCTCAACCTGCTGGGGATCATGCTGGCGGGGACGGCGACCCTGTCCCTCCAGAAGAGACTGTGGCGGACCCAGCGCGGCCGTCTGAAGCGCCGCCTGCGCAGGGGCTGATCCCGGCGCGACGCGAAGAGGCCCCGCCGTACCGGAGTCCGGTACGACGGGGCCTCCCCGTGTGCACGACGGTGCCTCAGAAAGGCTAGCCCAGCGCGGACTTCACGACGTCCGCGAGGCGCTGCGCGACCGCGCGGGCCTGCTCGATGTCGGCGGCCTCGACCATGACGCGGACCAGCGGCTCGGTGCCGGAGGAGCGCAGCAGGACGCGGCCGGTGGAGCCGAGCTCGCGCTCGGCGTCGACGACGGCGGCGGCGAGCTCGCCGGAGGTGGCCACCCGGGACTTGTCGACGTCCTTGACGTTGATGAGGATCTGCGGGAGCCGCTCCATGACGCCGGCGAGGTCCGCGAGCGACTTGCCGGTGGCGGCGACCCGGGCGGCCAGCATCAGGCCGGTGAGGGTGCCGTCGCCGGTGGTGGCGTGGTCGAGCACGATGACGTGCCCCGACTGCTCGCCGCCGAGCGCGTAGCCGTTCTCCTTCATGGACTCCAGGACGTAGCGGTCGCCGACCGCGGTCTGGACGAGGGTCAGGCCCTCGCGCTCCATGGCGAGCTTGAAGCCCAGGTTGGACATGACGGTGGCGACGACGGTGTCCCCGCACAGGGTGCCGGCCTCGCGCATGGCGAGGGCGAGCACGGCGAGGATCTGGTCGCCGTCGACCTCGTTGCCGGCCGCGTCCACGGCGAGGCAGCGGTCGGCGTCGCCGTCGTGGGCGATGCCCAGGTCGGCGCCGTGCTCGACGACGGCGGCCTTGAGCAGCTCCAGGTGGGTGGAGCCGCAGCCGTCGTTGATGTTGAGGCCGTCCGGCTCGGCTCCGATGGTGACGACCTCGGCACCGGCGCGGGAGAAGGCCTCGGGCGAGACGCGGGCGGCGGCGCCGTGGGCCTCGTCGAGGACGATCTTGAGGCCGTCGAGACGGTTGGGGAGGACCGCCATGAGGTGGGAGACGTACGTCTCGAAGCCCTCGCCGAAGTCGCGCACGCGGCCGACGCCGGCACCGGTCGGACGCTCCCACGGGGCGCCGGTGCGGTGCTCCTCGTACACGGCCTCGATCTTGTCCTCCAGCTCGTCGGCGAGCTTGTGGCCGCCGCGGGCGAAGAACTTGATGCCGTTGTCGGGCATGGCGTTGTGGCTGGCGGAGAGCATCACGCCGAGGTCGGCGCCGAGGACGCCGGTGAGGTGGGCCACGGCCGGGGTGGGCAGGACGCCGACGCGCAGCACGTCGACGCCGGCGCTGGCGAGGCCCGCGACGACGGCCGCTTCGAGGAACTCTCCGGAGGCGCGCGGGTCCCGCCCGACCACGGCGGTCGGCCGGTGGCCCTCGAAGGTGCCCGCCTCGGCGAGCACGTGCGCGGCCGCGACCGACAGGCCGAGCGCGAGCTCCGCCGTCAGGTCCGCGTTGGCGACGCCGCGTACGCCGTCCGTGCCGAAGAGTCGTCCCACAGCTGTCCTCCGAAAATACGTGCCCAAGCGAAAGAGAAAGAGGTTATGAAAAAACGTACGCCCCGACGGCACGGGCAGTGCCGCCGGGGCGTACGAAAAGCAGACCGAGCAGGCGATTAGCGCTTGCTGTACTGCGGAGCCTTGCGGGCCTTCTTGAGACCGGCCTTCTTCCGCTCGACCGCACGGTCGTCACGGGAGAGGAAGCCGGCCTTCTTCAGCGCCGGGCGGTTGTTCTCGACGTCCGCCTCGTTCAGCGCACGGGCCACGCCGAGGCGCAGGGCGCCGGCCTGGCCGGAGACACCGCCACCCGCGATGCGGGCGATGACGTCGTAGCGGTTGTCGAGCTCGAGCACCTTGAAGGGCTCGTTGACTTCCTGCTGGTGCACCTTGTTGGGGAAGTAGTCCTCAAGGGTGCGACCGTTGATCTTCCACTTGCCGGTGCCCGGAACGATCCGGACGCGGGCGATGGCGTTCTTGCGACGGCCCAGGCCGGCGGCCGGCTGCGGGTCGCCGAAGCGGGACGCGAGCGACTCGGAGGTGTACTCACCCTCGACGAGCTCGGTCTCGGTGGTGTACTCCTCGACGCCCTCGAACTCGTCGACGGGGGTCTCGGGGGTGGTCTCGGCCACGATGCTCCTCAGATTTCTTTCGTTCTTAGGGGGTGTGGCCGGAACTACTGCGCGACCTGGGTGATCTCGAACGGGACCGGCTGCTGGGCAGCGTGCGGGTGGTTCTCGCCCGCGTAGACCTTCAGCTTCGAGAGCATCTGACGGCCCAGGGAGTTCTTGGGGATCATGCCCTTGATGGCCTTCTCGACGGCCTTCTCGGGGTTCTTGTCGAGCAGCTCGTCGTAGCGGACGGAGCGCAGACCACCCGGGAAGCCAGAGTGGCGGTAGGCCATCTTCTGGGTCTTCTTGTTGCCGGACAGGTGAACCTTGTCGGCGTTGATGATGATGACGAAGTCGCCCATGTCCATGTGGGGGGCGTAGACGGGCTTGTGCTTGCCTCGCAGGAGGTTCGCAGCCGTCGTCGCCAGGCGGCCCAGGACGATGTCCTGCGCGTCGATGATGTGCCACTGGCGAGTGACATCGCCGGGCTTAGGGCTGTACGTACGCACTTCGTAGCCTTCGCTTCTTCAGTGGATGGAGTCCAGACACACCTGAAGCGATCATGCAGCTGGGGCCTGCACTGCCGGGACGACGCCCGTATGCGAGCCACTGGTAACTGCTCCAGGGAACTTGCGTAAGGGCCCCTCGCGTGAGAACGGCGAAGCCAATACGCATAACAAACCGCAACAGTACCCGCGCCACCCCGGACGGGTCAAAACGCGCGGCCCCCACCGCGACCGCCCGAGGTCACCGCGCCCGCTCGACCCGCCGTTCGTCCCACACCGGCTCCGCCGTCTCCCGTACGACGCCGTCGGAACCGAAGACCAGGAACCGGTCGAAGCTCTTCGCGAACCAGCGGTCGTGCGTGACGGCCATCACGGTCCCGTCGTACGACTCCAGGCCCTCCTGGAGCGCCTCGGCGGACTCCAGGTCCAGGTTGTCCGTGGGCTCGTCGAGCAGCAGCGCCGTCGTGCCCGCCAGCTCCAGGAGCAGGATCTGGAAGCGGGCCTGCTGCCCGCCCGACAGCTTGTCGAACGGCTGGTCCCCCTGCCGCTCCAGCTCGTACCGCCGCAGCACCGACATCGCCGCGCCGCGGTCCTTGGCGTGCTCGGTCCACAGGATGTCGACGAGCGGCCGTCCGGCCAGCTCCGGGTGCGCGTGGGTCTGCGCGAAGTGCCCCGGCACGACCCGCGCGCCGAGCTTCCACGTCCCCGTGTGGGCCACCGTCGGATCCCCCGCGAGCAGCCGCAGGAAGTGCGACTTCCCGGAGCCGTTCGAGCCGAGGACCGCGACCCGCTCCCCGTAGAAGATCTCCAGCGAGAAGGGCTTCATCAGACCGGTCAGCTCAAGGTTCTCGCAGGTCACGGCCCGCACCCCGGTCCGTCCGCCGCGCAGCCGCATCCGGATGTCCTGCTCGCGCGGCGGCTCCGGCGGCGGGCCCGCCTCCTCGAACTTCTTCAGCCGGGTCTGCGCCGCCGCGTACCGGGAGGCCATCTCGTGGCTGACCGCGGCCGCCTGCCGCAGGTTGACCACCAGCTTCTTCAGCTGCGCGTGCTTCTCGTCCCAGCGCCGCTTCAGCTCCTCGAAGCGGGCGAACCGTTCCCGCCGGGCCTCGTGGAAGGTGTCGAAGCCGCCGCCGTGCACCCAGACGTCCGAACCGGCCGGGCCCGGCTCCACCGCGATGATCTTCTGGGCGCCCCGGGAGAGCAGCTCCCGGTCGTGGGAGATGAAGAGCACGGTCTTGCGGGTCTCCCGCAGCCGCTCCTCCAGCCACCGCTTGCCCGGCACGTCGAGGTAGTTGTCCGGCTCGTCGAGGAGCAGCACCTCGTCGGGCCCCCGCAGCAGCGACTCCAGGACCAGCCGCTTCTGCTCGCCGCCGGAGAGCGTCCGGACCTCCCGGAACTGCGCCTTCTCGTACGGGACGCCGAGCGCGGCCATGGTGCAGATGTCCCAGAGGGTCTCGGCCTCGTAGCCCTGCACCTCGGCCCAGTCGCTGAGGGCCTGCGCGTACTTCATCTGCGCGGCCTCGTCGTCGACCGTCATGATCAGGTGCTCGGCCTCGTCGACCGCCTTCGCCGCCTCCCGGATCCGGGGCTGGGCCACCGAGACCAGCAGGTCGCGGACGGTGGACTCGTCCCGTACGGAACCGACGAACTGCGGCATCACACCGAGGCCGCCGCTGACCGTGACGGTGCCGCCGTGCGGCTGGAGCTCCCCGGCGATCATGCGGAGCAGTGTGGTCTTTCCGGCGCCGTTGGCCCCGACGAGGGCGACCACGGCGCCCTCCCCGACCCGGAAGGAGGCGTCCCCGAGCAGGACCCTCCCGTCGGGAAGGTAGTACTCCAGATGCGCGGCCTCGACATGTCCCATGGGATGCATTGTCACCGCCCGCTGGGGCCCCGCCCAACCGGTTTAGGATGCGCGGCATGAGCTTTGGGGGACCGCAGTGGCCGCAGGAGCCGCAGCAGCAGGGGCAGCAGGGGTACGGACAGCAGCCCGGGTACGGACAGCAGGGGCAGGGACAGCAGCAGGGGGCCGGCAACGGGTACGGCTACCCGCAGCCCCAGCAGCAGGGCGGTGGGTACGGGTACCCGCACCCTCAGCAGCCGGCGCGGCCGAACCCGTTCCCGGGCGCGCAGGGCAGCGGTGAGACGCCCGACTGGAGCGCCCTGGCCGACGCCTCGGCCTCGCGCGGCCGCCGCAAGCGCCTCCTGATGATCGCCGGCGGGGTCCTCGCCACGGTGGCCGTGGGCGCGATCGTGGCGACCGCCATCGTGAGCACCAACAAGAAGAACGACGAGGCCAAGAACGGCCCGGTCCCCACCGGCACGGTCTCCTCCACCGGCACGCCGACGCCCGAGCCGACCTTCTCGTCGGTGGCGCCGCCGCCCCCGCCGAACCCGAAGGACTACATCTCGGACCCGAAGAAGGACAAGGCCCCGCTCACCGCCGAGGGCCTCTTCCCGGGCAAGAAGATGAGCATGAACGGCCGCGCGTACAAGAAGGGCGCGACCTCGGCGACGGCGAACTGCGCGGCCGTCACCCAGGGCGGCCTCGGCGGCGTCCTGAAGCGGAACGGCTGCCAGCGGGTGCTGCGCGCGACCTATGTGAAGGACGGCGTGGCCATCACCGTCGGCGTCGCCGTCTTCCCGTCCGAGGCGGCGGCCCAGAAGGCGAAGGACCAGGCCACCGGCGGCGTCGCCCCCCTCACGGGCGCGGGCGTGGGTGACTTCTGCCACGCCACGGTCTGCCTGCGCCGCTCCAACGCGATCGGCCGGTACGCGTACTTCACCCAGGGCGGCTTCACCAGCGGCAAGAAGGTCACCAAGGCCGACAGGCCCGTCTTCCAGGCCAGCGACGACCTCGGCACCTTCGCCTTCAACCAGATCTACGCCCGGGGCCGCGCCCAGGCCTCAGCAGCAGCCGGCGCTCCCGGGGAGTGACCGCTTGTTGCGGGCCTCCCGGCTACGGGCGGCGAGCAGCGCGTCCTCCGGGTAGCCGACCTCTTCGAGGGTGAGGCCGTGCGGCCGCACGACGTGCACGGCCGAGTCACGGACGCCGGCGGCGAGCACCTTGCCGGGCCAGTCGACCGGCCGGTGGCCGTCGCCGACGAAGAGCAGGGCGCCGACGAGCGAGCGGACCATGTTGTGGCAGAAGGCGTCCGCCTTGACGGTCGCCTCCAGGATCCCGTCCTCGCGCCGCTCCCAGCGCAGCACCTGGAGCGTGCGGATGGTGGTGGCGCCCTCGCGCTTCTTGCAGTACGCGGCGAAGTCGTGCTCGCCGACGAGCGCGGTGGCGGCCTCGTTCATGGCGTCCATGTCGAGGGTCCAGTCGTGCCACAGCACGTGTCCGCGGAGCAGCGGGTCCACGCCGCCGGGGTTGTCGGTGACGCGGTAGGCGTAGCGGCGCCAGACGGCGGAGAACCGGGCGTTGAAGCCCGCGGGGGCCTCGGCGAGGGACCACACCCGCACGTCGTGGGAGAGCCGCCCGGCGAGCCGCCGGAGCAGCTTGTCGCGGTGCTCCTCCCACACCTCCGCGGGCAGGTCGACGTGGGCGACCTGGCCGCGCGCGTGCACGCCGGCGTCGGTCCGGCCGGCGACGGTCAGCTCGTACGTCTCCTTGGACCGGGTGACGGTCCGCAGGGCGTCCTCGATCTCTCCCTGCACGGTCCGCTGTCCCTGGGCCTGCTTGGCCCAGCCGGAGAAGTCCTTGCCGTCGTACGAGAGGTCCAGCCGAACCCGTACGAAACCGTCCTGCACGTCATCGCTCACGCGGAGATCCTCTCAAACACACGGGAACGGGCCCGCACCCCAGGGGGTACGGGCCCGCTCACGAGAAACGTCGGCGGAACGCTTACGCGTCCTTCGCCTCGTCCTCGGTCGCCTCGACGGCGGCGGCCTCGTCGGCCTCCTTGACGGCGCGCTTGGTGGCGGCCTCGGCCTCGGCGACGGTCGCCTTCTTGGCGATCTCGCCCTCGACCAGCTCGATCACGGCCATCGGGGCGTTGTCGCCACGACGGTTGCCGATCTTGGTGATGCGGGTGTAGCCACCCGGGCGCTCCGAGTAGCGCGGGGCGATCTCGGTGAAGAGCGTGTGGACGACGCCCTTGTCCGTGATCGACTGCAGCACCAGGCGACGGTTGTGGATGTCGCCCTTCTTCGCCTTGGTGATCAGGCGCTCGGCGACCGGACGCAGGCGACGGGCCTTGGCCTCGGTCGTGGTGATGCGGCCGTGCTCGAAGAGCGACTTCGCCAGGTTGGCGAGGAGCAGCTTCTCGTGCGCGGCGGAACCGCCGAGGCGGGCACCCTTCGCGGGACGCGGCATGGTGTTTCTCCTTGTGATCTGCACCGGCCGTATGAGGTACCGATGTCAGTGTCCGAGCGGGCGGATACCCGTCGGAGATCCGGGAGCAGCCCCGAAGGGGCGCTCCCGGAGGGGCGCGGGGAACTGTGCGACGAGGCACGGCGCACCCGCGCCCGAGTACGGACCGTCAGGCCCGAGCTCTTAGTACTGCTCGGTCTCCACGAAGCCCGCGTCCGCGTCGTCGTCGGCGCCGAAGGCGTCCGCCGCGGCGGTCGGGTCGAATCCGGGCGGCGAGTCCTTCAGCGCGAGGCCCATACCGGCCAGCTTCGCCTTGACCTCGTCGATCGACTTCGCACCGAAGTTGCGGATGTCGAGCAGGTCGGCCTCGGAGCGGGCGACGAGCTCACCCACGGAGTGGATGCCCTCACGCTTGAGGCAGTTGTACGAACGAACGGTGAGCTCGAGCTCCTCGATCGGCAGCGCCAGGTCGGCGGCGAGGGCGGCGTCCGTCGGGGACGGGCCCATGTCGATGCCCTCGGCGTCGATGTTGAGCTCGCGCGCCAGACCGAACAGCTCGACCAGGGTCTTGCCGGCGGACGCCATGGCGTCACGCGGGCGCATGGCCTGCTTGGTCTCGACGTCGACGATGAGCTTGTCGAAGTCGGTGCGCTGCTCGACTCGGGTCGCCTCGACCTTGTAGGTGACCTTGAGGACCGGCGAGTAGATCGAGTCGACCGGGATGCGGCCGATCTCCTGGCCGACCTGCTTGTTCTGGACGGCGGAGACGTAGCCGCGACCGCGCTCGACGGTCAGCTCCATCTCCAGCTTGCCCTTGGCGTTCAGGGTCGCCAGAACGAGGTCGGGGTTGTGCACCTCGACACCGGCCGGGGGCGCGATGTCGGCGGCGGTGACCAGACCCGGGCCCTGCTTGCGCAGGTACATCACGACCGGCTCGTCGTGCTCCGAGGAGACGACCAGCTGCTTGATGTTCAGGATGAGGTCGGTGACGTCCTCCTTGACGCCCGGCACGGTGGTGAACTCGTGCAGGACGCCGTCGATGCGGATGCTGGTGACAGCGGCACCCGGGATCGAGGAGAGGAGGGTACGGCGGAGGGAGTTGCCGAGGGTGTAGCCGAAGCCCGGCTCCAGCGGCTCGATGACGAACCGGGAGCGGAACTCGTCGACGACCTCTTCGGTCAGCGACGGACGCTGAGCGATAAGCATGTCTGTGTTTCCTTCAGTCGTGGACGCCCACTATTTGACGCCCGACAGGTACTACAAGGGTACGGGCGGTACGCCCCAAAAGAGGGGCGCACCGCCCGAAAGCCCAGGTCAAGCAGCCGAAAGCGTCAGACGCGGCGGCGCTTGGGGGGACGGCAGCCGTTGTGCGGCGTGGGGGTGACGTCCTGGATCGAACCGACCTCGAGGCCCGTGGCCTGGAGGGAGCGGATCGCGGTCTCACGGCCGGAGCCGGGACCCTTGACGAAGACGTCGACCTTGCGCATGCCGTGCTCCTGCGCGCGGCGGGCGGCCGACTCGGCGGCCATCTGCGCGGCGAAGGGGGTGGACTTGCGCGAGCCCTTGAAGCCGACGTGGCCGGCGGAGGCCCAGGAGATCACGTTGCCGGACGGGTCCGTGATCGAGACGATCGTGTTGTTGAACGTGCTCTTGATGTGCGCGTGGCCGTGAGCGACGTTCTTCTTTTCCTTGCGGCGCACCTTCTTGGCAGCGCCCTGACGACCCTTGGGGGGCATCTCTTACTCCTACGGGAGGTGGTCGGTCCTACAGCGAAGACCGCTTGGTCAAGCGTCCGCTGAGGACTACTTCTTGCCCGGCTTCTTCTTGCCGGCGATGGCGCGACGCGGGCCCTTGCGGGTACGGGCGTTCGTGCTGGTGCGCTGACCGCGGACGGGCAGGCCACGACGGTGACGCAGGCCCTGGTAGCAGCCGATCTCGACCTTGCGGCGGATGTCGGCGGCGATCTCGCGGCGGAGGTCACCCTCGGTCTGGAGGTTGGCGTCCACGTACTCGCGGATCTTGACGAGGTCTTCCTCGGCGAGGTCGCGGACACGGGTGGACGGGTTCACGCCGGTCGCGGCGAGAATCTCCTCGGACCGGGTACGCCCGATGCCGAAGACGTAGGTGAGTGCGACCACCACACGCTTTTCGCGCGGGATGTCAACACCGGAAACGCGTGCCATTCAATGGCTCCTGTGTTCTCGGGGGTCTGCTGCAGAACCGTTCCCGGCTGCCGTATGAGGTACAGGTCGGGTCCCCGGCCCCCGCCGGAGGTGCCGTCAACCGTTCGAGAACGGCCCGACGGGCTCTGCGTATGTACGTGTTGCTATGCGTCGCGCGAAGAACTGCGAAGTTGCAGGTCGGTCGGCGTGCGTCAGCCCTGGCGCTGCTTGTGGCGCAGGTTGTCGCAGATGACCATGACCCGGCCGTGACGGCGGATCACCTTGCACTTGTCGCAGATCTTCTTGACGCTCGGCTTGACCTTCATGGGATGTGAGGTTCTCCGGGTCAGTGCCACCACCCGCGCGGAAGGCGGGTGCGGGCAAGATCTACTTGTACCGGTAGACGATCCGGCCACGCGTCAGGTCGTACGGAGAGAGCTCCACGACGACCCGGTCGTCCGGGAGGATTCGGATGTAGTGCATCCGCATCTTGCCGGAGATGTGCGCGAGGACCTTGTGACCGTTCTGGAGCTCCACCTTGAACATGGCGTTCGGGAGGGACTCGATCACGGTGCCCTCGATTTCGATGGCACCTTGCTTCTTGGCCACGCTTCGCCTTTCGAATCGGCTACCTTGATCGACTCTCGCCGCCGTGTGCAGGCACACGGGTACACGAGAGCCGACGCATCAGTCTACGTCAGGCACCAGGAAAAGACGAATCGGGAAGTCTGCCCACCGTAGAAGATCCCTATTCCTGACGCATCCCTCGCGGACTCGGCTGCGGCCGGCCGCCAGGTCCCTCGCTACGCCAGCGGGTCCGGCGCCGCCGTGACGCCCAGCTCCGCCAGCTTCGCCTTGCCGCCGTCCACGGCCGTGAGGACCAGGGGGCCCTCCTCCGTCAGGGCGATGGAGTGCTCCCAGTGGGAGGACCAGGTGCCGTCGGTCGTGATGACCGTCCAGTCGTCCTCCAGGACCTCCGTGCGCGGGGTGCCCAGGGAGACCATCGGCTCGATCGCCAGGCAGAGGCCGGGGACCAGCTTCGGGCCCTTGCCGCGCTTGCGGGAGACGTAGTTCAGCAGGTGTGGGTCCATGTGCATCTCGGTGCCGATGCCGTGGCCGCCGTAGTCCTCGATGATGCCGTAGCGGCCCAGGCTGTGGTCGCCCACGGCCGGCCGCGGCTGCCGCTTGATGTACGTCTCGATCGCCTTCGAGATGTCCACCAGCCGGTTGCCGAGCTTCATCGCCGCGATGCCCGCCCACATCGACTCCTCGGTCACCCGGGAGAGCTCGACCAGCTCCGGGGCGTGACCGGTGCCGACGAAGGCGGTGTACGCCGCGTCGCCGTGCCAGCCGTCCACGATCGCGCCGCAGTCGATCGAGATGATGTCGCCGTCCTTGAGGACGGTCTTCTCGTCGGGGATGCCGTGGACGACGACCTCGTTGACCGAGGTGCAGATCGTCGCGGGGAAGCCGCCGTACCCGAGGAAGTTCGACTTCGCCCCGTGGTCGGCGATGACCTTCCGCGCGACCTCGTCGAGGTCCTTCGTCGTGGCGCCCGGCACGGCCGCCTCGCGGGTCGCCGCGTGGATGGCGGCGACGACCAGCCCCGCCTCGCGCATCTTCGCGATCTGCTCGGGGGTCTTGATCTGCACCATCGTGGCCGCGGCCTTTCCATCGAGTACGGGGAACAGAACAACGATACGGCCGCGACGCCCCCGAGGGGCACCGCGGCCGTATCGAACGAACCAGGGGTTACTTCTTGAGCGCGGCCATCGCCTTGGCGGTGACCTCGTCCACCTTGCCGAGCGCCGAGATCGTCTCGACCAGGTTCTGCGCCCGGTAGTAGTCGATGATCGGCTCGGTCTCCGTGTGGTAGACCGACAGGCGCTTGCGGACGGTCTCCTCCGTGTCGTCGTCGCGCTGGTACAGCTCGCCGCCGCAGACGTCGCAGACGCCCTCGGTCTTCGGAGCGTTGTACGTCACGTGGAACACGTGCGAGGAGTCCTTGCGGCAGATGCGGCGACCCGCGATCCGCTTCACGACCTCGTCCTCGGGGACCTCGAGGTCCAGGACCGCGTCCAGCTCGATGCCGTCGGCCTTGAGGAACGCGTCCAGAGCCTGGGCCTGGGCCACGTTCCGCGGGAACCCGTCGAGCAGGAAGCCGCCCTCGGCGTCCGCCTGGCGCATGCGGTCCTCGGCCATCCCGATCGTCACGGAGTCCGGCACGAGCTGGCCGGCCTTCATGTACGACTGCGCCTCTACGCCCAGCGGCGTGCCCTGCGAGATGTTGGCACGGAACAGGTCGCCCGTAGAGATGTGCGGGATGCCCAGGTTCTTGGCGAGGTACGCGGCCTGCGTGCCCTTGCCCGCACCGGGCGGTCCGACGAGGACGATTCGCATCAGCGGAGGAACCCTTCGTAATTGCGCTGCTGGAGCTGGCTCTCGATCTGCTTCACGGTCTCCAGCCCCACACCCACGATGATGAGGATGCTCGTCCCGCCGAAGGGGAAGTTGGAATTGGCCCCACCGAAGCCTGCCAACGCCATCGTCGGCACAAGAGCGATCAGACCCAAGTACAGCGAGCCCGGCCAAGTGATCCGGTTGAGCACGTAGCTCAGGTACTCGGCAGTAGGTCGACCAGCCCGGATACCCGGGATGAAGCCACCATACTTCTTCATGTTGTCCGCAACTTCCTCGGGGTTGAACGAGATCGCCACGTAGAAGAAGGCGAAGAACACGATCAGGAGGAAGTACGCGGCGATGTAGTAGGGGTGGTCACCCTTGACGAAGTGGGCTTCGATCCAGGTCTTCCAGCCCGCGGTGCTGTTCGAGAACTGCGCGATCAAGGCCGGGATGTAGAGCAGCGACGACGCGAAGATGACAGGAATCACACCGGCCTGGTTCACCTTCAAAGGGATGTAAGTGGACGTACCGCCGTACGACCTGCGGCCGATCATGCGCTTCGCGTACTGGACCGGGATGCGTCGCTGGGCCTGCTCGACGAAGACCACGAGGGCCACCATCACGAAGCCGATGAGGATGACGACGCCGAACTCGATCCAGCCCTGGGCGAGCTTGCCGCTCTTCTTGATGGCCCACAGGGCGCCCGGGAAGCCGGCCGCGATCGAGATGAACATCAGGATCGACATGCCGTTGCCGATGCCGCGGTCCGTGATCAGCTCACCGAGCCACATGACGACACCGGTGCCCGCGGTCATGGTGATGACCATCGTGGCGATGGTGAAGATCGACTGGTCGGGCACGACCTGGTCGGCGACGATGCAGCCGCTGAAGAGCGCACCGCTCTTGGCGGTCGCGACGAGACCGGTGCCCTGGAGGATGGCGAGGGCCACGGTCAGGTACCGGGTGTACTGCGTGATCTTGGCAGTACCGGCCTGACCCTCCTTCTTGAGGGCTTCGAGGCGCGGGATCACGACGGTCAGCAGCTGCAGGATGATGCTCGCCGTGATGTACGGCATGATGCCGAGCGCGAAGATGGTGATCTGCAGCAGCGCTCCGCCACTGAACATGTTGACCAGGCCGAACAGGCTGTTGTTGCCCTCGCTGGCCTGCTTGACACACTGCTGGACGGCCTCATAGCTGACGCCGGGGACCGGGATGTGGGCCCCGAGGCGGTACAGCACGATGATGCCGAGCGTGAAGAGCAGCTTCTTGCGCAGGTCGGGCGTCTTGAACGCCCGGGCGAACGCGGTGAGCACGGTGCCTCCTGCGACCCCCGCGCTATGCGTCAAGGGTGACGGTCTTGAGGTTCGACGATTGGTTATCGGTCATCAATCCCGTGCGGGCATACCGCACGGAGTTTAGACAGTGCACGCCACCTTACCGGCGACCATGCCCCCCTAGGAACGACCAACCGGGGATGCACCTTTTGGGAGGCGCTCCCGGCCGGGAGCCGCCCTCCCGGTCCCGGGCGCACGACCTCGGTCGGACGCCCGTTCCGGGTCGACCGGGGGTGACGGCGGGACACCCACCGTTACCACTTCCGGGGGAACGGCCGCGAGGACGTCGTCCACCGTCGCGACCGCGGTGGGCGCCGTGGGCACCGTGGGCGCCGTCGGCCGGGCCGAGCCCGGGGAGACGGTTCCACCGGCCGCCGGCCGGTCCGTGACGACGTCCTCGTGGACGACGACCGCCGCCGCCCGCTCCGGGCCCGCCCCGGGGCCCGGGGACCCGCGCCGGCCGCGGCCCGGTCCCCTCGGCACACGAAAGAAGCCCGGCCGGCTCCCCCGTGGGGGAACCGGCCGGGCTTCTTCAGCTGTCGACCGAAGCTCAGACGAGCTCGGTGACGGTGCCGCCGGCGGCGGCGATCTTCTCCTTGGCGGAGCCGGAGACGGCGTCGACCGTCACCTGCAGCGCCACGGAGACCTCGCCCTGGCCCAGGACCTTGACGAGCTGGTTCTTGCGAACGGCACCCTTGGCGACCAGATCGGCCACCGTGACCTCGCCACCCTGCGGGTAGAGCGCGGCCAGCTTGTCCAGGTTCACGACCTGGTACTCGGTGCGGAAGGGGTTCTTGAAGCCCTTCAGCTTCGGAAGACGCATGTGGAGGGGCATCTGGCCACCCTCGAAGCGCTCCGGAACCTGGTAACGGGCCTTCGTACCCTTCGTACCACGACCGGCCGTCTTACCCTTCGACGCCTCACCACGACCGACACGGGTCTTGGCGGTCTTGGCGCCGGGGGCCGGACGGAGGTTGTGGGCCTTCAGCGGGTTGTTCTCCGCCATGTCAGTCAACCTCCTCGACCGTCACGAGGTGGCGGACGGTGTGCACCATGCCGCGGAACTCGGGGCGGTCCTCCTTGACAACCACGTCACCCAGGCGCTTGAGGCCCAGGGAACGGAGGGTGTCGCGGTGGTTCTGCTTGCTGCCGATGTACGACTTCGTCTGCGTGACCTTGAGGCGAGCCATTACACACCCGCCCCAGCACGCGCACGGAGCAGAGCCGCGGGAGCGACGTCCTCGAGGGGCAGACCACGGCGAGCCGCGATCTCCTCGGGACGCTGCAGGCCCTTCAGGGCCTCCACGGTCGCGTGCACGATGTTGATCGCGTTGTCGGAGCCGAGCGACTTCGACAGGATGTCGTGAACGCCGGCGCACTCCAGGACGGCGCGCACCGGGCCACCGGCGATAACACCGGTACCGGGGGAAGCAGGCTTCAGCAGGACAACGCCGGCCGCCTTCTCGCCCTGGATCGGGTGCGGGATGGTGCCCTGGATGCGGGGAACCTTGAAGAAGTTCTTCTTGGCTTCCTCGACGCCCTTGGCGATGGCCGCGGGAACTTCCTTGGCCTTGCCGTAACCGACACCTACGGTGCCGTCACCGTCACCCACCACGACGAGCGCGGTGAAGCTGAAGCGACGACCACCCTTGACAACCTTGGCGACGCGGTTGATCGCGACAACGCGCTCAACGTACGCGGTCTTCTCGGCGGCAGCGCCACCGTCGCGACCCTTCCGGTCCCGCCGCTCGCCGCCACCGGCACCGCTGCCGCGGCGCTGGGGTCCAGCCATTGGATTACCTCTCTCTGTTACGTCCGTTAGTCCCGGAACCGGGGCTTAGAACTTCAGCCCGGCTTCGCGGGCGGCGTCAGCCAGAGCGGCAATGCGCCCGGCGTACCTGTTGCCACCACGGTCGAACACGACAGCCTCGACGCCGGCGGCCTTGGCGCGCTCGGCGACCAGGGCGCCGACCTGCTTGGCCTGCGCGGACTTGTCACCCTCGCCGCCGCGGATCGACGCGTCCAGGGTCGACGCCGACGCAAGGGTGTGGCCCTTGAGGTCGTCGATGACCTGAGCGGTGATACCGCGGTTGGAACGCGTCACGACGAGGCGCGGACGCTCCGCCGTACCCGACACGTTCTTGCGGATGCGGATGTGGCGGCGCTTCTTGGCGGCGCCCTTGTAGGCGTCGCCCTTGGCGATCTTCACACCGTATGCCATGGCTTACTTACCAGCCTTTCCGACCTTGCGGCGGATGACCTCGCCCGCGTACTTCACGCCCTTGGCCTTGTAGGGGTCGGGCTTGCGAAGCTTGCGGATGTTGGCGGCGACCTCGCCGACCTTCTGCTTGTCGATGCCCTCGACCGAGAACTTGGTCGGCGACTCGACCTTGAACGAGATGCCCTCGGGCGCCTCGACCAGGATCGGGTGGCTGTAGCCGAGCTGGAACTCCAGAGCGGAGCCCTTCGCGGCCACGCGGTAACCGACACCGCTGATCTCGAGTGCCTTCACGTACCCCTGGGTCACACCGGTGATCATGTTGGCCACCAGCGTGCGGGACAGGCCGTGCAGGGCCTTGTTCTGACGCTCGTCGTTCGGACGGTTGACGTTGAGCACGCCATCCTCGCCCTTAACGATCTCGATCGGCGCGGCGACGGTGTGGGTCAGGGTGCCCTTGGAACCCTTGACCGTGACCGTGCGGCCCTCGATGGTGACGTCCACGCCGGCGGGAACCGTGATGGGGAGCTTGCCAATACGCGACATTAGCTATTCCTCCGTTCCCGACTACCAGACGTAGGCGAGGACTTCCCCACCCACGCCCTTCTTCTGCGCCTGCTGGCCGGTCAGGAGACCGTGGGACGTGGAGATGATCGCCACGCCCAGGCCGCCGAGGACCTTCGGCAGGTTGGTGGACTTTGCGTAAACCCGGAGGCCCGGCTTCGAGATCCGCTTGATGCCCGCGATGGAGCGCTCACGGTTCGGACCGAACTTGAGGTCGAGCACGAGGTTCTTGCCGACCTCGGCGTCCTCGACCTTCCAGCCCGTGATGAAGCCCTCCTGCTGGAGGATTTCCGCGATGTGAGACTTGATCTTGCTGTGCGGCATCGTCACGGAGTCGTGGTATGCCGAGTTCGCGTTACGCAGACGAGTCAGCATGTCCGCGATCGGATCAGTCATGGTCATGAATTGGCCTTCGGCCTCTCTCGCCGGGGTTTCCTGTATGCGCCATCCCTCTCCCCACACAGGGGCGGGACGGGTGCGGCGCGGGGACCTACGGCGTAGTAAGTCGTACGGGCGGCGGACGCCCAACCCCACAAGCCTAAGGCATGCGGGGGTGGGCCTCCGCCGACCCAATGCTTACCGAGAGACTCCGGTCATCCCAACTAAGGGACTACCAGGAGCTCTTGGTCACGCCCGGCAGCTCGCCACGGTGAGCCATCTCACGAAGGCACACGCGGCACAGGCCGAACTTGCGGTACACGGAGTGGGGACGACCACAGCGCTGGCAGCGCGTGTAGCCACGCACGCCGAACTTGGGCTTGCGGGCAGCCTTCGCGATGAGAGCCTTCTTCGCCATCTCGCTTACGCCTCCTTGAACGGGAAGCCGAGGTGACGCAGAAGGGCACGGCCCTCGTCGTCGTTGGTCGCCGTGGTCACCACGGTGATGTCCATACCCCGGACACGGTCGATCTTGTCCTGGTCGATCTCGTGGAACATGACCTGCTCCGTGAGACCGAAGGTGTAGTTGCCACGGCCGTCGAACTGCTTGGGGGACAGGCCGCGGAAGTCGCGGATGCGCGGGAGCGCGAGCGACAGGGTGCGGTCCAGGAACTCCCACATGCGGTCGCCACGGAGGGTGACGTGCGCACCGATCGGCTGGCCCTCACGCAGCTTGAACTGCGCGATGGACTTGCGAGCCTTGGTGATCGCCGGCTTCTGGCCGGTGATCGTGGTGAGGTCACGGACGGCACCGTCCATGAGCTTCGAGTCACGGGCGGCGTCGCCGACACCCATGTTGACCACGATCTTCACGAGGCCGGGGATCTGCATGACGTTCTCGTACTTGAACTCGTCACGCAGCTTGCCCGCGATCTCCTCGCGGTACTTCGTCTTGAGACGCGGAGTGGTGGTAGCCATCAGATGTCCTCACCCGTCCGCTTGGCAACGCGGATCTTGTTGCCCTCGTCGTCGAAGCGGTAACCGACACGCGTGACGACCTTCTTGCCGTCCTTCTCCACGACCAGCTGGACGTTGGAGACGTGGACCGGAGCCTCGGTCGTCACGATGCCGCCGGCCTGCGAGGGACCGGCCTTGGTGTGCTTCTTGACCCGGTTGACACCCTCGACCAGGACGCGGTTCTCGGCGGGGAAGGCCGTGATGACCTTGCCCTGCTTGCCCTTGTCCTTACCGGTGATGACCTGGACCAGGTCGCCCTTCTTGATCTTCATGCTTACAGCACCTCCGGCGCGAGCGAGATGATCTTCATGAACTTCTTCTCGCGCAGCTCACGGCCGACCGGGCCGAAGATACGGGTGCCACGAGGGTCGCCGTCGTTCTTGAGAATGACAGCGGCGTTCTCGTCGAAGCGGATGTACGAGCCGTCCTGGCGGCGGCGCTCCTTGACGGTGCGAACGATGACCGCCTTGACGACGTCACCCTTCTTCACGTTGCCACCGGGGATCGCGTCCTTGACGGTGGCGACGATGACGTCACCGATGCCCGCGTAGCGGCGACCCGAGCCACCGAGAACACGGATGCAAAGGATCTCCTTGGCACCAGTGTTGTCGGCGACACGCAGTCGCGACTCCTGCTGGATCACGTCTATCTCCTGATTGTCTGCCGGTTCCCGGCCGGGGCTTCAGAGGAAGCCCCGGCCGAGCCTGGCGGAACTGACTCGCGGGAAACCCCGCGAGTGATTACTTGGCCTTCTCGAGGATCTCGACGACGCGCCAGTGCTTCGTGGCGGACAGCTTCCGGGTCTCCATCAGGAGGACGCGGTCGCCGATGCCGGCAGCGTTCTGCTCGTCGTGAGCCTTGAGCTTGTTCGTACGGCGGATGACCTTGCCGTACAGCGCGTGCTTGACGCGGTCCTCGACAGCGACGACGACGGTCTTGTCCATCTTGTCGCTGACGACGAGGCCCTCACGGACCTTGCGGGCGTTGCGCTCGGTCTTCTCAGTCACGTTGTTCTCGCTCATCAGGCGTTCTCCACCGTCTCGATGCCCAGCTCACGCTCGCGCATCAGGGTGTAGATCCGGGCGATGTCCTTACGGACGGACTTGAGCCGACCGTGGTTCTCGAGCTGACCGGTCGCCGCCTGGAAGCGGAGGTTGAACAGCTCTTCCTTGGCCTCGCGGAGCTTGTTGAGAAGCTCCTCGTTGCCCAGCTCGCGCAGCTCGGACGCCTTGGTACCGGCCGACATCACAGCTCACCTGCTTCGCGCTTCACGATCTTGCACTTCATCGGCAGCTTGTGGGCCGCACGGGTCAGGGCCTCGCGCGCGATCTTCTCGTTCGGGTAGGACAGTTCGAACATCACCCGACCCGGCTTGACGTTCGCGATCCACCACTCCGGAGAACCCTTACCGGAACCCATGCGGGTCTCGGCGGGCTTCTTCGTCAGCGGGCGGTCCGGGTAGATGTTGATCCAGACCTTGCCGCCACGCTTGATGTGGCGGGTCATCGCGATACGAGCCGCCTCGATCTGGCGGTTGGTCACGTACGCCGGCGTGAGGGCCTGAATGCCGTACTCGCCGAACGCGACCTGCGTACCACCCTTGCTCGCGCCGGAGCGCTTCGGGTGGTGCTGCTTGCGGTGCTTGACCCTACGGGGGATCAGCATGTCGGTCAGGCCTCCGTTCCGGTGCTCTCAGCCGGAGCAGCGGCGGCAGCCTCGGCCTTGGGGGCCTCGGCGGCCGGAGCCGACTGCTGCGGCTTGCGGCCGCGGCCGCCACGCTCGCCACCGCGGCCACGACCGGCCGGGCGGTCGCCGGCGCCGGCGCCACGGGCCGGGCGGTTACCCGCACGGGCAGCGGCGTTCTCGGCGCGGACCTCGGCGATGTTCTTGACGTCGCCCTTGTAGATCCAGACCTTCACGCCGATGCGGCCGAAGGTGGTCTTGGCCTCGAAGAAGCCGTAGTCGACGTTCGCGCGGAGCGTGTGCAGGGGCACGCGGCCCTCGCGGTAGAACTCCGAGCGGGACATCTCGGCGCCGCCGAGACGACCGCCGCACTGGATCTTGATGCCCTTGGCGCCGGCCTTCATCGTGCCCTGCATGCTCTTGCGCATGGCACGACGGAAGGAGACGCGGGAGGAGAGCTGCTCGGCAACGGCCTGGGCGACCAGCTGGGCGTCCATCTCGGGGTTCTTGACCTCGAGGATGTTCAGCTGGACCTGCTTGCCCGTGAGCTTCTCGAGGTCGCCGCGGATGCGGTCGGCCTCGGCGCCACGGCGGCCGATGACGATGCCCGGACGGGCGGTGTGGATGTCCACACGCACGCGGTCACGGGTGCGCTCGATCTCGACCTTCGAGATGCCGGCGCGCTCCATGCCGGACGTCATCATCCGACGGATGGCGACGTCTTCCTTGACGTAGTCCTTGTACAGCTTGTCGGCGTACCAGCGGGACTTGAAGTCCGTGGTGATGCCGAGCCGGAACCCATGCGGGTTAACCTTCTGGCCCATTACCGGGTTCCTTCCTTGCTGCTGACGACCACGGTGATGTGGCTGGTCCGCTTACGGATCCGGTAGGCACGGCCCTGGGCACGCGGACGGAACCGCTTCAGGGTCGGGCCCTCATCGACGAACGCCTCGCTGATGTACAGCGAAGAGGCGTCCGTGTGGTCGTAGTTGTGCGCGGCGTTGGCGATGGCGCTGTCCAGCACCTTGCCAACCGGCACGCTCGCGGCCTGCGGGGCGAAACGCAGGACCGCCTGAGCCTCCGTGGCGTCCATGCCACGGATAAGGTCCACCACGCGGCGGGCCTTCATGGGCGTGACGCGGATGTACCGCGCCTGGGCCCTGGCTTCCATGGTTGTCCTTCCAGTGTCTGTCATGGTCATTCCACCCCGCTGTTAGCGGCGCTTCGACTTCCGGTCGTCCTTCACGTGACCCCGGAAGGTGCGCGTCGGCGAGAACTCGCCGAGCTTGTGGCCGACCATCGACTCGGTGACAAACACCGGAATGTGGGTCTTGCCGTTGTGCACCGCGATCGTGTGGCCGAGCATGGCCGGGATGATCATCGAGCGACGGGACCAGGTCTTGATGACGTTCTTGGTACCGGCTTCGTTCTGGGCGTCCACCTTCTTGACGAGGTGGCCGTCGACGAAGGGTCCCTTCTTGAGACTGCGCGGCATCTAAACCCGCTCCTAGCGCTTCTTGTTCGTCTTGCGGCGGCGGACGATGTACTTGTTCGAAGCCTTCTTCGGCGAACGAGTACGACCCTCCTTCTGACCCCACGGGGAGACCGGGTGGCGACCACCGGAGGTCTTGCCCTCACCACCACCGTGCGGGTGGTCGACCGGGTTCATCGCCACACCGCGGACGGTCGGGCGAACGCCCAGCCAGCGCTTGCGGCCGGCCTTGCCCCAGTTGATGTTCGACTGCTCGGCGTTGCCGACCTCGCCGATGGTGGCGCGGCAGCGGGCGTCGACGAGACGGATCTCACCGGACGGCATGCGGAGGTGGGCCATCGTGCCCTCCTTCGCCAGCAGCTGCACGGAGGCACCGGCCGAGCGGGCGAACTTGGCGCCGCCACCGGGACGGAGCTCGATCGCGTGGATCGTGGTACCGACCGGGATGTTGCGGAGCGCCAGGTTGTTGCCGGGCTTGATGTCCGCGCCCGGGCCGTTCTCGACGCGGTCGCCCTGGGTCAGACCCTTGGGGGCGATGATGTAGCGCTTCTCGCCGTCCACGTAGTGGAGGAGCGCGATGCGCGCGGTGCGGTTGGGGTCGTACTCGATGTGAGCGACCTTGGCCGGCACGCCGTCCTTGTCGTGACGACGGAAGTCGATCACACGGTAGGCGCGCTTGTGGCCACCGCCCTGGTGGCGGACGGTCACACGACCGGTGTTGTTACGGCCGCCCTTGCTGTGCAGGGGGCGGACCAGCGACTTCTCCGGCGTGGACCGCGTGATCTCGACGAAGTCGGCTACGGAGGAGCCACGACGGCCCGGCGTAGTCGGCTTGTACTTGCGGATTCCCATTTCTCAGTCCTCGTCCGATTCCGGACGATCCAGACCGCCGTTAGGCGGTCGGACCGCCGAAGATGTCGATACGGTTGCCCTCGGCAAGGGTCACGATGGCGCGCTTGGTGTTGGCGCGCTTACCGAAACCGGTGCGGGTGCGCTTGCGCTTGCCCTGCCGGTTGATCGTGTTGACCCCGGTGACCTTGACCGAGAAGACCGCCTCGACGGCCTGCTTGATCTGGGTCTTGTTGGAGCCAGGCGCGACGATGAACGTGTACTTGTTCTCGTCCAGCAGGGCGTAGCTCTTCTCCGAGACGACCGGCTTGACGAGAATGTCGCGCGGGTCCGAGAAGGTCTTGCTGGTGACGACGGCCTCAGTCATCAGGCGTCGCTCCCTTCGGTCTCAGCGGTCTGGGGGCCAGACACGAAGGACTCGAGGGCGGCCTGGGTGAAGACCACGTCGTCGGAGACGATCACGTCGTACGTGTTGAGCTGGCCCGGCTCCAGGATGTGCACCTGGGGCAGGTTACGAGCGGACAGCCACGCGGCCTCGTCGGAGCGCTCGGCGACCAGGAGCAGGTTCTTGCGCTCCGAGATCTTGCCGAACAGCGTCTTGGCGGCCTTGGTGGAGATCTCACCCTCGACCACGCCGGTGACGACGTGGATGCGGGAGTGGTTCGCCCGGTCCGACAGGGCACCGCGGAGGGCGGCGGCCTTCATCTTCTTCGGGGTCCGCTGCGAGTAGTCACGCGGCACGGGACCGTGCACGACGCCACCACCGGCGAACTGCGGGGCGCGGGTCGAACCCTGACGGGCGCGGCCGGTGCCCTTCTGGCGGTAAGGCTTCTTGCCACCACCGCGGACTTCGCCACGGGTCTTGGTCTTGTGCGTGCCCTGACGGGCCGCGGCCAGCTGCGCGACGACGACCTGGTGGATCAGCGGGACGCTGACCTTGGCGCCGAAGATCTCCTCGGGGAGCTCGACGGTCCCGGCCTTGTCGCCAGACGGCGAAAGGATGTCAATGGTGCTCATCGGTTCCTCAAACCCCCTTGGCCGCGGTGCGGACCAGGACGAGGCCACCGTTGGGGCCGGGGACGGCGCCCTTGATGAGCAGCAGACCCTTCTCGGCGTCAACGGCGTGGACGGTCAGGTTCTGGGTGGTCACACGCTCGTTGCCCATGCGACCGGCCATGCGCATGCCCTTGAAGACACGGCCCGGGGTGGCGCAGCCACCGATCGAACCGGGCTTGCGGTGCACGCGGTGGGCACCGTGCGAGGCCTTGCCACCACGGAAGTTGTGGCGCTTCATCGCACCGGCGAAGCCCTTGCCCTTGCTCTTGCCGGTGACGTCGACCTTCACGCCGGCCTCGAAGACCTCGGCGGTGATCTCCTGGCCGAGCGTGTACTCGGAGGCGTCAGCGGTGCGGAGCTCCACCAGGTGGCGGCGCGGGGTGACGTCGGCCTTGGCGAAGTGACCCTTGAGGGGCTTGTTCACCTTGCGCGGGTCGATCTCGCCGAAGGCGATCTGGACCGACTCGTAGCCGTCGACGTCGTTCGTACGGACCTGGGTCACGACATTCGGGCCGGCCTTGACGACGGTCACCGGGACGACCCGGTTGTTCTCGTCCCAGACCTGCGTCATGCCGAGCTTCTCGCCCAGGATGCCCTTGATGTTCTTAGCCATCTCGCGCGTCACCTCAGAGCTTGATCTCGATGTCGACGCCCGCCGGCAGGTCGAGACGCATGAGCGAGTCAACCGTCTTCGGCGTGGGGTCGAGGATGTCGATGAGGCGCTTGTGCGTGCGCATCTCGAAGTGCTCGCGCGAGTCCTTGTACTTGTGCGGCGACTTGATGACGCAGTACACGTTCTTCTCAGTGGGCAGCGGCACCGGGCCCGCGACCGACGCACCAGTGCGGGTCACCGTCTCGACGATCTTCTTCGCCGAGGAGTCGATGACCTCGTGGTCGTAGGCCTTGAGCCGGATGCGGATCTTCTGTCCCGCCATGGCTACTAGTAGTCCTTTGTCTCGTAACGCTCTGGAACCCGGCGCGTTCGCGTTCTCCTCCGACCCACGCGGTCGGGCGTGTCGCGCTCCCTCTACGCAGAAATCCCTAGGGATCTCCCAACCAAGGGGGCGCGGTCGCCATGACCGCAGGCCGGGGGCGAAACACCCACCGGGCGCCTGGCCGGCACCCCGCTGACGCTTCCCAGAAGATTCCCGTACGTCCGCTCCTGAGAAGGAGCGACGAGTACTGTGGGACTCGCTTCCGGTCCTCCCGACGGGAGGCGCGCAGCATCGGCACTCAACCGAGCAACCCCGACAGTCTGCCATACGGGGCCATCCGGCCGCCAATCGGGGGCGAAGACTGTACCCCACGTCACGCACAGCCATGCGCCGGGGCGCATGCGCCTGTCGTACGCGCCCCCGCTCCCCCGTCCGCCGGGACCTCATCCCAGGCGCCGGGCCCGCTCCGTCAGATGCCGCCGCTCGGGCGCGCTCGTGGTGTGCCGGGCCGCCTCCCGGTAGGCGGCGGCCGCCCCCTCCTTCTCGCCGAGGAGTTCGAGGAGGTGCGCGCGGGTCGCCAGGAGGCGGTGGTTCCGGGCGAGCAGCCGGTCCGCCGCGAGGCCGTCGAGCAGCTCCAGACCCGCCTGCGGGCCGTGGACCATGGCGACCGCGACCGCGCGGTTGAGGGTGACCATCGGGTTCGGTCCGGTGCGCTCCAGGAGGTCGTACAGGGCGAGGATCTGCGGCCAGTCCGTGGCCTCGGCGGACGGGGCCTCGTCGTGCACGGCCGCGATCGCCGCCTGGAGCTGGTACGGCCCGACCCGGCCCAGCGGCAGGGTGCGGCCGAGGAGGTCCACGCCCTCGGCGATCAGCCCGCCGTCCCAGCTCCCCCGGTCCTGCTCCGCGAGCGGTACGAGCTCCCCGCGCGGGCCCGTGCGGGCCGGGCGGCGGGCGTCGGTGAGCAGCATCAGCGCGAGCAGGCCCGCCGTCTCGGCGTCGTCGGGGACCAGCCGGTGCAGCATCCGGGTCAGCCGGATCGCCTCCGTGGACAGCTCGGGCGCGGTGAGCGCGTCGCCGCCGCTGGCCGTGTAGCCCTCGTTGAAGACGAGGTAGAGCACGTGCCGCACCTCGGCGAGACGGGCGGTGCGGTCCTCGCCCTCGGGCAGCGCGAGCGACCAGCCGCCGGCCCTGATCGTCTGCTTGGCCCGGCTGATCCGCTGCGCCATGGTCGACTCGGGCACGAGGAAGGCGGCGGCGATCTGCGCGGTGGTGAGGCCGCCGACGGCCCGCAGGGTGAGCGCGATCCGGCTGGGCGGCGACAGGTCCGGGTGGCAGCAGAGGAAGAGCAGGGACAGGGAGTCGTCCCGGTCGGTGTCCGGGGCGTCGTCGGCGGCGCGCGCGAGGAGTTCGGCGTCCGGGGTGGCGAGCGCGACGGCGTCCTCCCGGCGCCGGCGGGCGGCCTCGGCGCGCACCAGGTCGACGAACCTCCGGCCGGCGACGGTCAGCAGCCAGCCGCGCGGGTTCTCGGGCACCCCCTCCTCGGGCCACTGCCGCGCGGCCGCGATCAGGGCCTCCTGCACGGCGTCCTCGCAGAGGTCGAAGGCGCCGTGGCGGCGGACGAGCGCGCCGAGGACCTGCGGCGCGTGGGTGCGCAGCAGGTCCTCGATCCCGTGCGTGCCGGTCACACGTCCGCCGCGGACTCGTGCAGGACCGGCCACAGCTCGACGGGGTCGACGTCCGCGAAGGGCATGTCGGCGGCGATCTCCTGGGCCCGCTCCAGGCTGTCGCAGTCGAGCAGGTAGAAGCTGGCGAGGTACTCCTTGGTCTCCAGGTAGGGGCCGTCGGTGACCGCGGGGGCGCCCCCCTCGCGCCGGACGAGCTGGGCGGCGGCCGCGTCGGCGAGGCCGTACGCGCCGATCAGCTCGCCGCTCTCCCGGTACCTGCGGTTGAAGGCCTCCTGCCGGGCGATCGCCTCGGGCCAGGCCTCGGCCGGGAAGGAGTCCCACTTGGCCTGGTTGCCGTAGATCATCGCGACGTACTTCATCTCGGGTGTCCTCCCCGTCCCGCCCGCCCCTGTGGCGCGCTGTCACCCTTCGGTCGTTGCCAGGATCGCGCTCTCGACATCCGGCCGCACCATTTCCAAGATCTTTTTTCGGAGATCTTCCCGAGGGCGCCGCCGGGGCACAACCCCACCGCTCGCACAACCGTCTTCCCGTGGACTGATGAGCGAAGGGGATCACGCCTTGCACACTCCACCCCGCCGGCGGACGGTTCTCGCCGCCGCCCTCGCGGTCACCGCGGCCGCCGCCGGGTGTTCCGTACCGGAGCCGCGCCGGACCGCGCCGACGGCCGATCCGGCGCCGGGCAGGCCGATCGCCTCCGTGCGGGCCCGGCGGGCGCTGCTCATGCAGTTCTCCGCGCACCCGGACGACGACCTGTACTTCATGAACCCGGACACGCAGCGGCTGCTCGACGCGGGCGTCCCGCTCGTCTCCGTGTACGTGACGGCCGGCGAGCACACCGGCCGGAACCGGATCGCGGGGATGCCGGAGACTCCCCCGGACCGGGCGGCCTACTCCTCCGCCCGCCACCAGGGCCTGCGGCAGTCGTACGCGGTGGCGCTCGGCCTCCCGGCGTTCACTCCGTGGCGCCGCGAGGTGCTGACGCTCCCCGGCGGCCGGCGGGCGGAGGCCGACACCCTCGTGCACGGCTCACGCCGGGTCGAGCTGGTCTTCCTCAACCTGCCGATGCACACCCACCGCCGCTACATGGCCGTGCCCGCGCTCTGGCAGGACCGGGCCCTGGAGCTGCGCACCCACCTGTCGGCCGGCTCCCCCGTCACCCGTGTCGACACCTACGACTACGACCAGCTGGTCGACGCCCTCGTCGCCCTGCTCCGCCGCCACCGGCCCACGGTCGTGCACACCCTGGACCCCGACCCCGACATCCAGCACAGCGACGAGGCGACCCGGCAGCGGGACTCCGAGCAGCCGGGGTACGCCGACCACGGGGACCACACGGCGGTCGCCTCCTTCACCTGGGCCGCGCTGTGCCGCTGGGTCACGGACGCGGTCCGGGACGGCGAGCCGGTCCCGGCCTTCACCACCACCGCCTTCCGCGGCTACTACAACCGCCACTGGCCCAAGAACCTCCCGCCCGCGGTCCTGGCGGAGAAGGCCGCCCGGCTCGTCCCGTACGGCGGCGCCCCGTCCTGGCCGTGCGGGAACCCCTCCGGCTGCGGCGACTACGGCGTCGGCGGCGACCGGCCGCTGACCAACCGCAAGGGCTGGGTGCGCTCCACGCACCACCGCTGGCCGGGCGCCGGCCCTGCCCTCGCCGGGGAACCGGACGGCCGGCTCGCGGCGTACGGGGTGCTGGGGCTGCGCGCCGTCCGCTGGCGGGAGACCGCGCCCGGCGTCTGGGGCGAGCCGGTGGACCTGGGCGGCGGCCCGCTCGCGCCCGCGCTCGGCTCGGCGGTGCTCGGCGACGGCCGGGTGCTGCTCCTCGGGGTGCGGTTCGCCGCGCTCGACGGGCACGGCGGGGCCAACCGGCGCGAGGTGGTGCTCCTGGAGCAGCGCTCCCCCGGCGGCGCCTTCCTGGCCTGGCGGGGCCTGGGGAACCCGGAGCGCGGGGACGACCGGGGCCGCCGGATCGGCGCCCCGGTGGCGGTGACGGCCCCCGACGGCCGGGTCCACCTCTTCGTGCGGAACGCGGACAAGGGCGTCTCGACGCGGGTCCGGACGGCGGACGGCTCCTGGTCCCCGTGGCGGCGGCTCCCCGGCGACGCGGAGGTCCAGGACGGTCTGGCCGTCTCGGCGGACGCGGCCGGACGGGTGCACGTGTACGCGGCGGGCCGGGACGCCGTGCGGCACTGGGTGGACGGGGTCCTCCAGCGGGCCGCGCTGCCGCTCTCCGGGTCCACGGTGGCGAGCGCGGACGGCGCGCTGTACCACCGGGCGCCGGCGTCCGCGCGGCTCACCGGCCCGGGCGGCGACGCCGGTCTCGACGGCTACGGGGACGTGGTCGCCGCGCGGTCGGCGGCGCTCGGGACCGTGCTGCTCGGCACGGACGGGAAGGGGCGGGTGGCGCTCAGGAGCGGCGGCCGGCTCCGTACGCGGAAGGGGGCGGCCGTCTCGACCGCGCTCCATCTGGACGCCCGCGGGGCGACGGTGGTGGGTCTGGGCGCGGACGCCCACCCGTGGAGCTGGCGGCCGTAGGGCCCCGGACACGCGAGAAGGCCCCGCACCTCTCGGTGCGGGGCCTTCCCTCACTGCTCAGCGGCTCTTACGAGCCACCAGGCCGGTTCAAGATCAGGCAGTGATCTTGACGACCTGGCCGGCGCCGACGGTCCGGCCACCCTCACGGATGGCGAACTTGAGGCCCTCCTCCATGGCGACGGGCTGGATCAGCTCGACGGACATGGCGGTGTTGTCGCCCGGCATGACCATCTCGGTGCCCTCGGGGAGGGTCACGACGCCGGTCACGTCCGTGGTACGGAAGTAGAACTGCGGGCGGTAGTTGTTGAAGAACGGGGTGTGACGGCCACCCTCGTCCTTCGACAGGATGTAGGCCTGGGCCTCGAACTTGGTGTGCGGCGTGACCGAGCCCGGCTTGATGATGACCTGGCCGCGCTCGACGTCCTCGCGCTTGATGCCACGGAGGAGCAGACCGACGTTCTCACCGGCCTGGCCCTCGTCGAGCAGCTTGCGGAACATCTCGATGCCGGTGACCGTGGTGGTGGTCTTCTCGGTCTTGATGCCGATGATGTCGACGGTCTCGTTGACCTTGAGGACACCACGCTCGATGCGACCGGTGACGACGGTGCCACGACCGGTGATCGTGAAGACGTCCTCGATCGGCATCAGGAACGGCTTGTCGACGTCACGCTCGGGCTGCGGGATGGACTCGTCGACGGCGTGCATGAGGCCGAGGAGCTTCTCGCCCCACTCCTTGTCGCCCTCGAGCGCCTTGAGCGCCGAGACGCGGACGACCGGCAGGTCGTCGCCCGGGAACTCGTACTCGGAGAGGAGCTCACGGACCTCGAGCTCGACGAGCTCCAGGATCTCCTCGTCGTCCACCATGTCGGCCTTGTTCAGGGCGACGACGATGTACGGAACGCCGACCTGGCGAGCAAGGAGGACGTGCTCCTTGGTCTGCGGCATCGGGCCGTCGGTGGCGGCGACCACGAGGATGGCGCCGTCCATCTGCGCGGCACCCGTGATCATGTTCTTGATGTAGTCAGCGTGACCGGGGCAGTCGACGTGCGCGTAGTGACGCGACTCCGTCTGGTACTCGACGTGCGCGATCGAGATGGTGATACCGCGCTGGCGCTCCTCGGGAGCCTTGTCGATCTGGTCGAAGGCCGAGGCCTCGTTCAGGTCCGGGTACGCGTCGTGCAGCACCTTGGTAATGGCGGCCGTGAGGGTCGTCTTACCGTGGTCGATGTGACCGATGGTGCCGATGTTGACGTGCGGCTTAGTCCGCTCGAACTTCGCCTTCGCCACTGGGGTCCTCCTGGAGTGGTTCTGAACGCCTTGCTTCATCGGCGCCAGGTGATCTTTGCTGGGATGCCAGTAAACCGGGGCCCGATCCCTCGGGTTTCGGGGGGCTGGGCCCCGGCGACTGGTGTCAAGCCTAAAGCGTGAACTCGGGAGAGTTACTCGCCCTTGGCCTTCGCGATGATCTCCTCGGCGACGTTCCGCGGAACCTCGGCGTAGGAGTCGAACTGCATCGAGTAGCTTGCGCGACCCGAGGTCTTGCTGCGGAGGTCTCCGACGTAGCCGAACATCTCCGAGAGCGGCACGAGGCCCTTCACGACGCGGGCGCCGCTGCGCTCCTCCATGGCCTGGATCTGGCCACGGCGGGAGTTGATGTCACCGATGACCTCGCCCATGTAGTCCTCGGGCGTGACGACCTCGACGGCCATCATCGGCTCAAGGATGACGGGAGAAGCCTTGCGCGCGGCCTCCTTGAAGGCCTGCGAACCGGCGATCTTGAACGCGAGCTCGGAGGAGTCGACCTCGTGGTAGGCACCGTCGAGAAGAATGACGCGGACGCCCGTCATCTCGTAGCCGGCCAGGATGCCGAACTGCATGGCCTCCTGCGCACCCGCGTCGACCGAAGGGATGTACTCCTTCGGGATGCGGCCACCGGTGACCTTGTTCACGAACTCGTAGGAGGCGTCGCCACCCTCGATGGGCTCGATCGCGATCTGCACCTTGGCGAACTGACCGGTACCACCGGTCTGCTTCTTGTGGGTGAAGTCCACGCGCTCGACGGCCTTGCGGATCGTCTCGCGGTACGCGACCTGCGGCTTGCCGACGTTCGCCTCGACCTTGAACTCGCGACGCATGCGGTCGACGAGGATGTCGAGGTGAAGCTCGCCCATACCACCGATGATGGTCTGGCCGGTCTCCTCGTCCGAGTGGACCTGGAAGGAGGGGTCCTCCTCCGCGAGACGCTGGATGGCGACACCCAGCTTCTCCTGGTCACCCTTGGACTTGGGCTCGATGGCGACCTGGATGACCGGCGCCGGGAAGTCCATGGACTCCAGGATGACCGGGTTCTTCTCGTCGCACAGCGTCTCACCGGTGGTGGTCTGCTTGAGGCCCATGACGGCGACGATGTCGCCGGCGCCCACCGAGTCGATCTCCTCACGCTTGTTCGCGTGCATGCGGTAGATCTTGCCGATGCGCTCCTTCTTGCCCTTGACGGAGTTCAGCACCGCAGTGCCGGCCTCCAGGCGACCGGAGTAGATCCGGACGAAGGTGAGCTTGCCGAGGTGCGGGTCGCTCGCGATCTTGAACGCGAGGGCGGCCAGCGGCTCGTCGTCGGACGGCTTGCGCTTGACGACGGTCTCGGCGTCCTTGACGTCGTGGCCCTCGATGGCCTCGACGTCCAGGGGGGACGGCAGGTAGCGGACGACGGCGTCGAGCAGGGGCTGGACGCCCTTGTTCTTGAACGCGGTGCCACAGAACACGGGGGTGACCGTGGTCTCGCCGCCCTTGCCGGAGGCGATGGTGATGCGACGGACGGCGGCGTAGAGCTGCTCCTCGGTGGGCTCGACGCCCTCGAGGAAGAGCTCCATGAGCTCCTCGTCGTTCTCCGCGACCGTCTCGACGAGCTTGCCGCGGTACTCCTCGGCGAGCTCGAGCTTGTCCGCCGGGATGTCGACGACGTCGTACATCTCGCCCTTGCTGGCCTCGGCGGACCAGACGAGGGCCTTCATGCGGACGAGGTCGATGACGCCCTGGAAGTCGGCCTCGGCACCGATCGGGAGCTGCATGACGATCGGGGTCGCGCCGAGGCGGTCCACGATCATGTCGACGCAGCGGAGGAAGTCGGCACCGGTCCGGTCGAGCTTGTTGACGAAGCAGATGCGCGGAACGCCGTAGCGGTCCGCCTGACGCCAGACGGTCTCGGACTGGGGCTCGACGCCGGCCACACCGTCGAACACGGTGACAGCACCGTCGAGCACGCGCAGCGAACGCTCCACCTCGACGGTGAAGTCGACGTGACCCGGCGTGTCGATGATGTTGATCGTGTGATCGACATTCTCGAGCGGCCAGTGGCAGGTCGTCGCGGCGGACGTGATCGTGATGCCGCGCTCCTGCTCCTGCTCCATCCAGTCCATCGTGGCAGCGCCGTCGTGGACTTCACCGATCTTGTACGAGACACCGGTGTAGAACAGGATCCGCTCGGTGGTGGTCGTCTTGCCCGCGTCGATGTGGGCCATGATGCCGATGTTGCGCACCTTGGCCAGGTCAAGCGAAGTGGTAGCCATAAGGCTTCAGTCTTCTCTCGGTCTCGATGTGGGTTGCGACTACCAGCGGTAGTGCGCGAAGGCCTTGTTGGACTCGGCCATCTTGTGCGTGTCCTCGCGCTTCTTGACCGCGGCTCCGAGGCCGTTCGAGGCGTCGAGGAGCTCGTTCATGAGGCGCTCGGTCATGGTCTTCTCGCGACGGGCGCGGGAGTAACCGACGAGCCAGCGGAGGGCCAGCGTGGACGCGCGGCCCGGCTTGACCTCGATCGGCACCTGGTAGGTGGCGCCACCGACACGGCGGGACTTGACCTCGAGGGCCGGCTTGACGTTCTCGAGAGCGCGCTTCAGCGTGATGACCGGGTCCTGGCCGGTCTTCTCACGAAGACCCTCCATGGCGCCGTACACGATGCGCTCGGCGGTGGAACGCTTGCCGTCCAGCAGGATCTTGTTGATCAGCGAGGTGACAAGAGGAGAGCTGTAGACCGGGTCGATGATGACCGGGCGCTTCGGGGCGGGGCCCTTACGAGGCATTCTTACTTCTCCTTCTTGGCGCCGTAGCGGCTGCGAGCCTGCTTACGGTTCTTGACGCCCTGCGTGTCGAGGGAACCGCGGATGATCTTGTAACGAACACCCGGCAGGTCCTTCACACGGCCACCGCGCACGAGCACGATGGAGTGCTCCTGCAGGTTGTGACCCTCACCCGGGATGTAGGCCGTGACCTCGATGCCGGAGGTCAGACGCACACGCGCGACCTTACGGAGGGCCGAGTTCGGCTTCTTCGGGGTGGTCGTGAACACACGCGTGCAGACGCCGCGACGCTGAGGGGAACCCTCGAGTGCGGGCGTCTTGTTCTTCTCGACCTTGTCCTGCCGGCCCTTACGGACCAGCTGCTGGATCGTAGGCACTACTTCTCCGGTTTCTGTGTGCCGTCGGTAAAACTAACCTGGAACATTCACCGACCCACGCGGTCGGGTGTGTCGAATCTCGCGGACCTCCGCACGAGGCGGAAAAAGCGCGGATCGCGGTGGCCGGTATATGACTCGCCGTGCGGTTGAGGACACGCACGGGAGCCCAGGCACACCCCAGGCACAAGGCTTGAGCGTACCTATCGCACGGACTCCGGTCAAAACAAATGCCCACGCGCACCCGCCCCCGTCCGGGGCGGGTCGGGGGCGGGTCCGGATCGTTCCTGCACCGGGGCCCGGACCGGGCGCCGGGCCCGGCCTCCGGGCCGCCCGGAAGCGGCCCGGCGCCGGTCGGTGCCGGCGGGCCCCCGGTCAGTCCCGGGCGGTGCGACGGGGCTCGGGGGCCTCGCCGGCGTCCGCCGCGTCGGTGTCGGGTTCCAGGAACTGGTTGACGACCTTGACGAAGACGCCCATGCGCTCGTCGGGGACCCCCAGCCAGCGGGCGAAGTCCTCCAGCGAGGGCTGCCAGTCGCTCGGCGGCAGCAGGTCCGCGGCCATCGGGAGTTCTTCGGGGGTCACGCGGCCGGACCGGATGAGCATGTCGCGGACGGAGACGCCGAGCAGCGGGGCGATCCGGCGCATGGTCTCCAGATCGGGCATGCTCTGCCGCTGCAGCAGGCGGGTGACGGCGGCGCGATGGACGCCGGCCTCGTCCGCGATCCGGGACTTGCCGCCCCCGCGCGGGCTGTCGATGTCGTAGCCGCGCTGTCTCATCAGGCCTTCCACCCAGCCTGCGAATTCGTCGAGCCCTTGAGTGCTCATGTGTACCGCTCCTCGCTCCCCACCCTCCGGATCCCATACCTTAGCGTGCTTGCGCGCACGGAATTACGTGCTTTCGGGCACGCAATCGTGTCGAATCGGTGAAGGGCCGGTCAGGGCTCTTTCGATTTTTGTTGCGCGCTCGCACGCAACGTGTAAGTCTGGCTCGCCGCCGCACTCGTCGGCCCCCTGAGCCCCAGGCGCCCCACCGGCCCCATGGACGGCCCCGGCGGGCCCCGGACCGTGGAGAACCCCTTGTTCCGTCCCGACCCGTCCCCCTGGCAGGCCTCCGCCGCGTGCGCCGGCCTCTCCCCGTCCGTCGTCTTCGCCCGCCGCGCCAAGGAGGCCGCCCCCGCCCTGCGGGCCTGCGGCTCCTGCCCCGTGCGGAGCGAGTGCGAGACCGCGGTGGCCCCGGCCGAGAGCTACTTCGACGGCGTCTGCGCGGGCCGCCTCTGGCGCAACGGACGCCCGGCGGACGCCCGGCGCGTGGCGAAGGCGCTCGCCCCGGCGGGGAGCGTCCGCCGTGGCTGACCGCACCGACACCGAGCCCGTGCTGCGGGACATCACGCTCTGGACCGCCTCCCTGGTACGGCAGTTCCCCGAGCTCGCCGAGGAGCTCGCGCCCGGCCGGCGCGGGCCCGCCCCCTCCCCCACCGGCCCCTCCCCCGCCGGCCGCGACGAGCTGATCCGCGAGGAGCGCCGGGAGGCACTGCTGCTCGAACAGCGGCACGGGCTCGCCGTCCCCGGCCACGGAGCCGCCCCGATCCGGCTGCACGTCTCCGACGCCATCCGTGACATCACCGACGGGGTGGTGGAGCTGGAGGAGGCGGTCTGCGCCCGGCTCGCGCTGCCCCGGCCGCCCCGCGCCGGGGTGATCGACCGCCTCCGGCGCCTCGTGGCGCTGCTCGACCGGATCGCGGTCCACCCGGACCTGGCCCGGCACGTGCGGGACGAGATCCGCAGGATGGCCCGGCGCTGCGCCCGGACGCTCGGCGACGCGGAGACGATCGTGCGGGTCTCGGGCCGCTGCCCCTGGTGCGACTCGGTGTCGCTGCGGGCGTTCCCGGACCGGCGCGCGGTGCTGTGCGTGAACCCGGCCTGCATCTGCACGGACGAGGTCTGCGGCTGCCAGGACGATCCGGCCTACCGGCACCTGTGGACGGAGGACCGGTGGGAGGAGCTGTCGGAGGCCTCGGGGACCCGTACCGAGGAGATCGAGGCCGCGATGGACGACCCGAAGGAGACCTCGTGCTGAGCTCCCCCGCCCTGCCCACGCTGGTCCCCGGCCCGCTGGCCGCCGAGGAGGCGGGGGTGGCGCCCGCGACGATCCGCAAGTGGGTCCAGCTCGGGCACCTGCGGGCCGCGGGCCGGGCCGGCCGGGCGCAGCTCTTCCGCCTGGAGGACGTCTTCGCGGCGGAGCGCCTGGCCCGCCGCCGGCCCCGCACCGCCTGATCCCCCGCCCCCACCCGCACGGCGAAGCGCCCCGCGTCCCCTCCGGACCCGGGGCGCTTCGCCGTGCCGCCGTCACGCCTCCAGGAAGCGGTGGAGGGAGTCGGTGAGGGCGGTGACGAAGCGGTCGCGGGTCTCCTCGGGGACGCGGTCGAGGGAGAGGTACGGGTTGAGGTCCTCCAGCTCGACGAGGAGCAGCTCGCCGCCGGGGGCGCGGCAGGCGTCGACGCGCTGGACGCCGTGGTCGAGGGTGTTCCAGTCGATGAAGCGGCGCGCGAGGGCGAGGTCGTCGGCGGTGGGTTCGTACGGCTCCAGGACCCAGCGGCGCTCGGGGTCGGGGGCGTACAGGGCGTACTGGAAGAGGTCGTCGACGAAGTAGAAGGAGACCTCGTACCGGAAGTCGACGCGCGGCTGGACGAGGAGCTCGCCGTGGGCGAGCCCGGCGAGTTCCGTGAGGTCCTCGGGCCGCAGGAAGCGCAGGCCTATGGAGTCGGCGCCGGCCTTCGGCTTGACCGCGTACTCGGCGGCCTCCGGCAGGAGGTGGAGGTCCTCGGCCCGGTCGACGGTGGGGATGACGGGGTACCCGGCGGCGGTGAGGTCGAGGAGGTACTGCTTGCCGGCCATGTCGCCGCGGCCGTGGAGGGGGTTGTAGACCCGGGTGCCGAGGGCGCGGGCCCGCTCGCGGAAGGCCTCGTACTCCTTCCGGTACCCGATGACCGGGCCGGTGTTGCGGACGACGAGGGCGTCGAAGCGGTCCATGAGGGCGGCGGCGTCGAGCGGATGGCAGAGCGCCAGGTCGAAGCTCTCGCGCAGCCGGGCGGTGAGGTGGACGTCCTCGTCGCCGTACCGGCGGCCACGGGCGGGGTAGGCGAGGTCGGTCACGTAGAGCAGGCGGGGGCGGGACACGGGGCGGCTCCTGGTGGTTCGGGGGCGCCCAACCTAACGGGGCCCTTCCGACGGGCGGCCCGGAGGGTGGGGGCGGTCCCCTCGCACCGGCCCGCGACGGCTCCCCACTGCTTCCGACGGCTCCCGACTGCTTCCGACGGCTCCCGACTGCTTCCGACGGCTCCCGCGGGGGTCCGCGAGGGGCGCGGAGTCCGGGACAGGGCCCCGCACCGGGGCTCCGCCGCACCGCTTCTCCCGCCGAGCCCCACAACTAGTTGCGTGCGCGCACGCTCTCTGTCACAGTTGGTGCAGCGGCGGAGCTGTGCCCGCGAGACGGGCCGCAGTCTCCGCCGTTCGCCGTCCGGGGGCGCTCCGCGCCCCCGCCCCCTTCCCCGCGTCGAGCGCCCCGGGCGGCCCCCGTACCGCCCGTCCCGCCTCCCCTTCTCCCGAGGAGAACCGTCATGACCACTCCCCCGAGTGCGTTCCCGGACGTCGAGAAGCTGGTCGTCGACGTCCTCAAGGCCGACCCGGCGCTGGCCGGCGTCACGGTCGCCGCCCAGGCGCCGGCCGGCTTCGACGGCACGCAGAGCGCCGTCCTGGTGAACCGCCGCGGCGGCGCCTGGATCGGCGACCTGCACGTCGACAAGCCGCTGATCGAGTTCGAGGTGTACGGCCCGACCAAGACCGCGGCCCACGTCCTCGCCAACGCCGCCCGCAAGGCGCTGCTCGCCACCATCGGCAAGCAGCTCGGCGCCCACTTCGTCAGCGACGTCGAGGAGCAGGACGGGCCGCGCTGGATGCCCGACTACCTCTACCGGGGCGCCAACCGCTACCTCTGCGTCATCCAGCTCTCGCTGAACGTCTTCTAGACACCCAGCGACCCACAGACCAGGCCTCGCCGTCCGGCGGGGCCTTTGCCGTACCCGGAGCCGGCCTCCGGGCACCGGCAGCCCTCACAACCCAAGGAGAAACACCACCATGGCAGGAAACAACTCCGCCGAGATCCGCGTCGCAGGCATCGGCAAGCTCTACGTCGCCGACGCCGGCACCTCCCTCCCCGCCACCTTCGGCACGGACTCCGCCGCCGACTGGTCCGGCGCGGGCTGGAAGGACCTCGGCTTCACCTCCGGCGACGGCGTCACGTTCTCGAAGAAGGACAAGCTGGAGGCCATCGACTCGTGGCAGTCGGTCTCCCCGGTCCACTACATCTACTCGAGCCGTGACCTGTCGCTGAAGTTCTCGCTGCTCCAGTTCAACGAGGACACGCTGCCGTTCTTCATGGGCGGCGACGCGGTGAAGGCCGAGCCGACCCCGGCGGTCGACACCTACCGGTACGAGATCGCCGAGCGTCCGTTCGCGGACGTCCGCGCCCTCGGCCTGGAGTTCACCGACGTCAAGGCCGGTGGCACGACCGCGGTGAAGTACCGCTTCATCATCCCGCGCGGCCAGGTCACCGCCACCGACGACATCAAGCTGGCCCGCAAGGCGGCCTCCCAGCTGGGCGTCACCTTCACCGCCATGTCGAAGGGCGACGGCAAGCCGCTGGCGACCTTCCTCATGAAGGACAGCCAGTACTCCGCGACCGTCTGATCCTTCTCCCCCCGGGGCGGGACGGCGCACCGCCGTCCCGCCCCGCCCCTCTCCTCCTCACTCACCCGAACAAGGAGTACGCATCACCATGGCCCGTTTCGACGTCAACGCCGCCCGCGCCCAGCGCCTGGAGGCCCACGGCCGCACCTGGTCCTTCGAGCTGGACGGCGAGTCCTACACGCTTCCCACCGAGCTCTCCCGCAAGACCGCGAAGGCCCTGCGGAAGCTCGACGACAACGACGTGGACGGTCTGCTCGAACTCCTGATGGGTGAGGAGCAGTACGTCCGCTTCGAGGAGCACGACCTCACGATGCAGGACATCGCCGCCATCCTGGAGGCCTACGGCAAGGAGACCGGGCTCGGCCTGGGGGAAGACTGAGCCTCGTCGAGTTCGTCGACGAACACGCCGAGGCCCTCGAGGCGGACCTGCTCCGCTACTACGCCACCGACCTTCTGGACTGGTACCGGGGCGAGCTCTCCAGCCGGCGCCTGATGGTCATGATCAAGCACCTGCCGGCGGACAGCGCGGCGCAGCGGCAGATCCACGGCGAAGCGGCGGAGTGGTCCCTCACCGACCATCTCCTCGCCGCGGCCGTGGACCATCTGGCCGTCGCCAACTGGATGTTCCAGTGCGTCAACACCGGTGAGGACGACGAGACCCCGGATCCGCCGAAGCCCGTTCCGCGTCCCGGCGGCACGGACGAGGACGGGGAGGAACAGGACGGGGAGTCCGCTCCGGAGGGCGCGACCGAGACGATCTCCTCCTCGGCCCTGGCCCGCTTCTTCGGCTGACGCCCCCTTCGCCCCCGGCTCCCGCTCCCGTCAGGAAGCGGGATCCGGGGGCGCTTCCCGTGCTCGCTCGGCGGCCAGCTCCTCCTCCAGGGTCCTGGCCCGCTCGGAGAGCCGACGGCCACGCCGCTCGGGGGTCCCCCCGGCCTGGCCGGGCACGCCGCCGATCGGCGGCACGATCGGACGGCCGCCCTTGCCCCGGACCACCTTCCGCACCGGCTGGGCGTTCCTGCGGGGGCGTCCTTCCTGGGCGCTCGTCCGCACGTCCGCGTCGGGTTCGGGCTCCGGCCCGGCCGCCGGTTCGGGTTCGGGGGCGCGCTCCGGCCCGGACTCGTACCCGGGCAGGGAGACGGGTGCGGGCGGGGGCTCCGGCTCGTACTCCTCGTGCTCCGGCTCGGGGCGCTGTTCGAACAGTTCGCGCTCCCGGCGGACGCGCTCCTCGGCCCTGACCACCGCGGCCGGGGGTTCCATGAGCCGGGCGAAGGGCAGCGGGATGACGCGGGCCCCGTCCGGGTGGGCGGCGTCCGTGCGCCGCTGCGGGCGCCGCACTCCACGCGCGTCACCCTGGCCCTGCGCGTAGGCGTCGGCCACGCGCCGCTCGTACTCCCTGCGGATGCGGGGGAGTTCGTCGGAGACGGCTTCGGCCCAGCCGGCGGTGAACGCGGCGGTCTCGCGGCGGTCCACCTCGGTGCGGGGCAGTACGACGAGGTCCTCGGGGGCGTACCCGGCGACGTGGACGAGTTCGGCGAGCCGCGCGAAGAGGTGAGGCAGATCAGGGTGGGATTCGAGCCAGTCGGTGACCTGCTCGCGCCGGTTACCGCCCGGCTCCGTGTCCATGCGTCAGCACTGCCTTCCGACCCCCTGGGGTCCCCACGCGCCCCTCGCGCCCCCGGCTCCCCGAATAAGTCAGGTCCGGGGAACGCGCCTTCCAGGGTACCCCGGTCGAACAGAAGCTCTGTTCGAGGACCAACCCATGGGGAGGAATGGCAAGAAGACGCACCGTCAGACGTTTCCCGCTCGACAAATCCCGAACAGGTACCCCAGACTCTGTTCGCACAGTAGTTCGATAACGTGGTGCCCCCGCCTCACTCCGCGGCGCCGCCACGCACGCACGGGCAAGTAACCGGAAGGCAGGCGTCCATGACTCAGCAGGCCGAGGGATCCCGACCGCACATCCCCCTCCAGGACCGCCTCCGCCAGCTCCTCGACGGACCCGTCGCCCTCGACAAGAGAGCGTTGCTCGGCACGCTGTGTGCCGAGGTCAGCCGCTACGAGACCCTCGCGTACGCGGCGGGCTGGAACGACGCCCTCGCGACGATGCGCCACGGCTCCCGCCGGGACGACGCCTAGCCGCCCGAACCGCCCGCCCCACGCACGAGCCCCTGCCGACGCTCCATGACGGCAGGGGCTTTTCGGCGCTTGGCCGTCACCGGCCGGAAGCGGAGCAACCATGGCAGAAGTAACGAACGAGGACCTCTCGATCCAGGTGGCCGGCCTCAGGCACTACCTGCGGAAGGTGGACGGGGGCTGGCTGCCCACGACCGACTGGATGAAGCAGCAGCTGGCGCCCATCAACAAGCTGGTCGAGGAACTCAAGGCACAGCAGGACAAGGTCGCCGAAGAGGCCGCCAAGGCCCCCTGGGAAGAATGGATGGAGACGGTGGGCCTCGGCACCCTGGCCGAGATCATCAAGGCGGGACTGGAGGGCGGCATCCTCGGCGCCCTCGGCGCCATCGGGACCGCCCTCGCGGTCGTCGTCGTCCCCATCCTCACCGCCGCCCTGGGCGCGTGGCTGATCCTGAAGCTGCAGACGTGGCACGCCGGCAGGAACGGCGGCTTCACCTACGGCCCGAACCAGGAAGGCACCTGGACGCGCCAGCGGCTCACGGACATCCAGGCCCAGCAGAACGGCGGCGGCAATCTGCTCGACCAGATCCCGGCCGACGCGAACTTCGACAACCTGCGCGCCCAGCTCCAGCAGCTGAACCCGGAGCTGCTGAAGTTCAACAACCGGGCGCCCGCCTTCATCCAGTCGTTCCGCAAGCTGCCCGCCGAGGGCAAGGCCACCAAGGCCGCGAACGCCATCCAGAAGATCTCCGATGCCGTCGCGGGCGTCGACCACGCGCAACTGCGACCGGTCGCCGAGGGCGTCAACAAGATCAACAACGCGATGCGGAACGCCGAACCCCGCAAGGTCGAGAAGGTCGCCAAGGCCGTCGGAAAGCTCAAGACCGCCATGCTCGGCTTCACCCCGACCAAGATTCCCGACGGCCCCAAGCTGGAGGCCTCGGCCACGGGAATGACCAACCTCGCCACGGCGAGCGGGACCCTGCGCACGAAGTTCAACGAGCTCAGGCAGTCGGTCCAGTCCCTCGACCAGGCCATCGGCGCTGCCACCGCCTGATCCCCCACCACCCCGAAAGGAGGTAACCCATGTCTCTCGTCAAGTCCCTCAAGAACGCGTCCGACGGTCTGCGCAACCTCAAGACCCAGGCCTCCGGCGCCGGCACCTCGGTCAAGAAGGTCGGCGACGCCGGAAAGTCCGCGTCCGGGCAGCTCAAGACCCTCAAGACCAACGCCCAGGGCTCCAACACCCAGCTCAAGAACCTCAAGACGGCCACGGACCAGGCCGAGAAGTCCATGTCGAAGGCCGGCACGACCGCCGAGTCCGCCGGCAAGAAGATGGGCAAGTACGAATCCGGAGCGGGCAAGGCGTCCAAGGGCCAGGACAAGCTCAACAAGTCCATGAAGGGCAACTTCCTCGCCCGCCTGATCGAACTCTTCATGCCTCTCATCGAGAAGATCGTCGAGATGGCGATGCAGTCGAAGACGATGCAGAAGATCCTGAAGAAGGCCTTCGACGCCGTCAAGACCGTGATCAGCTCGGTCATGAAGGCCATCGGTCCGATCATGAAGAAGGCCGGCGACCTGATCAAGACCGTCTGGAACGGCATCAAGAAGGCCGTCTCCACCGTCGTCAAGGCCGTCGCCACCGTCATCAAGACCTACGTCAACATCTGGAAGACGGTCATCACGACCGTCATGAAGGCGATCAAGACGGTCGTCGGCGCCGTCTGGAACGGCATCAAGGCCGTCATCACCCCGGTCGTGAACTGGATCAAGTCCGCGATCCCCAACGCCTTCACCGCCGTCAAGGACAAGATGTCCTCCATCTGGAACGGCCTCAAGGACATCGCGTCCCGGGCGTTCGAGGGCATCAAGAGCGGTGTGTCCGGCCCGATCAACGCCGTCATCGGCCTGATCAACCGCATGATCAGGGCCGTCAACGGCGTCAAGGTCAGCGTCCCCGGCTGGGTGCCGATCGTCGGCGGCAAGACCTTCGGCGTCAACATCCCCACCATCCCCATGCTCGCCACCGGCGGCGTCGTCATGCCCCGCAGCGGCGGCGTCCCGGCGATCCTCGCCGAGGCCGGCGAGGCCGAGGCCGTCCTGCCGCTGTCCAAGCTGGACCGGCTGCTCGCCCTCACCGCCCGGCGCGCCCGCATGACGGCGCAGCTGCAGTCGGGCAGCGGCGGCGGGGCCGGACTGCACATCGAGCACTACCACGCGGCCCGTAACAGCGACCCGCAGTCCACGGCGGACGCGCTGATGTACCTGGCGAAGGCACGCGGATGAGTGCCGCCGCCGTCCGCATGCCGGCGTTCGGGCGCCTGACGCCGACGATGACCTCCCTGCGGCAGGGCGCCGACACGGCCGGCGGCACGCTCAAGCGGCTCAAGCAGGACGTCCAGGCGGCGGCCGGCGGCATCGCCAGGCTCGCCACCGACCTGCGGACCGCCGGCACCTCCGTCCGCACCCTCGGGAACACCGCGTCCGGCGCCGCGACCTCCGTCGGCCGGATCCAGCGGTCGAAGGCGGCCGTCGGCATCCAGAAGCTCGGCGTCGCGGCCGGCAAGGTCCGTACCGCCGCGGGGAAGTTCGGCCCCGCGGTCGGCGCCGTCCTGGCGATCCTGGCCCCGTTGCTCCCGATCACCGACACCATCACCAAGCTGATGGACACCTACGGCACCGTCATGACCATCGCCTCGGTCGCCATGACCGGTGTCAACCTCGCCATGCGCGGCAACCCGCTCGGCTTCGTCCTCGGCATCCTCGTGCCGGTCATCTCCTGGCTCGTCGAGTACGCGGTGAACAGCGAGACCGGACAGAAGATCATCAAGCAGGTCATGCAGCAGGCGCTGAAGGGCTTCCAGTCCGTCTGGAAGTTCCTGCAGCCGGTCATCAAGCTCATCGGCCAGGCCGTCGGGACCTACTTCAAGGCCTACCTCACCCTGTTCACGACCGCGCTGAAGCTCATCGGCTCCGGCATCAGCGGCATCTCCAGGGTCCGCACCACCGTCAGCTCCGCCTCCCAGGCCCTGCGCGGCATCGCCACGCGCACGATCGGCGGCGTCAAGGACGCCGTCAAGCCGGTGCTGTCCTTCATCACCGACAAGATCCCCGGCTTCTTCCGGCACGCGAAGGACGCCGTCGCCAAGGCCCTGCGCGGCATGGGCGATCTGATCAAGGGCGCCCTCAGCGCCGTGCTCGGGGTCGTCAAGGGACCGGTCAACGGCCTGATCGCCTTCGCCAACTGGATCATCGACGGGCTCGACAAGCTGAGCTTCGACTTCCTCGGCAAGCACTTCGGCGTCGACATCGACAAGATCCCGATGCTCGCCGAGGGCGGTCTCGTCTTCCCCGGCGCCGACAGCGCGCCGCGCATCGACCCGCTCACCGTCCTGGAGCACCGGCGCGTCCCGGCCCTCACCGAGGCTCCCCGGCAGCCCCACCGCATCGCGGAGTTCCACGAGGAGCCCGGCGCCGGCCCGCGGTCGACCGCCGAGGACCTGCTCTTCCTCGTCGCCGCCCACGGCTGAAGCCCCCTCCGACACCAGAAGCCCGACAGCCCCCAGAAGTGAGGTGACGGCCCCATGGCCGAGACCACAACCACATACGCCGGAAGCGACCTCACCGCCGACCTCGCGCCCGGCTCGCTGATCACCCAGGACGGGCAGATCCAGTGGGCCGGGCTCCTCATCGGCCCCGGTACGCCGTTCAACGTCGACCGGTCAGGTCTCCAGGGCTGGGAGGACCTGCCGGAGTACGACTCCTCCGACGCCGACCGGCCCACCTCGCACGGCGCCTGGCCCGGCTCCCGGTACGCCAAGCCGCGCAAGATCAGCGGCACGATCGTGCTGATGCCGGAGTACGACGGCGCGACGGAGGCCGTCCGCGCCCTGCGCCAGTCGCTCGCCCTGCTCGACGAGGAGCGCTGGCTCACCGTCCGGCTGCACGGCGAACTCCTCGCCGTGCGGGCCCGGATCGCCCAACGGGTGGTCCCCGCGGACCAGGGCTTCGCCACCCAGGGCAGCTCGAAGATGTCGATCCAGTGGCTCGCCTCCGACCCGCGCCGCTACGGCGTCAACGAGCAGAGCGCCTCCACCACGCCGCCGCAGCCGGAGACGGGCCTGACGTGGCCGCTGACCTGGCCGCTCAACTGGGGCCAGGCCAAGTCCACCGGTGACGCCGTCGCCGAGAACACCGGCTCCGCCGCCACGCATCCGGTGATCGTCTTCCGCGGCCCCTGCTCCATGCCGACCGTCACCGAACGGGTCTCCAAGCGCCGGCTGCGGTACGCGATCGACCTGGCCGCCGGCGACGAGCTCGTCGTCGACACCGCCAACGGCACGGTGATGCTCAACAACACCGCCTCCCGCCGCCACACGGCGATGGCCGACTCCAGCCCGGAGGAGCTGTTCCTCCTCGAACCGGGCCGCACGGAGCTGTCGTTCCGGCCCGACTCGGCCACCCCCGAGGCCCTGATGACGGTCCGCTGGCGCAGCGCCGAATGGTGACCGCCGCCGCCTAGGCGCCGAACCCCTTCCCACCCCGCACAGAAGAGGTGAACCCATGACCGTACGGGCCGCCTGGCTCCAATCCACCGGCCAGACCCGCGAGGACACCCGGCTCGCCCTTGCCGCGCTCCTCACGCCCAACGGGCAGAGCGCCGCGGAGACTCCGCTGCGCTCGCGGCCCGGCATCGTGCCCGGCGGCCTGGTGCTGACCGGCACGTCCGCGATGCAGTGCTCGATCGGCACCGGCCGGGCCGTGATCCAGGGCTCCGACACCGCCCAGGGGCCGTACATGCTCGCGGTGACCGCCCCCGAGACGCTGACCGTCCCGGACGGCGACCCGCAGTACGGCCGGATCGACCTGATCGAACTGGCCGTGCTCGACGACGCGTACGACCGCAGCGGCTCCACCGGGGCCGTCATCCGGCTGGTCAAGGGCACCCCCGCGGCCACCCCTGCCGTGCCCGCCTCGGGCCCCGGCAGCGCCTTCCCGCTCTACAGCGTCTCGGTGCCGGCCGGCACCTCGGCCGGCACCGGCGGCGTCCAGTGGAACGCCCCGGGCGTCGTCACCACCCTGCACTACCCGATGACCGCGCTCGGCGGCATCATCCCGACCAGCGGCTTCAAGGGCGCCTACGTCGGCCAGTACCGCGACGTCTCGGGCCTGCTCCAGCGCTGGGACGGCACGACCTGGGTCTCCTACGCGAAGCCGATCGGCGGCATCGCCCCGCACGGCACGATGACGACCGGCGCCTACACCGGCCAGTACCGCGACAACGCCGGCGTCCTGCAGCGCTGGGACGGCGCGGCCTGGCAGTACGCCGAGGGCAAGGCGACCGTCCTCTTCAGCGTCGCGCAGACCTCGATGCAGACCGTGCCGGCCAACGCGTGGACGCCGATCACGATGAACTACCTCGACATCGACGACTTCAACGGCTGGAACGGCACCGACAGCTACGTCGTCCCGCGCACCGGCTGGTGGCGGGTCTCCGCCAACATCACCTGGAACGGCGACTCCACCAACGGCGTGCGCGGCGCCCGCGTCGTCAACGGCGGCGTCGGCGTGCCCCGGATGACCTGGATGGCCGCGGCCTCCATGGGTGCCACGAGCGTCGGCGGCGAGGGCCTCGTGAAGCTCACCGCGGGCAACGTGCTCCAGCTCTCCGGCTACCACAACCAGGCGCCCTCGGTCCGCACCCTCGGCGGCTCCGGCTACTACACCTCCCTCACCGCCCAGTGGATCCGGTCCTGAACCGCCCTCCTCGCAACCCCGATTAGGAGAACCCCATGAACCTGCGCAGCAGCTGGGTCGCCGAGACCGGCCAGACCCGCGAGGACACCCGCCTCAACCAGGTCGGCGCGACCACCATGGTCAACCCCGTCCAGGTCCGCTCCGGCATCCTGCCGGGCTCCTACAGCGGCCAGTTCCGGCTGTCCGGCTTCTGGATGGACAAGGCCTCCGCGATGACGGCGACCGTCTCCGAGGGCCGGGCCGTCATCCAGGGCGACATCTCCCAGGGCGTCTACCCGGTGACCCTGCCGGCCGCCGAGCAGATCACCTTCGCCCCGGGCGACGCCCAGTACGGCCGGATCGACCTGGTCGTCCTGAGGATCTACGACAACCTCTACGACGGCAGCACCCGCAACGAGGCGAAGATCGAGATCATCCAGGGCACGCCGGGCCAGGCGCCCAAGGCCCCGGTGGCCCCGCCGCGCAGCCTCCCGCTGTACGAGGTGACGGTGCCGGCCGGCGCCAGCGCGGGCAACGGCGGCATCCCGTGGAACACCTCCCTGAAGGACCTGCGCACGCCGGTCGTCGCCCTCGGCGGCATCCTCCCGGTCGAAGGCCAGGTCCTGCCGGGCGCGCATCCGGGCCAGTACCAGGACACCCCCAACAACCAGTTCCAGCGCTGGGACGGCGGCCGGTGGGTCGCCTACCCGGAGGCGGTCGGCGGCATCGTCCCGATCTCCGTCAACTCCACCACCCCGGGCAGCTACACGGGCCAGTACCGGGGCACCGCGGCCGGTCCGCTCCAGCGCTGGAACGGCACGGGGTGGGTGTCGGCGTACCCGGGCCCTTACTTCAACGACTCGCTGGACGCGGGCTACACGCTCTCGACGACCTACGTGGACACGCTGATCGACCGGGCGACGAACCCGCTGACGGTGACCTTCGTCGCCCCGGAGACCCGACAGGTCATCCTCAGCTTCGGTTCGCGCGTGGAGCTGGACCTGAACTCCGGCACCACGGGCATCGCCAGCTCGGCCTGGATGTGCGTGCGCGTCACGCAGGGCACCACCGTCGTCCGCGAGGTGGACGACGAGTACGCCGTCGTCGGCTCCAAGTCGGCCGACCCCACGGACGCCGTCTCCATCTCGACCACCCAGCGCCTCTCCAGCCTGACGCCGGGGGCGACCTACGCGATCACCGCGTACTACCGGACGACCAACACCAACGTGCGTGCCTGGTTCGACAACACCTTCATCCAGGTCACCCCGCAGTACTGAGTCCACCGGGCCGCCGCCCCTACTTCCAGGAGATCCCCATGCCCGTACGCTCCGGATGGCTGATGCCCACCGGTCAGACCCGCCAGAACACCCGCATCACCGACATCGGCGCCACCACCCCCGTCAACCCGCTCGGCGTACGGTCCGGCATCCTGCCCGGCACGTACGACGGCAAGTTCCGGGTCGGCGGTCTGTGGATGAGTTCCACCGGCCCGATGACGGCCACCGTCTACCACGGCAAGGCCGTCATCCAGGGGGCCACCACCGACGGCGCCTACCCGGTCGCCCTCGACGAGGACATCACCATCACCTTCGCCGACGGCGACCCGCTCAACGACCGCATCGACCTCGTCGTGGTCCGCGTCTACGACAACGACGTGGACGCCCTCGGCAAGTACGAGGCCGGCATCCAGATCGTCAAGGGCACCCCGGCGGCCGTGCCGGCCGCCCCGGCCGCCCCCGCCCGCTCCCTGCCCCTGTTCACGGTGAAGGTGAAGAAGGGCGCCTCCGCCGGCACCGGCGGCATCGACTGGGCGGGCGGCGCCTCCACCGACCTGCGCACCACGACCGTCTCCTCCGGCGGCATCCTGCCCGTCTACAACAACGCCGGCGTGCCCGGCGCCTACCCGGGCCAGTACCAGGACAACGACAACGCCCACTTCCTCCAGCGCTGGGACGGCACCGCCTGGGTCGCCTACCCCAAGGAGATCGGCGGCATCGCGCCCAGCGGCACGGTCACGACCGGCAGCTACACCGGCCAGTACCGCGACTACAACGGCCAGCTCCAGCGCTGGAACGGCAGCGCCTGGGCGGCCCACCAGCCGCCCGTCGAGATCGAGACCACCAATACCGGCGCCGTCGCCCTCACCAACTGGTCGATGGTGGCGTTCTCCGGTCGCAGGACCAAGAGCGGCCTGTGCACCGTCACCGCCACCGTCACCCGCACCGGCCCCCAGGTCAACGTCGACAGCTCCGGCAACATCGGCGACGAGCAGCTGTGCACCATCCCGGCCGGCTGGCGTCCGGCCACGGACTTCGAGGCCACGGCCAGCGACGGGTACGGCGACGGCGCCGCCAACATCCGCGCCGACGGACGCGTCGACCTGCGGACCTGGTCCTACAACGGCACCCTGACCGCCGGACGGAACATCCGCATCTCCGCCACCTACGTCCTGTAAGGGGGCCCTCGATGGCAATCGACACGCCCTACCGGGCGATCTTCTGCGACCTGCTCACCGACCAGACGCTGGACATCCTCCCCCTGCGGGACGTCTCGTTCGACGACTACATCGGCAAGGCGGGCTCGCTCTCCGGCACGATCCCCATCCCCGACAAGGCCATCGCCGACCGCGTCAAGAAGGTCCGGGAGGGCCGCACCGCGGTCTACCTGGAGCGCGACGGCGACCTGTGGTGGGGCGGCATCGTCTGGACCAGCACCCTGCAGTCCAGCGGCCGAGGGGTGCTGACCCTCGGCATCCAGGCCGCCACCTTCGACTCGTACGCCGGGCGCCGCCGCATCCGCACGGACATCACGTACGACACCCCCACCGACCAGCTGGAGATCGCCCGCCGGCTCTGGCGCGAGCTCGACGTCCAGGCCTATCCCGGCGCCCCCGACGGCGCGGAACCCCGCCGCATCGGGATCACGTTCGGCGACGAGATCCCCAAGTTCCAGAAGACGGCCTCGTGGCGGAAGGGCGACGAGACCGTCTACCTGGAGGCGCTCGACCAGCTCGCCGCCACGGAGAACGGCTTCGAGCACCAGATCATGGTCTACCGCGACCCGGTCACCGGGCGGCGGATCCGGCAGCTCCGCATCGGCGAACCCAAGATCGTCACCGGCGCGACCGACCTCGTCTTCGACCGGCCCGGCGTCATCCTGTCGTACTCCTTCCCGTACGACGCGACCCGCGGCGGCACCACCGCCCTGGCCCGCGGCGCCTCCACCAACTCCAACGCCGCCGCCGAGTCCCGGCCGATCTTCTCCACCCAGCAGTACGCCAGCGACCTGCTCGTGGACGGCTGGCCGCTGATCGACCTGTCCTCGGACCACAACGAGATCACCGACCCGCTCGCGCTCGACTCGATGGCCGCCACCGAACTCGCGCAGGCGCGCGGCGCCGTGGTGATCCCCTCGATCAGCATCCACCTCGGCGGGATCGTCCCGCCGGCGCTCCTCGGCCGCGTCGCCCGCATCCGGATCACCGACGAGTGGTACTCCCAGGGCCTCGACGCCCGCTACCGCATCGTCGGCACCAAGATCACCCCGCCGGAGCGCGGCCGCCCCGACACCGCCGAGCTCTACCTCGAGGAGGCCTGATGCCCCAGCTGCCCGAGGACATCATCGACCGGCTCAACCAGATGGAACGCCGGCTCAAGGCCCTGTCCACGGCCGTCAACACCCGTCCCGCCGTCAACGAGTTCCGGCCGGCGCCGTCCGGGAGCGTCACCATCACCCGGCCGCTGTTCCGGATCTTCGACGGCTACAGCCACGAGATCTTCGCCGACGACATCATGACCGGCGGCCTCGCCCGGCCCTGGCTGCAGCTGATGCCGCCGCTGGCCACCGACCCGGCCAAGTGGCCCTCCACCACCGCCGCCGCCTTCACCACCATCGCCCGCTGCTCCAACCCCGTCTGGCAGCCGAAGATGCGGCTCGCCATCAGCACGGCCGCGTCCAGCGGCGGCACCGGCCAGGTGCGGGTCCTCGTCGACGGCGTCCCGTTCGGGCCCACGGTCACCGCCGGCACCACCTACGACTACACCGGGCTGCTGCCCGGCGACATGAAGACCCGGTTCGGCCAGACGATGAACATCGAGATCCAGGCCCTGGCCTCCGCCGGCACGGTCTACGCCCAGCCCGTCCTCATCCACGGCGCCCAGACCTGAGCACCCCGACCACGCCGACCGAGCCGACCACGAGGAGCACCCCATGAACATCGACCCCTCCCAGCCGTGGGGCGTGGCCATCGACTACGCGGGCCGCGCCACCGTCACCGAGAACGGCCACACCCTCTTCCTCCGCGTCTACGACAACAGCCTGGGCAACGCCGTCCAGCGCGACCCGGTCACCGGCCAGTACCCGTCGGTGTACGTCACCGCCGAGCTCACCGAGAAGGGCGCGGGCGACACCCTGCTGCGCGGCTCCGGCCTGGTCATCGTGGACGCGCGGGACGGCGCCCCGGTCGTCCCCGACCAGACCGCCGCCCAGCGGGCGGTGACGGCCGCGCTCGCCGACTTCGAGACCCGCCGGTCCGCGTACGCCGAACTGTGCGCCACCTGGGCGGCCCCGCCGGCCCCGGAACCCGCCCCGTAGAGCCCCTACGGAAAGACCGCACCCCGCAGGCCCGCCCGACGCGGGCCTTTCTCATGTCCGGAGGACACCAGATGGCCACTCCCCTCACCGCGGACCGGTTCGTCGCCGCGCTCCGCGCCGAAGGCGTCACCGTCGTCGAGCACCCCGGCTGGCGCACCCACAACCGCAACCACGTCGGCGCCTGGGGCCCGGTCACCGGCGTGATCATCCACCACACCGTCTCCGCCGGCACCGCCCACACCGTCGAGATGTGCTTCGACGGATACGAAGGGCTGCCGGGCCCGCTCTGCCACGGCGTCATCGCCAAGGACGGCAGCGTCCACCTCGTCGGCAACGGGCGCGCCAACCACGCCGGCGGCGGCGACCCCTCCGTCCTCCAGGCCGTGATCAGCGAGACGTACGGAGACCGTCCGCCCGCCCCGCGCCGGCACCAGGGCAGCCCCGACGCCGTCGACGGCAACTCCCGCTTCTACGGCTTCGAGTGCGTCAACCTCGGCGACGGCCGCGACCCCTGGCCGCCCGCCCAGCTCGACGCGATCGAACGGGTCTCCGCCGCCCTGTGCCGGGCCCACGGCTGGGGCGCCCGCTCCGTCATCGGCCACAAGGAGTGGTCGGACTGGAAGGACGACCCCCGGGGCTTCGCCATGCCGACGATGCGCGACCGGGTCCAGGCCCGGCTGAACAAGGCCCCCGCCAAGCCCGCCCCCGAGGCCGGAAAGCCGGCCGCCCCCCGCCTCCAGCCCTTCCCGGGCACCTCGTTCTTCCGCAGGGAGACGAGCTCCCCGATCATCACCGCCATGGGCCGCCGCCTCGTCGCCGAGGGCTGCTCCGCGTACACCGTCGGCCCGAGCCCCCGCTGGGGCGAGGCCGACCGGCTCAGCTACGCCAAGTGGCAGCACAAGCTCGGCTTCCGCGGCTCCGACGCCGACGGCATCCCGGGCGCCGCGTCCTGGAACGCGCTGAAGGTCCCTTACACGAAGTGACGCAAGGAGCGCAGTGATGTCCGATGCCGCCAAGCGCACGGCCCGTACCGTCCTCCAGTCCGCCGTCGGCATCGCCGTCGTCCTCCCCGCCATCGTCGACGCCTCCGGCGTCCCCGCGACCCTCCCCTGGGTCGCCGGGGCCCTGGCCGTCGCCGGCGGGCTGGCCCGGGTGATGGCCCTCGACCTGGTGCAGAACCTGCTGCCGTCCTGGCTGCGCAGCACCCCGGGCGGTGCCGATGACCGAGCCTGACCCGAACGACCCCGTCGCCGTCGCCCTCGAACTGGAGCGGCTCCGCGGCACCCTGGAGGCCGGCTTCGCCCGCGTCGACGGCTCGCTCGCGCTGCTCGTGCAGCGCAGCGACCAGACCGACAAGCAGCTCGCCGACCACGAGGCCCGCCTCGACGCCCTGGAGCGGGCCCGCTGGCCGGTGGCCAGCATCGCCGCGCTCACCGCGAGCGCCGGCGTGCTCGTCGCGGTCTGGGAACTGGCCGCGCGGTGACCCCTCCGTGAGACGCCGAAGGGCGGCCACCCCTGATCGGGGTGACCGCCCTTCGGTTCGCACTGCTTACTGGTTGTACGGACCGTAGTCGTAGTCCTCCAGCGGAACGGCCTGGCCGGAGCCCGAGCCGAACGGCGAGTAGTCGATGTCGTCGTAGCCGACGGCCGAGTACATCGCGGCCTTGGCCTCCTCGGTCGGCTCGACCCGGATGTTGCGGTAGCGGGACAGACCCGTACCGGCCGGGATGAGCTTACCGATGATGACGTTCTCCTTGAGGCCGATGAGGCTGTCGGACTTGGCGTTGATCGCCGCGTCCGTCAGAACTCGGGTCGTCTCCTGGAAGGAGGCGGCCGACAGCCAGGACTCCGTCGCCAGCGAGGCCTTGGTGATACCCATCAGCTGCGGACGGCCGGAGGCGGGGTGACCGCCCTCGGTGACCACACGACGGTTCTCCTGCTCGAACTTCGAGCGCTCGACCAGCTCGCCCGGGAGGAGCTCCGCGTCGCCGGACTCGATGATCGTCACGCGGCGCAGCATCTGCCGGATGATGATCTCGATGTGCTTGTCGTGGATCGACACGCCCTGCGAGTTGTAGACCTTCTGGACTTCGCCGACCAGGTGGACCTGGACCGCGCGCTGACCGAGGATCCGGAGCACGTCGTGCGGGTTGGTGGCACCCACGGTGAGCTTCTGGCCCACCTCGACGTGGTCGCCCTCGCCCACGAGCAGACGGGCACGCTTCGAGATCGGGAACGCCGTCTCGTCGGTGCCGTCGTCCGGGGTGACGACGATCTTCTTGGTCTTCTCGGTCTCCTCGATGCGGACGCGACCGGCCGCCTCGGAGATCGGGGCGACACCCTTCGGCTGCCGCGCCTCGAAGAGCTCGACGACACGGGGCAGACCCTGGGTGATGTCGTCACCGGCCACACCACCGGTGTGGAAGGTACGCATCGTCAGCTGGGTACCGGGCTCACCGATGGACTGGGCGGCGATGATGCCGACCGCCTCACCGATGTCGACCAGCTTGCCGGTGGCGAGCGAACGGCCGTAGCAGAACGCACAGGTGCCGACGGCGGACTCACAGGTCAGGACCGAACGGGTCTTGACCTCCTCGACGCCCGCGTTGACCAGGGCGTCGATGAGCACGTCACCCAGGTCGACGTTGGCCGGCGCGATGACCTTGCCGTCCACGACGACGTCCTCGGCGAGCATCCGCGCGTACACGGAGGTCTCGACGTCGTCCGTCTTCCGCAGGACACCGGCCTCGTCCTTGGCCGCGATCCGCAGCTTCAGACCGCGCTCGGTGCCACAGTCCTCCTCGCGGATGATGACGTCCTGCGAGACGTCCACCAGACGACGGGTCAGGTAACCCGAGTCGGCGGTACGCAGGGCGGTGTCGGCGAGACCCTTACGGGCACCGTGCGTCGAGATGAAGTACTCGAGGACGGAGAGGCCCTCACGGAAGGACGCCTTGATGGGACGCGGGATGGTCTCGTTCTTGGCGTTCGACACCAGACCACGCATACCGGCGATCTGCCGCATCTGCATCATGTTTCCTCGGGCACCCGAGTCAACCATCATGAAGATGGGGTTCGTCTTGGGGAAGTTCGCGTTCATCGCCTCGGCGACCTCGTTGGTCGCCTTGGTCCAGATCGCGATGAGCTCCTGCGTGCGCTCTTCCTTGGTGATCAGACCGCGCTCGTACTGCTTCTGGACCTTCTCGTCCTGCGCCTCGTAGCCCTTGACGATCTCCTTCTTCGCCTCGGGAACGACGACGTCGGAGATGGCCACGGTGACACCGGAACGGGTCGCCCAGTAGAAGCCCGCCGCCTTCAGGTTGTCGAGCGTCGCCGCCACGATGACCTTGGGGTAGCGCTCGGCGAGGTCGTTGACGATCTCGGAGAGCTGCTTCTTGCCGACGGAGTAGTCGACGAACGGGTAGTCCTCGGGCAGCAGCTCGTTGAAGAGCGCGCGGCCCAGCGAGGTCTTCAGACGGAACGAGTCACCCTGCTGCCACTCCGGCTCGCCCTCCTCGGCGACCGGGGGAACCCAGCCACGGGGAGCGACGGTGCCGACCGGGAAGCGGATCTCGATCTGCGACTGCAGCGCGAGCTCGCCGGCGTCGAACGCCATGATCGCCTCGGCCGTGGAGCCGAACGCGCGGCCCTCGCCCTTGGTGTCACGGAGCTCACCGTCGGTGGTCAGGAAGAACAGACCGAGGACCATGTCCTGGGTCGGCATCGTGACCGGACGGCCGTCGGCGGGCTTGAGGATGTTGTTCGAGGACAGCATCAGGATGCGGGCCTCGGCCTGCGCCTCCGCGGAGAGCGGCAGGTGGACGGCCATCTGGTCACCGTCGAAGTCCGCGTTGAACGCGGTGCAGACGAGCGGGTGGATCTGGATGGCCTTGCCCTCGACCAGCTGCGGCTCGAAGGCCTGGATGCCGAGGCGGTGCAGCGTGGGCGCACGGTTCAGCAGCACCGGGTGCTCGGCGATGACCTCTTCGAGGACGTCGTACACGACGGTGCGGCCGCGCTCGACCATGCGCTTAGCCGACTTGATGTTCTGCGCGTGGTTCAGGTCGACCAGGCGCTTCATCACGAACGGCTTGAAGAGCTCCAGCGCCATGGCCTTCGGCAGACCGCACTGGTGCAGCTTGAGCTGCGGGCCGACGACGATGACGGAACGCGCCGAGTAGTCGACACGCTTGCCGAGCAGGTTCTGACGGAATCGACCCTGCTTGCCCTTCAGCATGTCGCTGAGGGACTTCAGCGGACGGTTGCCGGGGCCCGTCACCGGGCGACCACGACGGCCGTTGTCGAAGAGGGCGTCGACCGCCTCCTGGAGCATCCGCTTCTCGTTGTTCACGATGATCTCGGGGGCACCGAGGTCGAGCAGACGCTTCAGACGGTTGTTGCGGTTGATCACACGGCGGTACAGGTCGTTCAGGTCGGAGGTCGCGAAGCGGCCACCGTCCAGCTGCACCATCGGACGCAGGTCCGGCGGGATGACCGGGACGCAGTCGAGGACCATGCCCTTGGGGCTGTTCGCCGTCTGCAGGAACGCGGAGACGACCTTGAGGCGCTTGAGCGCACGGGTCTTCTTCTGGCCCTTGCCGGTACGGATGATCTCGCGGAGGCGCTCGGCCTCCTCGTCCAGGTCGAAGGACTCCAGGCGCTTCTGCAGCGCCGCGGCACCCATCGAGCCGTCGAAGTACGTGCCGAAGCGGTCACGCAGCTCGCGGTAGAGGAGCTCGTCGCCCTCCAGGTCCTGGACCTTGAGGTTCTTGAAGCGCGACCAGACCTCGTCCAGACGGTCGATCTCGCGCTGCGCGCGGTCGCGCAGCTGCTTCATCTCGCGCTCGGCACCCTCGCGCACCTTGCGGCGCACGTCGGCCTTGGCGCCCTCGGCCTCCAGCTCGGCGAGGTCGTTCTCGAGCTTCTTGGCGCGGGCCTCCAGGTCGGAGTCGCGACGGTTCTCGATCTGCTGGCGCTCGACGGAGACGTGCGCCTCCAGCGAGGGCAGGTCACGCGTACGACGCTCGTCGTCGACGTACGTGATCATGTACGCCGCGAAGTAGATGACCTTCTCCAGGTCCTTCGGGGCGAGGTCGAGCAGGTAGCCAAGACGCGACGGAACGCCCTTGAAGTACCAGATGTGCGTGACGGGCGCGGCGAGCTCGATGTGGCCCATCCGCTCACGGCGCACCTTGGCGCGAGTGACCTCGACGCCACACCGCTCACAGATGATGCCCTTGAAGCGGACGCGCTTGTACTTGCCGCAGTAGCACTCCCAGTCCCGGGTCGGACCGAAGATCTTCTCGCAGAAGAGTCCGTCCTTCTCGGGCTTCAGGGTGCGGTAGTTGATGGTCTCCGGCTTCTTGACCTCGCCGTGGCTCCACTGACGGATGTCGTCAGCGGTGGCCAGACCGATCCGGAGCTCGTCGAAGAAGTTGACGTCGAGCACTATGCGTCAATCCCTCTCAGGGTTGTAAGGCTGTGGGTCTGATACGGGGGTCCTGGGGCCGGCGGGGGGCTCATCGCTGAGCCCCCCGCCGGACTCCCGTCAGACCTCTTCGACGCTGCTCGGCTCGCGCCGGGACAGGTCGATGCCGAGCTCCTCCGCTGCGCGGAAGACGTCCTCGTCGGTGTCGCGCATCTCGATGGACATGCCGTCCGAGGACAGCACCTCCACGTTGAGGCACAGGGACTGCATCTCCTTGATGAGGACCTTGAAGGACTCGGGGATGCCGGGCTCAGGGATGTTCTCGCCCTTGACGATGGCCTCGTAGACCTTCACGCGGCCGGTCACGTCGTCGGACTTGATCGTCAGCAGCTCCTGGAGGGCGTACGCGGCGCCGTAAGCCTCCAGCGCCCACACCTCCATCTCACCGAAGCGCTGGCCACCGAACTGGGCCTTACCACCCAGCGGCTGCTGGGTGATCATCGAGTACGGGCCGGTCGAGCGGGCGTGCAGCTTGTCGTCGACCAGGTGGTGGAGCTTGAGGATGTACATGTACCCGACGGAGATCGGGTCCGGGAACGGCTCGCCGGAGCGGCCGTCGAACAGCCTCGCCTTACCGGTCGGGAGCACCATGCGCTCGCCGTCGCGGTTCGGGATGGTGTGCTGGAGCAGACCCGCGAGCTCGTCCTCACGCGCACCGTCGAAGACCGGGGTGGCGACGTTGGTGCCGGGGGCGACCTGGTCGGCGCCGATCGCCTGGAGGCGCTGCGCCCACTCGTCCGCGAGACCGGAGACGTCCCAGCCGCGGCTGGCGAGCCAGCCGAGGTGGATCTCCAGGACCTGTCCCGGGTTCATTCGGGACGGGACACCCAGCGGGTTGAGGATGATGTCGACCGGGGTGCCGTCCTCGAGGAACGGCATGTCCTCGATCGGGAGGATCTTGGAGATGACACCCTTGTTGCCGTGACGGCCGGCGAGCTTGTCACCGTCGGTGATCTTGCGCTTCTGGGCGACGTAGACGCGGACCAGCTGGTTCACGCCCGGGGGAAGCTCGTCGCCCTCCTCGCGGTCGAAGACGCGGACGCCGATGATCTTGCCGATCTCGCCGTGCGGCACCTTCAGCGAGGTGTCACGGACCTCACGGGCCTTCTCACCGAAGATCGCGCGGAGCAGGCGCTCCTCCGGGGTCAGCTCGGTCTCGCCCTTCGGGGTGACCTTGCCGACCAGGATGTCGCCGGCGACGACCTCGGCACCGATGCGGATGATGCCGCGCTCGTCGAGGTCCGCGAGGACCTCCTCGGAGACGTTCGGGATGTCCCGGGTGATCTCCTCGGGGCCGAGCTTGGTGTCACGGGCGTCGACCTCGTGCTCCTCGATGTGGATCGAGGAGAGGACGTCGTCCTGCACGAGGCGCTGCGACAGGATGATCGCGTCCTCGTAGTTGTGGCCCTCCCACGGCATGAACGCCACGAGCAGGTTCTTGCCGAGCGCCATCTCGCCGTCTTCGGTGGCGGGACCGTCGGCGAGGACCTGGCCCTCGATGACGCGGTCGCCCTCGTCCACGACGACCTTCTGGTTCACAGAGGTGCCCTGGTTGGAGCGGGAGAACTTGTGCAGGCGGTACGTGATGTACGTGCCGTCGTCGTTGGCGACCGTGATGTAGTCGGCCGACAGCTCCTGGACGACACCGTCCTTCTCGGCCTTGAGCACGTCGCCGGCGTCGGTGGCGCAGCGGTACTCCATGCCGGTGCCGACGAGCGGGGCCTCCGACTTAATCAGCGGGACGGCCTGACGCATCATGTTCGCGCCCATGAGGGCACGGTTGGCGTCGTCGTGCTCGAGGAAGGGGATCATGGCGGTCGCGACCGACACCATCTGGCGCGGCGAGACGTCCATGTAGTCCACGTCCGACGGCTCGACGTAGTCGACCTCGCCGCCACGCTTGCGGACCAGGACGCGGTTCTCGGAGAAGCGGAGCTCCTCGTCGAGCGCGGCGTTGGCCTGCGCGATGACGAAGCGGTCCTCCTCGTCGGCGGTGACGTAGTCGACCTCGTCGGTGACCCGGCCGTCGACGACCTTGCGGTACGGCGTCTCGATGAAGCCGAACGCGTTGACGCGGCCGTACGAGGCGAGCGAACCGATCAGACCGATGTTCGGGCCTTCGGGGGTCTCGATCGGGCACATGCGTCCGTAGTGGGACGGGTGCACGTCTCGGACCTCGAAGCCGGCCCGCTCACGGGAGAGACCACCGGGACCCAGCGCCGAGAGACGACGCTTGTGCGTCAGACCCGACAGCGGGTTGTTCTGGTCCATGAACTGGGACAGCTGCGAGGTGCCGAAGAACTCCTTGATCGACGCCACGACCGGGCGGATGTTGATCAGGGTCTGCGGGGTGATCGCCTCGACGTCCTGGGTGGTCATCCGCTCGCGGACGACGCGCTCCATACGAGCCAGACCCGTGCGGACCTGGTTCTGGATGAGCTCGCCGACGTTGCGCAGACGACGGTTGCCGAAGTGGTCGATGTCGTCGGTCTCGACGACGATCTCGTTGCCGTTCTCGCCGATCGTCTCGGTCTCGCCCGCGTGGAGCTTCACCAGGTACTTGATCGTGGCGATGATGTCGTCGGTGGTGAGGACACCGGCGTCCAGCGGCTCGTCGGCGCCGAGCTTCTTGTTCACCTTGTAGCGGCCGACCTTCGCGAGGTCGTAGCGCTTCGGGTTGAAGTAGAGGTTCTCGAGCAGCGTCTGAGCGGCCTCACGGGTCGGCGGCTCGCCCGGACGGAGCTTGCGGTAGATGTCCAGCAGCGCGTCGTCCTGGCCCTGGGTGTGGTCCTTCTCCAGGGTGGCGCGCATCGACTCGTACTCGCCGAACTCCTGGAGGATCTGCTCGGTGGTCCAGCCGAGGGCCTTCAGGAGGACGGTGACGGACTGCTTGCGCTTGCGGTCGATGCGGACACCGACCAGGTCGCGCTTGTCGATCTCCATCTCCAGCCAGGCACCCCGGGAGGGGATGATCTTGGCGGAGAAGATGTCCTTGTCGGACGTCTTGTCGATGGAGGAGTCGAAGTAGACACCGGGGGAACGGACCAGCTGCGACACCACGACACGCTCGGTGCCGTTGATGACGAAGGTGCCCTTGTTGGTCATGAGCGGGAAGTCGCCCATGAAGACCGTCTGGGACTTGATCTCGCCGGTCTCGTTGTTGGTGAACTCGGCGGTGACGAAGAGCGGGGCGCCGTACGTGAAGTCACGGTCCTTGCACTCGTCGATCGAGTTCTTCGGCGGCTCGAAGCGGTGGTCGCGGAAGGTCAGCGACATCGACCCGGAGAAGTCCTCGATCGGGGAGATCTCCTCGAAGATCTCCTCCAGACCGGACTTCGTGGGGACGTCCTGTCCCGACTCAAGGGCAGCCTCGACGCGAGCCTTCCAGGCGGCGTTGCCGAGCAGCCAGTCAAAGCTCTCGGTCTGCAGCGCGAGGAGGTTCGGAACCTCGAGGGGCTCCTTGATCTTTGCAAAGGAGATGCGCAGCGGGGCGGTGCTTGCGCCGTTGTTCGTATTGGTCGAGGCGTTGCGCGAGGCGGCCAAGAGGGGGTCCTTCCGAGGGCTCGGACTCACTACGCGCGTACCGGTCCCCAGCAACACTTCACGGCAGACGTTTCCTGAGATGACCGAAAGGCCAGGTCAGACGGGGTCGGTCCACGAAGTTGATGCGAAGGTATGCCCCTGGTGACGGGCAGGGGGCAGCTAACAGGCAGCGCAAAGGGTCAGTGTAGCCACTTGGCCCACTGATGTCCAGGGCGTCTTCTTCGCGACCCTCGTTGCTCTCAACTCCGCGGTACCTCGCGCCGTGCGGCGCACCTCGATACTGCCCGTTCGGTCGTCGATCCATGCCTCGGAAACGGATCGTTGTGACGACGCGTCCTGAGAATTGCGCGCTGCGTGCGGTTCGTCAAGGCCCCCCGGTGTGCGGGGCGCACGGCGAAGATCACCATACTCCGCTTCCGGCGGCCCTCGGGACCCCCGCCACGCCCGTTCCGGGAACGCCGAAAGGCGACCACCCAGATGGATGATCGCCTCTCGGTGCCTCCGCGTTACACGGGGGCAGGAGTCAGCTCAGCGAGCCGAAACGGTCTTACTTGACCGTGACGGAGGCGCCGGCGGCCTTGAGGGACTCGGCAGCCTTCTCGGCGGCCTCCTTCGCGACCTTCTCGAGGACCGGCTTCGGGGTGCCGTCGACGAGGTCCTTGGCCTCCTTGAGGCCCAGGGAGGTGAGCTCGCGCACGACCTTGATGACCTGGATCTTCTTGTCGCCGGCACCCTCGAGGATGACGTCGAACTCGTCCTGCTCCTCGGCCTGGGCGGCGCCACCGTCACCCGAGACCGGGCCGGCGGCAACGGCGACGGCCGCGGCGGCGGTGACGTCGAACTTCTCCTCGAAGGCCTTCACGAACTCGGAGAGCTCGATGAGGGTCATCTCCTCGAACTGGGCGAGGAGGTCGTCCTGAGAGAGCTTCGCCATGATGGGCGATCCTTCCACTAATCTCGGCAGGTGCCGATGTGTCTATAGAGGCGGGCGTAACGGCCCGCTACGACCCGCGCACTAGGCGGCGCGGATCAATGCGCGAGCCGAATTACTCGGCACCGCCCTGCTCGGCCTGCTTGGCGCGAAGCGCGTCCACGGTGCGGACGAGCTTCGACGGCAGCGCCTGGAAGAGCTGGGCAGCCTGAGACTGCTTGCCCTTGAACGCGCCGGCCAGCTTGCTGAGCAGAACCTCGCGGGACTCGAGGTCCGCAAGCTTCTTGATGTCGTCGGCGGAGAGAGCCTTACCGTCAAGGACACCGGCCTTGATGATGAGGTTCGGGTTCTCCTTGGCGAAGTCACGCAGGGCCTTCGCCGACTCCACCGGGTCACCGGTGACGAAGGCGACCGCGGTCGGACCAGCGAAGTGCTCGTCCAGTGCGGTGATCCCGGCCTCGTTGGCCGCAATCTTGGTCAGCGTGTTCTTCACCACGGCGTACTGGGCGTTCTCACCGAGAGAGCGACGCAGCGTCTTGAGCTGCGCGACGGTGAGACCCCGGTACTCGGTCAGCACGGCGGCGTTGGAGCTCTGGAACGCGTCCTTGAGCTCGGCCACCGATGCAGCCTTGTTGGGCGTCGGCATAGTGCGTCAGCCTCCTTCCGGGTGATGAGGACCGCTCAGAAGGAGGCTGAACAAAACAAAACGCCCCGGGCGCAGGCGCACGGGGCTGAGCTCGACCGAACGGTAAGGTCCGGGAACACTTCCACAGTCACCTGCGCGGGTCGTCCGTCGTCAGCGGATCCTTCGGCCACCGCACCCGGTAAGGGCACAGCAACGACCAGCGGTCTTTGGCTTCTGTGGAAGCGTACGCGACGGCCTGGGCCAGGAGCAAATCAGCCCCTACCGAGGCGCTTCAGGAGATCCGTGAAGGCGACGGTCTCGCCGGCGGGCGGGGCCTGGACGGCGGCCTCGGCACCGAAGTCCGAGTACGTCGTGGTGAGCGTCGTCGTGACTCCGCCCCCGTCGGCCTCCGTGAGGACGACCGTCCGCATCGGGTAACCGTCCGCGCCGATCCAGACCTCCATGTGCCCGCCCTGGGGAAGCTCGCCCTCGTACCCCTGCGCCCCCTTGAAGTCACCGCGCGTCCCGGGGCCGAGGTGCTTGACCGCCGACGCCCCGGCGAGGAGGCCGAGCTCCCGGGGCAGGTCCATGCTCGCGGCCGTCAGACCGCCGGTCAGCTGGAGCATCAGCTCGTCCCCCGCCGCGGCGCCGCCGGTCTCCACCTTCAGCCAGCGCTTCCCGCCCGTCCGGGCGGACAGCCCCGTCCCCAGGTCCACGTAGGTGGCGCCGTCGACCGTGAGCACGCGCGTCTCCACGGGGGCGCCGGGGATGTCGGCCAGGTACGACGAGTCGTAGACCTTCAGGTCGGCGGCCACGGGCCCCCACGCCTGGACACCGGTGAACGTGCTGCCGCCGGGCGCCTTGTCGCCGCCCACGTTCAGGCGCATCTCGACCCTGGCGCCCTTCGCCGCCGAGGTCTTGGCGTACGCGGCCCGGACGGCCTTCGCGGCCTCCTCCGGGCTCTGCGTGGCCGGCCGCGCCGTGGCGGAGGCCCCGGCCGCCTTCGTCCCGCCGTCGCCGTCCCGGCACCCCGCGACACCCGCCACGACGGCGAGGGCCACCACGGCGTACCTCCATCGGGATCCGCTCTTCACTCTTCCCCACCCCTGGTTCTCGACGTCCCGCGTCCCGCGTCCCACAAGAAACCGGCCCCGCACCTCCGGAGAGGTGCGGGGCCGGCTTGACCACTCAGTGAACCGGTGAGGTTCAGACCGCGGCCGGGTCCTCCTCGACGAGGAGGTTGCGGGTGCGGTTGGCGTCCAGCGGGATGCCGGGGCCCATCGTCGTCGTGATGGTCGCCTTCTTGATGTAGCGACCCTTCGCGGCGGACGGCTTCAGACGGAGGATCTCCTCCAGAGCCGCGGCGTAGTTCTCGACCAGCTTCGTCTCGTCGAAGGAGACCTTGCCGATGATGAAGTGCAGGTTCGAGTGCTTGTCGACGCGGAACTCGATCTTGCCGCCCTTGATGTCGTTGACAGCCTTCGCGACATCGGGGGTGACGGTGCCGACCTTGGGGTTCGGCATGAGACCACGCGGGCCGAGGACGCGGCCGAGGCGGCCGACCTTGCCCATGAGGTCCGGGGTGGCCACCACGGCGTCGAACTCGTTCAGGCGGTTGCCCTTGGAGATCTCGTCGATGAGCTCGTCGGAGCCGACGATGTCGGCGCCCGCGGCGATCGCGGCCTCGGCACGGTCACCGGTCGCGAAGACCAGGACCCGGGCGGTCTTACCGGTGCCGTGCGGAAGGTTCACGGTGCCACGGACCATCTGGTCGGCCTTGCGCGGGTCGACGCCCAGGCGGAAGGCGACCTCGACGGTGCCGTCGAACTTCGTGGTGGCGGTGTCCTTGGCGAGACGGACGGCCTCGAGGGGCGCGTAGTTCCGCTCGCGGTCGACCTTGGCGTCCGCGGAGCGGAGAGCCTTGCTGCGCTTCACTGCTTCTCCTGGCAGTTACACCATGCGGCTGTCGCCGCGTGGCAGAGGTGGAGTCGTGGTGCGGGCCGCGCCGGCCCTACCACTGAGAGGTCAAACGGGGGTGATCAGCCCTCGACCGTGATGCCCATGGAACGGGCGGTGCCGGCGATGATCTTGGACGCGGCGTCCAGGTCATTGGCGTTGAGGTCGGGGAGCTTGACCGTGGCGATCTCGCGGACCTGGGCGGCCGTGAGCTTGGCGACCTTGGTCTTGTGCGGCTCGCCGGAGCCCTTCTCCACACCCGCGGCCTTGAGGATCAGCTTGGCGGCCGGCGGAGTCTTGGTGATGAAGGTGAAGGTGCGGTCTTCGTAGACCGTGATCTCCACCGGCACGACCATGCCACGCTGCGACTCGGTCGCGGCGTTGTAGGCCTTGCAGAACTCCATGATGTTGACGCCGTGCTGACCCAGCGCGGGGCCGACCGGCGGGGCCGGGTTGGCCGCACCGGCGTTGATCTGGAGCTTGATAAGCCCCGTGACCTTCTTCTTCTTGGGAGGCATTGCTCTCTCCGGGTCCTAGTGAGAGTGTTCAGCCCGCCATCCGGTCATCCGGATGGAGGCATACCGCACAACGATAACGGGTATAGTCGCGCGGCTAAAAACCGAGCAGGTCAGAGCAGCTGCGAGAGCCACTCTGACCTGGTCGGAAGACGGTGAGATCAGTTCTTCTGGATCTGGTCGAAGCTGAGCTCGACCGGGGTCTCGCGACCGAAGATCTCGACGAGGCCCTTGACCTTCTTCGAGTCCGGGTTGATCTCGTTGATCGTGGCCTGGAGGGTCGCGAACGGGCCGTCGGTGACGGTGACCGAGTCGCCGACCTCGAAGTCCAGGACCTGGACCTCCAGCTTGCGGGCCGGAGCCGGCTTGCCCTCGGCCTCGGCGGCCTCGCGGGCGGCCTTCTCCTCGGCCTCCGGGGCGAGCATCTTGACGATCTCGTCCAGGGTCAGCGGGTACGGGTCGTAGGCGTTGCCCACGAAGCCGGTGACGCCGGGGGTGTTGCGGACGACGCCCCAGGACTCGTTCGTCAGGTCCATGCGGACGAGGACGTAGCCGGGAAGCTTGTTCTGCTTGACGTTCTTCCGCTCGCCGCCCTTGATCTGGACGATCTCTTCCTCGGGGACCTCGGCCTGGTAGATGAAGTCCTCGACGTTGAGCGAGACGGCGCGCTGCTCGAGGTTGGCCTTCACGCGCTTCTCGTAGCCCGCGTAGGTGTGGATGACGTACCACTCGCCGGGGAGGGTGCGGAGCTCCTCGCGGAGCGCGGCGACCGGGTCGACCGGGGCGGCCGGCTCGGCCTGCTCCTCGGTCTCTTCCTCGGCGTCCTCGACCTCGGCCTCGACGGCGTCGTCCTCGTCGGCCTCGGCCTCGTCGCTCTCGGCGTCCTCGTCCGCAGCGTCCTCAGCAGCGTCGACCTCGACGTCCTCGACGTCCTCGTCGGCGGCCTCGACGATGTCCAGCTCGTCCTCGACGGACTCGGACTCGAAGGCGTCGTTCAGGTTCGCGTCAGACACGGTGGCTGCTTCTTCCTGCGATACAGATGGGGTGGAACAAAAAGTCAGCCGAAGACGTACTTGACTGCTTCCTGGAAGCCATAGTCAATCACGGTGACGAGGCCGATCATGATGACGACGAAGACAATCACCACGGTGGTGTACGTCGACAGCTGGCTGCGCGTGGGCCAGACGACCTTGCGGAGCTCGGCGATGATCTGGCGGTAGAAGAGCGCGAGACGGCCCAGAGGGCCCTTCTTTCCGCGCTTCCCGCCCTTGCGGGACTTCTTCTTCGACTCTGCGGACTCGTCGGCATCAGGCATGTCGATGGAGCCTACGGCGTCCGTCACGATCTCTCACCTGATTCCGGGTCGGCCGTGCCGCGCCCGGGTGGAGCCGCACGGCGGTGCAATGAAGTACGTACATGCGCACAACACCTGGCGGTGTGTGTAGCAGGGCCGGAGGGACTTGAACCCCCAACCGCCGGTTTTGGAGACCGGTGCTCTACCAATTGAGCTACGACCCTTTGTCGGTGTCCCCCAACCTACCGCATCGTGAGACGCGGTTGTTGCGGACCAACGAGCAGTGAGCATACGTGGTCATGGGCCCCTACGTCGAACAGAAAGCGCGCCGACCTGCCGTCGGACGCGCGTACGACCGGGAATGACCGTTCCTGTCCGGTCCGTGAAACCTGTGTGCCGGGCCTCTGCGTGGTCTGGGACGATGGGCCGTATGAGCGCTGCTACCCCTCCCACCGAGCGTCGGGTCTCCGCCCGGATCGGTGCGATCTCCGAGTCCGCCACCCTCGCCGTCGACGCCAAGGCCAAGGCCCTCAAGGCCGCCGGTCGCCCGGTGATCGGTTTCGGCGCGGGTGAGCCCGACTTCCCGACCCCGGACTACATCGTCGAGGCGGCCGTCGAGGCCTGCAAGAACCCCAAGTACCACCGCTACACGCCGGCCGGCGGCCTGCCCGAGCTGAAGACCGCGATCGCCGAGAAGACGCTGCGCGACTCCGGTTACGAGGTCGACGCCTCCCAGGTCCTGGTGACCAACGGCGGCAAGCAGGCGATCTACGAGGCCTTCGCCGCGATCCTCGACCCGGGCGACGAGGTCATCGTCCCGGCGCCGTACTGGACGACGTACCCCGAGTCGATCCGTCTCGCGGGCGGTGTCCCGGTGGAGGTCGTGGCCGACGAGACCACCGGCTACCGGGTCTCGGTGGAGCAGCTGGAGGCGGCGCGCACGGAGAAGACCAAGGTCGTCCTCTTCGTCTCCCCCTCGAACCCGACCGGCGCGGTCTACAGCGAGGCGGACGCCGAGGCGATCGGCCGCTGGGCCGTCGAGCACGGCCTGTGGGTCCTGACGGACGAGATCTACGAGCACCTGGTCTACGGCGACGCGAAGTTCACCTCGCTGCCGGCGCTCGTGCCCGAGCTGCGCGACAAGTGCATCGTGGTGAACGGCGTGGCGAAGACGTACGCGATGACGGGCTGGCGCGTCGGGTGGATCGTCGGCCCGAAGGACGTCGTGAAGGCCGCGACGAACCTGCAGTCGCACGCCACGTCCAACGTGAGCAACGTCGCGCAGGTGGCGGCGCTCGCCGCCGTCTCCGGCAACCTGGACGCGGTCGCCGAGATGCGCACCGCCTTCGACCGCCGCCGCCAGACGATCGTGCGGATGCTGAACGAGATCGAGGGCGTGTACTGCCCGACGCCGGAGGGCGCGTTCTACGCGTACCCGTCGGTGAAGGGGCTGCTCGGCAAGGAGATCCGCGGCAAGCGCCCGCAGACCTCGGTCGAGCTGGCCGCCCTGATCCTGGACGAGGCCGAGGTCGCGGTCGTCCCGGGCGAGGCCTTCGGCACCCCTGGCTACCTGCGCCTGTCGTACGCGCTGGGCGACGAGGACCTGGTGGAGGGCGTGTCCCGGATCCAGAAGCTCCTCGCCGAGGCGACCGACTGACGTCGACCGGCCGGCGATGTCGCTGGGCGGGCCCCGGTTCTTCGGAACCGGGGCCCGTTTTTGCGTTCTAGCAAGGTCCCGATCGGGGAAACGGACTGTATTCGTCCATTCGGGTGCGGCAGGATCGGCCAATGGAGCACGTACGCGATCTCACCCTGTTGCCCAAGGCCCATCTGCACCTGCACTTCACCGGTTCGATGCGGCCCACGACGCTCATCGAGCTGGCCGACAAGTACGGCGTGCATCTCCCGGAGGCGCTCAAGAGCGGTACGCCCCCCAAGCTGCGGGCGACCGACGAGCGCGGCTGGTTCCGCTTCCAGCGGCTCTACGACATCGCCCGCTCCTGCCTGCGCGAGCCGGAGGACATCCGGCGGCTGGTGCGCGAGGCGGCGCAGGAGGACGTGCGGGACGGCTCCGGCTGGCTGGAGATCCAGGTCGACCCCACCTCGTACGCCCCGCACCTGGGCGGTCTGATCCCGGCCCTGGAGATCATCCTGGACGCGGTCGACGGGGCCTCCCGGGAGACCGGGCTCGGGATGCGGGTGCTCGTCGCGGCGAACCGGATGAAGCACCCCCTGGAGGCGCGGACCCTGGCCCGGCTCGCGGTGCGGTTCGCGGACCGGGGCGTGGTCGGTTTCGGGCTCTCCAACGACGAGCGGCGGGGCATGGCCCGGGACTTCGACCGGGCCTTCGCGATCGCGCGGGAGGGCGGCCTCCTCGCGGCCCCGCACGGCGGCGAGCTGACGGGCCCCTCGTCCGTGCGGGACTGCCTGGACGACCTGCGGGCGGCCCGGGTGGGCCACGGGGTGCGGGCGGCGGAGGACCCGAGGCTGCTGCGGCGGCTCGCCGAGAAGGGCGTGACCTGCGAGGTCTGCCCGGCGTCGAACGTCGCGCTCGGGGTGTACGAGAAGCACGAGGACGTGCCGCTGCGGACCCTCTTCGAGGCCGGGGTGCCGATGGCGCTCGGCGCGGACGACCCGCTGCTCTTCGGCTCGCGGCTCGCGGCGCAGTACGAGATCGCCCGTCGGCACCACGGCTTCACGGACGCGGAGCTGGCGGAGCTGGCCCGGCAGTCGGTGCGGGGCTCGGCGGCCCCCGAGGACGTCCGGGCGAAGCTGCTCGCGGGGATCGACGACTGGCTGGCAGTGTGAATGAGCCACCGGGAAGGTCTGCTCTTGGAGTGCTCTCCCCATGTGGGGAGATTCCGCCCTACCTGGCGGTGGGCGGCTTGACGCGGCGTACGCGCCTGACGACTGCCCTCCCGGCAGCCGGGATGGCCACGAGGCCGATCCGATACAGGTGCAAGACGTTCCGGGCGCCGTTGTGGTCGGCGTTGCCGGACCATCCGCAGTCCGGGTTCTTGCACACGAACATGGCCTGGGACTTCCGGCTGCCCGGAGTGGTATGCCCGCAGACCGAGCAACGCTGGGAGGTTCCAGGGGCAGGAACTTTGACCAAGCTGCCGCCATTACGGGCAGTTTTATATGTGAGCATCGTGACCGTGCGGCCCCACGCCTCAGCAGCGATGGAGCGGTTCAGCCCGGCTTTCTGCGCCACGTTCTTCCCCGGTGTAGCGATGGTCCCCTTCGCGGACTTGATCATGTTCGTGATGGCAAGTGCCTCAACCACGACCGTGCCGTAGGCACGGGCGATAGCAGTGGTCATCTGATGCTGCCAGTCGTCGGCTCGTCGCTTGGCTTTCGCTCGGAGCTTCGCAATCTGGTCATAGGTGCGGTGCAGGCGACGCGAGGTGTACTCGCCGGGCTTGCGGTGTGTCTTGCGGCGAGCGGCGCGCTGCTCCAGGCGCAGGAGCTTGTTCTTCTCCTTCTCGGTCAGCCACTCCCCGTGGGTGAACGTCGTTCCATCGGACAGAGTGAGCGGCACGGCCACACCGACATCGATGCCGACCTCCGGCCCCGGGTGGGGCTCGGGTGGGGGTTCGACAGTCGTCAGGCGAAAAGCAATGTGCCAGCCAACCGCGTCCCGGACGAGTCGGGCTCCGGTCAACCGGTTCTCGGAGCTGGCGGCCTTCCCGACAGGAAGGCCCTTGGTCCAGCGGAACCGCACACGCCCGATCTTCGGCAGGTTGACCAGACCCCACCGCCGGTGTGCCCGCTGGACGTGAAGATCCCGCCCCTGCGGGACATCCACCGACATGGCGGACCGGAACCGGCCCTTGAACTCTGGGGCGCCCGCACGACCCTCCCAGCAGTTCTTCCACGCCTGCATGTACGCCTTCAGCACCGCCTGTGCTGCCTGCGCGGGAAGAAGGGCAAGGAAGTCGATGTCTTTGCGGGCCTGACGGATCGCGGCGTCAGCGTCAGCGAGGGTCCGCTTGTCCTTCGGCATCATCTGCCACCAGGCGTGCAACAGGTTCCACATCGTGCGGGCCGCGTGCGCCTGAGTGTCAGCTGCCGAAACCTCGGCAGGCGACAGCGCAAGCCTGGCACGATGCCCGAACTGCCGCTTCACTGTCGCACGCCCACTCACACCCCGAAGCTAGGCCGACCTGACGACCCCATGCACGCGATGTTCGCGATTCGGCGAATATCGACTCCAGCATGTTTGCGCACTCACCTCTCGGAACCATTGCCGACATAACGTGATCAATAGTTGCGCCAGAGGTAGCGCTGGCCGGATTGGCAAGCGACAGCCCTCAGATGCTGACGCCCACGGTGACGGGCTCGTTGACCAGGGTGATCCCGAAGGCCTCCCGGACCCCCGCGACGACCTCGCGGGCGAGGGCGAGGAGGTCCTCGGTGGTCGCCTCGCCGCGGTTGGTGAGGGCGAGCGTGTGCTTGGTGGAGATCCGGGCGGGGCCGGAGCCGTACCCCTTGGTGAAGCCGGCCCTGTCGATCAGCCAGGCCGCCGAGGTCTTGGTGAAGGAGGTCCCGACGGGGAACGCCGGGGCCTGGACGTCCGGGCCGAGCCGCTCGGCGACACGGGCCCGGAAGTCGGCGAACTCGTCGTTCGTGAGGATCGGGTTGGTGAAGAAGGAGCCGGCGGACCAGGTGTCGTGGTCCTCGGGGTCCAGGACCATGCCCTTGCTCGCGCGCAGCTTCAGGACGGTCTCGCGGGCCTGTGCGAGCGGCACCCGGTCGCCCATCCCGACGCCGAGGGCGCGGGCGGTCTGCTCGTAGGCGATCGGGGCGGACATGCCGCCGGCGTCCTCCAGCTCGAAGCGGACGCGCAGCACCACGTAGGTGTCCGGCAGCCTCTTGAAGAGGCTGTGCCGGTACGAGAAGTCGCACTGCTCGTTCGTGAGCGTGACGACCTGGTGGTCGTCCCTGTCGTACGCCACGACCTCGGTGATGGTGGCGGAGACGTCCTGCCCGTAGGCGCCGACGTTCTGGATCGGGGTCGCGCCGGCCGAGCCGGGGATGCCGGCCAGGCACTCGATCCCGGCGAGCCCGGCCTCGACGGTCCGGGCGACGACGTCGGTCCAGACCTCACCGGCGGCGACCTCGAGCCGGGTCCCGTCGAGGGCGAAGCCCTCGGTGGCGATGCGCAGCGCGGTCCCCTCGAAGCCCTTGTCCCCGATGACCAGGTTGGATCCGCCGCCGATGATCAGCAGGGGTGACCCCGTGACCTCGGCCTCGCGGATCGCGGCGACGACCTCGTCGTCGGTGGTGGCCGTGACGAGCCGGGTGGCGGGACCGCCGAGCCGGAAGGTGGTCAGGGGCGCGAGGGGGGCGTCGTTGAGGAGCTGCACGGGCTCAAGAGTACGTTCCACTCGTGGGCGGAGGGTTCCGTCCACGAGTGGAACACCGGCCGTCAGGCCAGACGCACCACGGCCCGGCTCATCCCCAGGACCTTCTGTCCGGCGGAGGTCGCCGTGATGTCGACGCGCACCTGCCGGTCGTCCAGCTTGGCGGCGACCTTGGCGGAGACCTCGATCAGGGCGCCGGTCCCGTCGTTGGGGACGACGACCGGCTTGGTGAAGCGGACGCCGTACTCGACGACGGCGGCGGGGTCGCCGGCCCAGTCGGTGACGACGCGGATCGCCTCGGCCATGGTGAACATGCCGTGGGCGATGACGTCAGGGAGGCCGACCTCGACCGCGAACTTCTCGTTCCAGTGGATCGGGTTGAAGTCCCCGGAGGCGCCGGCGTACTGCACGAGCGTGGCGCGGGTCACGGGGAAGGTCCGCGCGGGCAGCTCGGTGCCGACCTCGACCTCGTCGTAGGCGATCTTCGCGGTCATGGTCAGGCCCCCTCGGGTGCGCGGGAGACGAGCTTGGTCCAGGCGGTGACGACGTGCTCGCCGGAGGCGTCGTGGACCTCTCCGCGGATGTCCAGGATGTCGTTGCCGGCGAGGGACTTGATCGCCTCGATGGTGGAGGTGACCGAGAGCCGGTCCCCGGCGCGCACGGGCCGGGTGTAGGCGAACTTCTGGTCGCCGTGGACGACGCGGCTGTAGTCGAGGCCCAGCTGCGGGTCCTCGATGACGGCGCCGGCCGCCTTGAACGTGATGGCGAACACGAAAGTGGGCGGGGCGATCACATCGGAATGTCCGAGCGCCTTGGCCGCCTCGGCGTCGGTGTACGCGGGATTGGCGTCACCGATCGCCTCGGCGAACTCGCGGATCTTCTCGCGGCCGACCTCGTAGGGCGCGGTGGGCGGATAGGTCCGGCCCACGAAGGACTGGTCGAGCGCCATGGACTCGATACCTCCTGGATTTGTTGCCGACAAACGACACGAGGCCGCCCCCGAGTGGGGACGGCCTCGTGTACGAGCCTGATTAGCGCGTCTCGCGGTGCGCGGTGTGCGAGTTGCAGCGGGGGCAGTGCTTCTTCATCTCAAGACGGTCCGGGTTGTTACGCCGGTTCTTCTTGGTGATGTAGTTCCGCTCCTTGCACTCCACGCAGGCCAGCGTGATCTTCGGGCGGACGTCGGTGGCAGCCACGTGAGTGCTCCTTGACGGACGGATGGACGGATGAACGCATAGAAGAGTAGCCGATCGCAGGACCGACCCCACAATCGGCTACTGTCTGTAGCGGTGACCGGACTTGAACCGGTGACACAGCGATTATGAGCCGCTTGCTCTACCGACTGAGCTACACCGCTTTGATGATCCGGACCCCGCCCGAAGGCGGGATCCCTCTCACCAGAGCCCCAATACGGAATCGAACCGTAGACCTTCTCCTTACCATGGAGACGCTCTACCGACTGAGCTATTGGGGCGAGCGAGGAAGACATTACACGGTCTCCGGCCCATCACCCAAATCCGTTTCCCGGCGACCTCGGGACGGCCCTCACCAGGCGTCTCGTACGCCACTCGTGGCCTCATCGGTACGACTATTGCGCTCCTCCTCGAAGGTCGCTCCGAGCACCCCTAGGCTCGGCCCCACGCTGCGTGATCTTGATCTTCAGGAGCCTCGAGGAGCGCGATGTCAGCCGACAGCAAGCAGCCCCAGCCGCCCGAGGACGGGGCCGCCACCGCCGCCGACTCGACCTCGCTCCTGCTCTCCCACGCACGGCTCACCGACGGACGGACCGTGGACGTACGGCTCGTCGGCGGGCGGATCGAGGCCGTCGGCACCGCGGGCAGCCTCACCACCGTGGGTGCCCGCGTCGACCTCGCCGGCTACCTCCTGCTGCCCGCCGCGGCCGAACCCCACGCCCACGCCGACACCGCGCTCTCCGCCGACACCCCCGGCCCCGTCTCCTACGCCCCCGAGGAGGTCCAGCGGCGGGCCACCGAGGCCGCGCTGCTCCAGCTCGGCCACGGCGCGACGGCGCTCCGCGCGCACGTGCGCATCGGCGACGTCCACGGACTCGGGCCCCTCGAAGCCGTGCTCCAGGCCCGGCGCTCCCTGCGCGGCCTCGCCGACCTGACGGCCGTCGCCGTGCCCCGGCTGCTCACCGGCGTCGCGGGCGCCGACGGGCTCGCGACGCTGCGGGACGCGGTGAAGATGGGCGCCGGGGTCGTCGGCGGCTGCCCCGACCTCGACCCGGACCCGGCCGGATACGTGGAGGCCGTCCTCGACGTCGCGGCCGAGCACGGCGTCCCGGTCGACCTGCACACCGACGGGGACGACCCGGCCCGCCTCGCCCGCCTCGCGGCGATGGCCGGCGGGCTGCGCCCCGGGGTCACGATCGGACCGTGCGCCGGGCTCGCCCGGCTCCCCTCCGACGCGGCGAGCCGGACGGCGGACCGGCTGGCGGCGGCCGGGGTGACGGTGGTCTGCCTGCCGCAGGGCGGCTGCGGGGGCACCGAGCTGCGCGGAGCGGCGCCGGTGCGGCTGCTGCGGACGGCCGGGGTGCGGGTCGCCGCGGGCAGCGGGGCGCTGCGGGACGTGGCCAACCCGGTGGGGCGCGGGGACCCGCTGGAGGCGGCCTACCTGCTGGCCTCGCTCGGCGGACTGCCGCCCCAGGAGGCGTACGGGACGGTGAGCACGCAGGCGCGGGCGGCGATGGGCCTGCCGGAGGTGCGGGTGGAGGCCGGCTTCCCGGCGGAGCTGCTCGCGGTGCGCGGCGAGCGCCTGGCGGGCGTGCTGTCCCTCGCGTACAGCCGGATCGTGGTGCACCGGGGCCGGGTGGTGGCCCGGACGAGCGCGGTGCGGGAGTACTGCGACTCGGCGGCGGCCCTGGACCTGCCGCGTCAGGCCCGCCCGGAGCGCCCGGAGCGGCCGCCCGAGCCGGGGGGCCCTCCGGCCGGACCCGACGTACGGTCGTGAGTATGCGCATCGTCATCGCTGGAGGACACGGACAGATCGCCCTGCGCCTGGAGAGGCTGCTCTCGCACGCCGGGCACGAGGTCGCGGGGATCATCCGCAGACCGGAGCAGGGCGCCGACCTGCGGGAGGCGGGCGCCGAACCCGTCGTCCTGGACCTGGAGTCGGCGTCGGTCGAGATGGTGGCGGCGGTGCTGCAGGGCGCCGACGCGGCCGTCTTCGCGGCGGGCGCGGGCCCGGGCAGCGGCGCCGACCGCAAGGACACGGTGGACCGGGCGGCCGCGGTGCTGTTCGCGGACGCGGCGGAACGCGCGGGCGTGCGGCGGTACCTCGTCGTCTCCTCGATGGGCGCGGACGCCTCCCACCCGGGCGACGGGATCTTCGACGTCTACCTCCGGGCGAAGGGCGCGGCCGACGACGAGATCCGCTCCCGCACGGCCCTGGACTGGACGATCCTGCGCCCGGGCTCCCTGACGGACGACGCGGGCACGGGCATGGTCCGCCTGGAGGCCCGCACGGGCCGCGGGCAGGTCCCCCGGGACGACGTGGCCGCGGTCCTCGCCGAACTCCTCGACACCCCGGCGACGGCCGGCCTGACCCTGGAACTGATCGCCGGTTCGGTCCCGCTCTCGGTCGCGGTGAAGGACGTGGCCGGCAACTGACCCGCCCGCGGCCCCGCCGCGAAACGAGTGAAGGTCCCCGGCGCAAGCACCGGGGACCTTCTTCACGTGGCGACGCCAGGATTCGAACCTGGGTAGGCTAAGCCGACGGATTTACAGTCCGCTCCCATTGGCCACTCGGGCACATCGCCATGGGTTCGCTGCCTTGGTTCACCGCTTTTCTGCGGTGTTCCCCGGCAACGACGTAAACAATACCTGATCCCCGGGGGTGCTTCGCCACCCGATTGATCAGCGGTTTGCTCGGCGGCTCACCCCCTAGGCTTTGGGGCGTACCCCACAGCATCCGAGCAAGGAGCCACGAGTCATGGCCGACTCCAGTTTCGACATCGTCTCCAAGGTCGAGCGGCAGGAGGTCGACAACGCCCTCAACCAGGCCGTGAAGGAGATCTCCCAGCGCTACGACTTCAAGGGAACCAACGCCTCGATCTCCTGGTCGGGCGAGAAGATCCTGATGCAGGCGAACGGCGAGGAGCGCGTCATGGCGATCCTCGACATCTTCCAGTCCAAGCTGATCAAGCGCGGGATCTCGCTCAAGTCGCTGGACGTCGAGGGCGAGCCGCAGCTGTCCGGCAAGGAGTACAAGCTCTTCGCCTCCGTGCAGGAGGGCATCTCCCAGGAGAACGCCAAGAAGGTCGCGAAGGCCATCCGCGACGAGGGCCCCAAGGGCGTCAAGGCGCAGGTGCAGGGCGACGAGCTGCGCGTCAGCTCGAAGAGCCGGGACGACCTGCAGGCCGTGCAGGCGCTGCTCAAGGGCAAGGACTTCGACTTCGCGATCCAGTTCGTCAACTACCGCTGACCTCGCGCCGATCTCGTAGCGGGTCATGAGGGTCGTGTCCGAATACCGCCAGCCCGGTACCGGGCGGCCCCCGCACACTGGGTCTCCGGAAGACCCGTGCGGGGAGAGGAACCAGTCATGACCGTGTACGCGTACGTGGACGGCCCCCTGGGCGAGATGCTCCTGGTCGGGCAGCTCGCCGAAGGGGGCCGGGCCGTGCTGCGCTCGCTGTCCCTGCCGGGGCAGAAGGGCGCCGTCGCGGTCGAGGACGGCTGGACGCTCGCGCCCGAGGCGTTCGCCGAGGCCGCCGGGCAGCTGGACGAGTACTTCGCCGGCCGCCGCGACCGGTTCGACCTGCCGCTCGCCGACGACGCCGGGACCGCGTTCCAGCGGCGCGTCTGGCGGGCCCTGGAGGAGATCCCGTACGGGACCACCGTCTCGTACGGGGAGATCGCCCGGCGGGTCGGTTCCCCCGGCGCCGGGGTACGGGCCGTGGGCACCGCGATCGGCCGCAATCCCCTGCTCGTGGTGCGGCCCTGCCACCGGGTGATCGGCGCCGACGGAAGCCTGCGCGGGTACGCCGCCGGGCTCGGCCGGAAAGAGCGGCTCCTCGGACTCGAAGGCGCCCTCGTGTGAGCGAGGGGCTCTTCCCCCGCGAGCGGGCCGCCGTGGCGCCCGGGGCGGTGCACGTGCCCGCGTGGCTGCCGTTCGCGCGCCAGCGGGAGCTGGTGGACGCCTGCCGCGAGTGGGGGCGCGGCCCCTTCCCGTACCGGCACACCGTGCTGCCCGGCGGCGGCGTCATGTCGGTGCGCTCGCTGGCCCTGGGCCGGCAGTGGGTGCCGTACCGCTACCTCGACACGGTCGGGATCGAGCTGCCCGGCTGGCTGGTCGAGCTGGGCCGGGAGGCGCTCGTCGAGGCGTACGGCGAGCACGGCGGCTTCACCCCCGACACCGCGCTCGTGAACTTCTACGCGCCGGGGGCGCGCATGGGCATGCACCAGGACCGGGAGGAGCGCTCCTCCGCGCCGGTGGTGTCGCTGAGCCTCGGGGACCGGTGCGTGTTCCGCTTCGGGAACGAGGAGAACCGCGTCCGGCCGTACCAGGACGTCGACCTGGTCTCCGGCGACCTCTTCGTCTTCGGCGGGGCTTCGCGCTGGGCCCACCACGGGGTCCCCAAGGTGTTCCCGGGGACCGCCGAGCCGGCGCTCGGCCTGGTGGGGCGGCTGAACATCACGCTCAGGGAGACCGGACTCAGCGTTTAATGTGCGGAGCATGACACCGGAACTGCGCCGCTCCCTGGGCCTCTTCGACGCGGTCGTGATCGGCCTCGGCTCGATGATCGGGGCGGGGATCTTCGTCGCGCCCGGACCCGCCGCGAGCGCGGCCGGCTCCGGGGCCGGACTGCTCTGGGCGCTCGGGCTCGCCGCCGCCGTCGCGTACTGCAACGCCATGGCCTCGGCACGGCTCGCCGCCCGTCACCCCGCCTCCGGCGGCACCTACGTGTACGGTCGCGAACGCCTCGGTTCGTTCTGGGGGTACCTCGCCGGCTGGGCGTTCGTCGCCGGCAAGACCGCCTCGTGCGCGGCCATGGCGCTCACGGTCGGCGCGTACGTGTGGCCGGAGCAGGCGCACGCGGTGGCCGTCGCCGCCGTCGTGGCCCTGACCGCCGTCAACTACGGGGGAGTTCAGAAGTCGGCGCTCCTCACCCGGGTGATCGTGGCGCTCGTCCTCGCCGTGCTCGCCTGCGTGGTCACGGTGTCCTTCGGAGCCGACGGGGAGGGGCTCTCCGCGCTCGGCGGGGAGTTCACCACGGGCGGGGTCCTCCAAGCCGCTGGTTTGCTCTTCTTCGCATTCGCGGGGTACGCGCGGATCGCCACGCTCGGCGAGGAGGTCCGCGATCCGGCCCGCACCATCCCCCGGGCCGTGCCGCTCGCCCTCGGCGTCGCGCTCGCCGTCTACGCGCTCGTCGCCGTCGGCGTGCTCACCGTCCTCGGCCCCTCCGCCCTCGCCGCCTCCCCAGCGCCCCTCGCCGACGCGGCCCGCGCCGCCGACGCCGCCTGGCTGGTGCCGCTGGTCACGGTCGGCGCGGCGGTCGCCGCCCTGGGCTCACTGCTCTCCCTGATCCTCGGGGTGTCCCGTACGACCCTGGCGATGGCCCGCGACGCGTACCTGCCGACGGCTCTCGCGGCCGTGCACCCCCGCTACCGGGTCCCGCACCGGGCGGAGCTCGCCGTGGGCGCGGTGGTGGCCGTGGTGGCCGCGACGGTGGACGTGCGGGGCGCGATCGGCTTCTCCTCGTTCGGCGTCCTCGTCTACTACGGGATCGCGAACGCCTCCGCCTGGACCCTCGGCGGCCGCGCCCGCACCCTCGCCGCCCTCGGCCTCGCCGGCTGCGCCGCCCTCGCCTTCGCCCTCCCCCTCGGCTCCGTCCTGGCGGGCTCGGGGGTGATGGCGGCGGGCGTGGTGGCCTGGGCGGTGAGCCGCGGCCGGGCGGTCCCACCCCGCTCGTGAGCCCGCGGAGCCTGGTTGCGAGCAGAGCATTCGGCGTCCCGTTGCGGGCATTCGTTCGGCACGCGCGGGGGTGCCGGTGGTGGTGCGGCCGGGATACTGGTGAGGGCAGGACGGTACGGGCGGACCCACCTGGAGAGGTTTCGATCATGAAGCTGTTCAACCTGCTGTTGAACATCATCTGGCTCGTCTTCTGCGGCATCTGGATGGCGATCGCCTACCTCGTCGCCGCGCTGATCTGCTTCATCTTGATCATCACCATCCCCTTCGGCGTCGCGTCCCTACGCATCGCGGGCTTCGTCCTCTGGCCGTTCGGCCGCACCACCGTGGAGCGGCCGGACGCTGGAGCCGGGTCGGTCATCGGGAACGTGATCTGGGTGATCTTCGCCGGTTGGTGGCTGGCCCTGGGACACCTGATCACGAGCATCCCCCTGTTCCTGTCGATCATCGGAATCCCGTTCGGCTGGGCCAACCTGAAGCTGATCCCGATCTCCCTGATGCCGCTGGGGCGTGAGGTGGTTCCGTCCGATCAAGGCTTCGGGGGGCGCTGAGACGTCAGTCCGGGCCTTGAGTCCCTCATGCGCAGCATCCGGCCTGCCCTTCAAGCCCGGATCGGTCGGCACGCCTCAGTGACACCGGCGCAGAGCCCCCGTCCCGGAACACGAGGCCGCGCGCTGAAGACAACCCGGAAAACGCCGACGGAGCGTCAGGTGGCCGAGCTACCTTGGAAGATCAGACAAACGCCCCGGCAGCGGCTGGCACCGCCCCGGGGCTGGCCGACTGATTGGGAGTCGACGTGCCCCATGTAAGCACACCCTTGTCTTCAGCCGTCGAGGCCGCTGCGCATGCGGCCGGTGCACACACCTTGCGTGCGGTCGATTACCTGCGCGTATCGACCGAGGAGCAGAGGAAGGGCTACGGCGTAGCCCGGCAAAGCCGCGAGACGACCCGGCTCATCGCGCTCAAGCAGTGGACCCACGTGGGCACCTACAAGGACGAGGGGGTCTCGGGTTCCCTGGAAGCTGCCGACCGCGGTGACCTGAAGCGTCTCATGGAGGCCGCCCAGCAGACTCCGCGTCCGTTCGACGTCGTGGTCGTGCCCGACGGACGCGTGATCGGCCGCAAGGGCCGTGCCTTCTGGCGTTGGGTCTGGGCCCTGGAGGACATCGGCGTCTTCGTCGCGGTCGTCACGGACGACTACGACAACACCACCGCTGGGGGCCGCAAGAAGATGCGCCGCGATGCGGACCGCGCCGAGACCGAATGGGAGGCGATCCGCGAACGCACTCAGGGTGGTCTGCAGGAGAAGGCAGAGCTGACGCCGGCCGCGCACATCGGCGGTCCTGCCCCCTACGGCTACCGCATCGCCCACAAGGGAACCACCGGCTCGTACCTGGTGATCGACGAGGACGAGGCGAAGGTCATCAGACACGTGTACGACCTGGTGGTCGGCGAAGGACTCAATCTCCGTAAGGCCACCATCCGCCTGATCGGCGAAGGGATCACGGCACGCTCCGGCAGGGCATGGACGCGGGACAACCTCCGAGATCGCATCATGTCGGCGCCCGTACTCGACGCCGTGCTGGTCTTCCGCGGGAAGCATGCCCAGAGGGACGAGAACGGCGCCCCCGTCTGGGGCAACTCGGTCAGGATCGAATTGCCTCGAATCCTGACCGAAGAACAGAGCACCGAGCTACGGCGCAAGGTCGCCGAAACAGCGAAGCCCAGCAGTGGCCGGCGGTGGAGCTACCCGCTCAGCGGCCGGATCGTCAGCCTTTGTGGCAAGACCCACTCAGGGTTCGGCTATAACTCGGGTCGGGGGGTGGCCCGGTTCTACCGGTGCGCGGGGAACGCACCCAACGACCCCGGCCAAGAGTCCTGCGGCTGCTCCCGCATCGATGCGGATGCGCTCGAGAAGCACGTCTGGAAGCACGTCAGCGAGATCGCGGACAGCAGCGAAAAACTCCGAGAGCCGACTGCCGGGCGGATCGGGGTGGCGGCAGGGGACGCGGGGGCCCTGGCCGACCGGATCGCCGACCTCGACCGGCAGATCGATGACATGAACGCCTCGATCGCGGCCGTCATCGTCGCAGCAGCCGAACAGTGCAGGCCATCGGAAGCCATCGAGGCGGCCACAGCGGTCCTGAACAGCGAACTTCAACAGCTCCAGAACCTACGTGCCGAGGCGGCCGAATGGCTGGGCGAGAAGGAAGAGTCCGATCGACGCGCCCGTCAGTCCATCACGCCGGTGTACAGGGCGCAGAAGTCGTTCCTTGACATGCCTCCTGAGCAGCAAGCCGCCGTCCTGGCCATGCTGGAGCTGAAGATCACTCTTACAGGCCCAGTTCCCGGCGACCGACGCGGGGGCGTCCCCTGCCCCGTGAGGGCCTGGTACACCACGACCACCTTCGGCGTGCCCGCCGCCCCGCTCACGGACGAGGATTGGACGAAAATCGCGCCCCTCCTCCCGAAGGGGCGCAGAGGCACCGTCCGCAGATCCGTGGGCGCCATTTTCCACAAGGCCCGAACCGGCAAGTCATGGCTCGACGCGATCAAGGAGACCGGAGCCACCGTTCAAGCTTCGAAGCACTTCAACGCCTGGACGTTCGACGACACCTGGAGCCGCGTGAACGCTGCGCTCACGCACGTGGAACAGGTCCCGCTCCCGGCGATCCGGCTACTGCCTCCGATGGTCATCGAAGGGGCCATCTGAGTCGAGGATCGTCTTCACGGGCGTCGACCTGCCATCTGTTCGAGCCGGGCGATGCGCTCGGCCATCGGCGGATGGGTGGAGAACATCTTGGAGAGGCCCTGCCCGGGCCGGAAGGGGTTCGCGATCATCATGTGGCTCGCGGTCTCGATCCTCGGCTCGGGCGGCAGCGGCAGCTGCTTGGTTCCGGCCTCCAGCTTCCTGAGGGCGCCTGCGAGGGCGAGCGGGTCTCCGGTGAGCTGGGCGCCGGAGGCGTCGGCCTCGTACTCGCGGGAGCGGGAGATGGCGAGCTGGATGACCGAGGCGGCGATCGGGCCGAGGATGAGGACCAGCAGGTAGCCGAGGATGCCGGGGCCGTCGTCGTCGTTGGAGCGGCCGACGGGGATCAGCCAGGCGAAGTTGACCAGGAACATGATCACGGAGGCGAGCGCTCCGGCGACCGAGGAGATGAGGATGTCCCGGTTGTAGACGTGGCTCAGCTCGTGTCCGATGACCCCGCGGAGCTCGCGCTCGTCGAGGATCGCGAGGATGCCCTCGGTGCAGCAGACTGCGGCGTTGCGCGGGTTGCGGCCGGTCGCGAAGGCGTTGGGCGCCTGCGTCGGCGAGATGTAGAGCCGGGGCATGGGCTGCCGCGCCTGCGTGGAGAGCTCGCGCACCATCCGGTAGAGCGCGGGGGCCTCGAACTCGCTCACCGGGCGGGCGCGCATGGCCCTCAGCGCCAGCTTGTCGCTGTTCCAGTACGCGTACGCGTTGGTGCCGAGCGCCACGAGCAGCGCGACGATCAGCCCCGTACGTCCGAAGAAGCTGCCGATGACGATGATGAGGGCCGAGAGCCCTCCGAGGAGGACGGCGGTCCTCAGCCCGTTGTGCCGGCGGTGCACGGTACGCCCTCCAGGTGGTGCGGCAGGGGAACCCTTTTCCTCATGGCGGTCTACACGTCCAGTGGACCCTCCCGTACCGGTCAACGCCAGGCGAGAGGTTCGGGTTCCCCGGCCCGCGGGGGGCGCCGCGTGGGCCGTACGGGTGATCAGCGCGCGGCGGGGACCTTGTCGAACAGGCCGACGGCCGTGGGCTCGACCTCGCTGGTGCAGTGGGCGCAGCGGGAGGCGATGGCCGGGATCTCGGTGAAGCAGCGGGGGCAGTCGCGCTTCTCCGCCTTCGGGTCCTTCGCCTCCTCCTTGGCGAACCTCTCCTGGATCTTCGTCATGGGGACGACGATGAGGAAGTAGAGGACCGCGGCGGTGATGACGAACGCTATGGCGGCGGCGATCGCCAGGCCGTAGGGGAAGTCGGTCTTGCCGATGGTGAACTTGGCCTCGCTGAAGTCGCCGACCGAGCCGGTCGCCAGACCGATGAGCGGGGTGATGAAGGCCTTGCTGAAGCCGGTGACCACGGCCGTGAACGCCGAGCCGACGGCCAGGCCGATGGCCATGGAGACGACGTTCCCGCGAAGTATGAAGTCCTTGAATCCGTTCAGCACGGGTTGTCGCTCCTCGGTCTTGCTGTGTGGGGCTGGGGTCAGAACAGGCTCGTCGCCGCGAAGCGGAGGGCGAACTGCGGGTAGCCCGACAGCACGACCCCGGCGGTGGCGGTCAGCACGATCGCCAGGGTGACCGGCGCGGGGGCCCTGTGCGTGACGGGGGCGCCCTCCGGCGCGCGGAAGAGCAGGGCCGTCCAGCGCAGGTAGTAGTAGAGCGCGATCACGACGTTGACGCCCATGATCACGGCCAGCCACCCGAGGCCCGCGTCGACGGCCGCCGAGAAGACGGTCACCTTGGCGAAGAGGCCGATGATACCCGGGGGCAAACCGGCCAGATTCAGGAGGAAGAACCCGAGTGCGAGGGCCGTGACGGGGCTGGCGGCGTACAGGCCCCGGTAGTCCGCGATCCGGTTCTCGGGGTGGGCGCGGGCGACGAGCGCGACGACCGCGAAGGCGCCGAGGTTCACGACGGCGTACATCAGGGCGTACGCGACGGTGGCGCCGATCTGGTCGTCGCCGGAGTACGCGGCGGCCGCGATCGGCACCAGGAGGTAGCCGGCCTGGGCGACGGAGGACCAGGCGAGGAGCCGTACCGCGCTCCACGCGCGCGTGGAGACCTGGCGGAGGGCGGCGACGTTGCCGGCGGTCATGGTGAGCGCGGCGAGGACGGCGAGCGCCGGACCCCACACGTCCGCGTACGACGGGAAGGCGACGACGGTCACCAGGATCAGGCCGGTGAAGCCGACGGCCTTGCCGACGACGGAGAGGTAGGCGGCGACGGGCAGCGGGGCGCCGACGTAGGTGTCGGGCACCCAGAAGTGGAAGGGGACGGCGGCCGTCTTGAACGCGAAGCCGACGAGGGTGAGGGCGACGCCGGCCTCGGCGAGGGTCTGGAGCTGTCCGGGGACGTCGTCGAGGCGCTGGGCGATCTCCGTGAGGTGGAGGGTGCCGGTCGTCGCGTACACGAAGCTGGCGCCGAGGAGGGTGACGGCGGTCGCGGTGACGGAGGAGAGGAAGAACTTGAGCGCGGCCTCGCCGGACATGCGGTCGCCGCGCTTGAGGCCGACGAGCGCGAACGCGGGCAGTGAGGCGACTTCGAGGGCGACGACGAGGGTGGCGAGGTCGCGGGAGGCGGGCAGCAGGGCGGCGCCGGCGGCGGAGGAGAGCAGCAGGAACCAGTACTCGCCGGCCGGGAGCCTCTCGCGGGTCGCGTCCAGGGAGAGGAGCGCGGTGAGCAGCGCGCCGGCGAGGACGAGCAGCTGGATGACGAGGGTGAAGTGGTCGGCGGTGTAGCTGCACGCCTGGGTGTGGGTGTCGGCGGTGAGGCAGAAGGTCTCGCGGTCGCCGGACCGCAGCGGCAGGAGGAGGGCGAGGGCGGCGGTGAGGCCGCCGATCGCGATCCAGCCGAGGAGCTGCTTGCGCTCCTGGGGGACGAAGAGGTCGGCGACGAGGACGACGAGCGCGACCAGGGCGGTGAGGGTCGGGGGCGCGATCGTGAGCCAGTCGACGGACTGGACGAGGGACTCGCCGGCGGACGACGTCACTGGGGTCACTGGGTGCCTCCCGCGAGGAGCTGCTGGACGGCCGGGTCGGTGAGGCCGAGGAGGACGGCGGGCCAGAGTCCGGCGAGGACGGTGAGGGCGACGAGCGGGGTCCAGGCGGCGAACTCGTACCCCTGGACGTCGGTGATCGCCGTCTCCCCCGCGGGTCGCGGGCCGCCCATGCAGACGCGGCGGACGACGACGAGGAGGTAGGCGGCGGTGAGGAGGGTGCCGAAGGCGCCGATCGCCATGAAGGTGAGGAAGGCGGGGCGGCTGAGGCCCTCGGCCGGGTCGAAGGCGCCGAAGAGGGCGAGCATCTCGCCCCAGAAGCCGGCGAGGCCGGGCAGTCCGAGGGAGGCGACGGCGGCGAAGGCGAGGAGCGCGCCGAGGCGGGGGGCGCGGCCGTAGAGGGCGGCGCCGGTGGCGCCGGCGAGGGTGTCGAGGTCGGCGGTGCCGTACCGGTCCTTGACGGCGCCGACCAGGAAGAAGAGCAGGCCGGTGATGAGGCCGTGGGCGATGTTCGCGAAGAGCGCGCCGTTGACCCCGGTGGGGGTCATGGTGGCGATGCCGAGGAGCACGAAGCCCATGTGGCCGACGGAGGAGTACGCGATGAGGCGCTTGAGGTCGCCCTTGTTGCCGGGCCTCGCGAGGGCGAGGCAGGCGAGCGATCCGTAGATGATCCCGGCGACGGCGAAGGCCGCGAGGTAGGGGGCGAAGGTCCGCATGCCGTCGGGGGTGATCGGCAGGACGATCCGGACGAATCCGTACGTGCCCATCTTGAGCAGGACGCCGGCGAGGAGGACGGATCCGACGGTCGGGGCGGCGGTGTGGGCGTCCGGGAGCCAGCTGTGCAGCGGCCACATCGGGGTCTTCACGGCGAGTCCGAGACCGATCGCGAGAACGGCGATGACCTGCACGGACGTGGTCAGTCCGCGGCCGTTGTCGGTGGCGAGTGCCACCATGTCGAACGTGCCCGCCTTCACGCCGATGAGGAGCAGGCCGAGCAGCATGACGACGGAGCCGAGCAGCGTGTAGAGGATGAACTTCCAGGCGGCGGCCTGCCTGCCCTCGCCGCCCCAGCGGGCGATGAGGAAGTACATCGGGATGAGGACCGTCTCGAAGGCCAGGAAGAACAGGACGAGGTCGAGGACGGCGAAGGTGGCGAGGGTGCCGGACTCCAGGACGAGGAGGAGCGCGACGAAGGCCTTCGGGGACGGGCCCGACGGCATCTTGAAGTAGCTGTACAGCGCGCAGAGGAAGGCCAGCAGCGCGGTCAGGACCAGGAGGGGGAGGGAGATGCCGTCGACGCCGAGGTGGATGCGCACGTCGAGTGCCCTGATCCAGCTGATGTCCGTCGTGGCCTGCATCTTCGACGGGTGGTCGTGGTCGAAGCCGAGCGCGAGGACGAGCGTGGCCAGCAGGACGACGCCGGTGACGGTGACGCCGTGGCGGAGCACGGCCTGGTCGGGCGACTTCCCCTTCAGTCCGGGCGGGGCGGGCAGGAGAGCGGCGGCGGCGCCGACCAGCGGGCCGACGACGATCAACGCGAGAAGGAACTGCATCACGGATTCGCTGATATCGATCACGGCTCACGCTCCGGCGACGGCGTTGGCGAGGGCGACGGCGACGATCGCCAGGACGACGGAGCCGGCGAGCAGGGCGCTCAGGTAGGTCTGGACGTTGCCGGTCTGGGCGCGGCGGACGAGCCGGCCGAGGCCCTTGGCGGAATTCCCCGCGGCGCTCACGTAGGTGTCGACGACCTCGCGGTCCAGGAAGCGGACCAGGGAGGCGGCGGCGAGTACGGGGCGGACGAAGGCGGCCCGGTAGACGGCGTCCAGGTGGAAGCCGTCGGCGGCCGGCCCGTGCAGCGGCCCCAGCAGGGCGCGGCCGGGGTCGGCCGGGTCCTCGGCGGGGTGCGGCAGGTGCAGCGCCTCGGCCTCGACCCGGCCCGCCTCCGCGTCGGGGTGGGCGACGTGCGGGACGGGGACCGGGGCGGGGGTGCGGGCGGCGAGGGTGCGCCAGACCGCGTAGGTGATCACGGCTCCGGCGGCGGCGAGGCCCGTGCCGAGGACGGCGGTGGTCAGGGTCGGGGTGAGGGCGTTCCCGTCGAACCAGTCGTCGAGGTACGTGACGGTCAGACCGAAGCCCAGGGAGGGGATCGCGAGGACCCACAGGACGCTCGTCATCGCGATGGGCTGACGGCCGTGGTCCGGGGCCTCGGGGCCGCGGCCGCGGAAGGTCCGCAGCCAGAGCCGGAGGGCGTAGGCGGCGGTCAGCAGGGCCGTGAGCAGTCCGGCGACGAGGACGATCCAGCCGGCCCCGGCGGGGGCGACGTCACGCTCGCCGAGGGCGGTGTGCTCGGCGGCCACGAGGACGGCCTCCTTGGAGAAGAAGCCGGCGAAGGGCGGGATCGCGGCGAGCGCGAGGAGGGCGACGGTCATCGTCCAGTACGCGTCGGGGATCCGCTTGGCGAGGCCGCTCATGCGGGACATCGCGGTGAGCGAGTTGGTGCCGGCGGCGTGGATGACCGCGCCGGCGGCGAGGAACAGCAGCGCCTTGAACGCGGCGTGCGAGAGGAGGTGGAAGACGGCGGCCCCGCGGTCGCCGACGGCGAGGGCCCCGGCCATGTAGCCGAGCTGTCCGATCGTCGAGTAGGCGAGGACCCGCTTGATGTCGTCCTGGGCGAGCGCGGCGAGCCCCGAGCCGACCATGGTGATCGCGGCCATCACGGCGAGGACGGTCATCGCGGCGGCGGAGGCGGCGAAGACCGGAAGGAGACGGGCCGTGAAGTAGATGCCGGCGGCGACCATCGTCGCCGCGTGGATGAGCGCGGAGACGGGGGTGGGGCCGGCCATGGCGTCCGGGAGCCAGGTGTGGAGCGGGAACTGCGCGGACTTGCCCGCGACGCCGGCGAGCAGCAGCAGCGCGAGCAGGGTGGGGTGGTCGAGGCCGCCGCTCGCGACGGCGCCGAGGACGCCCGTGATCCGGAACGTGCCCGCGTCGGCGGCGAGCGCGAAGAGACCGATGAGGAAGGGGACGTCGCCGAGCTTGGTGACGAGGAAGGCCTTCAGGGAGGCGGACCGGGCCTCGGGGGTCTCCCAGTAGTGGCCGACGAGGAAGTACGAGCAGATGCCCATGACCTCCCAGCCGACCAGGAGCACCATCAGGTCGCCGGAGTAGACGACCACCAGCATCGCGGAGGTGAAGAGGGAGACGAGCGCGGCGTACGAGGGGTAGCGCGGGTCGTCGCGGAGGTAGCCGGTGGAGTAGATCTGCACGCAGGTCGCGACGACGCCGACGAGGACGGCGACGAGCGCGGCGAAGCCGTCGATGTGGAGGCTCAGGTCGATCGGGACCGAGCCGGTCGGAGTGAGCTGGGTGGTGGCGTCGATCGCCTTCCCCCCGCCCTGGCGTGCGGCGACGACGACGGCGAGGACCGCGGCGGCGAGGGTCGGCAGCACGGCCAGCGGGCGGACGAAGCCGGGCGCGGTGCGGCCGAGCAGGAGTCCGGCGGCGGAGCCGAGGAAGGGGAGGAGGGGGACGAGGACGGCGAGGGTGGTCGTGGTCACGCGGCGGCCTCGGCCTTCTCCTCGGCGGACGGCTGTTCCTTGGTGTCGCGCAGACGGTCGACGTCCGAGGTGCCGCGGTTGCGGTGGACCATCAGGACGATGGCGAGTCCGATGCCGATCTCCGCGGCGGCGACGGCGATGGTGAAGAGGGTGAGCGCCTGGCCGGCGTGGAGGGTGTCGCGGAGCCAGACGTCGAAGGCGACCAGGTTGAGGTTGACGGCGTTGAGCATCAGCTCGACGGACATCAGGACCAGGATCGCGTTGCGGCGGGCGAGGACGCCGTAGAGACCGACGGCGAAGAGGAGGGCGGCGAGGACGGCCGGGTAGGCGAGGTGCATCAGCGCTCGTCCTCCTTCTTCTTGCGGGAGAGGACGATCGCGCCGACGAGGGCGGCGAGCAGCAGCACGGACAGCGCCTCGAAGGGCAGCACCCAGTGCCGGAAGAGGATCTCGCCGGTCACGTCCGTGGAGCCCTGGGCGGGCCCGTCCAGATCGATCCAGGTCGTGCGGAACGCGTCGGCGACGACCCAGACGAGGGCGGCCGCGGCGGCCAGGGCGACGGCGAGGGCGACCGGCCGGTTGCCGGAGTCGGCGTCCGGGGAGCGGCCGATGGGGGCCTTGGTGAGCATGAGACCGAAGAGGAGGAGGACGACGACGGAGCCGACGTAGATCAGGACCTGGACCCAGGCGATGAACTCGGCGGTCAGGAGCAGGTACTCGACGGCCAGCCCGCCCAGCGCCACGACCAGCCAGAGGGCGGCGTGCACCAGCTGGCGGGTGGTGACGGTGACGAGGGCGGCGCCGAGGGTGGCGAGGCCGACGAGGACGAAGGCGATCTCGACGCCGGTGGGCGAGAGGAAGCCGTGGGTCTCGGCCGCCGTGGCGGCCGCTGCTGCGGTGAGGGTCACTGCTGGTCCTCCGTGGCCGCCGCCTGGGCGGCGGCCTTCTCCGCCGCCTTGCGGGCCGCGGCGATCTCCTTCGGCTCCTCCGCGCGCGGGTCGAGCGCGGGCGGCTCGGGGACCGTCCACATCCACTCGCGGAGCTTGTCGCGCTCGTGGGTGAGCTCGTGGATGTCGGTCTCCGCGTACTCGAACTCGGGCGACCAGAACAGCGCGTCGAAGGGGCAGACCTCGATGCAGATGCCGCAGTACATGCAGAGCGAGAAGTCGATGGCGAAGCGGTCGAGGACGTTCCGGCTGCGCTCGCGGCCGCCGGGGGCGGCGGGCGGCACCGTCTCCTTGTGGGAGTCGATGTAGATGCACCAGTCGGGGCACTCACGGGCGCAGAGCATGCAGACCGTGCAGTTCTCCTCGAACAGGCCGATGACCCCGCGGGTGCGGGGCGGCAGCTCGGGCTGTACGTCCGGGTACTGCGCGGTGACGGACCTGCGCGTCATCGTGCGGAGCGTGACGGCGAGCCCCTTGGCGAGGCCGGAGCCGGGGATGGGAGGCATGGTTACTGGATCGCCACCTTCACGATGCCGGTGAGCGCGATCTGCGCGAGCGCGAGCGGGACGAGGGTCGTCCAGGCGAGCTTCTGGAGCTGGTCCTCGCGGAGCCGCGGGTAGGACACGCGCAGCCAGATCACGACGAACGCGAGCACGGCCGTCTTGAGGAGGGTCCAGACCCAGCCGAGGCCGTCGGCGCCGAAGGGGCCGTGCCAGCCGCCGAGGAAGAGGACGGTGGTGAGGCCGCAGAGGACGATGATGCCCGCGTACTCGGCGAGCAGGAAGAGCGCGAAGCGGAGACCGGTGTACTCGGTGTAGGCGCCGAAGATGATCTCCGAGTCGGCGACGGGCATGTCGAACGGCGGGCGCTGCAGCTCGGCGAGCCCGGCGGTGAAGAACACCAGGGCGCCGACGATCTGCCAGGGCACCCACCACCACTCGAAGGCGTTCAGGATGCCCGGGAGCGAGACGGTGCCGGCGGCCATCGCGACGGACGCGGCGGCGAGCAGCATCGGCAGCTCGTACGCGAGGAGCTGGGCGGCCGTGCGGAGGCCGCCGAGCAGCGAGAACTTGTTCGCGGAGGCCCAGCCGGCCATGAGGGAGCCGAGGACGCCGACGCCCATGACGGCGAGCACGAAGAAGACGCCCGCGTCGACGACCTGGCCGACCGCGCCCTCGCCGGGGCCGATCGGGATCGCGAGGAGGACGAGGAGGTACGGGAGGAGGGCGACGGCCGGCGCGAGCTGGAAGATCCGCCGGTCCGCGTTCTCCGGGACCACGTCCTCCTTCTGCGCGAACTTCACGCCGTCGGCGACGAGCTGGGCCCAGCCGTGGAAGCCGCCCGCGTACATGGGGCCGAGGCGGCCCTGCATGTGGGCCATGACCTTGTGCTCGGTCTGCCCGACGACGAGCGGCAGCACGAGGAAGCACACGAAGACGACGATCAGCCGGAGGGCGACGTCGAGTACGTCGTTCACGCGGGATCGCCTCCGGCGGGGTCGTTGGGGGTGTCGGTACGGTCCCGCCCGGCGGGCGGCTCGTGACTGCGCTCTTCGCCCGTGTCGGCGGCAGGGGCGTCCTCGGGCCCTGGAGCCGGGGGGCCCGCCGGGGCGGGGGCCTCGGGCTCGGGGGCCCGGGGGGCCGTCGGAGCCTCGGCGTCGGGCTCGGCAGCCGGGGTGCCTTCCGAGGCCGGGGCCTCGGGCTCGGGGGCGTCCGGCCGGGGGGCTTCCGGCTCCGGGGCCGGGGTGGCCGCAGGAGCCGGGGCTTCCGGCTCCGGGGCCGGGGTGGCCGCCGGGGCAGGGGCTTCCGTTGCGGGAGGCGTGGCCGGGGAGGGCGTCTCGTCGTCGAAGGCCGGGCGGGCGTGGTGCCAGGGGGCGTCCGCGCTGCGGGTACGCGGAGTCGCGGCCCCCGTGCGGGGCGCGTCCGTGTCCGGGGCCTGCTGGCTCGCCGAGCCGTCCGCGGCCGAGCGGGAGCGGCGCGGCGGGCGGGCCGCCGGGGCGTCCGGGGACGCGTCCGGCGCCGGGGCCGGGGCTTCCGGCTCCGGGGTGGCCGCCGGGGCAGGGGCTTCCGGCTCCGGGACCGCCTGGCTCACCGAGCCCTCCGACGCCGAGCGGGAGCGGCGCGGCGGAGCGGCCGGGTCCGCGGCCGTCCGGCTCGCGGAGCCTTCGGACGCCGAGCGGGCACGGCGTGCCGGAGCCGTCGGCTCCGCCTGGCTCGCCGAGCCCTCCGTGGCCGTGCGGGTCCGGCGGACCGGGCGGTCGCCGGCCGCCGCGCGGGCGGGACGGGCGGGGGCCGGCGGGAGCTGGCCCTTGAGGGGTCCCCACTCGTTGGGGTCCGGGACGCCCGGCGGAAGCATCTGGCGGCGCTTGGGACCGCCGCCGTCGTGCGACTCGCCCGGCTCCTTCGCACCCGGCCACGCCTTGGCGACCCGGGCCGCCAGGACGAAGTCCTTGCGGAGCGGGTGGCCCTCGAAGTTCTCGGGGAGCAGGAGGGGGACGAGGTGCGGATGGCCCTCGAAGACCACGCCGAACATCTCGTGCGTCTCGCGCTCGTGCCAGCCCGCGCCCGCGTACACGCCGATCGCCGTCGGGAGGACGGCGGCCTCGTGCGGGACCGTCGTGCGCAGCAGGAGGCGGCGCGGGCCGCCGGTGCCGAGCGCCACCACGTGCGCGCAGACGCGGAAGCCCGTGCCCGGCTCGTCCACGGCGCTCAGCCAGTCGAAGTACGTGCAGCCCAGGGCGTCCCTGGCGGTTTCGAGCGCCGTGAGCCAGGCCGACGGCGGGACGTCGACGGTCAGCAGGTCGTAGGCCTGCTCCGCGGTCGCCTCCTCGCCGAAGATCTCCGTCACGGCGTCCGGGAGGGAGTCGTGGCCGTTCACTGTGCGCCTCCCGGCGGCGGGACCAGGGGGCTCGTCAGCTGGGAGACCGTGGGGGCGGTCGCGTACCGCTCGGCCAGGCTCTCCCGGGCGATCTTCTCCTGGAGCTTGAGGATGCCCTGGAGAAGGGCCTCCGGGCGCGGCGGGCAGCCCGGCACGTAGACGTCCACCGGGATGATCTGGTCGACGCCCTTGGTGACGGAGTACGAGTCCCAGTACGGGCCGCCGCAGTTCGAGCAGGCGCCGAAGGAGATGACGTACTTCGGCTCCGGCATCTGCTCGTACAGGCGCTTCACCGCCGGCGCCATCTTGTCCGTCACCGTGCCCGAGACGATCATCAGGTCGGCCTGGCGCGGGCCCGGCGCGAAGGGGATCACGCCGAGCCGGATGAAGTCGTGCCGGGCCATGGACGCGGCGATGAACTCGATCGCGCAGCAGGCGAGGCCGAAGTTGAAGACCCACAGGCTGTAGCGGCGGCCCCAGTTCAGGACCACCTTCATCGGCTCCGGGGCCAGGCGGGCGAGCGGTCCCAGCTTCGGAGCGGGCAGGGGTGTTACGTCCATGCCAGGACGCCCTTCTTGTACGCGTAGAGCAGCCCCACGGCCAGGAAGCCGAGGAAGACGAACATCTCGACCAGGGTCGTGGCGCCGTATCCGGGCGCGGCGAAGACCGTCGCCCAGGGGAAGAGGAAGATCGAGTCGACGGCGAAGATGACGTAGAGGAAGGCGTACACGTAGTAGCGGACCTGGGTGTGGGCCCAGCCCTCCCCCACGGGGTCGACACCGCACTCGTAGGTGAGGAGCTTCTCGGGCGTCGGCACGACGGGCCTGAGCAGCCGGTTGGCAGAGAAGGCCACGGCGACGAAGAGCACGCCGACGACGGCGAGCACGCCGACGACGGAGTACGTCTGGAAGTAGTCCGCCGCGTCGGCCGCGACAACGGTCGGTTCCCGCACGTCCGCCCCTCGGTCTCGGTGTCTCATGAGTCACTTTGTACGGACGCGAGTCTAGGCCCTGCTAAAGGGACCGTAAGCAGGCGCGGGTGCCTTCGCCGCCGCCTCGCCGACGGCTCCGTGGTTGCCTCGTCAGTAGCGCGGCCGGAGCCCCGCGCACGGCATCGCAGTTGCCTCGCCGGTAGCTTCGCGCGCAACGCCGCCGGTGTCCCGCGCGCGGCTTCGCGGTCGCCCCGCCGGTGGCACCGCCGGCGCCCGCGCGGCACCGCCCGTACCTCGCGAACCGCTTCGCCGGCGGGGATGCCGGTGGGGATATCCCCCCTCGCGCTCACCCACCTCCCCCATGGCGTCGCGCCGTCCCCGACCGGCAGTCTGGGGACCATGAGCGCCGATCTTGATCCCGCCGGGACCACCGGGACCACCGGGTCCTCCGAAGCCGCCGAAGCCCCCCGTCCGCCCATGCGGCTCGCCTACGGGAAGGAGACCTGGAAGGAGATCGCCTTCCTCCTCTCCAACCTCTTCACGGCACTGACCGGTTTCGTCTACGCGGTCGTGACCGTCTCGGTCGGCGTGGGCCTCTCCGTCACCGTGATCGGGCTGCCGCTGCTCGCCCTCGGCCTCGGCGGCGCCCGCCTCATCGGCCGTTCGGAGCGGGCGCGGGCCCGCGCGCTGCTCGGGGTGGAGGTCGCCGAGCCCTCCCCGCCGCCGCGGCACCGGGGTTTCTTCGGCTGGCTGTGGGCCTCGCTGAAGGACCCGGTGGCCTGGCGGACGCAGCTGTACGGGCTGATCCGGCTGCCCTGGGGGATCCTGACGTTCACCGTCGCGCTCGTCTCGCTCTTCGTCCTCTGGCCCGTCCTGCCCTTCCTGGCCCGCGGTCTGGCCCACGGCGACCGGGGCATGGTCCGGGGGCTGCTCTCGCCCTCCGACGAGCTGGAGCGGCGGATCGCCGAGCTGGAGTCGGACCGGGGCGTCGTCGTCGACACCGCCGCGGCCGACCTGCGGCGCATCGAGCGCGACCTGCACGACGGCGCGCAGGCCCGGCTCGTGGCGCTCGCCATGGGGCTCGGCCTCGCCAAGGAGAAGCTGCTCGAGGACCCGGAGGCCGCCGCGGCGATGGTCGACGAGGCGCACGGCGAGGTGAAGCTCGCCCTCCAGGAGCTGCGGGACCTCGCCCGGGGCATCCACCCGGCGGTCCTCACCGACCGGGGACTGGGCGCCGCCCTCTCCTCCGTCTCCGCGCGCTGCACGGTGCCGGTGAAGGTGAGCGTGGACCTGGCCGAGCGGCCGGCCGAGGCGATCGAGGGCATCGCGTACTTCACCGTGTCCGAGCTCCTCCAGAACGTCTCCAAGCACGCGCGCGCCCGGTCCGCCTCCGTGGACGTCTGGCGGGCCGGGAACCGGCTGATGCTCCAGGTGCGCGACGACGGGGCCGGCGGGGCGCGCTTCGACGGCGGCACGGGTCTCGCCGGGCTCGCGGAGCGGCTCGGCGCGGTCGACGGGGTCCTGGTCCTCGACTCCCCCGAGGGCGGTCCGACGACGGTCACGGCGGAGCTGCCGTGGCGCTCCCGGCCGGGGGCCTGACGCGGAGGTGGGGAAAACCCCCGCCCGCAGACGCCCACCCGCCTCATGGTCCGGCGGGGCGCGGGACGGAACCCTGGAACACGTACCGCCCGCCCCTCCGGACAGGGCGTCCGGGAGAGCCTCCGAGCAGGGTCTCCGAGCAGAGCCTCCGAGCAGAGAAGGAACACCGCGATGGCCTTCCACCGACTCCCCGCCGCGATCCGCGCGCCGTTCGAGGCCCGCACCTGGCGCGCCTTCGGGTACGTGCTGATCGGCCTGCCGCTGAGCATCTGCTGGTTCGCGCTCTCCGTCGCCTTCGTCTCGGCCGGCGCCGGGCTGCTCATCACCTTCCTCGGCGTGCCGATCCTGGCCGGGGCGCTCGCGATGTGCCGGGGCTTCGGCGCGGTCGAGCGGGCCCGGGCGCGCGGGCTGCTCGGCCTCGACGTGGCGGCGCCGGAGCCGGTGCGCGGGCGGACCGGCGGGGCGTTCTCCTGGATGGGCGCCATGCTGAAGAGCGGCGCGTCGTGGCGGCACCTGCTGTACGCGGTCCTGCACATGCCGTGGGCGGTGTTCTCCTTCTCGGTCACGGTGGCGCTGTGGGGCTGGGGCTGGGGCCTCTTCACGTACCCGCTGTGGCAGTGGGTCCTCCCCCTGTGGGCGGGACAGGACGGGCTCCAGCTGTACGGCGACCGGAACCACGCCTTCTACCTCGACGCGCCCTTCGAACTGGCCGTGACCAGCCTGATCGGGCTCGTGTTCGTCCTCGTCGGACCGTGGGTGCTGCGCGGGCTCGTCTCCGTCGACCGGCTCCTCGTCTCCGGGCTCCTCGGCCCGTCCCGGCTGGCCTCCCGCGTCACCGAGCTGGAGTCGGACCGGGGCGCGGTCGTCGACACCGCCGCGGCCGACCTGCGGCGCATCGAGCGCGACCTGCACGACGGCGCGCAGGCCCGGCTCGCCGCGCTCGCCATGGACCTGGGGCTCGCCAAGGAGAAGCTGGCGCGGGACCCGCAGGCGGCGGCGGTACTCGTCGACGAGGCGCACGGCGAGGTGAAGCTCGCCCTCCAGGAGCTGCGGGACCTCGCCCGGGGCATCCACCCGGCGGTCCTCACCGACCGGGGGCTCGACGCGGCGCTGTCGGCGGTGGCCTCCCGGTGCGCGGTCCCCGTCTCCGTCGACGTGGACCTGCCGGACCGGCCGGCGCCGGCGATCGAGGGCATCGCGTACTTCACGGCCTCGGAGCTCCTCCGGAACGTCTCCCGCCACTCGGGCGCGCGGCGCGCATGGGTGGACGTGTGGCGCACGGAGAACCGGCTGATGCTCCAGGTGCGGGACGACGGGGCGGGGGGCGCGCACGTGGAGGCGAGCGGCGGTCTGGCGGACCTTTCGGGGCGGGTGGGGGCGGTGGACGGGGTGCTGGCGGTGGACTCGCCGGGGGGCGGGCCGACGACGGTGACGGTGGAACTGCCCTGGCGCGCGTAGCACCGGGCCGCGCCGAGCCCGCACCGGGCGGCGCCCCGCCCGAGCCCCCCGTTGCGGGCCCGCGCCCGGCGGGGCGGTGCCCCGGCCCACCGCCGTGTGGGCCGCGCCCGCCGGGGCCCGGAGGCGGTCGCTCGGGTGGGATCGGGTGCGTGGGGGGCGGGGTCAGGTGCCATGCTGAAGGTCTCATCGGATGACCGGAGCAGGGGGCTGCAGGGCGTGAGCGTGCGAGACGTGACGGGGCGGGTACGGGTGGTCATCGCCGAGGATTCCGTCCTGCTGAGGGAGGGCCTGACCCGGCTCCTGACGGACCTGGGGCACGAGGTCGTCGCCGGCGTCGGGGACGGCGAGGCGCTGGTGAAGACGGTGGCGGGGCTCGCGGACGAGGGCGCGCTGCCGGACGTGGTGGTGGCGGACGTGCGGATGCCGCCGACGCACACCGACGAGGGCGTGCGGGCGGCGGTGCGGCTGCGCAAGGAGCATCCGGGGCTCGGGGTCCTGGTCCTGTCGCAGTACGTGGAGGAGCAGTACGCCACCGAACTCCTGGCCGGTTCCAGCCGGGGCGTGGGGTACCTGCTGAAGGACCGGGTCGCGGAGGTCCGGGAGTTCGTGGACGCGGTCGTCCGGGTGGCGAGGGGCGGTACGGCGCTCGACCCCGAGGTCGTGCAGCAGCTGCTGGGCCGGAGCCGTCAGCAGGACGTGCTGGCGAACCTGACCCCGCGCGAGCGGGAGGTCCTGGGCCTGATGGCGGAGGGCCGGACGAACTCGGCGATCGCGAAGGCGCTGGTGGTGAGCGACGGCGCGGTGGAGAAGCACATCAGCAACATCTTCCTGAAGCTGGGCCTCTCCCCGAGTGACGGCGATCACCGCCGGGTACTCGCGGTGTTGACGTACCTGAAGTCCTGATCGTCTGACGCCTTGTCAGATAGCCTGGTCCCGGGCCCTAGGTCCAAAGGATGAGGCGGAATCCGACTTTCCGGAACCTCCGGGCAGCGACAGAACGTGACAATTCAAGACAAGAGGGTGTCTCAAAAAGAGGTCCATGATGCGAGAAGTCCCGGGAAGGGCCCCCTTACCGTCGTAGGGTGGGCCTCGGGACGGAAGGTGATCTCCGCACGGGGGTCGCCGGCCGCGCCCCGAGCCTTCTCCCCGCCTCCGGCGGAGAGTCCCCTTGCCGCGAGGGAGGTCCAGTTCAGTGACCAGCCAGGTCAGTAGCGAGGCCGGTGAGGCCCTGGTCGGGGAGCAGCGCAGCGCCCCGGCGACGCCCCACCACGGCACCGAGAAGGAAGTGCGCCGGCTCGACCGGGTGATCATCCGCTTCGCGGGCGACTCCGGTGACGGCATGCAGCTCACGGGTGACCGCTTCACCTCGGAGACGGCGTCCTTCGGGAACGACCTCTCCACGCTGCCGAACTTCCCGGCCGAGATCCGGGCGCCCGCCGGCACCCTGCCGGGCGTGTCGTCCTTCCAGCTGCACTTCGCCGACCACGACATCCTGACCCCGGGCGACGCCCCGAACGTGCTGGTCGCGATGAACCCCGCCGCCCTCAAGGCGAACATCGGGGACGTGCCGCGCGGTGGCGAGATCATCGTCAACACCGACGAGTTCGCGAAGCGGGCGATGGCCAAGGTCGGGTACGCGACCTCGCCCCTGGAGGACGGCTCGCTCGACGGCTACCGGGTGCACCCGGTGCCGCTGACGACGCTGACCCTGGAGGCGCTCAAGGAGTTCGGCCTGTCCCGGAAGGAGGCCGAGCGGAGCAAGAACATGTTCGCGCTCGGGCTGCTCTCCTGGATGTACCACCGTCCGACCGAGGGCACCGAGACCTTCCTGCGCCAGAAGTTCGCCAAGAAGCCGGAGATCGCCGAGGCCAACGTGGCCGCCTTCCGGGCCGGCTGGAACTTCGGCGAGACCACCGAGGACTTCGCCGTCTCGTACGAGGTCGCGCCCGCGACCCGCGCCTTCCCCACCGGCACGTACCGGAACATCTCGGGGAACCTGGCCCTCTCGTACGGCCTGATCGCCGCCGGCCGCCAGGCCGACCTGCCGCTCTACCTCGGCTCGTACCCGATCACCCCGGCCTCGGACATCCTGCACGAGCTGTCCAAGCACAAGAACTTCGGCGTGCGGACGTTCCAGGCGGAGGACGAGATCGCCGGCATCGGCGCCGCGCTGGGCGCCGCCTTCGGCGGCTCGCTCGCCGTGACGACGACCTCCGGCCCCGGCGTGGCGCTGAAGTCCGAGACCATCGGACTCGCCGTCTCCCTGGAGCTGCCGCTCCTCGTCGTCGACATCCAGCGCGGCGGCCCGTCCACCGGTCTGCCCACCAAGACCGAGCAGGCCGACCTCCTCCAGGCCATGTACGGCCGCAACGGCGAGGCGCCGGTGCCGGTCGTGGCCCCCAGGACGCCCGCCGACTGCTTCGACGCGGCCCTCGACGCCGCCCGCATCGCGCTCACGTACCGCACACCGGTCTTCCTGCTCTCCGACGGCTACCTGGCCAACGGCTCCGAGCCCTGGCGCATCCCCGAGGTCGACGAGCTCCCCGACCTGAAGACGCCCTTCGCCACCGGCCCGAACCACGCCCTCGCCGACGGCACCGAGGTCTTCTGGCCGTACAAGCGCGACCCCGAGACCCTCGCCCGCCCCTGGGCCGTGCCCGGCACCCCCGGCCTCGAACACCGCATCGGCGGCATCGAGAAGCAGGACGGCACCGGCAACATCTCGTACGACCCGGCGAACCACGAGTTCATGGTCCGCACCCGCCAGGCCAAGATCGACGGCATCGAGGTGCCGGACATCGAGGTCGACGACCCGGACGGCGCGAGCACCCTGGTCCTCGGCTGGGGCTCCACCTACGGGCCGATCACGGCGGCCGTCCGCCGCCTGCGGCGCACCGGCAGCCCGATCGCCCAGGCCCACCTGCGCCACCTCAACCCCTTCCCGAAGAACCTCGGCGAGGTGCTGAAGCGGTACGAGAAGGTCGTCGTCCCCGAGATGAACCTCGGCCAGCTCGCCACCCTCGTCCGGGCGAAGTACCTCGTCGACGCCCGCAGCCACACCCAGGTCAACGGCATGCCGTTCAAGGCCGAGCAGCTCGCCGCCGCCCTCAAGGAGGTCATCGATGCCTGAGCCCCTGCTGCAACTGGTGCCGAAGGCCGAGGCCGCGCAGTCCATGAAGGACTTCAAGTCGGACCAGGAGGTCCGCTGGTGTCCGGGCTGCGGCGACTACGCGGTCCTCGCCGCCGTGCAGGGCTTCATGCCCGAGCTCGGTCTGGCGAAGGAGAACATCGTCTTCGTCTCCGGCATCGGCTGCTCCTCCCGCTTCCCGTACTACATGAACACCTACGGGATGCACTCCATCCACGGCCGCGCCCCGGCCATCGCCACCGGTCTCGCCACCTCGCGCCGCGACCTGTCGGTGTGGGTGGTCACGGGCGACGGCGACGCGCTGTCCATCGGCGGCAACCACCTGATCCACGCCCTGCGTCGCAACGTCAACCTGAAGATCCTGCTCTTCAACAACCGGATCTACGGGCTCACCAAGGGCCAGTACAGCCCCACCTCCGAGGTCGGCAAGATCACCAAGTCGACCCCGATGGGCTCGCTCGACGCCCCCTTCAACCCGGTGTCGCTGGCCCTGGGCGCCGAGGCGAGCTTCGTGGCCCGCACGGTCGACTCCGACCGCAAGCACCTCACCGAGGTGCTCCGCCAGGCCTCCGAGCACAACGGCACGGCACTCGTCGAGATCTACCAGAACTGCAACATCTTCAACGACGGCGCCTTCGAGGTCCTCAAGGACAAGGACCAGGCCAAGGAGGCGGTGATCCGCCTGGAGCACGGGCAGCCGATCCGTTTCGGCGCCGAGAACGAGAAGGGCGTCGTCCGCGACCCGGCCACCGGCGACCTCCAGGTCGTCACGGTCACCCCGGAGAACGAGACCCGGATCCTCGTCCACGACGCCCACGCGGCCACCCCGACGACCGCGTTCGCGCTGTCGCGGCTGGCCGACCCGGACACCCTCCACCAGACCCCGATCGGCGTCTTCCGCTCGGTGGACCGCCCGGTGTACGACACGCTGATGGCGGAGCAGCTGGAGACGGCCGTCGAGCGGTACGGCAAGGGCGACCTGGGCCAGCTCCTCACGGGCAACGACACCTGGACGGTCGTCGGCTGACGCCCGGCCGCGCGGTCAGTCGCGCTTCGCCGCCTCGGTGTACGGGCCGAGGCAGCGGGGCCTTCCGGACGCGATCTGCCAGAGGGTCAGTCCTACGAGCTGGGACTCCGAGCGGTCGTTGGAGAGGGCGTTGTAGGACCTGGCCACGCCGCGGTACGCCTCGTCGTCCTTCGTGAACGCGTTCGCGACCGCCGCCGCCTGGTGCCCCGCGTTCCTCCGGATCGCGGTCCGGAGAGCCTGAGCCGTCCAGTTCAGGGCGTCGTACGACTCCACCGCGAACCGGTCGACCGGATCCGTCGTCGCGAGCTTCCAGCGCTTGCGGTACGCGGTCACGAACTCCTTCGCACCCGGGAGCGTGTCGGGATCGGTGTAGCCCGTCCCGAAGTACCAGCCCTCGGCGGCCGGCCCCGCCACGGCGGGGAACTCCGGCCCGAGCGCGGCCTCGACGCTTCCGCGCGGGCCCCTGTAGCCCTGCTGCCGCAGGGCCTTGGCGCACAGGGCGGCCCGGCGCGGCGACGTCCCCATGTAGAACACGCCCGTCGGCGAGGTGGCAAGTGCCGCCCGGACCGCCCCGGCGAAGTCCTCGGTGTCCGCCGCGACCCGGTGCACCGTGACCGTGCCTCCGGCGGGGGGCGAGTTCCGCGCGCTCTGGGCGGCGCTCCAGCTGTAGGTGCCGGCGGCCCGGTCCTCGATGACGGCGGTGCGGCCCAGATGGTGCTCGCTGAGGTAGCGACCGAAGGGCACGATCATCGCTTCGGCGCTGGGCCGCATCTCGAAGTACGTGCGCAGCTCGTCTGTCTGGCCCCGGATTTCCCCGACCGCGACCGACGGCACCAGGCCCAGCATGGGCACCCTCAGATCCACGAGCACGTCCGCCGCCGCCATGGCCGTCTCGGTGGTCGTGGGGCCGAGGACGGCGACCAGGGCCGGGTCCTTGAGGAGGGCGCGGGCGCCGGCGGTGGCCCGCTTCGGGTCGGCCCCGTCGTCCGTCACCTTGAGCACCAGATCGAAGGGCCGGTCCGCACGGGCGTTGAAGGTCTCCGCGGCGAGGCGCAGCCCGTGTTCCTGGGCGCGCCCGTCCGCCTTCGTCGGGCCGCTGAGGTCGGTGACGACGCCGAGCGTGTACGCCGTCCGTACGGTCCCGCCGCCCGTACCGTCTCCCGGGTCGCGGCCGAGCAGCCAGGCGGTGAGGCCAACCGTGCCCGCGACGGCCCCGGCCGCGCCGAAGGCGAGGAAGCGGCGCCGCGAAGTCCCCTGCGGTTCGTCCGGGTTGAGCATGGTCGGGTCGGCGACCGGCAGGTCGAGGACCCGCGACGAGCGCTGGGCGATCAGCGCGGGCAGGCCGCTCGGCAGCCAGTCGCCCGCCGCCGGGCCCTCGTACGGGCCGAGGGCGTCCCGCACCTCGGCGGTGCTCGGCCGGTCGGCGGGGTCCTTGGCGAGGCAGGCCTCGACCAGCGGCAGCAGCGGCTCGGGCAGGCCGTCGAGGTCGGGCTCCTCGTGGACGGTGCGGTAGACGACCGCGGCCACCCCGCCCGTACCGAAGGGTCGTTCGCCGGTCAGCGCGTACGCGAGGACGCAGCCGAGCGAGAAGACGTCGGCGGCCGGGCCGACCTCGCCCGCGCCCGCGACCCGGGCCTGTTCGGGGGCGAGGAAGCCGGGGGTGCCGATCATCGCGTCGGTCGCGGTGAGCGCGGTGGCGCCGTTGACCCGGGCGATGCCGAAGTCGATGAGCCGGGGCCCGTCGAGGGCGAGGAGGACGTTGCCGGGCTTGACGTCCCGGTGGACGAGTCCGGCCGCGTGCATGCCGTCGAGGGCGTCCGCGAGTCGCGCGCCGAGGGCCCGCACGGTCGGCTCGGACAGGGCGCCGTGCAGGGCGACGGCCTCGGCGAGCGAGGGCCCGGGCACGTACTCGGTGGCGAGCCAGGGCTCTCGGGCCTCCGGGTCGGCGCCGAGCACGCGGACGACCCAGCGGCCGGTGATCCTCTCGGCGGCGGTCGCCTCGCGGCGGAAGCGGGCCCGGAAGCCGGGGTCGGCGGCGTGCTCGGCGCGGATGAGCTTGAGCGCGGCGAGCGCGCCGCCGGCGGACCGGGCGAGGTAGACCACGCCCATGCCGCCGGTGCCGAGCCGTCCGAGGAGGCGGTAGCCGGCGATGGAGGAGGGGTCGGCCTTCTTCAGCGGCTGCACGCTCAGGCCTTCTTGGGTCTGTTGGGCTCTGCGGGGGCGGGGCCGAAGTACTTGTAGGCCCCCTTCTGCACGCCGTAGAGGAAGGTGCCGATGCCGCTGAGCTCGCCGTTCTCACGGAACTGGTAACCACCCATGGCTCCGGTGTACTTCTGCTTGCGCAGGGCCTCCCACAGGCCCTTGCGGGTGAGCGGGCCCTTGGCGGCGCTCGTGGCGAGCCAGGACGCCACCATGCCGACCACGTCGAAGGACTCGCCGGTGTAGAAGGCCGGGGCGGTGCCGTAGCGCTTGCGGTGGGCGTCGAGGAAGTCCTGGGCGAGCTTGCGGTCGGCGGGCTTCTGTTTCGGGTCGGCGGCCCGCTGGACGGGGTCCATGACGGGCGCGCAGACGAACCAGCCCTCGGCGTCGCTCCCGGCCTCCTTCAGGAACTCCGAGCCGAAGACGTGCTGACCGGCGAACCGGGGGCCGGTGAAGCCGAGTTGCCTCAGGGCGCGGGCGGCGAGCACGGCGGTGGAGCGGACGCCGTTGTGGACGTAGGCGTCGATGCCGGCGTCGATCATCTCCCCGATGATCGAACGGTAGTCGACGGCCCGGCCCGGGACGACCCGGAAGTGCGGCGTGATGCCGGCCTGGTCGAAGCCGTAGCCGACGCCGCTGGTGTACTGCCAGCTGTACGGGTCGTCGGTGCGCTCCTGGAGGACTCCGGGGCGGCGGGTCTGCGGCAGGAGCGTGGCGGACCAGGCGAGGTAGACGCCCGCGATGAAGTGCTGCGGGATGGCGCGGAGGACCGTCGTGTTCGGCACGCCGCCGGCGTCGCCGCGCAGGGTGAAGAGGTGGTAGCCGGCCGAGGTGGTGAGGAGCGGCACGTCGGCCTCCTCGAAGGCGGGGAGCGCGGCGACGCCGGTGTAGTCGGAGGTGGGACCGAGGACGGCGAGCACGGAGGGGTCGGTGGTGAGCCGCCGCGCGGCGGCGAGGGCGCCGGCGCTCTGCCCTCGGTCGTCGGAGACCTTGAGTTCGAGGGTGAAGGGCTTGCCCTTGTGCACGGCGTTGAACCGCTCGACGGCGAGCCGGGCGCCGCGCTCCTGGGCCCGGCCGATCTCCCGGGCGGGCCCGGAGAGGTCGGCGAGGACGCCGATGCTCCAGATGTTCCGGGGCTTGGGCGCGGAGTGCTTCCCGTCGGCGCCGGTGTCGTCGTCCCGGTCGAACAGGGCGAAGGCGCCGCCGCCCGCCGCGAGGACGGCGGCACCGGTGCCGAGCAGCAGGAAGCCGCGCCTGCTGGGCTTCGCGGGGGCGTCGGGGTCCGTGCCCGGCGCGGTGGGGTCGATGTCGGGGAGCGCCAGCATGGCCGCCGAGCGTTCGGCGATGGTGGTGACGACGGGCGCGGGCAGCCAGTCGGCGGCGGTGCCGGGGGTGTCCTCGGTGAGCCGGTCGGCGATCTCCTCGGCGGTGGGCCGGTCGGCGGGGTGCTTGGCGAGGCAGGCCGCCAGGAGCGGGAGCAGGCCTTCCGGTACGCCGACGAGATCCGGCTCGTCGTGGACGGTCCGGTACATCAGGGCGTCCACGGCGCCGGCGCCGAAGGGCGGGCGGCCGGTCGTCGCGTACGCGAGGAGGCAGCCGAGGGCGAAGACGTCGGCGGGCGGCCCGATGGCGTCGGTGCGGGCCTCGGCCTGCTCGGGGGCGAGGAAGCCGGGGGTGCCGACGACCATGTCGGTCGCGGTGAGCGCGGTCTCCCCGGTGGTGCGGGCGATACCGAAGTCGATGAGACGGGGGCCGTCCACGGCGAGGAGGACGTTCCCGGGCTTCACGTCCCGGTGCACGAGTCCGGCCGCGTGGACGGCGGCGAGCGCGCGGGCGACGGCGCGGCCGAGGATCCGTACGCTCCGCTCGGGCAGGGGCCCGTGGGCGCGGACGGCCTCGCCGACGGACGGGCCGGGCACGAAGGCGGTCGCCATCCACGGTTCGGGGGCGTCGGGGTCGGCGCCCGTCACGGGCACGGCCCAGGGGCTGACGACCCGGCGCGCGGCCTCGACCTCGCGGCGGAAGCGGGCCCGGAAGTCGGGCTGGTCGGCCTGGTCGGCGTGAGTGACCTTGACGGCGGCGAGCTCGCCGGTGTCGGTGCGGCCGAGGTAGACGACGCCCATGCCGCCGGCGCCGAGGCGGCCGAGGAGCCGGTAGCCGGCGATCGTGGACGGGTCGGCGGGGAGCAGCGGCTGGAGCGCGCCGGGCGCGGGGTCGGCCATCGGACTCACGGCTTGGCTCCCAACTGCGTCTTGGCGCGTGCCTGCATGAGGCCGGTGACCCGGATCTGGGCGGTGTTGCCCTCCGCGGGGGTGCGGCCGGGGGCTCCCTTGACGACGGCGGCGATGCTGACCTGCCCGATGCGCAGCTGGTACCAGCTGTAGTACTGCGGTCCCTTGAAGGCGTCGGCGAGGTACGAGCCCTGCTCCATGAGGGTGTCCAGGTTCTCGCTGGCGCCGTAGGGGACGGCGAGCGACTTGAGGCCGGTGATGCGTTCGCCCTGACGCAACTCCTGTTCCGGGCAGCGCAGCGCTTCCTCCAGGGTCGAGGCCATCTCCCAGTCGGCGTCGGTGTCGGTGCGGTGGACGGTGACGGTGGTGGCGACCCGGAGGGGTCCCTTGCCGCCGGCGGCCGGGATCTCGCTGTAGGTGGTGACGCTGTAGAGGACGGACCGGGGCGCGGTCCCGGCCTCCCACGCGCAGTTCGTGTCGAGGACCGGCCAGTAGCCGGGAGCGCTGAGGTACGGGCTGCGCTTGACGAAGTCGGGTCCCCAGTCGTCGGGCTCCCCCACGATCGCGAGGGCGATCCGCTTCGCGTCGGCCGCGTCGCGCGGCGCCTTCTCCGGGTCGAGGGTGAAGCCCTGTGCGGTCGGGGACGTGGTCGGCGTCCCGGGCGCGCTGGTGCCCGGTTTCGCTCGGGACGGTTTCGCCTCGTCCCCGCCGCCTCCCGACGAGCACCCCGCCAGGAGCAACCCGCCCGCCGCCGCCACAACAGTGGCGCGCAGAACTCTTCCGTGCCCGTCCCTCACGATTCCCCCACGGTCGCTCACACGATCCCCCGGTCGGTGAACGAGATCGTACGGGTCCGCGGATCAACTCGCCCGGGCTACAACCTCATTGGGACGCTTCGCGCACCGTGTCGTAACGCACACGCGCCTCTTCGACGGCCTGGACCCGGCGCTCGGTCCAGCGGGCGAGCTCCCAGACCTGGCGGGCGGCCTCCTCGCCGAGGGCGGTGAGGCTGTAGTCGACGCGGGGCGGGATGACGGGCTTGGCGTCGCGATGGACGAAGCCGTCGCGCTCCAGCGTCTGGAGGGTCTGGGCCAGCATCTTCTCGCTGACGCCGCCGATCGCGCGGCGCAGCTCGCTGAAGCGGTACGAGCGCTCCAGGAGGGCCGCGAGGACGAGGACGCCCCAGCGGCTGGTGACGTGCTCCAGGACGAGGCGCGAGGGGCACATCGGCTCGTTCACGTTCGGCGGCTTACTTACTCCCATGCCAGTACCTTACTTCAAAGTGGGTACTTTCGAATAGATAGCGCCCACCGTACGGTGAGTGCATCACGGTGAGTGCACCGCCCACCGCACCCCACGGGAAGAAGGAAGCCCCATGAGCATCGTCGTCACCGGAGCCACCGGACAGCTCGGCCGTCTCGTCGTCGACGCCCTCCTCGCCGCGGTCCCCGCCGAGTCCGTCGCCGCCGTCGTCCGCGACAAGCAGAAGGCCGCCGACCTCGCGGAGCGCGGCGTCGAACTGCGGATCGCCGACTACAGCCGGCCGGAGACCCTGGCGGAGGCCTTCGCGGCCGGCGACCGGGTGCTCCTGATCTCGGGCAGCGAGGTCGGGCAGCGCGTCGCGCAGCACGCCGCCGTGATCGACGCGGCCAAGGCGGCGGGCGTCGCCCAGCTCGCGTACACCGGCGTCCTCGGCGGCCCGGAGGCCGACTTCACGCTCGCCGACGAGCACAAGGCGACGGAGGAGCTGATCCTCGCCTCCGGCCTGCCGTACACCTTCCTCCGCAACGGCTGGTACTCGGAGAACTACACGGCCAACCTCGCCCCCGTCCTGGCCCACGGCGCCGTCGTCGCCAGCGCCGGCGAGGGCCGGGTCGCCTCCGCCTCCCGCGCCGACTACGCCGCCGCCGCGGCCGCCGTCCTGACCGGCCCGGCCGAGGAGCACCTGAACAGGACGTACGAGCTGAGCGGCGACACCGCCTGGTCCTTCGCCGAGTACGCGGCCGAGGTCGCCGCCCAGTCCGGCCGGGAGATCACGTACAGCGACGTCCCCGCCGCGACCCACCTGGAGATCCTCACCGGCGCCGGGGTCCCGCGCCCCTTCGCCGAGATCCTGGTCGACGTCGACCGGGCCGTCGCGGGCGGCGCGCTCGCCCTGCGGACCGGCGACCTGGCCCGGCTGACGGGCCGCCCGACCACCCCCATCGCCGCCTCGATCAAGGAGGCGCTCGCCACCTCGTGAAGCTGTCATGACCGTATAGCGGTACGGGCATGACAACCCGCCCCGTGCGGCGCTACCTTCGACGGGACAGCGCGGCACAGGGCGGGAGGTCCAGGGTGAAGACCGAGAAGAACGAGGGACGAGCAGGGCTGCTCTACGGGATCGGCGCCTACGGCATGTGGGGACTGGTCCCGCTCTTCTGGCCCCTCCTCAAGCCCGCCGGGGCCGTCGAGATCCTCGCCCACCGCATGGTGTGGTCCCTGCTCTTCGTCGGGATCGCCCTGCTCGCGCTGCGCCGCTGGGGCTGGATACCCGAGCTCGCGCGCAGCCCGCGCAAGCTCGGCCTGATCACCCTGGCCGCCACCGTCATCACCGTGAACTGGGGCCTCTACATCTGGTCCGTCAACACGGGCCACGTCGTCGAGGCCTCCCTCGGCTACTTCATCAACCCGCTCGTCACCATCGCCCTCGGCGTCCTCGTCCTCAAGGAGCGGCTGCGCCCCGCCCAGTGGGCGGCGGTCGGCGTCGGCTTCTCGGCCGTGCTCGTCCTGGCCGTCGGCTACGGGCGGCCGCCGTGGATCTCGCTCACCCTCGCCTTCTCCTTCGCCCTCTACGGCCTGGTGAAGAAGAAGGTCAACCTCGGCGGCCTGGAATCGCTCGCCGCCGAGACCGCCGTCCAGTTCCTGCCCGCCCTCGGCTACCTCGTCTGGCTGGGCACCCGGGGCACCCTGGCCTTCGGCTCCCACGGCGCCGGCCACACGGCACTGCTCGCCGCCACCGGTCTCGTCACGGCGGTCCCCCTGGTCTGCTTCGGGGCTGCGGCGATCCGCGTGCCGCTGTCCACGCTCGGACTGCTCCAGTACCTCGCGCCGACCTTCCAGTTCCTGCTCGGGGTCGTCTACTTCCACGAGGAGATGCCGCCGGAGCGCTGGGCGGGCTTCTCCCTCGTCTGGCTGGCGCTGACGATCCTCACCTGGGACGCGCTCCGGACGGCCCGGAAGAGCCGCGCCGCGGTCGAGGCGGCGGTGTCCGCCGCCCTCACGGAGACCGCCCGTGCAGAGGCAGCCCCCGCGGAGACCGCCCTCACGGAGACCGCCCCCGCGACCGGGCACACCGGCGGGGAGGCCGGGGCCGCGCCGGTTTCCGCCCCCTCCGCCCAGCCAGGACGCTGACGGGGGGCGGCACGGGCGCGGGGCCGGGTCGGGTCGGGTCGGGTCGGGTCGGGAGGCCGGGCCCCGACGGCACGGGGCTCACACGCCCAGCAGGTCGTGCTCCCGGATCAGCCAGCAGACCGCCGTCAGGCGGAGGGTCGCGAAGTCGTGGCCGACGGGCTCGGTCCAGTCGACCTCGGAGAGCCAGTCGGTGAACCCGAGGACGTAGTCGGCCAGCTCCTCCCGGCGGACGGTCCGGCCCTCAGGGCCCCGCCGGGGCGGGAACAGCGCGTCGCACACGGCCGCCGCGTGCTGGTCGACGGCGGCCACGAGCCCCGGCTCGAAGGAGAACTCCGAGAGTCGGGGCATGTACGTGGCGGCGACGTCGATCAACGGGCTGCCGGGCGAATCGTTCACCTCTCCACATTAGGTGCGTACCGGAGGGTTCAGGCGGTGACGTTCGTCGCAGGTTGCGGCCTCCGCGCCCCGGGGACGGGCGGAAATCCGGTGGCCCCGCCCGGTGGTGGCCCCGCACCCTGGGGCGCATGGAAGAACCGAAGTACCGGATCCGCGCGCTCCACACCGAGCGCACGATCACCGTCTACCAGGCGTACCGGCCCGCGCTCGGGCTGCCGGCCGCCCGTGACGGGCGCTTCCCGGAGGCCTGGAAGCGGGACCGGATGACGTGGATCAAGCCGTCGTTCCTGTGGATGATGTACCGCTCCGGCTGGGGGGAGAAGGAGGGCCAGGAGACCGTCCTCGCCGTGGAGATCACCCGCGAGGGCTTCGAGTGGGCCCTGCGGAACGCCTGCCTCTCCCACTACGAGCGCCGCTTCCACGCCGACCAGAAGTCCTGGAAGCGGCAGCTGAGGGAGACGCCGGCCCGGGTCCAGTGGGACCCCGAGCGGGACCTGCGCCTGAGGCCCCTCCCGCACCGCTCGCTCCAGCTCGGCCTGTCGGGCGAGGCGACCCGCCGGTACGCGGACGAGTGGACGGTCTCCGTCACCGACGTGACCGCGCTCGCCCACGAGGTCCACGCCCTGGTCCGGGCCGGCGACCTGGAGGCCGCCGGCCGGCTGCTCCCCCGGGAGGAGCCCTACCCGGAGCCGGAGGGCCTCCTGGACCACCTGAGGGCTCCGGCCCCCGCCCGGGGCCGGTCCTAGGCCCCGGCGACGCCGAAGTTGAAGTCGCCCGTCCCGAGCATCCCGTAGAGCCGCAGCCACAGCGGCAGGAGCTGCTCGGTGGCGCGGGCGCTCGACAGTTCGCCGAGGTCGATGATCCGGTCGGCGGCCCAGCCGAAGGAGGCGAGCAGCTCCGCGACCACGGCCTTCGCGTCCGCGTCGTCGCCGCTGAGGAAGACGTTGTGGTGTCCCGGGACCCGGCCGGGCTCGACCATGACGGTGTTGGTCATGGTGTTGAGCGTCTTGACGACGCGCGTCTCGGGGAAGGCGTCCTGGAGCTGCTCGGCGACGCTCCTGCCGTCGGGCAGGCCGACCTTGGGCGGGAAGCCCTCCGAGAAGTCGAGGGCGTTGGACACGTCGATCAGGACCTTGCCGCGCAGGTTCTCGGCGCCCGCGGCCTGCAGGACGGCGAGGGAGACCAGGCCGCCGGTCGCGTTGACGACCAGCTCGGCGGGGCCGGCGGCGTCGGCGAAGGTGCCGTGCGTCCCGCCGTGCTCCCCCGCCCACTTGGCGGCGTCGGCGTTGTCCGCCGTACGGGATCCCATGGCCACCTCGTGCCCCAGCGAGACCAGCTTGGTGGCGAGCCGGCGCCCGACCTCGCCCGTGCCCAGTACGGCGATCTTCATCTGCGTGCGCTCCTTCGGGACGACGAGTCGGGGAGCCCGACCCTAGTGCCTCGAAGACGCCCGCGGCCGGATCTGCCGCACCGGGAACCCCGGCCGTCCCGCCATGATCCGCCGTGACCTGTGGCGGAGCGACCCACGAGGAAGCGACATACCACGTTCCGGGGAAGCTGTCCGGTGAGCGAACACACCTGACCGGTTTCCGCTCTTGACGTGGAGTCAAATTCTCACTGAACATTCAGCACGCACAGCAGAACAACTGAACACCGCACATGCACTCGTACAGCTCCAGCCGCCTCGTGGCACCCACGCCCGAGGCGTCTCGCACGTTCCGTCCCATCCCCGTTCGGAATCCGGAGCCCCCACATGAACATCTCCGTGCCCAGACGCGCCACCGCGGCCGCCGCACTCGCGGCGCTCGCCCTCGCCGGACTCACCGGCACCAGTGCCTCCGCCAGCCCGGCCGCGGCCGTCGCCGCGCCCGACATCCCGCTGGCCAACGTCAAGCAGCACTTGGCGGACCTCCAGTCGATCGCCACCGCCAACGGCGGCAACCGCGCCCACGGCCGCACCGGCTACAAGGCCTCGATCGACTTCGTGAAGGCGAAGCTGGACGCCGCCGGCTACACCACCACGCTCCAGCAGTTCAGCTACAACGGCGCCACCGGCTACAACCTGATAGCCGACTGGCCGGGCGGCGACCCGAACCAGGTGATCATGTCCGGCTCGCACCTGGACTCGGTCACCTCGGGCCCCGGCATCAACGACAACGGCTCCGGGTCCGCCGCGATCCTGGAGACCGCGCTCGCCGTCTCCCGCGCCCAGCTCCAGCCGACGAAGCACCTGCGCTTCGGCTGGTGGGGCGCCGAGGAGCTCGGGCTCGTCGGGTCGAAGTACTACGTCAACAACCTTCCCACGACCGAGCGTTCGAAGATCAAGGGCTATCTGAACTTCGACATGATCGGCTCGCCGAACCCGGGCTACTTCGTCTACGACGACGACCCGACGATCGAGCAGACCTTCAAGGACTACTACGCCGGGCTCGGCATCCCCACCGAGATCGAGACCGAGGGCGACGGCCGCTCGGACCACGCGCCTTTCAAGAACGCGGGCATACCGGTCGGCGGCCTGTTCTCCGGCGCCGACTACACCAAGACGTCGGCGCAGGCGCAGAAGTGGGGCGGCACGGCCGGTCAGGCCTTCGACCGCTGCTACCACTCGTCCTGCGACACCACGGCGAACATCAACGACACGGCCCTGGACCGGAACGCGGACGCCATCGCGTACGCGATCTGGAACCTGTCGTCGGGGACGACGACCCCGCCGACCGGCACGGTCTTCGAGAACACCGCGGACGTGTCCATCCCGGACAACGGCGCCGCGGTGACCTCCTCCGTCACCGTCAGCGGCGTCGCGGGCAACGCGCCCTCGACCCTCAAGGTCGGCGTGGACATCGTCCACACCTACATCGGTGACCTGGTCGTCGACCTCATCGCCCCCGACGGCTCGGTCTACAACCTGCACAACCGGGCCGGCGGCAGCGCCGACAACATCAACCAGACCTACACCGTGAACGCCTCCACCGAGGTCGCCAACGGCGTCTGGAAGCTCCGCGCCCAGGACAAGGCGTCGATCGACACGGGTTACATCAGCGGCTTCAAGCTGACCTTCCCGTAGTACGCAGAACTCCCGGGCGGGTCGGTGAACATCGCCCCCGACCCGCCCGGGGTCCCAACCCGGCTGCTACTTGCCGGCGTTCGCCACGGCCACCAGCGCGTCCTTCGTCACCGCGCCGACGTAGACCTTGCCGTCGTCGGTGAGGAGCGCGTTCACCAGCTTGGTCTTGAAGACGGTGCCGGAGCCGAACTTCCCGGTGACCTTGTCGCCGAAGGAGTCCAGGAAGCCCTGGATCTCCTTCGGCGCCTCGTCGGTCCCGGGCGCCGGGGCGCCGGTGTCGATCTTCGCGATCGTCGTCCAGCCCTCGCCGATGACGTCCGGGCCCTCTCCGGAGCCGGAGCCGCCGAAGGCCTTCCCGAGGCCGGGGATGCCCTCCTCGAAGCCCTCCGGCAGGTCGCCCGCGGCCTTCTCGCCCTTCTCCGCCGCGCCCTCCGTCACCTTCGCGCCCTTCGGCGCCTCGAAGGTGAACTCGGAGGCGGCCGGCTTCCCGAAGTCGACCTTGGTGAAGCCCGCGTCGACGACCGGCTTGCCGCCCTCGACCGAGGAGAGGGTGAACTTCAGCGGGGTGCCGTTCGCCGCGTCCACCGCGATCTTCACCGACTCGACCGTCGAGCCGGTCTGCTTCGGCTTGATCACCAGCTGGTACGCGTCCCGGCCTGCCACCTTCGCCGTCCCGTCGACCGTGATCGACGTGGTGTCGCCCGCGGCCTTCAGGACCTCGTCGGCGAGCTGTCCGGGCGTGCCCGGGAGGGGCTCGTCCTTCTCGCCGGCGCCGGAGGCGCCCTTCTCGTGGAAGGCCTCGTTCGACTTGCTGTCGTAGGCCCAGACGTCGTCGCCGTTGTGGATCAGGCTGTACTCGTCGGAGCCGTCGAGCAGGGTGAGCCGCTGGCGCTCGGGGCCGTCCGCCGCCACGCGCAGGGTGTGGCTGCCCGAGACGAGCTCGGTGAGCTTCTCCGAGGGGTCCGCCGAGGAGGAGCCGTCGCCGCCCAGGCCCCCGAGGCCGGACGCCAGGCCGCCGAGGGACGGCAGCCCCAGGTCGGTGGAGATCTTGAAGGTGCCGGACAGGGTCTGGGTGTCCGAGGCGGCGATCTTCTCGATGAGCTGCCGGGCGGTGATCTCCGGCAGGTCCGGGTCGCCGGACGCCGCCAGCGCCGGGACGAGCCCGATGGTCGCCGCGGCCACTCCTGCCACCGCGACCGGGACGACGAACCGGCTCGCCTTACGGGTCTCTGCCATGGTCTGCGCTACCTCCGTGCCGTGCTGCCCCTGTGGATGATGTCTCCATCTCACCAAGGCGAGGGCTCGGAGTCGTCAGCCCCCGGGATCAACCTCACGTACTGCTTCGGGATGACCCGACCCTGAGAAGGCCTAGCCCGCGCGGTGCACCACGGCGTCGCACATCTCCGCCAGGGCCGCCTTCGCGTACCCGTCGGGCAGCGGCGCGAGCATGGCGCGCGCCTCCTCGGCGTACCGCACGGTGTCCCGGCGGGCCTGCTCCAGGGCGGGGTGGGCGCGCAGCCGGCGCAGGGCCTCGGCGTGCCGCTCGTCGTCGCTGAGGTCGCCGTCGATCAGGGCGACGAGCTCCAGGTCCTCGGGGCGCCCGTGGGCGGCCGCGGCGGCCCGCAGGCGGAGGACGGGGAGGGTCGGGATGCCCTCGCGGAGGTCGGTGCCGGGGGTCTTGCCGGACTCGTGGGAGTCGGAGGCGATGTCGAGGACGTCGTCGGCGAGCTGGAAGGCGACGCCGAGCCGCTCGCCGTACTGGGTGAGGGTGTCGACGACGCTCTCGTCGGCGCCGGACATCATGGCGCCGAAGCGACAGGAGACGGCGACGAGGGAGCCGGTCTTGCCGCCGAGGACGTCGAGGTAGTGCTCGACGGGGTCGCGGCCGTCCATCGGGCCGGCCGTCTCCAGGATCTGGCCGGTCACGAGCCGTTCGAACGCCTCGGACTGGATGCGTACGGCCTCGGGGCCGAGGTCCGCGAGCGTGTGCGAGGCGCGGGCGAAGAGGAAGTCACCCGTGAGGACGGCGATCGAGTTGCCCCAGCGGGCGTTGGCGCTGTCGACGCCGCGCCGGACGTCGGCCTCGTCCATGACGTCGTCGTGGTAGAGCGTGGCCAGGTGGGTGAGCTCGACGACCACGGCGGAGGGCACGACGCCCGGCGCGTAGGGGTCGCCGAACTGGGCGGCGAGCATCACGAGCAGGGGGCGGAACCGCTTCCCCCCGGCCAGGACGAGGTGCTGCGCGGCCTCCGTGATGAAGGGGACATCGCTCTTGGTGGCGTCCAGGAGGCCCGCCTCCACAGCCGCCAAACCGGTCTGGACATCGGCCTCAAGAGCCTGGTCCCGCACGCTAAGACCGAACGGCCCGACGACGGTCACGAGGGGGTCTCCTGTCTGCTGACGCCTGCTGACGCTGTCCGGACCGCACACCGCTCATTCGGATTGTCGATGTGTCGGTCCATGCACTCAAGCCAGCGTATCCGGTCACGTTTCGATCACCGTGGGCGCCTTCCCGTCACCCCCGGTATGTTCGCGATCGGCTCATACGACTGGAACTGGCCGTTTTGTCCCGAACGGCGAGCGACAGCGATACGAACGGCGGGCGGCGCCCCCGGTACGGCGGATCCCCCGCACGGCGGCCCGAGCGCGGCCGTACGGGGGATCCCAGGGGTCCTACGCGTCGGCGCCGGCCTTGCGGCGGCGGGCGACGACCAGCGCGCCGGCGCCCAGGGCGACGGCCCCGGCGGCGGCGAGGCCGAGCGGCAGGGTGTCGTTCGCACCGGTGGCGGCGAGGGTGCCGTTCACGGGGGTGACGGACGATCCGCCCTGCTGGGTGGTGTTCGTGTTGCCACCGGTGGTGACGGTCGGCGCCGGGGTCGGCGTGTCCGTCGGCTTCGGCTTCGGCTTGTCGCCCTTGTCGGCGGCGAGGATCTCGAAGTCGAGGGTCGAGAAGTCGTCGCCGGTGCCGCAGCTGCCGTCGTTGTTCTCGTACGCGCTGAAGGCGAAGGCCACGCCCTTGCCGGCCGGGGCGTCCGCCTCGACGGTGAGGCGCAGCTTCACGTCGGCGTGACCGCCCTTGACGAGCCCGCCGATCTCGATGGAGGGGAACTTCTCGGTGAAGGACGTCCACTCCGGCTTGTCGGCGGAGGACCACTCGACCTTGATGAAGCGGTCGGTCAGGTCCGTGTCCTCGTCGATGACCTCGTCGTCGGACTCGGGGGCCCGCAGGGCGTTGACGTAGGCCTCGACCGCGTCCAGGTTCCGGCCCGTGTCGTTGGTGACGCGCAGCGAGAAGAGGGCGCTCTTGCCGGCCGTGACCTTCTTGGGGCCGGTCAGCGCGACCTTGAGGGGGGCCTCGTCGGCGCACTCCCCCTCGATCTCCTCGGCGAACTCCAGCTCCTCCTTGGCCTCGGCGAGCTTCTCCTCGGCGGCCTTCTTCACCTTCTCGGCGAGCTTGAGCACGCGGTCGGCGGCGTCCTTGGCGGCGGTGAGGGCGGCCGTGGCCTCCGTCAGCTTCGCGTCGGCGGCGGTCTTCGCGGTCGCGGCCTCGGTCGCGGCCGTCTGCGCCGCGGTGACGGCAGCGGCGGCGGCCGTCTTCTGCTCCTCGGTCGCGTCGACGGGCAGGTCCTTCACAGCCTGCTCCGCCTTGGCGAGCGCCTCGTCGGCGGCGGTCTTCTTGGCGGCGGCCTCGTCGGCGGCCTTCTTCGCCTCGGCGGCGGCGACCGCCAGCGGGTGGTCGGCCTTGGTGAGGGCCTCGACGTCCTCGCGGGCCTTCGCGAGCTCGACGACGGCCTCGTCGTACTCCTTCTGCGCGAGCGCGACGGCGGCCTTGAGCTCCTCGATGGACGGCATGTCCTCGTCGGACTCGTCCTCGCCCGAGGCGGGCTTCTGCGTCGACGGGGCCGACGGCTTGGTGTCGGCGAACGCCGGCGCGGCCGAGAGGAACACGACCGGGGTGGTCACGGCGGCGGCCACGGCGGTCGCCAGGATGCGGCGGATCTTCACGTTGTGGACCTTTTCCTGGTCAAAGAGAAAGACAGCGAAGAATGGTGGCGGGCGCGCGCCAGCGGCTACCTCACGCGGCGCGGCACCCGGCACGATCGTAGGGCGGGGAGGGGGTCCGGGGGAGCCCTGTTTCCGCAGCTCGCAGGGGCGTTCCGGGAGTGCTCGGGACACAAACCGCGCGAATGCGGGCAGTTGCCCACGGAGGCCGCACTTTCTGTGTGATCCATGTCATCCGCGCCCGGCGGCCCGCCCCGTAACGTGTCCCCCACACACGTGGAAAGCGAGGCACGCACCGATGTCCGAGCACAGCCCGCTCGATCTGGCCGAGGGCGATCCCTTCGGCCCGCACAACCTCCCGTACGGCGTCTTCTCCACCGCCGACGAGCCCGGGCGGCGCCGGCTCGGCGTCCGCATCGGCGGGCACGTCCTGGACGCGGGTGCCGCGGCGCACGCGCTCGGCTCCCCGTACGCGACGCTGCTCGCGCAGCCCAGCCTCAACCCGCTGCTCGCGGCCGGGCGGACCGCCTGGCGCGACGTCCGCCGGGCACTGACGGCCTGGGTGACGGTGCCGGCGCACCGGGCGGACATCGAGCCGCTGCTGCACCCGCTGGACGCGGTGACTCTGCACCTGCCGTACGAGGTCGCCGACTACGTCGACTTCTACGCGAGCGAGCACCACGCGACGAACGTGGGCCGCATCTTCCGCCCGGACGGCGACGCGCTCACCCCCAACTGGAAGCACCTGCCGATCGGTTACCACGGTCGCGCGGGCACGGTCGTGGTCTCCGGCACCGACGTCGTGCGCCCCTCCGGGCAGCGCAAGGCCCCGTCGGACCCGGCCCCGGTCTTCGGCCCCTCGATCAAGCTGGACATCGAGGCGGAGGTCGGCTTCCTGGTCGGCACCCCGTCCGAGCTGGGGAAGCCGGTCCCGCTGGCCGACTTCCGGGAGCACGTCTTCGGCCTGACGCTGCTCAACGACTGGTCGGCGCGGGACGTGCAGGCCTGGGAGTACGTGCCGCTGGGCCCGTTCCTCGGCAAGTCGTTCCAGACCTCGGTGTCGGCGTGGGTGACGCCCCTGGAGGCCCTGGACGCGGCCCGGACCGCGCCGCCCGCCCGGGACCTCCCCCTCCTGCCGTACCTGGACGACGCGGCGGAGGAGGAGCCGGGCGGCTTCGACCTGCGGATCTCGGTGGAGATCAACGGCGAGGTGGTGGCCGAGCCGCCGTTCTCCTCCATGTACTGGACGGCGGCCCAGCAGCTCGCCCACATGACGGTGAACGGCGCCTCGCTCCGCACCGGCGACCTGTACGGCTCCGGCACGGTCTCCGGGCCCGAGGTGAACCAGCGCGGCTCGCTCCTGGAGCTCACCTGGAACGGCCGTGACGCCCTCGAACTCCCGGGCGGCAAGCGGACGTTCCTGGAGGACGGCGACGAGGTCGTCCTCACGGCCTGGGCGCCGGGCCCGGACGGCACCCGGGTGGCGCTCGGCGAGGTCCGGGGCCGGATCGTCCCCTCGGCCTGAGCCTCAGGCGGTCCGCCACAGGGCGGGGACGTTCGGCGGCTCCCAGCCGGCCTGGGCCGTGTGCGCCTGGAGGCACGCATAGCCCAGGCCGCCGTACGTGACGGCGTCCCCCGCCCGGTAGGCGGTCCCGGCGGCCCAGCTCCCGCCGGGGACCCCCGTGGACGTCGGGGTGGGCGTCGGCGTCGGGCCGGGGCCCTGCGGGACGTTCAGGACGAAGTCGAAGGCGGCCTCCTTCGCGGTGCCGGCGTCCCGGACGGTCATGAGGAGCCGCGGGTCGAAGATCGAGTCGGTGTTGTTGCGGGGCTCGCCCGGGAAGTACAGCTGCGTGGTCAGCACCGGCCGGCCCGGCGCCTGGAGCTTCACGTGGAGGTGGCGGGTGCGGCCCGGGTAGAGGCCGGGCACGATCGTGGTCAGCTTGAAGGCGCCGGTGGCGTCGGTGAACTGGTGCCCGCGGAAGCGGAAGCCGGTGTTGTCGTAGGCGCCGTTGACGTCCGCCTGCCAGAAGTCGAGCAGGACGCCCGATATCGGCCGGCAGGCGAGCCCGAAGACGTAGCCGCTGACCGTGAGCCGGACGCCGGTGGTGCCGGCCTCCAGGAGGCTGCTCCGCAGCGGGGAGTTCGGCTTGAAGTACGGCCCTTCCATCTGCTCCGGGGTGGGGTCGTCGCCGTCGTCGCACTCCGGGGTGAGCGCGGGCGCCGCCTCCGCGTCGGTCAGCGTACGGGCGAGCGCCGGGACGCCCATGAGGACGGCGGGCGCCGCCATCCCGGCCGCGAGCGCGGCGCGCAGCACGGTCTTGCGGGTGATGTGTCCGGCGGCGGTCTCGTTGTCCATGCCTGCTCCTCTGTGGGGGGCCTGGGGGGATGGCAACGAACCTAGGCGGGCGGGCCCGCGGCTTCGATGGACGGATCACGGCGGTCGTGGTGTTTTCGGAAGTCCCCCGGAGTCCGCCCGGTCTCCCGGCGGAAGAAACGGCAGAAGTACGCGGGATCCGCGAAGCCGACCCGGGCCGCGACCTGACGTATGGACAAATCGGTGCTCACCAGGAGGCGTTGGGCCTCGCGGGTGCGGGCCTCGCGCAGGAGTGCCGCGGGGGTGCGGCCGGTGGCGGCCCGGACGGCCTCGGCGAGGTGGCCGGAGCTGACCCCGAGCCGCTCGGCGCACTCCCGTACGGACAGCCCGTCGGCCCCGGCCCGCCCGGCGAGCCGGACGAACTCCTCGGCGATCCCCCGGGCGGGTGCCGGCCGGGCGGCGGCTCCGGGCAGCCGGGCGGCCCGCACCAGCAGCACGTGGAGCAGGGAGCGCAGCACCCCGGCGAAGCCGTCGGCTCCGCACCGGTACTCCTCGGCGAGCTCCTCCATCAGCAGCGAGGTCCGCGCGTGGGAGGCGTCGTCGAGCCCCACCCAGGGCCGGTCGCCCAGCCGCCGCAGCAACTCCTCGTCGCCGGCCCCGTCCAGCAGGAACTCGGGCGTGAACAGCACGAGCGAGCCTTCGAGCCCGCGCACGCCCTCCCAGTGGTGCACCTGCCCGGGCAGGATCACCCCCAGCTGAGGCGGCCGCACCTCGTACCGCTCGACGTCGAGGACGTGCACGCCGCTCCCCTCCACGACGTGGACGATCTCGTAGAAGGTGTGCCGGTGCGGGAACGCGGCCCGCGACATCGGCCCCATGGCGTCGAACCCGCCCGCCGCGAAGGGCACCTCCCCCGGCGCCCGCACCTCCAGCCGGTGCACGGGCGGCTCCCCGCGCCGGGTGGCGGCACAGGGAGCCCCCGGTAAGACCGTGGTACCGCGCATCGACCCGCCTCCCCGACTGGTACAGACCATTCGCTCGTCCACGATGCCATGCGCCGCGGGCGGTGTCAGGAACGCGAAGGGCCCGGCTCGCCCCCGAGCCGGGCCCTTCGCGCGTACCCTCCGGGCTACCGGACGAAGGTGCTCGCCTGGTTCGCCAGGTCCAGGAAGTACTGCGGGGCGAGACCGAGGACCAGGGTGACCGCGACGCCCGCCGTGATCGTGATGCTCGTCAGGGCCGAGGGCACGGCGACCGTGGGGCCGTCCGCCTTCGGCTCGCTGAAGAACATGAGCACGATGACCCGGATGTAGAAGAACGCGGCGATCGCCGAGGAGATCACACCGACCACCACGAGGGCGCCCGCGCCGCCGTCCGCCGCCGCCTTGAAGACCGCGAACTTCCCGGAGAAGCCGGAGGTCAGCGGGATGCCGGCGAAGGCGAGCAGGAAGACCGCGAAGACCGCCGCGACGAGCGGCGAACGGCGCCCCAGACCGGCCCACTTGGACAGGTGGGTGGCCTCGCCGCCCGCGTCCCGGACCAGGGTGACGACGGCGAACGCGCCGATCGTCACGAAGGAGTACGCCCCCAGGTAGAAGAGGACGGACGAGATCCCGCTCGGGGTCGCCGCGATGACACCCGCGAGCAGGAAGCCCGCGTGCGCGATCGACGAGTACGCCAGCAGCCGCTTGATGTCGGTCTGGGTGATGGCGACGATCGCACCGCCCAGCATGGTGACGATGGCGACGCCCCACATGACCGGCCGCCAGTCCCAGGTGAGCCCCGGGAGCACCACGTACAGCAGGCGGAGCAGCGCGCCGAACGCGGCGACCTTGGTCGCGGCGGCCATGAAGCCGGTGACCGGCGTCGGGGCGCCCTGGTAGACGTCCGGGGTCCACATGTGGAACGGCACGGCGCCGATCTTGAAGAGGAGCCCCATGAGGACCATGGCGAAGCCGATGAGCAGCAGCGCGTCGTTGCCCATGGTGTCGGCGAGCGCCGGGTCGACGGAGCCGATGGAGCCGTCGACGACGCGGGCGATGGTGGCGTACGAGACGGAGCCCGCGTAGCCGTAGAGCAGGGCGATCCCGAAGAGCAGGAAGGCCGAGGAGAAGGCGCCGAGCAGGAAGTACTTGACAGCCGCCTCCTGCGACATCAGCCGCTTGCGGCGGGCGACGGCGCAGAGCAGGTACAGCGGGAGGGAGAAGACCTCCAGGGCGACGAAGAGCGTCAGGAGGTCGTTGGCGGCCGGGAAGACCAGCATGCCGGAGATCGCGAAGAGCGCGAGCGGGAAGACCTCGGTGGTGGTGAAGCCCGCCTTGACGGCGGCCTTCTCCTGGTCGCTGCCGGGGACGGCGGCGGCCTCGGCGGCGAAGGAGTCGACCTTGTGGCCGTGGTCGGCCGGGTCGAGCCTGCGCTCGGCGAAGGTGAAGACCGCCACGATGGAGGCGAGGAGGATGGTGCCCTGGAGGAAGAGGGCGGGTCCGTCGACGGCGACGGCTCCCATGGCCGCGATGTGGGCCTTGGTGGAGCCGTAACCGCCCGCCGCCAGGCCGACGATCGCGGCGAAGGCGGCGGCGAGCGCGAGGACGGTCAGGAAGACCTGGCTGTGGTAGCGGGCCTTGCGGGGCACGAAGGCCTCGACGAGGACGCTGACGATCGCGGCGCCGAGCACGATGAGCACGGGCGAGAGCTGGGTGTACTCGATGTGGGGTGCCGGGATCTTGTCCAGCGGCCCGGCAGCTGTCGTCCACAAGCTGTGGACAGCCATGGAACTCACTTGGCCGCCTCCACGTTCTGAATCTGGGGCTGGGGGTCCTTCTGCCGGACGTCGGACAGGGTGTGCCGCACGGCCGGGTTGACGACGTCCGTCAGCGGCTTCGGGAAGACGCCGAGGAAGATCAGGACGGCGATCAGCGGGACGACCACGGCCAGCTCGCGCGCCCGCAGGTCGGGCAGCGCCCGCACCTCCTCCTTCACCGGCCCGGTCATCGTCCGCTGGTACAGGACGAGGGTGTAGAGCGCGGCGAGGACGATGCCGGTGGTGGCGATGATCCCGGCCACCGGGTACCGGGCGAACGTGCCGACCAGCACCAGGAACTCGCTGACGAACGGGGCGAGTCCGGGCAGCGACAGGGTCGCGAGGCCGCCGATCAGGAAGGTGCCGGCGAGCACCGGGGCGACCTTCTGCACACCGCCGTAGTCGGCGATGAGCCGCGAGCCGCGCCGGGAGATCAGGAAGCCGGCGACGAGCATGAGCGCGGCCGTGGAGACGCCGTGGTTGACCATGTAGAGCGTGGCGCCGGACTGGCCCTGGCTGGTCATCGCGAAGATGCCCAGGATGATGAAGCCGAAGTGCGAGATCGAGGCGTAGGCGACCAGGCGCTTGATGTCCCGCTGGCCGACCGCGAGCAGCGCCCCGTACACGATGCTGATCAGGGCGAGGACGACGATCGCGGGCGTGGCCCACTTCGACGCCTCGGGGAAGAGCCCGAGGCAGAAGCGGAGCATGGCGAAGGTGCCGACCTTGTCGACGACGGCGGTGATGAGGACGGCGACCGGGGCGGTGGCCTCCCCCATCGCGTTCGGCAGCCAGGTGTGCAGCGGCCAGAGCGGCGCCTTCACCGCGAAGGCGAAGAAGAAGCCGAGGAACAGCCAGCGCTCGGTGCTCGTCGCCATCTCCAGGGAGCCGTCGGCCCGGGCCGCGGCGATCTCGGTGAGCGAGAAGTTCCCCGCGACCACGTAGAGCCCGATGACGGCGGCCAGCATGATCAGGCCGCCGACGAGGTTGTAGAGGAGGAACTTGACCGCCGCGTACGAGCGCTGGGCCGCCGCGTTCTCGTCGGAGCCGCTGTGGGCGCGGTCGCCGAAGCCGCCGATGAGGAAGTACATCGGGATGAGCATGGCTTCGAAGAGGATGTAGAAGAGGAAGACGTCGGTGGCCTCGAAGGAGAGGATCACCATCGCCTCGACCATGAGGATCAGGGCGAAGAAGCCCTGCGTCGGCCGCCACCGCTTGGAGGAGGTCTCCAGGGGGTCGGCGTCGTGCCAGCCGGCCAGGATCACGAAGGGGACCAGCAGGGCGGTGAGCGCGATGAGCGCCACGCCGATGCCGTCGACGCCGAGTTCGTACCGGACGCCGAAGTCCTTGATCCAGGAGTACGACTCGACGAACTGGTAGCGGTCGCCGCCCGGCTCGAAGCCCGCGAAGACGACCCCGGCGAGCACGAGCGTGGCGAGCGAGACGAGCAGCGCCAGCCACTTGGCGGCGGTGCGGCGGGCGGCGGGGACGGCGGCGGTGAGCACCGCGCCGGCCGCCGGCAGCAGCGCCGTCGCCGTGAGGAGCGGGAAGCCCGCGTTGACCACTGGGGACATGGGAGTCACACCGCCCTCATCAGCAGGGTCGCGGCGATCAGCACCGCCGTACCTCCGAACATGGAGACCGCGTACGTGCGGGCGTAGCCGTTCTGGAGCTTGCGCAGCCGGCCGGAGAGCCCCCCGAAGGCGGCCGCGGTGCCGTTGACGACGCCGTCGACCAGGCTGTGGTCGACGTAGACCAGCGAACGGGTCAGGTGCGTGCCGCCGGTGACGAAGACGACGTGGTTGAAGTCGTCCTGGAGCAGGTCGCGGCGGGCGGCCCGGGTGAGGAGCGAGCCGCGCGGGGCGACCACCGGGACGGGCCTGCGGCCGTACTGGAGGTACGCGAGGCCGACGCCGATCACCATGACGGCGACGGTGGCGGCCGTGACGGCGGCGGCGCTGACCGGGGAGTGGCCGTGCTCGAAGCCGGTGACCGGCTCCAGCCACTCGACGAATCCGGCGAACTCGAAGACGGCGCCTCCGGCGACGGAGCCGACGGCCAGCAGGATCATCGGGATGATCATGGACTTGGGCGACTCGTGCGGGTGGGGCATCGCGCCCGCCGCGTGCTCGGCGGCCGGCTCGGCGCTGGGCGCCTCGTCGGCGTCCGGCGCCGGCTGCCAGCGCTTCTCGCCGAAGAAGGTCATCAGCATCACGCGGGTCATGTAGTACGCGGTGATGGCGGCGCCGAGCAGGGTGACCGCGCCGAGGATCCAGCCCTCGGTGCCGCCCTTGGCGAAGGCCGCCTCGATGATCTTGTCCTTGGAGAAGAAGCCGGACAGGCCCGGGAAGCCGATGATCGCGAGGTAGCCGAGACCGAAGGTGACGAACGTGACCGGCATGTACTTCCGCAGGCCGCCGTACTTCCGCATGTCGACCTCGTCGTTCATGCCGTGCATGACCGAACCGGCGCCGAGGAACAGCCCGGCCTTGAAGAAGCCGTGCGTCACCAGGTGCATGATCGCGAAGACGTAGCCGATGGGGCCGAGGCCGGCCGCCAGGATCATGTATCCGATCTGCGACATCGTCGAACCGGCCAGGGCCTTCTTGATGTCGTCCTTCGCGCAACCGACGATCGCACCGAAGAGGAGCGTGACCGCGCCGACCACGGTGACGACGAGCTGCGCGTCCGGCGCCGCGTTGAAGATGTCGGCGGAGCGGACGATCAGATAGACACCGGCGGTCACCATCGTGGCCGCGTGGATGAGGGCCGAGACCGGGGTCGGGCCCTCCATCGCGTCCCCGAGCCAGGACTGCAGCGGCACCTGGGCCGACTTGCCGCAGGCGGCGAGGAGCAGCATCAGGCCGATCGCGGTCAGCTTGCCCTCGGACGCCTGGCCGGTCGCCTCCAGGACCGGCCCGAAGGCGAAGGTGCCGAAGGTGGTGAACATGACCATGATGGCGATCGAGAGGCCCATGTCGCCGACCCGGTTGACGATGAAGGCCTTCTTCGCGGCGGTGGCCGCGGTGGGCTTGTGCTGCCAGAAGCCGATCAGGAGGTACGAGGCGAGGCCGACGCCCTCCCAGCCGAAGTACAGCAGCAGGTAGTTGTCGGCGAGGACGAGCAGGAGCATCGCCGCGACGAACAGGTTGAGGTAGCCGAAGAAGCGGCGGCGGCGCTCGTCGTGCTCCATGTAACCGATGGAGTAGACGTGGATGAGCGTGCCGACCCCGGTGATCAGCAGGACGAAGGTCATCGACAGCTGGTCGAGCTGGAAGGCCATGTCCGCCTGGAAGCCCTCGACGGGGATCCAGGTGTAGAGCGTCTGGTGCAGGGCCCGGTCGTCGGCGCTCTTGCCGAGCATGTCGGCGAAGAGCACCAGGCCGATCACGAAGGAGACGCCCGCGAGCAGCGTGCCGAGCCAGTGCCCGGACTTGTCCAGCCGCCGCCCGCCGAGGAGCAGGACGACCGCTCCGAGCAGGGGCGCCGCGATGAGCAGCGCAATCAGGTTGTCCACAGTTCCGCCCCTTACAGCTTCATCAGGCTGGCGTCGTCGACCGAGGCCGAGTGGCGGGCACGGAAGACGGACACGATGATCGCGAGCCCGACGACGACCTCCGCGGCGGCGACGACCATCGTGAAGAAGGCGATGATCTGGCCGTCGAGGTTGCCGTGCATGCGGGAGAACGTGACGAACGCGAGGTTGCAGGCGTTGAGCATGAGCTCGACGCACATGAAGACGACGATCGCGTTGCGCCGGATCAGCACCCCGGCCGCACCGATGGTGAACAGCAGGGCCGCGAGGTACAGGTAGTTGACGGGGTTCACCGGGTGGCCTCCTCTTCGTCCCGGTCCCGGCCGAGCCGCTCCTCGGAGCGCTGCTCCAGGGCCTTGAGGTCGGCCATAGCCTCGGTGGACACGTCCCGGATCTGGCCCCGCTTGCGCAGGGTCTGCATGACGGTGAGCTCCGACGCGGTGCCGTCGGGCAGCAGACCGGCGATGTCCACGGCGTTGTGCCGGGCGTACACGCCGGGCGCGGGCAGCGGCGGGACGTGCTTGCCCTCGCGCACGCGCTGCTCGGACAGCTCGCGCTGGGTGCGGGCCCGCTCGGTCCGCTCCCGGTGGGTGAGCACCATCGCGCCCACGGCCGCCGTGATCAGCAGCGCGCCGGTGATCTCGAAGGCGAAGACGTACTTGGTGAAGATGAGGGCGGCGAGGCCCTCCACGTTCCCGCCGTGGGCGCTGTTGGCCGTGCCGAGGCCGGCGAACTCCGTCAGCGAGGCGTTCCCGATGCCGGCGGCGAGCAGGATGCCGAAGCCGAGGCCGCAGGCGACGGCCAGCCAGCGCTGGCCCTTGATGGTCTCCTTCAGCGAGTCCGCGGCGGTGACGCCGACCAGCATGACGACGAAGAGGAAGAGCATCATGATCGCGCCGGTGTAGACGACGATCTGGACGATGCCGAGGAAGTACGCGCCGTTCGCCAGGTAGAAGACCGCGAGGACGATCATCGTGCCCGCGAGGCAGAGCGCGGAGTGCACGGCCTTCCGCATCAGGATCGTGGACAGCGCGCCGGCGACGGCGACGGTGCCGAGGACCCAGAACTGGAAGGCCTCACCGGTGGACGTCCCGGCGGAAAGCGTCACTGCCGCCGCGAGGTTCGCGCTCATGCGTCCGCCCCCTCCGGCTCGCCCTTCTCCCCCTTGGACACGGCGACCTGACGGACCGTGCCGGGCGCCGCCTCGGTGACGAGCCCCCGGTAGTAGTCCTGCTCGGTCATGCCCGGGAAGATCGCGTGCGGGGTGTCGACCATGTCCTCCTCCAGGCCCGCGAGGAGCTGCTCCTTGGTGTAGATCAGGTTCTCGCGGGAGGAGTCGGCCAGTTCGAACTGGTTGGTCATCGTCAGCGCCCGCGTGGGGCACGCCTCGATGCACAGTCCGCAGAGGATGCAGCGGGCGTAGTTGATCTGGTAGACGCGGCCGTACCGCTCGCCCGGCGAGTAGCGCTCCTCGTCGGTGTTGTCCGCGCCCTCGACGTAGATGGCGTCGGCGGGACAGGCCCAGGCGCACAGCTCGCAGCCGACGCACTTCTCCAGGCCGTCGGGGTGACGGTTGAGCTGGTGCCGGCCGTGGAAGCGGGGCGCCGTCGTCTTCTGCTGCTCCGGGTACTGCTCGGTCAGCCGCTTCTTGAACATGGCCTTGAAGGTCACGCCGAAGCCGGCCACCGGATTCTGGAAATCAGACACCGTCCGTCTCCTTTCCATCACTCGCAGTAGCAGTATCGGGGCCGCCGCTGACAACGAGGTCCCGGTCGTACCGGGACCTGCGCCGCGGCACGGGCGGCAGGGACTGTCCGGGCTTGGGAGGTACGGGGAAGCCGCCGGCCATCGGGTCGAAGGACCGCTCGTCGGCGGGACCGGCCGCGGCCTCCTTCGCCTTCCGGTCGCGAAGCGCGTCCGCCACGAAGGAGAGGAGGAGCAGGGCGAGGACGGCACCGGCCACGTACAGCACGATGTTGGAGAAGGCGATGTTCTCGTTCCGCAGCGCGCGGACGGTGGCGACCAGCATCAGCCAGACCACGGCGACCGGGATGAGGACCTTCCAGCCGAGCTTCATCAGCTGGTCGTAGCGGACGCGGGGCAGGGTGCCGCGGAGCCAGATGAAGAAGAACAGCAGCAGCTGCACCTTCACGACGAACCAGAGCATCGGCCACCAGCCGTGGTTGGCGCCCTCCCAGAAGGTGGAGATCGGGTACGGGGCCCGCCAGCCGCCCAGGAAGAGGGTCACCGACACGGCCGAGACCGTCACCATGTTCACGTACTCGGCGAGCATGAACATCGCGAACTTGATGGACGAGTACTCGGTGTTGAAGCCGCCCACGAGGTCGCCCTCGGACTCCGGCATGTCGAACGGGGCACGGTTGGTCTCGCCGACCATCGTGACGATGTAGATGATGAACGACACCGGCAGCAGGATCACGAACCAGCGGTCCGCCTGCGCCTCGACGATCTTCGAGGTCGACATCGACCCGGAGTAGAGGAAGACCGAGGCGAAGGCCGCGCCCATGGCGATCTCGTACGAGATCATCTGCGCGCAGGACCGCAGGCCGCCGAGCAGCGGGTACGTGGAGCCGGAGGACCAGCCGGCGAGGACGATGCCGTAGATGCCGACGGAGGCGACCGCGAGGACGTACAGCATCGCGATCGGCAGGTCGGTCAGCTGCATCGCCGTCCGGTGGCCGAAGATCGAGACCTCGTCGCCGGCCGGGCCGAAGGGGATCACGGCGATCGCCATGAACGCGGGGATGGCGGCGATGATCGGGGCGAGGACGTAGACGACCTTGTCGGCCTTCCTGACGATCACGTCCTCCTTGAGCATCAGCTTGATGCCGTCCGCGAGGGACTGGAGCATGCCCCAGGGGCCGTGCCGGTTGGGGCCGATGCGCAGCTGCATCCAGGCGACGACCTTGCGCTCCCACACGATGGAGAAGAGCACGGTGATCATCAGGAAGGCGAAGCAGAAGACGGCCTTGATCAGCACGAGCCACCAGGGGTCCGTGCCGAACATGGACAGGTCTTCGGCGGCCAGGACGTTCGGGGTCATGCCTGCACCTCCTGCGGGGTCGCCGGGCCGATGCGGACCAGGGAGCCGGGGCGGGCGCCGGTGTCGGAGAGGACGCCCCGGCCCGCCGAGTTCAGCGGGAGCCAGACGACCCGGTCGGGCATCTCGGTGACCTGGAGCGGGAAGGCGACCGAGCCGGCGGGGCCGGTCACCTCCAGGACGTCGCCGTCCTTGACGCCGGTGTCGGCGGCGGTGGCGGCGGAGAGCCGGGCGACGGCGGCGTGCCGGGTGCCGGCCAGGGCGGCGTCGCCCTCCTGGAGCCTGCCGAGGTCGAGGAGGAGCCGGTGTCCGGCGAGGACGGCCTCGCCGTCGCCGGGCCGGGGCGCCGGCCGGCCGGGCGCGCCGGGCTCGGTCGCCCGCTCCTCGGTCCAGCCGCCGAGCCGGTCCATCTCGCGCCGCACGGACCGCAGGTCGGGCAGGCCGAGGTGGGCGTCGAGGGCGTCGGCCAGCATGTGGAGCACGCGGGCGTCGGTCGGCGCGAGGGGCCGGGTCATCTGCTCGGGCTTGAGCGCGGCCTCGAAGAGCCGGGCCCGGCCCTCCCAGTTGAGGAAGGTGCCGGCCTTCTCGGCGACGGCCGCGACCGGCAGGATCACGTCGGCGCGTTCGGTGACCTCGCCGGGCCGCAGCTCCAGGGAGACCACGAACGCCGTGTCGAGGGCCTCACGCGCGCGTGCCGGGTCCGGCAGGTCGGCGACCTCGACGCCGGCGACGAGCAGCGCGGCGAGCTCGCCGCCGGCCGCGGCCTCCACGATCTGCCCGGTGTCGCGGCCGTAGCGGTGCGGGAGCTCGCGGACGCCCCAGGCGGCGGCGACCTCCTCACGCGCGCGGGGGTCGGTCGCGGGCCGGCCGCCGGGCAGCAGCGCGGGGAGCGCCCCCGCCTCGACGGCGCCGCGCTCGCCGGAGCGGCGCGGGATCCACACGAGGCGGGCGCCGGTGGCGGTCGAGGCGCGCAGGGCGGCGGTGAGCGCGCCGGGCACGCCCGCGAGCCGCTCGCCGACGGCGAGGACGGCGCCTTCCCGGCGGAGGGCCTCGGCCGCGGCGGCGCCCTCCTCGGAGAGGCCGACCCGGGAGGTGAGGGCGTCGAGCCACTCGGTCTCGGTGCCGGGGGCGGCGGGGAGCAGGGTGCCGCCCGCCTTCGTCAGGCCCCTGGTGGCGAACGGGGCGACCGCGTAGGTCTTCTGGCCGTGCTTGCGCCAGGCCTTGCGGAGCCGCAGGAAGACGGCGGGGGCCTCCTCCTCGGACTCCAGGCCGACGAGGAGGACGGCCGGGGCGGCTTCGAGCGAGGTGTACGTGACGCCGCTGCCGTCCAGGTCGCGTCCCCGTCCGGCGACGGCGGAGGCCAGGAAGTCGGCCTCCTCGCCGGAGTGGATCCGGGCCCGGAAGTCGATGTCGTTGGTGTCGAGGGCGACCCGGGCGAACTTGGCGTACGCGTAGGAGTCCTCGACGGTCAGCCGCCCGCCGGTCAGGACGCCGGTCCGGCCGCGGACGAGCCCGCGGGCGGCGGCCTCCAGGGCCTCGGGCCAGGAGGCGGCCTCCAGCTCACCGGACTCGGGGTTCCGGACGAGCGGGGTGGTCAGCCGGTCGCGCTGCTGGGCGTACCGGAAGCCGAAGCGGCCCTTGTCGCAGATCCACTCCTCGTTGACCTCCGGGTCCTCGGCGGCGAGCCGCCGCATGACCTTGCCGCGCCGGTGGTCGGTGCGGGTGGCGCAGCCGCCGGCGCACTGCTCGCAGACGGACGGCGAGGAGACCAGGTCGAAGGGGCGGGAGCGGAAGCGGTAGGCGGCGGAGGTGAGGGCGCCGACCGGGCAGATCTGGATGGTGTTGCCGGAGAAGTACGACTCGAAGGGGTCGCCCTCGCCGGTGCCGACCTGCTGGAGCGCGCCGCGCTCGACGAGTTCGATCATCGGGTCGCCGGCGATCTGGTTCGAGAAGCGGGTGCAGCGGGCGCACAGGACGCACCGCTCGCGGTCGAGCAGCACCTGGGTGGAGATCGCGACCGGCTTCTCGTAGGTCCGCTTGACGCCGTCGAAGCGGGACTCGGCCTGTCCGTGGGACATGGCCTGGTTCTGCAGGGGGCACTCGCCGCCCTTGTCGCAGACCGGGCAGTCCAGCGGGTGGTTGATGAGCAGCAGCTCCATCACGCCGTGCTGGGCCTTCTCGGCGACGGGCGAGGTGAGCTGCGACTTCACCACCATGCCGTCGGTGCAGGTGATGGTGCAGGAGGCCATGGGCTTGCGCTGGCCCTCGACCTCGACGATGCACTGGCGGCAGGCGCCGGCGGGGTCGAGGAGCGGGTGGTCGCAGAAGCGCGGGATCTCGATGCCGAGCTGTTCGGCGGCGCGGATGACCAGCGTCCCCTTGGGGACGGAGATCTCGGCGCCGTCGATGGTCAGCGTCACGAGGTCCTCGGGCGGTACCGGCGCGCTGCCGCCGCCGCTGGGGGTGGACGCGATGACGGTCATGCGGTCACCTCCTTGTGGTTGTCCGCCCAGGCGGTCGACTTGGCCGGGTCGAAGGGGCAGCCCCGGCCCGTGATGTGCTGCTCGTACTCCTCGCGGAAGTACTTCAGCGAGGAGAAGATCGGCGAGGCGGCGCCGTCACCGAGGGCGCAGAACGACTTGCCGTTGATGTTGTCGGCGATGTCGTTGAGCTTGTCGAGGTCGGACATCCGGCCCTTGCCGGCCTCGATGTCGCGGAGCAGCTGGACCAGCCAGTACGTGCCCTCGCGGCAGGGCGTGCACTTGCCGCAGGACTCGTGGGCGTAGAACTCGGTCCAGCGGGTGACGGCCCGGACGACGCAGGTGGTCTCGTCGAAGCACTGGAGCGCCTTGGTGCCGAGCATGGAGCCGGCGGCGCCGACGCCCTCGTAGTCGAGGGGCACGTCGAGGTGCTCGTCGGTGAACATGGGGGTGGAGGAGCCGCCGGGCGTCCAGAACTTGAGCCGGTGGCCCGGGCGCATGCCGCCGCTCATGTCGAGGAGCTGGCGCAGGGTGATGCCGAGGGGGGCCTCGTACTGGCCGGGCGAGGCGACGTGCCCGCTGAGCGAGTACAGCGTGAAGCCCGGGGACTTCTCGGTCCCCATCGAGGTGAACCAGTCCTTGCCCTTGTGCAGGATCGCGGGAACCGAGGCGATGGATTCGACGTTGTTCACCACGGTGGGGCAGGCGTACAGACCGGCGACCGCGGGGAAGGGAGGGCGCAGCCGGGGCTGGCCGCGGCGCCCTTCGAGCGAGTCGAGCAGCGCGGTCTCCTCACCGCAGATGTACGCACCGGCGCCGGCGTGCACGGTGAGTTCGAGGTCGAGTCCGCTGCCGAGGACGTTGGTGCCGAGGTAGCCGGCGGCGTAGGCCTCGCGGACGGCCTCGTGGAGGCGGCGCAGGACGGGGACGACCTCGCCGCGCAGGTAGACGAAGGCGTGGTTCGAGCGGATCGCGTAGCAGGCGATCACGATGCCCTCGATGAGGGAGTGCGGGTTGGCGAAGAGGAGGGGGATGTCCTTGCAGGTGCCGGGTTCGGACTCGTCGGCGTTGACAACGAGGTAGTGCGGCTTGCCGTCGCCCTGCGGGATGAACTGCCACTTCATGCCGGTGGGGAAGCCGGCGCCGCCGCGTCCGCGGAGGCCGGATTCCTTGACGTACGCGATGAGGTCGTCGGGGCTCATCGCGAGGGCCCGCTTGAGGCCCTGGTAGCCCTCGTGGCGCTCGTAGGTCTCCAGGGTCCAGGAGTTCGGCTGGTCCCAGAAGGCCGACAGGACGGGCGCCAGGAGCTTCTCGGGGCTGCTGTTGTTGATCTCGGCGGCCAAGGTCATCACTCCCCCTCCTGTCCGGAGGTCTCACCACGCGGGTGGACGATTCGGCGGTGCGGCTTCTCGCCCTTCGCCAGGCGCAGTCCCACGAGGGAGGCCGGGCCGGCGCCGCCGGTGGCCTCGACGGCGCCGGGGCGCTCGTCGGGGAAGCCGGCGAGGATGCGGGCGGTCTCCTTGAAGGTGCAGAGCGGGGCACCGCGGGTGGGCTCGACGGTGCGTCCGGCCCGGAGGTCGTCGACCATCTTCTTGGCGGACTCGGGCGTCTGGTTGTCGAAGAACTCCCAGTTGACCATCACCACGGGGGCGAAGTCGCAGGCCGCGTTGCACTCGATGTGTTCGAGGGTGATCTTGCCGTCGGCGGTCGTCTCGTCGTTGCCGACGCCGAGGTGCTGCTTGAGCTCCTCGAAGATGGCGTCGCCGCCCATGACCGCGCAGAGGGTGTTGGTGCAGACGCCGACCTGGTAGTCGCCGGAGGGCTTGCGCCGGTACATCGTGTAGAAGGTGGCGACGGCGGTGACCTCGGCGGTGGTCAGGCCGAGCATGTCGGCGCAGAACTGCATGCCGGTGCGGGTCACGTGGCCCTCCTCCGACTGCACGAGGTGCAGCATCGGCAGGAGCGCGGAGCGGGAGCCCGGGTAGCGGTCGATGATCGCCCGGGCGTCCTCCTCCAGGCGGGCGCGGACGTCCGCCGGGTACGCGGGGGCGGGGAGCTGGGGCATGCCCAGGCTGATCTGGTCTGTCATCGGTCGACGCCTCCCATCACGGGGTCGATGGAGGCGACGGCGACGATGACGTCGGCGACCTGGCCGCCCTCGCACATCGCTGCCATGGCCTGGAGGTTGGTGAAGGACGGGTCGCGGAAGTGGACCCGGTAGGGGCGGGTGCCGCCGTCGGAGACGACGTGGACGCCGAGCTCGCCCTTGGGCGACTCGACGGTCGCGTAGGCCTGTCCGGCGGGGACCCGGAAGCCCTCGGTGACCAGCTTGAAGTGGTGGATCAGGGCCTCCATGGAGGTGCCCATGATCTTCGCGATGTGGTCGGTGGAGTTGCCGAGGCCGTCCGTGCCGAGGGCGAGCTGCGCGGGCCAGGCGATCTTCTTGTCGCCGACCATGACCGGGCCGGGGGCCAGGCGGTCGAGGCACTGCTCGACGATCCGCAGGGACTGCCGCATCTCCTCCAGGCGGACGAGGAAGCGTCCGTAGGAGTCGCAGGTGTCGGCGGTCGGGACCTCGAAGTCGTAGTTCTCGTAGCCGCAGTACGGGTCGGTCTTCCGCAGGTCGTGCGGGAGGCCCGCGGACCGGAGGATCGGCCCGGTGGCGCCGAGGGCCATGCAGCCGGTGAGGTCGAGGTAGCCGACGTCCTGCATGCGGGCCTTGAAGATGGGGTTGCCGGTGGCGAGCTTGTCGTACTCCGGCAGGTTCTTCTTCATGGTCTTCACGAACTCGCGCACGGCGTCGACGGCGCCGGGCGGGAGGTCCTGGGCGAGGCCGCCGGGGCGGATGAACGCGTGGTTCATGCGCAGGCCGGTGATCAGCTCGTACAGGTCCAGGATCATCTCGCGGTCCCGGAAGCCGTAGATCATGATCGTGGTGGCGCCGAGCTCCATGCCGCCGGTGGCGATGCAGACCAGGTGCGAGGAGAGCCGGTTGAGCTCCATCAGCAGGACGCGGATGACGCTGGCGCGGTCCGGGACCTGGTCGGTGATGCCGAGGAGCTTCTCCACGCCCAGGCAGTACGCCGTCTCGTTGTAGAACGAGGTGAGGTAGTCCATGCGCGTGACGAAGGTGGTGCCCTGCGTCCAGGTCCGGTACTCGAGGTTCTTCTCGATGCCGGTGTGGAGGTAGCCGATGCCGCAGCGCGCCTCGGTGACGGTCTCGCCGTCGATCTCCAGGATGAGGCGGAGCACGCCGTGGGTGGACGGGTGCTGGGGCCCCATGTTGACGATGATGCGCTCGTCGTCGGCCTTCGCGGCGGACTGGACGACCTCCTCCCAGTCGCCGCCGGTCACCGTGTAGACGGCGCCCTCGGTGGTCTCGCGTGCGGACGACGCGCCGGTGCTGTTCACGAGTACGACCTCCGCTGGTCCGGAGCCGGGATCTGGGCGCCCTTGTACTCGACGGCGATGCCGCCGAGGGGGTAGTCCTTGCGCTGCGGGTGGCCCTGCCAGTCGTCCGGCATCATGATCCGGGTGAGGGCGGGGTGGCCGTCGAAGACGATGCCGAAGAAGTCGTACGTCTCGCGCTCGTGCCAGTCGTTCGTCGGGTAGACGGCGACGAGGGACGGGATGCGCGGCTCGGCGTCGGGGGCCGAGACCTCCAGGCGGATCAGCCGGCCGTGGGTCAGCGAGCGCAGGTGGTAGACGGCGTGCAGCTCGCGTCCCTTGTCGCCCGGGTAGTGGACGCCGGAGACGCCGGTACAGAGCTCGAAGCGCAGGGCGGGGTCGTCGCGCAGGGTGCGGGCCACGCGGACGAGGTGCTCGCGCTCGATGTGGAAGGTGAGCTCGCCCCGGTCGACGACCGTCTTCTCGATGGCGTTCTCGGGCAGGAGGCCCTGCTCCTCCAGGGCGCCCTCCAGCTCGTCGGCGACCTCGTCGAACCAGCCGCCGTACGGGCGGGTGGCCGGTCCGGGGAGCCGGACCGAGCGGACCAGGCCGCCGTAGCCGGAGGTGTCGGCGCCGCTCCGGGCTCCGAACATGCCGCGCTGGACGCGGACCTCCTCGCCGTGGTCACCGCGCTGACCGGGCAGGTTCTGCGCGCTGAGGTCCTTGTCGGGGTTGGGTGTCTCGTCACTCAACGGAGCAGACCCTTCAACTCGATCGTCGGCAGCGCCTTGAGCGCCGCCGCCTCCGCCTCGCGGGCCGCCTCCTCGGCGTTCACGCCGAGCTTGGAGGACTGGATCTTCTGGTGGAGCTTGAGGATCGCGTCCAGGAGCATCTCCGGACGGGGCGGGCAACCGGGCAGGTAGATGTCGACCGGCACGATGTGGTCGACGCCCTGCACGATCGCGTAGTTGTTGAACATGCCGCCCGAGGAGGCGCAGACGCCCATGGAGATGACCCACTTGGGGTTGGGCATCTGGTCGTAGACCTGCCTCAGGACGGGCGCCATCTTCTGGCTGACCCGGCCGGCCACGATCATCAGGTCGGCCTGGCGCGGCGAGCCGCGGAAGACCTCCATGCCGAAGCGGGCCAGGTCGTACCGGCCGGCTCCGGTGGTCATCATCTCGATGGCGCAGCAGGCGAGGCCGAAGGTCGCGGGGAACACGGACGCCTTGCGCACCCAGCCCGCGGCCTGTTCGACCGTCGTCAGCAGAAAGCCGCTCGGGAGTTTCTCTTCGAGTCCCATAGGTGCCCCTCAGCCCCTCAGTCCCATTCCAGGCCGCCGCGTCGCCACACGTACGCGTAGGCGACGAAGACGGTGAGCACGAAGAGCAGCATCTCCACGAGCCCGAAAAGCCCCAGGGCGTCGAAGGTGACGGCCCAGGGGTAGAGGAAGACGATCTCGATGTCGAAGACGATGAAGAGCATCGCCGTCAGGTAGTACTTGATCGGGAAGCGACCGCCCCCGGCGGGAGTGGGCGTCGGTTCGATGCCGCACTCGTACGCCTCAAGCTTTGCCCTGTTGTACCTCTTTGGCCCGATAAGCGTGGCCATGACCACGGAGAAGATCGCAAACCCCGCACCCAGGGCACCGAGCACGAGGACGGGCGCGTACGCATTCACGCTCCTCGCTCCTTCCAGTCGTCCTTGACCGTTGGACCGCACCGCCGGGCCGTGGAAGATCGCCTTCATGTGAGGCAGTTCACAAGCCCGACTGCCCCGCATCTTATGCCCGCCCCTCTGTGATCTGCGACACGGGGTGCAGCAACGACTTTGTGATCTCCACCACCCGACGAAGGATCATGAAGTCGGATGAGCGTGATCATGTCGCGTGAAGCACGCAGGTGATCACCAGATGTGACATCCGGACCGGAAATCGCTGCTCGGAGGGGGTGTTGCACTATCAAGTGATGGCCAGTACAGGCAAATTGGCCGTGGACGCGCCCAAGTGGTAAAGAAACCCGCCGTCGCCCGGTCGGGGGGTCCGGCGTACGGAGGTGGACGCGTGCGCGTTTTCACGAGCGAAGTGTGACCTGCGTCACGTCACAAGAGCTTCAAAAGAAGAGGGCTTGGCCATCGGCGTCAAGAGGTGGTAAGCGTCGGGCAATTCGGGCGTTTCAATGAAAACCCGTGATCAAGGGCTGGATGGGCCATGACCGATTTGCCCGTTACGGCGTCAATAAGGTTGCGCGCGAGGCGGATTCACGGATTCCAAACGCAACTGTGGCGCACCCCACGTTTCTTGAAGGGAACCGTCGAGCCCTGATAGCGGTTGTTCCCATGTCCCACACCGCTCACATACCCAGCCACCGGAAGCCCCGCCGCAGCGCCTCGAAGCTCGCGCTCCGCGCCGGAGTCGCCGGTGGCGTCCTCGGCACCATCGCGGTGGCCGGTGCTGCCGGGCCGGCGAATGCCGAGCCGGTGACCGAGACCATCGAAATGCCCACCCTGGGCTCGCTCGACGCCGCCGGCGGCCTCGCCAGCGCCGTCGCCGCCTCCGCCGAGGCCTCCCAGCAGGAGGCCCTCGACCAGAACCTCCGGTCCCTGGAGGACGCGGCGCTGCAGAAGGCCGCCAAGGAGGCCAAGAAGGCCAAGGCCGAGGCCGACCGCAAGGCCGCGGCCGAGCGCGCCGAGGAGGCCCGCCTCAAGGCCGAGCAGGAGCGCAAGGAGGCCGCCGAGCGCGCCTCCCGCGACGCCGCCCGCACCCAGCTCTCCACCCAGAGCTCGTCGGACGACGGCGGCTCCTCGTCGGACAGCGGCTCCACCACCTCCGAGAGCGGCAGCCAGACGCAGGCCCCCACCGGCTCCGCCGCCGCGATCGTGGCCTTCGCCAAGGCCCAGATCGGCGACGCGTACGTCTCCGGCGGCACCGGCCCCAACTCCTGGGACTGCTCCGGCCTCGTCCAGGCCGCCTACCGCGCGGCCGGCATCGACCTGCCCCGCATCTCGTACGAGCAGTCGAGCATGGGCACCTCCGTCTCCCTGAGCGACCTGCAGCCGGGCGACATCCTGTACTGGGGCAGCCGCAGCGGCTCGTACCACGTCGCCATCTACGTCGGCGGCGGCCAGTACGTGGGCGCGCAGAACCCGTCCAGCGGCGTGGTCCAGCACTCCATGGACTGGGACACCCCCTCGGGCGCCGTCCGCATCCTCTGATCGACCCCGCAGCATGCCGAAGGGCCGTCACTCCTCGGGGGAGCGACGGCCCTTCGTCGTGCCGGAGGCTCAGCGGCGCAGCGCCTCGGCCGGCTCGATGCGCGAGGCACGCCACGCCGGGTACAGCCCGGCGACGACGCCCGTGGCCAGGCCGACGGCCGGGGCCGCGACGACCGTGCCCGTGTGCATCACCGGCGTCCAGTCCCGCACCAGCGCCACCGCGATCACCGTGGACACGCCGAGCGCCGTGCCGACGAGCCCGCCGATCGTCCCCAGGGCGCCCGATTCCGTGAGGAACTGGACGGTGATGTGACGTCCCCGGGCGCCGAGGGCCCGTCTCAGGCCGATCTCGCCGGTCCGTTCGAGCACCGCCACGAGGGTGGTGTTGGCGATCCCGACCGCGCCGATCACCAGCGAGACCGCCGCGAGGAGCAGGAAGAGCTGGTCGAGGTCGTCGGTCACGCCCGCGCGCAGGGTCCTGGGGTCCGGCGGGGGGACGGCCTTCAGATACTCCGGATGGTCCGGGCGCAGCGCGACCGGGGCCTCCCGCGCGATCTGGGCGGCCGCGCCCGTCGCGGTCGTGATCAGCATCTTCGCGTCGCCCTGCTGGGGCGGTCCCCAGAGCTTCTCGGCGGTCGTCCGGGGCACGGTGACCGACATCAGGACGTCGGCCCTGCGCTTCACGTCGTCGATGATCCCGGCGACCGTGAAGGGTTCGTCGCCGATGAACACGGCGGGGCTGGTCTCCAGGGTCGTGATGCCGAGCCGGTCCGCCACGGCCCTGCCGAGCACCGCGACCGGCTGGCCGGACCCGGACGCGAACTCGTCGTACAGACGGCCCTGGGCGAGCGTCGGCGCCGCCGCCCGCAGCGCCCCGGGGGACGCCGCGACGACCTCGATCCGCTCGCTGCCCGTGCCGTCGCCGACCGGCGCGGAGCGGACGGCCGTGCCGGGCGCCAGGCGGACGGTCCAGTAGACGCCGGCGTCCTCGACCCCGCCGAGCCGCTCGATCCGGGCGTCCGCGTCGGCCGGGAAGGCGGGATCGGCGAACTCGTTCTGGTCGCGGGCGACGTCCTCGACGGTCACCTCGGTGGCCGTGAGGATGTCGAACCGCGAGTCGATCTGCGAGGACGTCGTCGCGGTCAGCCCGAGGATCGCCACGAACGTGCCGACGCCGAGGACGGTGCCGAGCGCGGTGAGGACGGAGCGCCCCGGCCGCTGGAGCATTCCGGCGACGGCCTCCGCGAGGACGTCGCGGGCCGCGAGCCGGGAGGGCTCGACCACCCGGCGCCGCCGCGGTGACTCCTTCCGGGGGCCTTCGCCCTTCGGGGCCTCGTCGTGGGGACCTTCGCCCTTCGGGGACTCCTCGTGGGGGCCTTCGCCCTTCGGGGACTCCTCGTGGGCACCTTCGTCCTTCGGGGACCGCCTCACGCCCGTCCCTCCCTCGCCGGCTCGCTCAGCATCCCGTCGCGGATCGTCACCGTCCGTTCGCCGCGCTCCGCCACCTCCGCGTCATGGGTGATCACGACGATCGTCATCCCGGAGGCGTGCAGTTCGCCCAGGAGGTCCAGGACGGACCCGGCGTTGTCCGAGTCGAGGTTGCCGGTCGGTTCGTCGCACAGCAGCAGCGACGGCCGGCCGGCCAGGGCCCGGGCGATGGCCACCCGCTGGCGTTCGCCGCCGGACAGCCGGCCCGGCAGCGCCTCGGCCCGGTGGCCGAGTCCCACCCGTTCGAGGGCGGTACGGGCGCGGGCGCGGCGCTCGGCGCGGGGCACCGCCGAGTACACCATCGAGAGCGTGACGTTCTCCGTGGCGCTGCGGTGCGGCAGGAGGTGGAAGGACTGGAAGACGAAGCCGATCCGCCGCCCGCGCAGGGCCGTCCGTTCTCCGTCGCGCAGCGCCGCCGTGTCGATGCCGTCCAGGAGGTACGTGCCGCCGGTGGGCGCGTCGAGGAGTCCCGCGACGTTCAGGAAGGTCGACTTGCCCGATCCGGACGGGCCGACGACGGTGATGAACTCGCCCTGCTGGACGGTGAGTTCGCAGGGCTTCAGGGCGGCGACGGGCGGCGGCCCCGGGTAGGTCAGGCTCACCGCGCGGAACTCGATGACGGGGACGCCCCGGCCGTCCGCCCCGGCCGCCCCGGTCCCCTCGCTCGTGCTGCTCACGGCGACCCCTGGGGGTTTCCCGAGGCCGCGCCCGGGTTCACGCCGGTGACCACCTCGTCGCCCTCCTTCAGGGCGCCGCGGGTGAGCGGGACGACCTCCACGAAGCCGTCGCCGGTCGTGCCGGTCCGCACCTCGATCCGCTCCTGCCGGCCGGTGCCGTCGACGGTGGTGACGACCGTCTTGCCGTCCACGCCGGCGGAGACGGCGGTGACCGGGACGACCAGGGCCTTGCCGTCGGTGGAGGCGGCCTCGATGGTGAGGCGCACCTCCTGGCCCGCGAGGCCGGACGGCAGCTCGCGGGCCGGCTCGACGGTGAAGAGGTAGCCGACGGCGCCGTTGCCCTGGGCGCCGTCCCCTCCCGCGCCGTCGCCGCCCCCGCCGGAGCCCGAGCCCTGCGTGCCGGACTGCTGGTCCTGCTGCTGGGACGGGGTGTCCGCGACCGAGACCACCCGGCCGGTCGTCTCCTGTCCCGTCGTCTCGGCGAGGATCCGCACCTTCTGCCCGGCGCGGATCAGCCCCTTCTGGTGGTCCTGGAGATAGCCCTGGGCCATGAGCCTGCCGGAGGAGAGGGTCATGGCGGTGCCGGAGACCTGCGCTCCCGTCCGGGCCGTGACGGTGGCGACCCGGGCGGGGAAGGTCCGTACGAAGACGACCTCGGCCGCCGGGACCATCGGGCCGGCCGCCGCCTCCGCCTTCGCGAGCGCCTCGCGGGCGGTGTCCAGGTCCTCGGCGGCCCGGTCGCGGGCCTTCCTCAGCGTCTTCTTCTGCGCGTCGTCCGTGGTGGCCGCGAGCGCGTCACGGGCGTCCACGAGGGCCCGCTCGGCACCGGTGACGGAGGCCTTGGCGCCGTCCACGGCCGCGCCGTCGTCGTCGACGGCGGGCCTGGGGTCGTAGCCGATGGAGGAGTAGAACTCCTCGACGGCGTCCTTCGTGCCGGGCCCGAAGGTGCCCTTCTCGTCGCCGCCGCGGCCGTGGCCGAGCGCGTCGAGCGCGTCCTGGAGCTGCTTCACGTCCTCGCCGGTGGCGCCGGGCTTGAGGTCCCGGTAGACGGGCAGGCCGCCGCGCAGGACGAAGACGGGACGGCCGGATATCTCCAGGAGCACCTTCCCCGAGCGCACCGCGTCCCCGCTCTTCACAGACACCTTGGTGATCACGGGGGCGGCGCCGCCCTCGCCGCCCGCCGAGACGGGCGCGACCTGGATGCTCTGGCCGGCGGCGACGGTGCCGCGCAGGACGACCGTCTCCGCGAGGACCCGGTTCTCCACCCGGGCGATCAGCACGTCCTGCGGCGGTGGCTCGGCGTCGGCCGCGACCTGCGCGGGCGACCTGATGAAGGCGGTGGCCGCCAGGCCGGAGCCGGTCAGGGCCACCGCCCCCGCGACGAGGGCGGCGACCCAGAACCGGCGCCGGTTCATCCGGGCGCCCCCGGCGTCGCCGCCGGGGGTCCGGGAACTGTCCGCGACCCCGCCCGGCGGCTCCGTGCCGGGCGGGGTCGTGCCGGGCGGGGTGTCGTCAGCCACCGACGACCGTCCCGCCGTCTCCGCCGGCGGCCTTGGGACCGCAGGCCTTCAGCGCCGTGATCACCTTGGGGTCGCCCTTCATCCGCGCGCCCAGGTCGCCGTCGAGCGCCACCTCGCCGGTCGCCGGGTCGGGGTCCGGGTAGTCGGCGATGCCCTCCTTGCGCATGCAGGCGGAGAGCTTCCTGGCCGCTTCCAGTTTCGCCGGGTCGGCCTGGCCCTTCCCGGGCTGCTTCGCGGCGCACGCCTTCTCCGCCGCGGCCACCGCCTCGGGCTTGTTGGCGTCCTTGTCGACGCGCTTCTCCCCGCCCTCGCTGTCCTGGAGCTTGAGCCCCTGGGCGCCGAGGCAGTCGTAGTAGGCGGCCCAGCCGCCGGCGCCGTTCGAGGGCGCGGAGGAGGGGGCGGAGGAGGTGGAGGCGGTGGTCTTCGCGGTGCTCGGCTCCGACCGGGTCGCGCCGTCCCCGTCACTCGAGCACCCCCCGAGCCCGAGGGCGAGGATGAGTACGGGCACAGCCATGAGGCGTCTCATCAGAAACGGTCCTTCCGACGGGGATTCCCCGTCTACGGGGCGTCATGGGAACGCGCAGGAGGGGGCCGACGCGGCGTTGCGCTACGCCACGTACAAGGCCCCTGCGCGATAGGTCTGCGGCGCCCGGCGGGCACCTCGACGCGACGAGCATATCCGTGGGCGGCCGGACCGGTAACTGTCTCAACGGACAGTGGACGCGGCCGAGTTGGCGATGCTCGTATGGACACCGGTCCACTCCGGGCCACAGCGAACCCATCAGCAACAGCTACGTGAAAGGCAACGACATGCAGCGCACTGCACTCCGTCGCGTCGCCGCCACGGCCATCGCGCTCGCCGCCATCGGCGCCGGCGCGCTCGCCACGGCCGGCTCGGCCTCCGCGGCCACCGGCAAGAACGGCTACCTGGAGAGCGGCGAGTTCGGCCTGTTCTACAACTCCGGCCAGGCCGGTGCCGTCTGGGACCTCTACGTCGCGGACGACAACTTCGACGGCGACCGCTTCCCCGGCCCGGGTGCCGGCGCGGGCGAGTCGGTGAACGACAACACCGCCTCGTACTACAACGCCGACTCCCTGACGTGGTGGGTCTACACCGACGCCTACGCGGGCGGCATCGAGGGCAGCCTGCCGGCGGGTTACGTCGGCAACGCGTCCACGAACTTCAAGAACCGCATCTCCTCCGCGTACCACTACAAGGCCCGTTGATCACCAGGGTCTCGTGAAGCACCACCCAGCTGATCCGCCGGAGTAGCCTCACGGCCCCGGCGCACGCACCACCGCGGCAGCCGTTGCTCCGCCCGAATGAGGCGGGCAGAGCAACGGCTGCTCCCATGGTAGACACGCACACGTCCCTGGAGCAGCCCCATGCGTCCAATCGCCGCCCGCGCGACCGTTCTCCTGTTGAGCGCCGCGCTCCTCACCGCCTGTTCCTCCGAGTCGGACGGCGGCGGTGGCGACGGTTCCGCGCAGGAGCCCGCGATCGGGACGATCCCCCGGCTGCTGTCGACGACCGGCCTCTCGTACCCGCTGGACGCCTACGCGACCACCGACGACCAGCGCCGCAAGCTGGAGCAGGCACAGGCCCGGGTGACCAGCGACTGCATGAAGCGTTTCGGCTTCGACTTCGAGCTGCCCCTGACGCCCGCCGTCGGCGGCCGGTCCGACGACTCCCGGTACGGCCTCACCGACGCCACCGTCGCGGCCCGCTACGGCTACGTCCCCAACCGGGGCGCCCAGCCGCCGGCGAAGCCGCCCACCCAGGTCCTCGGCACGAGCGGCAAGCTCGCCCTCAGCGGCCCCACCGGCTACAAGGGCCCCCAGCCGATGAGCCTGGAGGAGGCCAGGGGCAAGGACAGCGGCAAGACCCTCAACGGGCAGAAGGTGCCCATCGGCGGCTGCATCCGCGAGGGCTACCTCACGGTCTACGCGCCGAAGAAGGGCGCGGTGGACGCCATGTTCGTCACCAACCTGACGATGGACGCCAACTCCCGGTCCCGCGAGGACTCCCGCGTCGTCGCCGCGGTGAAGGCCTGGTCCGCCTGCATGGCCGAGAAGGGATACACGGTCGACGAGCCGGTCAGTCCGCAGAGCGACCTGGGTCTCAACCCCAACACCTACGGGGGTCCGAAGGCGATCGCCGCCGCCAAGCAGGACGTCGCCTGTAAGGAAAAGGCCAACCTCGTCGGCATCTGGTACACCGTCGAGAGCGCCTACCAGAAGCGGAGCGTCGAGCAGAACGCCGAGACCCTGAACCAGGCGAAGACCGAGCTCAACGACCGTTTGAAGCTGGCGGCCACGCTGGCCGGCTGAGCCGCGGGACCGAGGACGACAGGTCGGCGGCCCAGTCGATTTCCGGCCGCCGGGATGTCCCAGGGACATCCCGATCCGGCCGTGCGGGCATCTTTTTCCGACTCGATCCGTTTACCGTTCCCATCGGGAACCAGTGCCGCGGTTCCGTCGCACAGTGCCCAACGAATGCATTCTCTGGGGGGAGACTCATGCTTCGTCAGTGCCCGTCCTGCCGACCCGAACCAGCCGATGGTGACGGAACCCGAGCCGCCAGGATCAACCCCGTCACCACCGCGTTACGCCACCTGGACTCCCTGACGGACCGCGAGGTCGAGGTCCTCTGGGCGATGCCCGGCGGGGAGTCCAACACGGATCTGGCCGGACACCTCGGCATCACCGAGCGCACCGTCAAGTTCCACGTCACCAACATGCGCGAGAAGCTGGGCGGTCTGTCGCGCGCCCAGCTCCATCTGCTCGCCCTGCTCGCCGAGGCGGTCTGGCCGTGCCGTCACTGTCGCCACGACGCGCCCGGCCGGAGCGCGGAGCTGCGCGCCCGCGTGCCCCGGCCTCCGATGAGCCGGCAGTTCGCCGGAGTCGTCAAGCGCTGCGCCTGACGCCGCTCAGGCCTTCGGCGCCACCTTCGACAGGCCGTTGATGATGCGGTCCATGGCGTCGCCGCCCGTCGGGTCCGTGAGGTTCGCCAGCATCTTGAGGGTGAACTTCATCAGCAGCGGGTGGGTCAGACCGCGCTGGGTCGCGATCTTCATGATCTTCGGGTTTCCGATGAGCTTCACGAAGGCGCGGCCCAGCGTGTAGTACCCGCCGTAGGTGTCCTTGAGGACCTGCGGGTAGTTCCGCAGGGCCAGCTCGCGCTGGGCGGGCGTCGCGCGCGCGTGCGCCTGGACGATGACGTCGGCCGCGATCTGGCCCGACTCCATCGCGTACGCGATGCCCTCGCCGTTGAACGGGTTGACCAGGCCGCCCGCGTCGCCGACCAGCAGCAGGCCCTTGGTGTAGTGCGGCTGGCGGTTGAACGCCATCGGCAGGGCCGCGCCGCGGATCGGCTGCGTCATGTTCTCCGGGGTGTAGCCCCACTCCTCCGGCATGGAGGCGCACCAGGCCTTGAGGACCTCGCGCCAGTCCAGCTCCCGGAACGCCTTCGAGGAGTTGAGGATGCCGAGGCCGACGTTGGACGTGCCGTCGCCCATCGGGAAGATCCAGCCGTAGCCGGGCAGCAGACGGTCCTGCGGGCCGCGCCGGTCCCACAGCTCCAGCCAGGACTCCAGGTAGTCGTCGTCGTGCCGGGGGCTCGTGAAGTACGTCCGGACCGCCACGCCCATCGGCCGGTCCTCGCGCCGGTGCAGGCCCATGGCGAGCGAGAGCCGGGTGGAGTTGCCGTCGGCGGCGACGACGAGCGGGGCGTGGAAGGTGACCTCGCGCTTCTCCTCGCCCAGCTTCGCGTGGACGCCGGTGATCCGGCCCGTGCGGTCGTCGATGATCGGCGCGCCGACGTTGCAGCGCTCGTACAGCCGGGCGCCGGCCTTCTGCGCCTGGCGGGCGAGCTGCTCGTCGAAGTCGTCGCGCTTGCGGACGAGTCCGTAGTCCGGGTACGAGGCGAGCTCCGGCCAGTCGAGCTCCAGGCGGACGCCGCCGCCGATGATCCGCAGGCCCCTGTTCCGCAGCCAGCCGGCCTCTTCGGAGATGTCGATGCCCATGGCGACGAGCTGCTTGGTGGCGCGCGGCGTGAGGCCGTCGCCGCAGACCTTCTCGCGGGGGAACGCGGTCTTCTCCAGGAGCAGGACGTCGAGTCCGGCCTTGGCGAGGTAGTACGCGGTGGTGGAGCCGGCCGGGCCTGCCCCGACGACGATCACATCTGCGGTGTGCTCGGAGAGGGGCTGCTCGGTCACGGCGGATCTCCCGGAGGGGTCGAGGGAAGGATGGGGGAAGTTCATGGGCGGGGGCAGGAGGCGGTCAGGCCTTGAAGCCGCGGTGCAGGGCCACGATGCCGCCCGTCAGGTTCCGGTGGGCCACCTTCGACCAGCCGGCCTTCTGCATCATGCCCGCCAGGGTCGGCTGGTCCGGCCAGGACTGGATGGACTCCGCGAGGTACACGTACGCGTCGGGGTTGGAGGACACGGCGCGGGCCACCGGCGGCAGCGCGCGCATCAGGTACTCCTCGTACACCGTGCGGAAGGGCGCCCAGGTGGGGTGCGAGAACTCGCAGATGACGACCCGGCCGCCGGGCTTCGTCACCCGGTGCAGCTCGCGCAGCGCCCGGTCGGTGTCCTGGATGTTCCGCAGCCCGAAGGAGATGGTGACCGCGTCGAAGACGTCGTCGCGGAACGGCAGCCTCATGCCGTCGCCCGCGGTGAACGGCATCCACGGGTGGTTCTTCTTGCCGACCCGCAGCATCCCGAGGGAGAAGTCGCACGGGACGACGTACGCCCCCGCCTTCACGAACGGCTGCGAGGAGGTCGCGGTCCCGGCGGCCAGGTCGAGGATCTTCTGCGCGGGCCGCGCGTCGACCGCCTTGGCGACCTCCTTGCGCCAGCGCCGGTCCTGCCCGAGGGAGAGCACGTCGTTGGTGAGGTCGTAGTTCGCCGCCACGTCGTCGAACATCGAGGCGACTTCGTGCGGCTGCTTGTCCAGGGATGCTCGGCTCACCCGGCCATTGTGGCAGCCACCCCCCGGGCGGCCGGGGACCGGCCCCGGCCCTCTGGAGATTTCCAGGAATCGGCTTCAACCTTTTCCGGCCGGGCGCGCTCAAGGATGGGTGACAGTGCTGACGAAGGGAGCGAGATGCCGTCACCGCTTGGCTCGGACGTCGGGTTCGAGGAGTTCGCCCGATCCGCGCAGACGCGGCTGTACCGCACCGCGTACCTCCTGTGCGGGGACGCGGAGACCGCCCGCGACCTCACACAGACCACCCTCGCCAAGCTCTTCCAGCACTGGCGGCGGGCCGGGGCGGCGGAGCATCCGCACGCCTACGCCAAGACCGTGCTCACCCGCACGTTCCTGGCCGAACGGCGCCGTCGGCTGCGCGACCTGCTCGCCTTCACCAAGACCGGCGGGCTCGGCCCGGCGCGGGACACCGAACAGCCGGACCTCAGGGTCACGCTGCTCGCCGCGCTCGCCGAGCTTCCGCCCAGAGCCCGCGCCATGGTCGTCCTTCGCTACTGGGAGGACCTGAGTGTGGAGACCGTCGCCTCGCTGATGCGCTGCAGCGAGGCGACGGTCAAAAGCCAGTGCTCACGCTCGCTGGCCCGGCTCCGGGACCGCCTCGGCGAGGCACACCTCTACACCGCCGATCCCCAACTCCACCCTTACGCCATCGGAAGCTGAGGCCCCGCGTGGACGACGAAACGATGCTCCGCCGTGCCATGGACCGGACGACACAGGAGCTGCCACCCCTTCCCGACCTCGCGCCCGTCGCGGTGCGCCTGGGCCGCAGGCGCCGCGCGCGGACCCGGCTCACCGTCGCCGGCGGTGTCTTCGGCACCGTGACCGCGGCCGCGCTCGGACTGTCCCTGCTGCCCGGGGCGGACCCCGGCGTCGCGATGCCCGCCGCGCCGCCGGCCGCCTTCCCCTCGGCGTACCACACGCCGGTGCAGGTCCGGCCGACTCCGGGCCAGGAGCCGCCGGAGAAGCTCTCCGACGCCGAGAGCGCGCGCCGCGCCCAGTTCCAGCAGCAGGTGTCGGCCCTCCTCGACGAACTGCTGCCGGCGTCCGTCGAGGACGTCCGGCCGGTCGCGGGCGAGGTGTCCTCGTACCGGATCACCGCGGGCGGCGGGACCTTCCCCGTGAAGCTGTCCGTCCGGCCCGCCGAGGGGGAGCGCCTCCAGGAGTGCCGGAACCGGCCGCCGAAGGTCACCTGCGAGAAGGCCGATCTGGGCGGGGGCCGCACCGCGCAGGTGTACGCGGTGGCCGTGAACAGGACCGACACCCTGGGGGCCATGGTCGTCACGCGGTACGGCAGGAGCAACGCGCTGCTCTCCGTCGACCCCTCGGACAGTGCCTCGGCGCCCGTGACGCCGGACCAGCTGCTCGCCGTCGTACGCGACGCCCGCTTCACCGATCTGCTGAAGTACGCGGACGAGTACCCGGTGCAGAAGAAGGGCGCCCCGGTCCGGGGCGGCTGAGCCGGGCCCGGCTACCGGCGCCGGTGGACCAGGCGGCCGCCGAGGACGGTGGCGACGCAGGTCGACGCGCCGAGGCGGACCAGGGCCGCCCGGTCGGGGACGTCGAAGACGGCGAACCGGGCGGGGCCGCCCGGCACCGGGGCGGGCAGCAGGATCAGCGGCACCGGGGAGAGGGACGGCGGCCCGGGCAGGGACGGGGGGCGCTGCCCGACGGCGAGGCCGGCCCGCCGCACCGCGTCCTGCGCGGCCCGGCCGCGCAGTTCGCCGGCGACCGCGACCGTGCCGTGCGCCAGCATCCGCTGCACGCCGCGCCGCGCGCTGGCGCCGAGCCGCGCCGGGTCGGCGCGGAAGATCGCCCGCGCCCGCTCCCCCGTGATCGGCTCGGTGCCGAACTCCGCGGCCTCCCGGGGGTCCGGGTGGTAGGTCTGTTCGAGCAGCTCGGGGCCGTAGGGGTTGAGGAGCCCGGGGGTGAGGATGCCGGGCCACCGCCGCACCCGCGCCTCGGGCCGGGCGGCGGCCAGGTCCTCGTACGGGCCGACGGCGGCGACGAGGGCGCCGTCGACGAGGACGGCGCTCCCGGGTGTCGCCTCGGCGACGTGGAGGGTCAGCACGGGCGCGTCAGTGGGCGTCGAGGAGCTTCAGCTCCGGGTGCGCCGTGCCCCCCGCGATCGCCGTGGACGAGATGTGCGAGGCGACGCGCTCGTCGACCGGGTCGTTCGCCGGGTCGTCGTGGACCACGATGTGCTCGTACGTCGTGGTGCGCTGCGCCGGGACGCGGTCCGCCGTGCGGATCATGTCGATCATCTCGCGCAGGTTGGAGCGGTGCTTGGCACCCGCCGAGGAGACGACGTTCTCCTCCAGCATGATCGAGCCGAGGTCGTCCGCGCCGTAGTGCAGGGTCAGCTGGCCGATCTCCTTGCCCGTGGTGAGCCACGAGCCCTGGATGTGGGCGACGTTGTCGAGGAAGAGCCGGGCGATCGCGATCATCCGCAGGTACTCGAAGAGCGTGGCCTGCGTCCGGCCCTTGAGGTGGTTGTTCTCCGGCTGGTACGTGTACGGGATGAAGGCCCGGAAGCCGCCCGTCCGGTCCTGCACGTCACGGATCATCCGCAGGTGCTCGATCCGCTCGGCGTTGGTCTCGCCGGTGCCCATCAGCATGGTGGAGGTGGACTCGACGCCCAGCTTGTGGGCGATCTCCATGATCTCCAGCCAGCGCTCGCCGCTCTCCTTGAGCGGGGCGATGGCCTTGCGCGGCCGCTCGGGGAGCAGCTCGGCGCCGGCGCCCGCGAAGGAGTCCAGACCGGCCGTGTGGATGCGGGTGATGGCCTCCTCGACGGAGACGCCGGAGATGCGGGCCATGTGCTCGACCTCGGAGGCGCCGAGGGAGTGGATGACCAGCTGCGGGAAGTCCTTCTTGATGGCGGCGAAGTGCTTCTCGTAGTACTCGACGCCGTAGTCCGGGTGGTGGCCGCCCTGGAACATGATCTGGGTGCCGCCGAGCTCCACGGTCTCCGCGCAGCGGCGCAGGATGTCGTCGAGGTCCCGGCTCCAGCCCTTCTCGGTGTCCTTCGGGGCGGCGTAGAACGCGCAGAACTTGCACGCCGTCACGCAGACGTTCGTGTAGTTGATGTTCCGCTCGATGATGTACGTCGCGATGTGCTCGGTCCCCGCGTACCGGCGGCGGCGCACCGCGTCGGCGGCGGCGCCCAGTGCGTGCAGGGGCGCCGAGCGGTAGAGGTCGAGCGCCTCCTCGGGGGTGATCCGGCCACCCGCGGCGGCGCGGTCGAGAACAGACTGGAGTTCGGCCTTCTCGGTCACCGGGTGCGTCCCTTTCGGAGGGGTTATGACAGACCGAGCCAGCCTACGCCAGCGCTCCTCGCGACTTCCGCAGGGTGCCGTTCCCCGGCCGCCGGAGGCCGGGGAGGGGGACGGCGGGTGGGGCGCCGGGGAGAGACACGCGGGGTTCCGGCGAATATCCGGTGAATTCCCGGCGTGTCGCCGGCGCGTCCCATTACCGGTGGTCCGGCGCCGGCGTCCCGGGGAGAGCGACCGCATTCCCGGAGGCGCCCGGAAAGGCCCGCCCTGGACACGGAAAGGCCCGCCCGGCGCGCGGGGCGGGCCCCCGGCATTTCTTTGCCGCGCCATTCCCCGCGGCCGCGCCGCTTATCGCACCGGGGACGGCAGGAGTTCCACCGCGACGTCCGCCGGGAAGCCGGTCGTGGGGCCGGTGCGGCGGGCGAACTCCCGTACGCCCGCGAGTTGCTCGGGGCCGAAACGGAAGTCGAGCGTGCGGAAGTACCGCTCCAGGAGTTCGGCGTCGAAGGTCTCCCAGCGGGCCGCCTGCTCGGCGACCTTGGCGACCTCTTCGAGGGAGAGGTCGCGCGAGGCCAGGAACGCCTGGTGCACCTCGTGGACGGTCTCCGGCTCGCGCGCCAGGAAGTCCTTGCGGGCCGCCCACACGGCGAAGACGAACGGCAGGCCCGTCCACTCCTTCCACATGAGCCCCAGGTCGTGGACCTGGAGGCCGAGCCGGGGCGCGTCGTGCAGGGAGGCCCGGAGCGCGGCGTCGCCGATGAGGACGGCGGCCTCCGCCTCCTGCATCATCAGGCCGAGGTCCGGCGGACAGGTGTAGTAGTCGGGCTCGACCCCGTACTGCTCGGCCAGGATCAGCTGGGCGAGGCGCACGGAGGTGCGGGAGGTGGAACCGAGGGCCACGCGCGCGCGGTCGAGCTCCGCCAGGGGCCGCTGGGAGACGATCACGCAGGACATGACGGGCCCGTCGCAGCCGACGGCGATGTCGGGGAGCGCGACCAGGTCGTCCGCGTTCCGGAGGTACTCGACGAGGGTGATCGGGCCGATGTCGAGATCGCCCCGGACGAGCCGCTCGCTGAGCTTCTCCGGCGTGTCCTTGGTGAGCTCGAGATCGAGGAGCGTCCCGGTCCTCGCGAGGCCCCAGTAGAGGGGAAGGCAGTTCAGGAACTGGATGTGTCCGACGCGGGGCCGGCTGCGCTGCTGGTCGTCGGTTGCTTTGTCCACATCGCGAGGCTAGACCCGTCTCGCAGTGTGGGCATCGGCGGGGCACGCGCGTCAGCGCACGGAACGGAATCAAACATGCGGGTGACGTGATCTTTCCCTCTACCGCCGCGAGCGTCCTGCGTGCTACGCTCGACGCAAGTTGCAGTTTGGTTTCCCTTGCAGTACAGAGCCTGCGGAGCATGTGACCCGCAGGCTTTTGTAGTTTTCAGACTTGTTTGCAGGTTCTGGAGCAGGGCGACCCTTTGGCCCATAGGAGGGCTCATGGCTACCGGAACCGTGAAGTGGTTCAACGCTGAAAAGGGCTTCGGCTTCATCGCCCAGGACGGCGGCGGCCCGGATGTCTTCGTCCACTACTCCGCGATCAACGCGAACGGCTTCCGCTCGCTCGAGGAGAACCAGCTCGTGACCTTCGACGTCACGCAGGGCCCGAAGGGCCCGCAGGCGGAGAACGTCTCCCCGGCCTAAGTTGCCCGGGTCGGCGAACGCACGACTAGAGCAGTACCCAAGGAGCCCCGCTCCGTGCCTCACGGCACGAGCCGGGGCTCCTGCCCTTTTCCGGACCCGGGACGCGTGCACGCTCGGTAGCCGTTCGTCACCGAGCCGGGCTCCGAGGCGAGGCCCGCACGGCCGCGTGTACGTAGTCTGGACACATGACGGAACGCAAGCCGCCCGGAGTCAGCTTCGAGTCGTTCGTCGACAAACAGATCCGCGAGGCGGCGGAACGCGGTGATTTCCGCGACCTGCCCGGCTTCGGGAAGCCGCTCCCCGACGACGCCGCCCCGTACGACGAGCTGTGGTGGATCAAGGGGAAGATGCACCGCGAGGGCGCGTCCGTCCTGCCGCCCTCCCTCGCCCTGCGCAAGGAGGCCGAGGACGCGGAGGCGGCGGTGGCCGCGGCCGTCTCCGAGAGCCAGGTGCGCCGCGTCCTCGGGGAGATCAACACCAGGATCGTCGAAGCCCTCGCCCGCCCGCCCGCCGGCCCGCCGCTGAACCTGAGGCCGTTCGACGTGGAGGCGGCGGTGGAGCGGTGGCGGCAGGAACGCCGGCCTTAGCTCCCCGTCCCCGACGCACAGGTCCCGACCCCGAGGAGCCCCCATGAACAGTGCCGGTCTGCTGGTCGACGCGTTCGGCCGGATCCGTGAGGTCGTCCACGAGGCCGTGGAAGGGCTGACGGACGACGAGCTCGCCGTGCGCATCGACCCCGACGCGAACTCCGTCGCCTGGCTCGTCTGGCACCTCACCCGCGTCCAGGACGACCACCTCGCGGACGCCTTCGACACGGACCAGCTGTGGACCTCGGACGGCTGGGCGGACCGCTTCGGGCTGCCCTTCCCGAAGCGCGCCACCGGCTACGGCCAGACGAGCGCGCAGGTCGGCGAGGTCCGTGCGCCGGCGGAGCTGCTGCTCGGCTACCACGACGCCGTGCACGCCCGTACCGAGGAACTGATCCGCGCGGTCACCAACGCGGACCTGGACCGGATCGTCGACACCCGCTGGGACCCGCCGGTCACGCTCGGCGTCCGCCTGGTGTCGGTGATCGCGGACGACCTCCAGCACGCGGGGCAGGCGGCGTACGTCCGGGGCGCGGTGGAGCGGCGGGAAAGATCGTGACGGGCGCCGGGGGCAGGTGGTAGCGTCCGCCCGGTCTTTCGCGCGAGGCGACGCTCCGGTCGGGGGGCACCACCGGCCGCCTCCGCGCGCCACGGCCGCCGCCCTCCGCCGGCGCGGCCACCCCGGGGAGGACCGCAGCTTTGTCGTACCGCCTTCGCACATCCCGTTTCCGTACGCCCGGCCGGATGCTCGCCGTCGCCGTGGGCACCGCGCTCGCCGTCACCGTGGGGGGCGTCCTGTCCGCCGTCCCCGCCACGGCGGACACCGTGGCGGGGGTGCGGGCGACGGCCTCCGCCGTGCCGTACCCGAAGGGGCGCGGGCTCTGGGGCCTGGGGAGGACCGGCTTCCTCACCTGGGACGACACCAGTGCCACCCCGCCCCGCTGGACCCGCTTCTCGGACGGGGCCACGACGTCCTTCGCCGCCGGTCACTCCGTCCTCGGCTCGCGCGACTCCGACACGGTGATCGACATGTGGCGCGGCGGCGTCACCCTCCGGGACATGGCGACGGGCACCGCACCGCTCTGGGTCGACCTGTCCACGGCCGGCCCGGACGCCCAGGAGGCCGGTGCCGTCGGCTCGACCCTCTTCGTCACCACCGCCAACGCCACCGGCGGCCAGAACCTCGACCTGTACGCCCCGGGCGACACCGCTCCGTCGAAGCGGGCCGTCACGGGTCTGCCGGCGAACGCGACCGGACTGTTCGCCGTCGGGGCCGCGGGCACCGACGCCCTGCTGTCGTACCGGACCGGCTCGGGGACGACGGCCCGTCACCACTGGGCCGTCGTCGACCTCACGACCGCCACCGTCACCGCGCAGCGGGCGCGGGCCTCCGACGGCGGCCTCGCCCTCTCGGCGACGCACGTCGCGTGGACCGAGCCGACGGCGACCGGGCTCACCACGGTGAACGTCCTGAACCGGGCCACCGGCCTGGTCCAGCGCTTCAGCCCCGGGGCGGGCGACCTCACCGTCTCCCTGGTGGGCGACTGGGTGACGTACGCGCGCCGCGACGGCCTGCGGGACTACTCCCCCGACCCGCTGCACGCGCTGACCGCGCGGAACCTGACCACCGGGGCGACCCGCAAGCTCCTCGACCACGTGGTCACGGCCGTCGACGCGCCCGGCGACGCGATCGGCGTCCAGGGCGGTACGGTCGCGCAGGGCGAGGGCCTGTACCGGATCGCGCCCGGCACCGGCGGCGTGCCGGTCGCCACGCTCGTCGCCTCCAGCGGCGAGCCGACGAGGGTGGCCCTCCTCGGCCACGGCATCCCGTCGGTGATCGACCTGAGCCGGACCGGGTCGGTCGACCTCACGTGGCGGCTCTCGCGGATCAACGTGGGAGGCACCCTCACCCTCCGCAACACCCGCACCGGCGACACCCTGGTCGACGACTTCCACCCCCTCTCCGAGCAGGCCGCCGACTTCACGTACGCCCACTACGCGTGGCACGGCGACATGGACTGGCCTGGCGACGCCAGCCTCTCGACGGGCGCGAAGACCGGTACGTACACCTGGCGGATCGACGCCGAGCCGCTCAACGGCATCGGCCCGGCCCTGGTCGCCTCCGGGTCCTTCAGCGTGATCCGCAGCCGGACCCAGCCCCACGACTTCGACGGCGACGGATCCCCTGACCTGCTCGCCCGGGACACGACGGGCCGCCTGTGGCTGGGCGACTCCTTCTACGAACGGGACGGCGGGTACACGAGGTTCGTCGAGCCCTACTCCAAGGCCGTCAGCGGCGGCTGGAACATCTACGACCGCATCGAGGCCACCGGCAACCTCGGCGGCTCCGGCGTCGGCGACTTCGTCGCCCGCGACCGGGCCGGCGTGCTGTGGCTGTTCAAGGGCCGCGGGGACACCACCTTCAGCAGCCGCATCCGGATCGGCGCCGGCTGGAACGTCTACGACCGGATCGCCGGCGGCAGCGACCTGACCGGCGACGGCCGGCCCGATCTCCTCGCCACCGACAAGGCGGGCGTCCTCTGGCTGCACCCGGGCACCGGACGGGACACCGCCCCCTTCGCGGCGCGCCGGAAGCTCGGCACCGGCTGGGGGATCTACACCCGGATCACCGCCGTCGGCGACCTCGCCGGGGGCCCCGCCGGGGACCTCGTGGCCCGTGACCGGGCCGGTGTGCTCTGGCTCCACCTCGGCAAGGGGGACGGCACGCTCGCGCCCCGGACCCGGATCGGCGGCGGCTGGGGGGCCGGCTGGGACCTGGTGGGCCTCGGGGACGCCGACCGGGACGGCCGCGCCGACCTCTCCGTCTCGGAGTCGTACCTCTACCGGGGGACCGGCGACTGGCACGCGCCGCTGCGTCCGCGCGAGGAGACGTCCGCGCTGCGGTGGGCCCCCTCCATCGAACCCTTCGACCTCTTCGCCTGACACGAACCCTTCGTCCCACCCACAGGGAGAGACAGCTCTTGTCCCACGTCCGACCAGTTCGCCGGCGGCTGTTCGTCGCCGTCACCGCCGTCCTCGCCGTGACCCTCGGCGCCGGGGTCCTGACGGCTCCCGCTACCGCGGCTCCCACCGGCGTCGTCACGGGCACGGCGGGCACGGCGGCCACCGCCGTCACCTTCCCCAAGAACTTCAAGGTCACGGGAGCCGGGATCACCGGCTTCCTCTCGCAGAACCCGGAGACCTACGACACGCGCTGGACGTCGTACGCGACCGGCGCCTCGACGGGATACTCCGGCCACGTCCTCCTGCGCTCCTCGCGCACCACGGACTACCTGGTCTTCGTCGGCAGCTACCAGGTCACGCTGCGGAACCTGAGCACGATGTCGGCGCTCGACGTCCCCGTCGGCTTCTCGGGGGGCGGCGCCATGTACGTCGGGGCCGCGGCGGACGCCGTGTTCACGACCGTCGCCTCCGAAGACGGCGGCACGGTGCTGCGGAAGCACACCAAGGAGGCCGGCGCGGTCGCGGTGACCGGCCTGCCGGCCGGCGCGACCGCCTTCGCGGTCGGTCCCGGCACCCCCGACGACGCCCTGGTCACCTTCACCGTGGGCACGGCGAAGAAGTGGGGACTGCTCGACCTCGCCACCGGCGTCGTCGACGAGATCCGCGACCGCCCGGCCGCCTCGCTCGGCGGTGACGTCGCCGTCTCCGCGACCCGGGTGGCGTGGACCGAGTCCACCGCGGCCCACCGGACCTCGATCGTCGTCCTCGACCGCGCCACGGGCACGGCCAAGCGCATCCCGCTGGCCGACGTGGAGGCGTACGGCGTCCAGATCGGCCTGGTCGGCGACCGGGTGGTGTACGGCGACGCCGACGGCCTCGACTACGGCGCCCCGAGCCCGCTGTACGCCCTCACCGCGGTCGACCCGGCCACCGGGGCCAAGGTCCGGCTCCTCGACCACCTGACCTCGTCCGAGGCCGCCCCCGACGGCAGCCTGATGGTGCGCGGCGGAACGGTGGCGCGGGGCGAGGGCCTGTACCGGATCACCGCCGACGGCGCCGGGAACCCGCTGGTCTCCCTCGTGGCGCCCACCGGGGAACCGACCAAGGTCGTCATCGGGACGAACAACGTCCCCGCCGTCGTGGACTTCGACAAGACCCGCGGCCGGGCCTCCTTCACGTGGAACCTGTCCCGGACCACGGTCGACGTGAGGATGACGGTGCGCCACGTCCGGACCGGCCTGACCAGAACCCAGTACGACACCCACCCGTACAACCCGTGGGTCACGATGGCGTGGGACGGCGAGCTGGGCCCCTCGGGCGTGAGCGCCCCCAACGGCGACTACACCTGGACGGTCACCGCCACCCCGCTCAACGGCATCGGCCCGGCCGCGACCGCCTCCGGCACCTTCAAGGTCGTCCGGAAGGCCGCGCCGCACGACTTCAACGACAACGGCACGCCGGACGTCCTCGCACGGGACGCCGCCGGGCGGCTGTGGCGGCACGACTCGAACTACTCGGCGTACGCGAACAACGGGCAGCTCGTCGAACCCTCGACGCCGGGGCCGGCCCTGCTCGGCACCGGCTGGAACGTCTACGACCGGATCGAGGCCGTCGGCAACGTCGGCGGGTCGGGCGTCGGCGACTTCGTCGCCCGCGACAAGACCGGCGTGCTGTGGCTGTTCAAGGGCCGGGGCGACGGCACGTTCGCCGGCCGCATCCGCATCGGTGGCGGCTGGAACACGTACGACCGGATCACCGGCGGCAGCGACTTCACCGGTGACGGCCGCTCCGACCTCGTCGGCATCGACAAGGCGGGCGTCCTCTGGCTGTACAGGGGCACCGGCCTCGACACGGCCCCCTACTCGGGACGCGTGAAGCTCGGGGTGGGCTTCGGCATCTACGACCAGATCACCGCCGTCGGCAACATCGCCGGCGGCACCGCCGGGGACCTCGTCGCCCGGGACAGGTCCGGCGTGCTGTGGAGCTTCCTCGGCGACGGCAGGGGCGGCTTCGTGCCGCGTACGAGGATCGGCGCCGGGTTCGGCGCGTACGACGACCTGATCGGCGTGGGGGACGCCAACCGCGACGGGCGCAACGACCTGTACGTGCACGCGTACAACGGGGACTCGTACCTGTTCCGCGGCTCGAACGACTGGCGGGCCCCCTTCCAGGCCCGCCAGCTCACCGGAGTGGCGTTCGCGTACGGCTACTCCCCCGTCGCCTGACCCTCCGCCCTCCGGCCGCCCGCCCCCGATCGCCCGTCCGGGCCTCCGGGGGCGGGCGGTCGGGGTCCGGGCATGCGGCGGGGGCTCCCGCGAGGCGGGCTGAACTTTCCGTGAACCCTCGTACAACCCTCCGGCCCGGCCGCGTGTCTGACCCTGCGGCACCTCGTGAAAGATCTTGCTTCGCGGGCCGTGCTCTACGGATTTCCGGGTGACGCGCTCTTCGCCGCGCGCGCCCTCCTTGGGGGAGGAACGTTTCACTTGCGTCGCACCACCGCATCGCACCGTCGCATCGCGACGGCCGTCACCGCCGTCCTCGCCGCCACGCTCGGGGCGGCCGTGCTGTCCGCGCCCGCCGCCACGGCCGCCACGGCCCCGGTCACCCCGGTGACCTGGCACGACTTCAACGGCAACGGCACGCCCGACATCATCGTCGACGACTACGCCTGGCCCACGGTCAAGCGGGTCGACACGAAGTACGACCCGGCCACGGGCAAGATCACCGCCGAGTACTGGACGCTGACCGACCTCGACACCGCCACCCTGAACGCGTCCCTCAACGTCGCCACCGGCAACCTCGGCGGCTCCGGCGTCGGCGACTTCGTGTCCCGGGACACGGCAGGCGTGCTCCAGCTCCGCAAGGGCCGCGGTGACGGCACCTTCACCGCGCCCATCCGCGTCGGCACCGGATGGAACACGTACAAGGAGCTCGTCGGCGGCAGCGACGTCACCGGCGACGGGAAGCCCGACCTGCTCGGGGTCTCCAAGGCCACCGGCGAGCTGTTCCTCCACACCGGCACCGGCAAGGACACCGCCCCCTTCCTCGCCGCCCGCAAGAACCTCGGCAAGGGTTGGGGCGTCTACCGCTCCGTCGCCGGTGTCGGCAACATCGCCGGCGGCCCCGCCGGCGACGTCGTCGCCATCGACGCGTACGGGACCGCCTGGCTCCACCTCGGCAAGGGCGACGGCACCTTCGCGCCCCGCACCAGGATCTCCACGGGCTGGGGGGACTACCGCGGCGTCTTCGGTGTCGGCGACATCAACCGCGACGGGCACCCCGACCTGGTCGGCCGGGGCTTCCACTACCACGACGACGTCGCCCTGAAGGTCCACCTGGGCACCGGCGACTGGCGGGCTCCGTTCAAGAACACAGCCCCGCAGGAGATCGGTCTCTGGGGCGACGGCATCCCGTACCTCCCCCGCCCGTTCTGACCTCGGTAAAGGATTCCTGTGCACACCTCTTCCTCCTCGCGCCGGCTCACGACGGCCGCCACCGCGGTCATCGCCGCCACCCTCGGCGCCCTCGCCCTCGCCGCCGCGCCCGCGGCCACCGCCGCCGGGCCGGCCACCGCCGCCCGCCACGACTTCAACGGCAACGGCACGCCCGACCTGGTCCAGATCGACCGGGCCGGCAAGGTCTTCCGGTACGACCTCGCGTACACGCCGTCCACCGGCAAGGTCACCGCCAAGGCGCCCGTCGACGCGTCCTCCGTGTGGACGCAGAGCTCCCGCATCGAGGCCACCGGCAACCTCGGCGGCACCGCCGTGGGCGACGCCGTCGGCGTCGGCTACGACGGCTTCCTGAAGCTCTACAAGGGCAAGGGCGACGGCACCTTCGCCGCTCCGATGCGGGTCAGCGGCGGCTGGCACACGTACAACCACCTCATCGGCGGCGCCGACGTCACCGGCGACGGCAGGCCCGACCTGCTCGGCGTATCCAACATCGGCGGCTCGCTCTACCTGCACACCGGCACCGGCAAGGACACCGCCCCGTTCCTCGCGGCCCGCAGGAACGTCGGTGCCACCGGCTGGGGCGTCTACCACGCCTTCGCGCTCGGCGACTTCGCCGGCACCAAGGCCGGCGACATCGTCGCCATCGACCACCAGGGGATCCTCTGGCTCCACCAGGGCAAGGGCGACGGCACCTTCGCCAACCGCACGAAGGTCGGAGCGGGCTGGAAGGTCTACGACGACATCGTCAGCGTGGGTGACGCCGACCGCGACGGCCGCGACGACCTGGTCGCCGTCGGCACCGGCGGCGGCGCCTTCTACAAGGGCACCAGCGTCTGGAAGGCCCCGTTCGCCCCGGCCCGGCCGTTCGCGCTGAACACCATCGCCGACCCGTTCCGGAACCTCTTCGTCTGACCCTCGGACCTGACCGGCAGCACCCAGGGGGTACGAGCCCCACGCCCGTACCCCCTCCTCCTCGTCCCCCCGTCCCCGAAGGGCACCCCCATGCGGCACACCCCCTCCTCCCGGCGCCTCACCGCGGCCGTCACCGCCGTCCTCGCCGTCACCCTCGGCGCCGCGTCCCTGACCGCCCCGGCCTCCGCCGCTCCGGCGGACGGCACCGGCACGACCCCGGGCGCCTCCGCCACGGCCGACGGCGTGATCTCGATGCCGGCCGCCACGCGGATCGTCAGCGCGGGCCCGTCCGGCTTCCTGACCGCCGCGCCCGCGCCCGACAGCCCGATCGGCGACCCCCTCTACAGCTGGACCAGCACCGTGGACGGCACCACCACCGCCCTGCCCACGCTGGGCGGCGGGGCCGTCTACTACGGCGGCTTCTCCGACTCCGTCGTGATGCGGCAGCCGACCGGGGGCTACCGCGTCTACGACATGTCGCAGCCGGGCGCGTCCTACGAGTCCTTCTCGGTGAACGGCACCCCCCTCACCCACGCGGCGATCGGCGGGACGGTCGTCCTCTCGTACTACGACGACGCCAGTCGGACCGGCTCGCTGTGGCTGTCGAGGAAGGGCGTCGACGCGGGCGCCAACCGCCAGGTGAGCGGGCTGCCCGGCGACGTCCGGATCCTGAGGGCCGAGCCGACCTCGCCCACCACCGTGGCCGTGCACTACACGACGCGCGACGCCGAGTCCGTCGTCCACCACCTCGTCGCCGTCGTCGACGTCACGACCGCGTCCGTCGTCGAGCGCCGCGAGACGGGCAACGCGGTGTACTCGGCGGACTTCGACGCCAACGCCTCGTACCTGGCCTGGGTCGAGACGTGGACGGCCGCCAACGGCAGCCGGACCGCCACCCTCAAGTACGCGGAGCGCGCCGCCGAGGGCGCGGGCCCCCTGCTCGGCTCCGTCGACCTCGGCGTCTACGCGAACACCTCCATCGCCCTCCTCGGCAGCGCGCTCGTCTACTCCGTGCCGACCGCCGACGTGGCCACCGCGCCCAACCCGCTGCTCGCGCTGAACGCCGTCGACGTCGTCAACGGCACCAAGTCCAAGCTGCTCGACACCGCCACCTCCGCCGTGCGGACGCCCGACGGCAGTCTCCTCGTGCACGGCGGCACCGTCGCCCAGGGCGAGGGCGTCTACCGGCTCACGGTCGCCGAGAACGGCGGGATCACCGTCACGCTCGTCGCGAGCACGGGCCGGCCGACCGCCCTGAAGGTCCTGCGCTCCAGCGTCCCGGCCGTCGTCGACTTCGACCGCACCGACGGCAAGGCCACCCTGGAGTGGCAGCTGTCCCGGCAGCTGGCCTCCGGGACGGTGAAGGTGCGTCACGTCCGCACCGGCAAGGTCGTGTTGGACCACGCCTTCGACTCCTACAACGTGGGCAGCTCGGGTCTCGTCAAGGTCACGTGGAACGACCGTGGCGGCTACGAGCACGCCCCCAACGGCGACTACGCCGTGGAGTTCACCGCCACGCCGAAGAACGGCATCGGCCCGGCGGTGAAGCAGACCTCTCCCGTGAAGATCGTGCGCGCGGCCAACCCGCACGACTTCAACGACAACGGTGCTCCGGACCTGCTCGCCCGCGACGCCGCAGGTGTGCTGTGGCGCGACGACGTCTTCCACTCGGAGACCTCCGCCGGCATCGACCTCGGCACGAGGACGAAGCTGGGCGCGGGCTTCCAGGCGTACAACGCGATCGAGGCCGCCGGGAACCTCGCGGGCGGTCCGGCCGGCGACTTCGTCGCCCGCGACACCGCCGGCGTGCTGTGGAGCTTCCTCGGCAAGGGCGACGGCACCTTCGCCGCCCGTACCAAGGTCGGCCCCGGCTGGGGCGCCTACAACAAGATCGCGGCAGGCTCCGACCTGACCGGCGACGGCCGCCCCGACCTCGTCGCGGTGGACGGCGCGGGCGCGCTCTGGCTCCACAAGGCCACCGGCAAGTGGGACGCCCCCTACGCGGCCCGCGTGCGGCTCGCCTCCGCCGGCTTCAACACGTACAACCAGATCGCGGCCGTCGGCAACATCGCCGGCGGCACCGCCGGGGACCTCCTCGCCCGGGACACGGCGGGCGTGCTCTGGCTCTTCGCGGGCAAGGGCGACGGCACCTTCGCCCCGCGCACCCGCGTCGGCTCCGGCTGGGGCGCGTACAAGCAGCTCGTCGGCGCCGGGGACATCAACCGGGACGGCATCCCCGACCTGGTCGCGTACGGCACCGAGACCTTCGTCTACCTGGGCACGGGCAAGTGGGACGCCCCGCTGAGCACCAAGCAGTACGGCCAGCTCTACTACGCCGAGGGCGGCAAGTTCAACGCGCTCGCCTGACCGGCACCGCTCTCCCGGTTCCCGACCGTCCAAGGAAAGTGAACGTGAAGCACACCCGCATCTCCCACCGCCGCCTCGCCGCCGCGCTCCTCACCCTCTCCACCGTCACGGCGGTCACGGGGACCCTCGTCACCGTCCCGGCCGTCGCGGCCGCCCCGGCCGCCGTCGCCGGAGCGCAGGCGACCACCGGGGCGAACCTGCCCGTGGACGCCGAGGTCGTCAGCGTCGGTGACACCGGCTACCTCACGTCCCGCAAGAACGAGGCCGACACCACGGTCCTGGAGTGGCACAAGTACGAGGACGGCTCGGTGACGCCGGTCGGCACCGGCATCGTCGGCTACGAGAGCAACTCCGACCTCCTCGTGACGGGCGACGGCAACACCATCTCCGTACGGGACATGAAGAACGGGGGCGCCTGGCGCGCGTCCTTCAACATCGGGGCCGAATTCCCGTCCGGCAGCACGAAGCTCGTCGGCGTGGTCAACGAGAACCTCTTCGTGAGCGTGTCGACCACCGAGGACTACCACGAGCTCTGGCAGCTCTCGAAGGTCAACGGCGTCACCAAGAAGAGCAAGCTCTCCTCCCGCCCCAAGAACATCGACTACAAGGTCGTCGCCTCCCGCGGCAACGACTTCGTCGTCCTGGGCAGTGTCCGGGAGCCGTACATCCCCACCGACCGGATCGTGTACTGGACGGCCACGTCGAACGTGAACAACGGCTCGGTCGTCGACTGGGGCGGCAGCTCGGGCACCTCCCAGTGGGACCAGTCGTCGACCGGCGCCCTCACCGCCGACTGGAAGGGGTGGGTCCACGCGACGCAGGAGGGCGGCCTCGAGTTCAGCGCGCAGCGGACCGGCACCACGACGGTCGCGCGCGTCCCCCTGACCGGGGAGCTGACCCGTGCCGTCGTCGCGGGCATCGTCGGGGACACGGTCCTCTACGGCGTCCCGGGCACCGCCACCGCGGAGGCGCCGAGCCCGCTGTACGCGCGGAGCCTCACGGACGCGGGCGCCCAGCCGTACAGGGTCCTGGACAACTTCTCCAGCGCGGCCCACGCCCCCGACGGCTCCCTGCTCGTGCGCGGCTTCGACGCGAACGGCGACGGCCTCTTCCGGATCACCGGCAGCGGCGGCGCCCGCCCGACGGTCACGCTCGAATCCGACACCGGCCGGGTCATGGCCGTGCAGTTCGCCGACGCCCAGGTGCCCACCTACGCCGACCTGGAGAAGACGGGCACGACGGTCCCGATGGAGTGGACCCTGTCGCGGGGCAACGCCACCGTGGACCTCACGCTCACGCACGTCACCACGGGCAGGAAGCTCACCAAGCGCCTGGCCCCGTCCGTCTCGGGGAACCGTTTCACCTACGTCTGGGACGGCGTCCTGGACGGCATCAGCGCCCCCAACGGCGCCTACACCTGGAAGGCCACCGCCACGCCTACCGACGGCGTCGGCGGCCCGGCGACCGTCTCGGGCACCCTCCAGGTCCAGCGCAGGGCCAACGCGCACGACTTCGACGACAACGGCTCGACCGACGTGCTCGCCCGGGACGCCGCCGGTGTCCTGTGGCGCGACGACCTCTTCGACGGGCCGGTCAACGGTCAGATCAAGTCGGCCCGCCGGACGAAGCTCGGCGCGGGCTTCCAGGCGTACAACGCGATCGAGGCCGCCGGGAACCTGGCGGGCGGTCCGGCCGGAGACTTCGTCGCCCGCGACACCGCCGGCGTGCTGTGGAGCTTCCTCGGCAAGGGCGACGGCACCTTCGTCAACCGCACCCGCGTCGGCGCCGGCTGGGGCGCCTACAACAAGATCGCGGCCGGGTCGGACCTGACCGGCGACGGCCGCCCCGACCTCGTCGCCGTCGACACCTCCGGAGCCCTCTGGCTCCACAAGGCCACCGGCAACTGGGCCGCCCCCTACGCCCCCCGCGTCAAGCTCGCCGCCGGCGGCTTCAACTCCTACAACCAGATCACCGCCGTCGGGAACACGGCGGGTGGCGCGGCCGGCGACCTCGTCGCCCGCGACACGGCGGGCGTGCTGTGGCTGTTCCTCGGCAAGGGCGACGGCACCTTCGCGCCCCGCACCCGCATCGGCGCCGGCTGGGGCGCCTTCTCCCAGCTCGCCTGGGCGGGCGACCTCGACAACGACGGCCGCGGCGACCTGATCGGGTACGGATCGGGCGGCACGTGGGCGTACGTCGGCACGGGCAGCACGACGGCCCCGTTCACGCGGGTGGCGACGAGCCTGTACGCGGGCGAGGGCACGAAGTTCAACGCGGTCTCCTGACCGGTACCGAACGGACGTACAACCTTTCGGTCTTCCCGGCAGTCCTGCGGGCGTGGCGTTCTCCGCCACGCCCGCAGCTCCTGGGGAGGACCACCGCTTTGACCCGCACGCACAGACCCCGCCGCCACCGCCTCGCGACGGCCGTGGCCGTCGCACTCGCCGTGACGGCGGGACCGCTGGCGGCCGTTCCGGCCGTGGCGACGACGTCGGCCGTGACGGCCGCGCAGGGCACGCAGGCCGCGCAGGAGGACGTCTTCCCCTTCCTCAACGACTCGGCGATCGTCGGGACCGGCCCGACGGGCTTCCTGACCCGCCACAACGACTCCACCTACCGGTGGACGCGGTACGCGGACGGCGCCACCACCGCGCTGCCCACGGGCCGCTACCAGTCGAGCCGGCGGACGGACGTCGTCACGAAGGTCGACGGGACCGTCTACACGATGTACGACATGGCCACCGGCGCCGCGCCCGTGGTGATCGACCTCAGCCTCCTCGGCGAGGGCTACGGCAGCGCGCAGCCCGCCGGATCCGCCCTCCTCACGACGAAGGCCGACGAGACCGGCCACCGTGATCTGCACGTCGTCCGCAAGACGCAGGACACCGTCGCCGACGACGAGGTGACGGGCTTCCCGGCGGACGCCGTCTTCACGCGCATCGACCTCGACTCGCCCGACACCGCCGTGGCCCTCTACACCGCCACCGTGGACGGGACCCCGAGGAACCGCGTCGCCGTGGTGGACCTCGCCACCCACACCGTCGTGGAGCAGCACGACACGGAGCGGGTCACGAGGAACTCCGACACCGCGCTGTCGGTCACCCACCTCGCCTGGGTCGAGAAGCCCACGGAAGCCACGAGCACCCTCGTCACGGTCCGCCGGGACACGGGCGAGGCCCGGCGCATCCCGCTGGGCGGCACCGGATTCGTGACGGTCGACCTCGTGGGCGACTGGCTGACGTACGGGCAGCCGGGAGGGACGACGGCCACCTCGCCCAGCCCCCTGTGGGCGCTGACCGCCCGCTCCCTGGCGACCGGCGACACCGTCCCGCTCCTGGACGCCTTCACGAACTCCACGACGGGACCCGACGGCACCCAGCTCGTGCGCGGCGGAACCCTCGCCCAGGGCGAGGGCCTGTACGAGGTCTCCGCCGGAGCGGACGGCGCTCCGGTCGTCACCCGCGTGGCGAACGCCGGGACGCCCACCGCCCTGGAAGTCGGGCCCGACGGCGTCCCCGGGACGATCGACCTCGACCGCACCCCCCTGCCGGTCCCCTTCACCTGGACGGTGAACCTGACGAGGGTCAGGGCGCGCCTCGAACTCGTCCACACGGCGACCGGGAAGAAGTCGACGACGACCTCCTTCCACTTCTCCGGCGGCTCCATGACGACGCAGTGGAACGGCGCCTTCACCGACGGCACCCCCGTCTCCAACGGCGCCTACACCTGGCGACTGACGGTCACGCCGTACAACGGCATCGGCCCGGCCGTGGAACGGACCGGCACCCTCACGGTCGCCCGCAAGCCCCACCCTCACGACTTCACCGACAACGGCGCCCCTGACCTCCTCGTCCGGACCAACGACGGTCGGCTGACGCTCTTCGAAGAGCGCCTGGACCTCTCCTCCCCGCAGTGGACCACCCCGCCCACCGCAGCCACCACCTCGGGCTGGAACATCTACGACCGGCTCCTCTCCCCCGGAAACTTCGGCGGCACCCCGCACGCCGACCTCTTCGCCCGCGACAAGAGCGGCGTGCTCTGGCTCCACCAGGGCACCGGCAAGGGCCTCGCGCCGCGTGCGAAGGTCAGCGCCGGCTGGCAGATCTACGACAAGCTCACCGGCGGCAGCGACGTCACCGGCGACGGCCGCCCCGACCTCCTCGCCACCGACAGGGCCGGCGTCCTGTGGCTCCACCCGGGCACCGGCTCCGCCGCCGCGCCCTTCGCCCCGAGGAAGAAGATCAGCGGCGGCTGGGGCATCTACAACAGCCTCGCCGCCACGGGGAACATCGGCGGCGGCCCCGCCGGGGACTTCGTCGCCCGCGACAAGTACGGCGTCCTCTGGCTCTTCCTCGGAAAGGGCGACGGCACGTTCGTCCCCCGTACCCGCATCGGCGCGGGCTGGGGCTGGCCCTCCGACCTCTTCGGGATCGGGGACGCCGACCACGACGGCCGCGCCGACCTGATCGCGTACCACGCCGGCGGCTTCGCGGACCTGTTCAAGGGCACCGGCGACTGGCGCGCACCCTTCACCCGTTCCGGGACGGTCTACCTCACCGAGGACAACGTCTCGGCCCCCGTCACGGTCTTCTGACCGACGTCGGCACGGTCGCCCAGACCGTCTTGCCGACCGACCGGTCCTTCACGCCCCACGCGCTCGCGAGGGCGGCCACGAGCAGCAGCCCGTAGCCGCCCTCGTCCGGCTCCCGGGCGGGCACCGGACGCCGCTCCCCCCGCGCGTCGGACAGCTCGACCCGTACGTGGTCGTCGCCCCGCTCCATCCGCACCTCGAAGTCCCGCCCCGGTACCCGGCCGTGCTGGACCGCGTTGTTGGCGAGCTCGGCGACGACGAGGGCGGTGGAGTCGGCGGGGGCCCCGGTGACACCCCAGTCACGGAGCTGCTGCACGGCGAGTAACCGCGCCAGGCGTGCGCCCCGGCGCGTTGCCGAGAGCCGGAGCGTGAACTCACCGGTCGGGGTGACGGTTTCCGATTTCATGCCCCCGAGCCTGGGGCCCCGGCCGTACGCTGACCAGCAGCGACGCCACGACGCTGGGTAACTGTACGGGTACGCCAAGAGGGCGGTACGGATGTCGGGGAACGAGGAGGAGCGGCCGGAACGGCCCTCCGAGGTGGACGGCACGGCACACCTGTTCCGTGCGCTGGGGAAGATCATCAAGGTCCTGCGCAGGAACGCGGGCCTGAGCCAGGCGGAGCTGGCCGCCCTCACGCATTGCAGCGAGGACCTGATCTCCTCGATCGAGCGGGGCGTACGAGTCCCCCAGCCGGACTTCCTTCTCCTGGTCGACCCGGTACTGGGGGCGGGCGGGGTGCTGACGGCTGCGGCGGACGACGTGCGGGAGGCCGTCTCCCGGGCGCGGGTGCGGCATCCGGACTGGTTCCGGAGCTTCGCGAAGGCGGAGGCGGAAGCGGTGGCGCTGCACTACTACGAGGTGCAGGCCGTGCCAGGCCTGCTACAAACACCTGCGTACGCGGAGGCCGTCTTCCGTCACCGCCGTCCCCTCTATGACGAGGAGACGATCGGCAAGCGGTTGGCGGACCGGTTGGCCCGTCAGGTGATCTTCGAGAAGTGGCCAGGGCCGACGCTGAGCTTCGTCATCGAGGAAGCAGTACTACGCCGCCCGCTGGGCGGTTGGGATGCCTTCCGGGAGCAGCTGCGCCGCCTCTCCGAGGTTGCCCGGCTCAGGACGGTTCACCTCCAGATCATGCCGACTGAGCGCGAGGAACATCCCGGCATGGAAGGCGCATTCACCCTGCTCACCCCGAAGGGGCGACGAGAGGTCGCGTACACCGAGAGCTACGGGCATGCCCGGCTGGTCACCGACCCGGAAGAGGTGCGCATGTACAACGAGCGCTATGGGATCATCCGGGCGCAGGCACTCACGCCCCGCGAGTCCCTGGAGCGGATCGAGAAAATGCTGGGAGAGCTATGAGCACCGCAGATCTGGCCTGGTTCAAGAGCAGCCACAGCGACGGCGAAGGCGGCGAGTGCATCGAAGTCGCCTACGACTGGCGCAAGTCCAGCCACAGTGGCGGCGAAGGCGGCAACTGCGTCGAAGTAGCCGCCCACCCCACCCTCGTCCACATCCGCGACTCCAAGAACCCCCACGGCCCCCAGCTCGCCGTCTCCCCCGCCTCCTGGGCCGCCTTCCTGGACGTAGCATCCCGGGCGTGACCTCCATGAAGTTCGTTCTCTTCGACGTCGACGGCACCCTGATGGACGCCGTCGAGAACCAGCGGCGCGTCTGGCACGCCTGGGCCGCGCGGTACGGGCTCGACGGGGACGAGGTGTACGCCACGGCGCTGCGGACGCGGCCCGTGGAGACCTTCGCCGCCGTCGCCCCCGGCGCCGACCCGGACGAGTGCCTCGCCCTCCTGCACGCGCTGGAGGACGAGGACGTCCGTACGGGAACGTACGCGGCCTTCGCGGGGGCCGCCGAGCTGCTCGCCGAGCTTCCCGCGGACCGGTGGGCGCTCGTGACGTCGAACTACGAGCACCGGGTGCGGGGGCGGTTCGAGCGGACCGGCCTCCGCTTCCCGGCGCTCATCGTCGACGCGGCCTTGGTCGCCGAGGGGAAGCCGTCGCCCGTCCCGTACCTCACCGCCGCCGAGAAGCTGGGCGCGGATCCGGCGGAGTGCCTGGTGGTCGAGGACGCGCCGTCCGGGGTGCGTGCGGGTCTGGACGCCGGGATGACGGTCTGGACGGTCAACGTCCCGGCGCCGCACCCGGACGCCCACCGCCACTTCACGTCCCTCGCGGAGGCGGCGCCGCACATCCTGGGCGCTCTCGCCCAGAAGGTGGAATAGGGCTGCGCGGCGGGCAGTTGGACCGGGGCATGCAACGTGATCCGGAACCGCCCGCCGGTCTCCATCCCCTGCTGGCGGGACGGTTCAGCCCCTACCGGTTCGACGCGTCGGCCGCCGTCGACGACGACTCCCTGCGCCTGCTGCTCGAAGCCGCGCGGTGGGCGCCGTCCGCCGGGAACTCCCAGCCGTGGGGCTTCTTCGCGAGCAGGCCCGGGGAGCCGGACCACGAGCGGGTGGTCCGTCACCTCGCGCCCAGTTCGGCCCGGTGGGCGACGGACGCGGGCCTGCTCGTCGTCACGCTGACGCGACGCCACGTGAACGACACGGAGCTGCTCTACTCCGAGTTCGCGGACTACGACCTCGGGCAGGCCATCGCCCACATGACCCTCCAGGCCGAGGCCCTGGGCCTGGCCTCCCACCAGTTCCGGGCCTTCGACATGGAGGGCCTCACGAAGGAGCTGAGCCCGAATCCGGGATGGTCGATCGTCTCCATGGTCGCGCTGGGGAAGGCGGCGGGAGCACCGCCGGAGGGCCGCGAACGGCGCAGCGTGGCCGATCTGCTGTCGGCGCCCTGGGGCCTCTGACGGGAGCCGTCGCCCGGGCTCCCGGCCACCTCGTCGCGTTCGAAAGCATGTGCCCTAGAGTTCGATCTTTCTGTCGACTCTCCGGGGGGAGCACATGCAAAAGATCCGAACTCTCTGGGCCCTGCTGGCCGTCGTGGCCGCAGCCCTGATGGTGGGGACGCCGCAGGCGCAGGCGGACGACGTGGTGAGCCCGTCCACCGCGCCGCCGCTGCGGGTCCTCTCGTACAACATCTGCGGCAGCGGGGGGACCGCCGGCTGCGACGTGACCAAGACCGGCAACGAGGCCCGCTACAAGGCGGTCACGGACGAGACCGCGGCCGGCGGCTGGAACGCCGACCAGATCTTCCTGGTCGAGGTCTGCCGGTACCAGTACGAGGAACTCCTCAAGCGGCTCGGGCCCAAGGGCTACGTGGGCAACTACGTGACCACCCTGAACCCGAGCCCGGCCGGGACCTGCGTGGATCCGGCGAACCCGACCAACCCCTTCAACAGGGACTACGGCGCGGCCGTCTTCGTCCGGGGCACCAAGGTCGCCGAATCCGACATCCTCCTGCACCTGCCCTCGGAGCTTCCGAAGAACCCGGTCACCGGCCTTCCGCAGACCGAGAGCGTGCGGGTCCCCTGCCTGAAGACCTACACGCAGAACCGGCTCAACTGGGCCTGCTCGGTGCACCTCTTCTGGCTGTACCCGGACGGGGAATGGATCGTGGAGGAAGCGACGAAGCTCTCCGCTCAGACCACGGCCTGGGAGCAGGAGGGCACCCCCGTCATCCTCGGCGGCGACTTCAACGCCCAGCCGCTGAACATGCCGATGTCCTCCTTCTACGACAAGAGCATCAACATCAGGAGCGCCCAGGGGACGTTCTTCGAGGCCGACGAGACCGACAGCGACTACTGGACGAGCCACCAGTGGGTCGACTGCACCCTCTACGTGGAGCGGTGCCGCTCGGGCGAGACGACGTTCATCGACGACAAGAACGTGCGCAAGAAGCTGGACTACCTCTTCTTCAGCTCCCGCTACTTCTCGAACCCCGTCGGTGACGCCTTCACCGAGGTCCGTTCCATCTCCGACCACGGCCGCTACCGCGGCGCCGCCTACTGGAAGGACTGCCTCCACCCGTACGACGCCACCCTCGGCTCGGTGTTCCGTCGTGACGCGTCCGGCGTCCTCTACCGCTACGACGGCCGCCCGAGCGGGGAGACCGCCGCGTTGGCCAAGCCGTGCAAGGTCGGCTACGGCTGGCAGACCATGAAGCACGTCGCCCGCCAGGGCACCTCGCTGGTCGCCGTCGACGCGGCCGGGACGCTGTGGCACTACCCGGCCTCGGCGACCGACGGCACGTACACCGGGTCCACCCGGCAGCAGGCCGGCACCGGCTTCGGAAGCGACGACCTGCTCCTCTCCCCCGGCGACTGGGACGGCGACGGCGTCGCCGATCTGATCACCCGTGACACGACCGGCCGGATCTGGCTCCACAAGGGCACCGGCTCCGCCTCCTACGCGCCGCGCGCCGAGATCCTCGCCCCCGGCGGCGACTGGGCGATGGCCCAGTCCGTGGTCGCCGGCGACTTCGCCGCGACGGCCGGCGAGGCGAAGCCGCAGCCCGATCTCCTCTCGATCGACGAGCTCGGCTACCTCTGGCTGCACCAGCGCAACGCCGACGGCAGCCTCGCGCCCCGCACCCAGATCGGGACCGGCTGGGGCGTCTACCAGACGCTCGCGGCCCCCGGCGACCTCAACGGTGACGGCTTCGTCGACCTCGTGGGCCGGGACGACGCCGGCAAGCTCTTCTATTACAAGGGCAACGGCGCCGGCGGCTACTCCCCGCGCGTCGAGATCGGCACGGGCTACCCCTCCGGAGAACTGCTCTTCTGACCCGAAGCGGTGCGGCGTCGGGCCCTCGTCCCGCCGCCGGACGACCGGCCCGGCGGGCCCGGCGTCGGCCGGTTCTCCACCGCGCAGAGAACCGGCCGACTGACTAAGGTGGTCATTGGTGCCCCATATGGGTGAGCACCGGTCGACACGACTGGTGACAGGTGGGTAAAGACCGGCCAGTCGTTCTCGGAGTGGAGAAAGACCACTCTTCAATGGTTGAAAAACCAACGCCTTCTCCGTTGTTCAAGGGAGACGGAGTCATGGTCAGCATTCTCAAGCGTCGCGTCGCGACGGGCTTCGCAGCCGCCCTGATGGCTGCGGGAACCGTCGCCGGCCCGACCGCGGCGCAGGCGACGGCCGCACCGCCGTCCAGTGCCGCGAACCTCGCACCCGACAGCCCCTCCATCCTGCCCACGCAGGTCATCATCAACAGGACCGTCACCTTCGGCGGCGGTGTCCCCGTCGGCGGCTGGTACTCGCTGAGCGTCTTCCCCAGCGGGTCCTACAGCTACTCCGGCCACATGCACGACTCGGGCGCGCCGAGCTACAACTTCGCCGGCGTCTGCGTCGTGCGCTTCGGCAACGGCACGGCCTTCGTCTTCCAGACGTCCGGCCGGATGCACGGGACCTTCGAATCGGGATCCCGCGACTACAACTGGAACAGGAGCGCTTCGCGCCAGTCCATCCGTGACGCCTTCCGGTACTCGAACGGCGCCTGGAACGCACGCTGCACCAACAAGGTCAACGCCGACATCGGCGCCCTGGTCAACACGACCGTCCAGGCCGTGGGATACGTCGCGAAAGTCATCGCGATCGTCGCCTGAACCGGGGTGACCGGGCGACCCTCGAAGCCACCGCGGACGACGAGCCGCTCCCCGCGCTACCACAAGCGGCTCGTCCGTCTCGCGTCCGAGCGGAGCGGGGTCCGCCCCACGGCGGGCGGACCCCGACACCTCAGCTCACCCCGGAGCCCTCAACAACGGCTCCACGACAAGCACTTGACCTCCATTCAGGTCCCAAAGCAGCTCGGCTACTGTGTGGCCCATGCAGGGGGAATCGGAAGACCAGTCCAGTCTCGACAGTCTGCGCGGCAGTGGGGCGATGCCGCTGGAGCCTGGCGACCCGCGGCAGATCGGGGCGTTCAGGCTGCTCGGCGTGCTCGGGTCCGGCGGGATGGGGCGGGTCTATCTCGGCGCCGTGCCCGGGAAGTTCGCGGCGGTGAAGCGGGTCCTTCCCGTGCTCGCCGAGGACGCCGACTTCCTCAGCCACTTCGGGCACGAGCTCGACAACCTGGCCCGGCTGCCCGCCGGGGCCAACACCAGGCTCCTCGCGAGCGACCGCACGGCGAAGCCGCCGTGGTTCGCGACCGAGTTCATCCCCGGCATCACCCTCAACGAGGCCGTGCGGCTCAACGGCGGCCCGCTGTCCGGCGGCGCCCTGTGGCGGCTGCTCCGGGAGGCGGCGGCCGGGCTGCGGGTGGTGCACGGCGCGGACATGGTGCACCGCGACCTCAAGCCGTCCAACGTGATGCTGACCGGCACCGGCCTCTCCCTCATCGACTTCGGCGTGGCCCGCGCCGCCGACCAGAGCAGGCTGACCAAGACCGGCATGGTCATCGGCACCCCCGCCTACATGGCGCCCGAGCAGGCCGTCGCCGACCGGCGGCTGACCGGTGCCGCCGACGTGTTCGGCCTGGGCAGCCTGCTGCTGTACGCGGCGAACGGGCGGCCTCCGTTCGGTGACGGCTCCGGGCCCGACCTCCTCTACCGGGTCGTCCACGGCGAGCCGGACTTCGGGCGGCTCACGGAGGGGGACCCCGAGCTGGCGGAGCTCGTACGGAGGTGTCTCGCCAAGGATCCGGCGGACCGGCCGACGGCCGACGAGCTCGTCGGGCTCACCGAGGAGCACGCGGCGGGCGCCGTCTGGCCGGCGGCCGTCGCCGAGCGGATCGCCGAGCGGGCGGTCTTCGCCGCCGGGGCGCCCACCGCCGGGCAGCTGGCGGAGCTGGAGCGGACCGACCCGACGCAGGACGTGGCGACGGCCTCGCTGACCCCGCAGGCCCCGAAGGAGCCCGCGACCGACGCGCCCGACGCGATCGCCCTCACGGGCACGGCCGCCCCCGACAAGCGGCGGCGCAACCGGTTCGTCATGTTCGCCGTGCCCGTCGTCGTCGCGACCGGGACGACCCTGACCGTCGCCCTCGGCCCGTACGAGATCGGCCGGCTCGGCGCATCCCCGGAGGCCTCGCCGTCCGCGGTGGCCTCGCAGCCCGCTGCCGCACCGTCGTCGAGCGGGACGGGGAAGCCGTCGGCCAAGCCGTCCGCGAAGCCGCCGGCCAAGCCCTCGGGGAAGCCGCCGGCCGGGTCGACGGCCCCGCCCCCGGACGCCTCCGCCGGCGGGGGCGCAGGCGGCACCGGCACCCTGCCCGGCGGCTCGGCCTCCGGCGGCGGGGGCGGGTCCGTCACGGGCGGCGGGTCGAGCACCACCACGTCCTCCGGCGGCTCGGGCTCCGGGTCGGGGGCCGCAGCCGGATCCGGGTCCGCATCCGGGTCCGGTGGGGGGTCCGGTTCCTCCGGCGGGTCGACGACCCAGCGGCCCGCCCCGAAGCCGACGACCCAGCAGCCCGCGCCGCCGCCCACCGGCGGGTCGGCGCCCTCGGGGACGTACTCCTTGGAGAACGCGACCACGGGCAACTGCCTGGCGGAGTACAACGCGGGCTTCGGCGACCTCGTCACGACCACGACGTGCGGCTCCCAGGGGAACGGGACGGCCGCCTACTGGTTCTCCTGGTCGTACTCGGCCGGCGCGAACGGAACGTTCCGGCTGGTCAACAGGCACAGTGGTCGCTGTCTCCAGCCCTCGGGCAACACCACCGTCACCACGGCCGCATGCAACGGCTCGTCCCTCCAGGCCTGGAAGGCCGACTCCTCGTCGTCCTCCGGGCGGGCTCTCAGGAACGTGAGCACCGACATGTGCCTGACAGCCGGCTCGTTCTCCGCGACGATCTACGCCTGCGGCTCCGGCACCAACCAGCTCTGGCGGAACATCTCACCGATCTGATCGCGGTCCGAAGACGGGGACGGTGACGTCCCCGTCCGGGCCCTCCGGGCGGAACGCGGCCTCCAGCTCCATCCCGATCCGGAGGTCCTCCTCCGCCACGCCCACGACCTCCGTCATCATGCGGGGTCCCTCGGCGAGGTCGACGACGGCCGCGACGTACGGGACGCGGTCGCCGAAGGGCGGGAGGTCGTTCCGGTGGACGACCGACCAGGTGTAGAGGGTCGCGCGGCCGCTCGCCCGCTCCCAGCGGACGTCCTCGCTCCAGCAGTGCGGGCAGAACTCGCGCGGGTAGTGGTGGGCGCGGTCGCAGGCGGCGCAGCGGCGCAGCAGCAGGTGCCCTTCGGCGGCGGCGTCCCAGTAGGGGCGGGTGAAGGCGTCGACGTCGGGGAGGTTCGCCGGGGTGGCCGTCATCAGAAGAGTCCGATCGCGGAGTCGAGGGACCAGGTCTGCCAGGACACGGCGAGGAGCGCGACGAGGGAGATCAGCGCCATCATCGCGTTCTGCCCCTGCTCGGCCCAGTCGTGGATCATCAGGACGAGGTAGAGGAGGTTGAGGAGGAGGCCGCCGACGAGGGCGACCGGGGTGAGGAGGCCGGTGACGAGGCCGAGGCCGAGGGCGAGTTCGGCGTAGACGACGACGTACGCCATGAGCCGGGGACGCGGGGCGACGACGGTGTCGAAGCCGTTCCTCACGGCCGTCCACCGGTGCTTGCCGGCCACGTCCGCCGCCCAGGCGATGCCGGTGCCGCGCTCGAACCAGCCCTTCTTGTCCTTGTGGCGCCAGCTCTCCAGCCACCACAGGCCGAGGCCGATGCGGAGGACGGCGAGCCATTCGGCGCCGGTGAGCCAGACGGTCTGCATGCGGACCCTCCCCGTGAACTGGATCTGACGGTACGTCAGTTCAGCGCAGGGCGGCCGGGGAGCGCAAGGGGCGGGGGCGCGTGACCGATTCGCAACCGAAATCCCCTCTTGACCGAGACCCACTGCGTGTACACGTCATTACGCTCAGCATTCATGGTCACCACCCCCCGAGCACCATCTCCGCAGGCCGTTCACCCCGTGTACGTCATCGGCGGCGGCCCCGGCGGGCTCGCCGCCGCCGCCGCCCTGCGCGCGCGGGGCGTCCGGGCCGTCGTCCTGGAGAAGTCCGACGCCGTCGGCGCCTCCTGGCGCGCGCACTACGACCGGCTGCGGCTGCACACCACCCGGCGGCTCTCCGCCCTCCCCGGCCTGAGGATGCCCCGCTCCTTCGGCCGCTGGGTCGCCCGCGCCGACGTCGTCCGCTACCTGGAGACGTACGCGGAGAAGCACGAGCTGGAGATCGTCACCGGGGTCGAGGTCCACCGGATCGAGCGCTCCGGCGCGGACTGGCTCCTGCACGCCACCGGCGGGCGGCTGCTCACCGGACGCGCGGTCGTGGTGGCCACCGGGTACAACCACACCCCGCACCTGCCCGAGTGGCCCGGCCTCGACGCGTACGGCGACCGGCTCGTGCACGCGCGCGCGTACCGCGCCCCGGGGCCGTACGAGGGGAAGGACGTCCTCGTCGTGGGCGCCGGCAACACCGGTGCCGAGATAGCCGCCGACCTCGCCGGGGGCGGGGCGGCCCGGGTGCGGCTCGCGGTGCGGACCGTCCCGCACATCGTGCGCCGCACGACCCTCGGCTGGCCCGCCCAGCGCTCCGGCATCCTGGTGCGGCGGCTGCCGGTGGCCCTGGTCGACCGGATGGGCGCGCTGCTCGCCCGGTTCGCCGCGCCGGACCTCACGGCGCACGGACTGCCCCGGCCGGACAAGGGGCTCGCCACCCGGCAGCGCGAGGGCGCGATCCCGGTGCAGGACGTCGGCCTGATCGACGCCGTGCGCGCCGGGAAGGTCGAGATCGTCGCCGCCGTGGAGGGCTTCGAGGACGGCGAGGTGATCCTCGCGGACGGCAGCCGGATCGCCCCGGACGCGGTGATCGCGGCGACCGGCTACCGGCGCGCCCTGGAGCCGCTCCTCGGGCACCTGGACGTGCTCGACGGGCGCGGGCTGCCGGTGGCGCACGGGGCGCGCAGCCCGCGCGAGGCGCCCGGGCTCTACTTCACGGGGTTCACGAACCCGATCAGCGGGATGTTCCGCGAGCTGGCGATGGACGCGGAGCGGATCGCGCGGCGGATCGCACGGACCCGCGGCACGGCGGCCAAGAGCTGACCGGGAGCCGGCGGGACGGTGCCCCCGGGGGGAGCGGGGGCGGGGCACCCGCCCCGGTCCCGAGGGGACGGGAGGATCGGAACGCGGGCCGGATCGGAACGCGGTGAGGCCCTGCCGGCCCCAGCCGATCTCGACGCGGGTCTTGAGGCCGCCCCTGCCGTCGCCGTCGTAGCGCCACGGGACGCCGGCGGCGTCGCGGGCGGGCGCCGTCGTGAGCGCGGCGGAGGAGGCGAGGACGGCCAGGGCGGCGCCGAGAGCCCGGCGGCGGCCGCGGAGGCGGACTCGGATGGAGCGGGTCACGCGATCCCCCGCTTCGGGTGCTGTCGGACGCTTCACGCATGTCGTCCGAGAGGTGGGACCGCCCTCTCCGTCGAAGGTTCGCGTACGCCTTCGGAGAATCGATTCCGCCCTGAACGGGTCCCCCGGAGGACCCGTTCCGCCACGGATCCCCGCACCCCCATTCCTGACTGGCCGTCAGTTCTGTAATCTGACTAGCCGTCAGCTGTATACGGACGGGTGAAGGGCGGCGGAACATGCTCGGATCGACTCACGGCACCTTCACCACCGATCTCCGCGCCCGCGTGGTCGCCTGCGGCGAGGCGCCCCCGGTCGTCGTGCACGGCGTCGCCGTCGCCCCCGGCGACCTGGACGTCAGCGGCCGGCCGCTGCACGCGTCCGTCCCCGACCTCGACCGGTTCTTCCGGCCCGGGTCCGTCGCGGTCGTCGGCGCCTCCGACACCGAGGGCCGGCCCAACACCGGCATCACCCGGCAGCTGCTCGCCTGGGCCGAGCGGGTCGGCGCCCGGCTCGTGCCCGTGCACCCGACCCGTACGAGCGTGTTCGGGATCGACTGCGTGCCCTCCGTCGGCGCGCTCGCCGAACCCGTCGACCTCGCCGTCCTCCTCGTCGCCGACCCGCTCCCCGTGATCGAGGAGCTCGCCGAGACCAAGGTGAAGTTCGCGGTCGCCTTCGCCTCCGGCTTCGCCGAGACCGGAGAGGCCGGCGCCGCCGCGCAGGAACGCCTCGCCGCCGCCGTGCGCCGCTCCGGGCTCCGCCTCCTCGGCCCCAACACCAACCTCAACGCCTTCGAGCGCTTCCGCGACGACCTCGAAGGCCCCGCCGTCGCCCTCATCACCCAGTCCGGCCACCAGGGGCGGCCCGTCTTCACCCTCCAGGAGCTCGGGGTCCGCCTCTCCCACTGGGCGCCCACCGGCAACGAGGCCGACCTGGAGACCGCCGACTTCCTCTCGTACTTCGCCGGGCGCCCCGAGGTCGGGGCCATCGCCTGCTACGTCGAGGGGCTCAAGGACGGCCGCTCCTTCCTCCTCGCCGCCGACCGGGCCGCCCGCCAGGGCGTCCCCGTCGTCGCCGTGAAGGTCGGCCGCACCGAGACCGGCGCCCGCACCGCCGCCTCCCACACCGGCAAGCTCACCGGCGCCGACCGGGTCGTCGACGCGGCCATGCGGCAGTACGGAGTGATCCGCGTCGACGGCCTCGACCAGCTCCAGGACACCTCCGCCCTCCTCGCCCGGGCGCGCCGGCCGCTCGCCGACGGCGTCGTCGTCTACTCCATCTCCGGCGGCACGGGAGCCCACTTCGCCGACCTGGCCACGGCGGCGGGACTCGAACTCCCCACGCTCCACCAGGCCAAGCAGGACGAACTGCACCAGTGGATCCCGGAGTACCTGAACGTCGCCAACCCCGTCGACAACGGCGGTCACCCCGTGGGCGACTGGCGCGGCCGGAAGATCATCGACGCGATCCTCGCCGACCCGTCGGTCGGAGTGCTCATCTGTCCCATCACCGGCCCCTTCCCCCCGATGAGCGACAAGCTCGCCCAGGACCTCGTCGACGCGGCCGAGGCCACGGACAAGCTGGTGTGCGTGGTCTGGGGCTCGCCGGTCGGCACGGAGGAGGCGTACCGCACGACCCTCCTCGGCTCCTCGCGCGTCGCCACCTTCCGCACGTTCTCCAACTGCATCGGGGCCGTGAAGGCCTACCTCGACCACCACCGCTTCACCGCCGCCTACCGCTCCCCCTTCGACGAGGCCCCCCGCACCCCCTCCCCCTCCCTCCGCAAGGCCCAGGCCCTCCTGCGGCCCGGCCGGCGGCTCAGCGAGCACGCGGCGAAGCAGCTGCTCCGGGCGTACGGGATACGGGTGCCGCGCGAGCAGCTCGTCACCAGCGCGGCGGCGGCCGTCCGGGCCGCCGGGCTCGTGGGCTACCCGGTCGTGATGAAGGCCTCGGGCACGCAGCTCGCCCACAAGACGGAACTGGGCCTGGTGAAGGTGGGCCTGACCTCGGCCAGCCAGGTCAGGGACACGTACCGCGAGCTCACCGACATCGCCCGCTTCGAGGGGATCGACCTCGACGGCGTCCTCGTCTGCCAGATGGTCGGGCGCGGGGTCGAGATGGTGGTGGGCGTGACCCACGACGAGCTCTTCGGGCCGACGGTCACGGTGGGCCTCGGCGGGGTCCTGGTGGAGGTCCTGAACGACACCGCCGTCCGCGTCCCGCCCTTCGGGGAGCGCGAGGCCCGGTCGATGCTCGCCGAACTGCGCGGCCGGGCCCTGCTCGACGGCGTACGGGGCGCACCGCCCGCCGACGTCGACGCGCTCGTCGAGGTCGTGCTCCGCGTCCAGCGGATGGCGCTCGAACTCGACGGCGACCTCGCCGAACTGGACGTCAACCCACTGATGGTGCTGCCGCGCGGGCAGGGGGCGGTGGCCCTGGACGCGCTGGCGGTCTGCCGATAGGAGCCCTCCGATGGCCGACGTACTCCACACCGTCGAGAACGGCGTCTCGTGGATCACCCTCAACCGTCCCGAGGCGATGAACGCGGTCACCCGGGACCAGCGGGAGCGGATCATCGCCCTGCTGGCCGAGGCCTCCGCCGCCCCGGACGTGCGCTGCGTGGTGGTGACGGCCACCGGGCGCGGCTTCTGCGCGGGGGCGGACCTGAGGGGCGCGCCGTCGGCCTCCGACGAGAGGGTGGCGGGGGACGTGGCGCGGATGATCCGGCTCGGTGCGCAGCGGTTCGTCGGGGCCGTGCTGGACTGCGAGAAGCCGGTGATCGCGGCGGTGAACGGCACGGCCGCGGGGATCGGGGCACACCTCGCGTTCGCCTGCGACCTGGTGCTCGCGGCGGACTCGGCGCGCTTCATCGAGGTGTTCGTACGGCGGGGGCTGGTGCCCGACGGGGGCGGGGCGTACCTGCTGCCGCGGCTGGTCGGGCCGCAGCGGGCGAAGGAGTTGATGTTCTTCGGCGACGCGGTGCCGGCGGCGGAGGCGCTCTCCATGGGCCTGGTGAACCGGGTGGTCCCCGCGGCCGACCTGGAGAAGACGGCCCGGGAATGGTCCGAACGCCTCGCCCAGGGCCCGACCCGCGCCCTCGCCCTCACGAAGCAGCTGGTCAACGCGTCCCTGGAGGTGGACCGCACGACCGCGTTCGCGGCGGAGGCGGTCGCCCAGGAGCTGAACATGACCACCCGGGACGCCCAGGAGGGCGTGGCGAGCTTCGTGGAGCGGCGGGAGGCGCGGTACGAGGGGCGGTAGCGGAGGCTGTCGTACCGGGGCCCTAGGGTGTGTCGCGCATATGCCAGACACACCGCTCCGGGGGGAACGGAATGCCCAACTCCGCGCGCTCGCGCGAAAGATCCCGAAGATCCGGAAGATCACTCTTCCTGATCCCCGCCCTGCTGACCGCCCTCGTCGGACCGATGCTCCCGACCGGCACGGCGCTGGCGGCGACGCCGCCGGCGGCGGCCGCGAGCGCGGCACCCGCGCCGGAGCCGGACCCGACGACGCCCACGCCAGATCCCACGCCGGACCCGACGCCCACATCGACCCCGACGGTCGAACCGACACCCGACCCGACGCCCAGCACGGAACCCGCCGACCCCTGCCCCGCCCTGCCGCTCGCCGCACTGGGCGGCGATCCCGGGGACGCGATCGGCCGGGTCACGCTGGAGCCGAACGGCACCGCCTGCTTCACGGTCACCGTCGAGAAGCCGGGACCGCACCGACTCCGTCTCCAGGGCTCCGACGTCGCTCTCGCGCTCTACGACGGCGAGACCGAGCTGGACTGCTTCGATCCCGCCACCTACACCAACGACTGGTGCCGCCCGACCCGGGCAGGTGTGCACACCCTGCGGGTCACCAACAAGCGCTCGGTCCAGGTGTCCGCCGTGTTCGCCGTCGTGCCCCTCGCGCCCTCCGATGCCTGCGGCGCCGAGGCGAGCACCCGCTACGACGCGCCGCCCGTCACCGGCCGGGCTGCCAGTGAGCTCGCCGTCCTCTGCCAGAACTTCACGGGGCAGCCGGGAGAGCGCGTCACCGTCGAGACCAAGGCCGACGACGGCAGCGCCGTTTCCTGGATCACCGACGAGACCGGAGAGCGGATCTGCCCCCGGTTCAACACGGACGACAGCACCGGCTGCGTACTCCCCGGCCACGGGCCCTACCGGGTGCTGACCACCACGGGGGGTGCCGCGTTCCCCATGGCGTACACCCAGAGGATCCGCCGGCTCTCCGACCCCCTGGGGTGCGACTCCCTGACGGTCCACGCCTTCGGTTCGGTCCCGGCCCCCTCGGCGGGTGCGGCGTGCGCCACCTTCACTCCTACCGCCACGGCCCCGCACAACGTGCTCGGCCTCGACCCCTCCTACGCGCAGAAGCTCGCCGTGTACCGGCCGGACGGCAGCACCGCCTGCCTGGCGTGGTCGGAGACCTGTTCCCTAACGGCCGGCACCCGCTACACCGTCGTCACGGACCGCCCGGTCGTGATCCTCGACCGCTCCTCCGACGCGGGCTGCACCGCCGCCCCCGTCGGGGGGACCGCTACGGGCACGTTCGACGCGGTCGGCGAGATCGACTGTCTGACGCTGCCTCTGCCCGAGGGCGCCCACCTGGCCGCGCTGAGGTCGTACGGCCACCCCGCCCCGTCCCCCGAGGTGACGGTCGTCGACGCCACCGGCACGGACGTCTGCCACCCGGACAGCGTGGAAGCGGGCGTGTGCGAGCTGACCGGCCCCGCTCCGTACCGCGCTCTGGTCACGATGTACGGCACCCTCATCGGCTCCCCGACCATGACGGGCACCTACCACGTCGCCTTCCACCGCACCGACGCCGAGAGCGCCTGCCCCGTCCTTCCGGCGGGCGACTTCACCGCCGACAGCCCGCGTGCGGTGGTCACGATCGGTCAGGAAGGCTTCGACCAGTGCCTGTCCATCCCCGCTGACGACCACGCCACCGGCGAACTCCTCGAGTCGTCCGGCTGGTCGGGACACATGTCCGTCTTCGACTCGGCCGGGGAGCGCGTGTGCTACCTGGAGCAGGGCGGACGCACCTCGTGCGACCTGACGCCGGGGCTCGCGCACACGGTCCTGCTCTCCGGCACGTACTGGGGCGCCACCCACATCCTGTCCCGCCGCGACCTCACCGCCACCGCGCGCGGCTGCGTCCCCAGCCCGGCCGAGCCCGTCGGCGGCCCGTCCCTCAACGGGGTCGCGGCCCCGCGCGGCACCCTCCTGTGCCACCGGGTGACCACGGCGGACACCGGGGACACCCTGCACCTCAACGTCCGCGACGCACAGGGGGACGCCGAGTTCGAGGCGTACGACGCGAACGGGTCGTTCCTCTGCGGCTCCTTCTCGAAGGGCTGCTCCCCGCACGGTTCCACCAGCTATCAGGTCCTCGTCGAGGCCCCGTGGAGCGCCACGGCCACGCCCGCCTACCGCCTCGACGCCCTGCGCATCGGCACGGCGGGCGGGCCCGCGCCCGAGTGCGTCAGGGTCCCCGACGTCAGCTACGGCTTCGGGCCCCTCGTCGGTACGCTGAGCGAGGAGCACACCGCGGTCTGCGCGGTGCTGCCCACGGCCTCGGGCGACAGGTTCCGCCTGGCGCTCACCCCCGCGGGCTCCTTCGAGCAGTCCCCGACGCCCTGGCTCTACCGGCAGTCGGGCTCGCCGAACTTCTGCTACGGGTCGTACACGGCCGAGGGTGAGACGTACAGCTGCTCCGTCCCGCGGGATTCGCTCCGGACCGCCACGCCGACGACGCTCCTCTTCACCGTCCCTGAGCAGCCCGCCCAGGCGACCACCGCCCTGCGGGCCTCGTTGAAGTGCACCGGCACGATCTGCGGCACGGCCAAGCCGAGTGTCGGCACCGTGAGTCCCACCACGGGCGGCGCGGGGAAGATCTCCGTCACGCTCACCGGCACCGCTCTGCACGAGAACGACCAGGTTGCGGTACGCGGCCCGGATGGCACGTGGCGCCGCTCCACGACCGTGTCGGTCGCTCCCGACCGGCGCAGTCTGACCGTGGCGCTCGATCTGACGGGCGTGCGGCCCGGCACGTACGGCCTGAGCGTGTTCACGCACGACGGCCGGGAGCACGACAAGGGCACGTTCACCGTGGTGGCCCCCCTCCACGCCACCACCACCCCCTCCGTCACCGGCACCGCCGTCGTCGGCGGGAAGGTGACGGCGACGGCCGGGGCGTGGTCGCCGGTGCCCGACGCGTACGCGTACCAGTGGCGGGCCGACGGCGTCGCGATCGCCGGGGCCACGGCCTCCTCGTACTCGATCCCCTCCACGCTCCAGGGCAGGCAGCTCTCGGTGGCCGTGACCGCGCGGAAGGCCGGGCATCCGACCCTCACCGTGGTCGGCGGGCCGGTGGTCGTGAAGGGCGTCGCGCCCAAGCCGACCACCGTGCCGCGCGTCTCCGGGACCGTACGGGTCGGGTCGAAGGTGACGGCGGTCGTCGGCACCTGGTCGCCGGCGCCGACCTCGTACGCCTACCAGTGGCGGGCGAACGGCGTCGCCATCGCGGGAGCGACCGGGGCGTCGTACGTGCCCGCCGCCTCCGTCCTCGGCAAGAGGCTCACGGTGACCGTGACCGCGCTGCGGACCGGGCACCTGAGCGGGACGTACACCACGGCGGGGTACACCGTCGCCGTGGGCCTCGCGCCGAAGGCGACGGCCGCGCCGTACGTCACGGGCACGGTCCGGGTCGGGCGGACCCTCACCCTGAACCGGGGCGCGTGGACGCCGGCGCCGACCTCGTTCGCGTACCAGTGGTACGCGAACGGGCGGGCGATCAGCGGGGCGACCCGGGCGACGTTCACCCTGACGAAGGCCCAGCGCGGGCTGAAGATCACGGTGAGGGTGACGGCGCTGCGGACCGGGCACACGTCCGGTGTCGCGTGGACCCGGGCGACGGGAGCCGTCGCGGGCTGACCGGAACCAGTGGCCGTCGTCCCCTTCGAAGACTTCCCATCTGACGCACCGTCAGTTTCAATGGACGGTGTGATGGGACACGCGGGGATGGCGGCCACCGCCGTCCGACACCTGAGAGCGGCCGGTTCGCCGACGGCCGTCGAACCACTGCCCCGGCCGGACCTGCGCGCGGTACGGGAGGACGAGCGCCCGCCCGTCGACCCGGCCGAATTCCGCCGCGTCCTGGGCCACTTCGCGAGCGGCGTCACGATCGTGACGGCCCTCGACGCCGACGGGCCGGCCGGCTTCGCCTGCCAGTCCTTCGCCTCCCTCTCCCTCGACCCGCCCCTCGTGGCCTTCATGGTCGCCCGGACGTCGACCACCTGGCCCCGGATCGCGGCGTCCGGAACCTTCTGCGTCAACGTGCTCGGCGCCGGGCAGGGCGACCTGTGCCGGGCCTTCGCGGTGAGCGGCGCGGACAAGTTCGCGGGCGTGGAGTGGGAGGCGGCCCCCGCCACCGGCTCCCCGCGCCTCGCCGGCGCGCCCGCCTGGATCGACTGCACGATCACCACGGTTCACACGGGCGGGGACCATCTGATCGTGGTGGGGCGGGTGGAGGCGCTGAACGCGACGGAGTCCGGGGACCCCCTGCTCTTCCACCGGGGCCGCTTCGGCCGCTTCACCCCGTAGCCCCGTGTGGGCGCGCACCCTGCGGGACGGCACCCCGCCCACCCCCGTCGTGGGCAGCCGCTCCGCCGGGACGGTGCCCACCCCGCCACCCCCGTTGTGGGCAGTCGTTCCGCTGGGGCGGAACGGGTGGGCACAACGGACGGCGCCCTTGCCGGCGCCAGAGGCTCCCGCGCCTGAACCCGCACCCCGTTGTGCGCCGCCGCTGTGGGTGCGGGTCCAGGCGCGGAACGCGGGGCGCCGCTGAAGGGCGCCGTCCCGTGTGCCCACCCTCCCCCAAGCTCTCGGCTTCGCTCGAGCAGGGGGGGACCCCCTCGCCCTGCGGGACGATCGCCCACACGGCGGTGGCGGGATGGGCGCCGCCCAGCAAGGTGCGCGCCCACACGGGCACGGCGGGCGGCGCCGCCCAGCAGGGCGCGGGGTCACGCCCCCCGTGGCGCTCAGGACCGCCCCGCCCGTCCTCAGGACCGCTCATCGGCGATCACCCCCAGAGGGTCATCATGCTCCCGCCGGGGACGGCAGCTCCGTCCGGGGGCGACTGATGACCAGGGCCATCAGGGCCGCCGCCGCGCACAGCGCGCCCGCCGCGTACCAGACCACGTCGTACGTGCCGAAGACGTCGCGGGCCACGCCGCCCGCGAACGCGACGGCCGCAGCGCCGACCTGGTGGGACGCGAGGACCCAGCCGAAGACGATCGCCGAGTCCTCGCCGTAGTGCTCGCGGCACAGGGCGATGGTGGGCGGGACGGTGGCGACCCAGTCGAGGCCGTAGAAGACGATGAAGAAGAGCATCGGAGGGTGCACGGCCGGGGCCAGGAGCATCGGGAGGAACAGCAGCGAGATCCCGCGCAGGGCGTAGTACACCGCCAGCAGCCGGCGCGGCGAGAAGCGGTCCGTGAACCAGCCCGAGGCGATCGTGCCCACGACGTCGAAGACGCCGATGACCGCGAGCAGTCCGGCCGCCGCCGTGACCGGCATCCCGTGCTCGTGGGCGGCGGGCACGAAGTGGGTCCTGACCAGTCCGTTCGTCGAGGCGCCGCAGATCGCGAAGGTGCCGGCGAGGAGCCAGAACGGGCCGGTGCGGGCCGCCTTGAGGAGGACCGTGACCGCGCGGCGGGCCGCGCCCGTGGCGGGGGCGGGCTTCTCGGCGTACTCCCCGCCGTACGGGGCGAGCCGGACGTCCGCCGGGTGGTCGCGGAGCAGCAGCCACACGAAGGGGACGACGGCGAGGGCGGCGAGGGCGACCGTCACGGCCGCCGGGCGCCAGCCGTGACGTTCCACCAGCCAGGACAGCAGGGGGAGGAAGATCAGCTGGCCCGAGGCTCCCGCCGCCGTCAGGATGCCCGTCACCAGGCCCCGCCGCGCGACGAACCAGCGGTTCGTGACGGTCGCCGCGAAGGCGAGGGCCATGGAGCCGCTGCCGAGGCCGACGAGAACGCCCCAGTAGAGGACGAGTTGCCAGGCCGCCGTCATCCAGACGGTGAGGAGGGAGCCGAGCGCGATGACGCTCAGCGCGACGGCCACCACGCGCCGGATGCCGAAGCGGTCCATGAGCGCCGCGGCGAACGGCGCCGTCAGGCCGTAGAGGGCGAGGTTCACCGAGACGGCGAAGCCGATCGTCCCCCGCGACCAGTGGAGCTCCTCGTGCAGCGGCTCGATCAGCAGGCCCGGCAGGGAGGCGAAGGCCGCGGCGCCGATGATCGTGACGAAGGTGACCGCCGCGACGAACCAGGCGCGGTGGACGCGGGGGGTGCGGAGGGGCTGTCCGGCCGGGGTACGGGCGGCTGTCTCGGTTGTCTGGGCCATGCCACCGAGCATTCCGGGCGGGCGTGCCCCCCGCCATTGGCCCGAATGACAGCTTTCCAAAGGATCGGGACACGGCCCTAGACGCGCGGCAGCGTCCTGATCGGGCGCACCACGAGCAGTGCCGCCACCACCAGGACCGCGATCCCCGCGCCCGTGAGCAGCACCTCCTCCGTGCCGACCGCCGCCGCCACCGGCCCCGACAGGGTGCGGCCGACGCCCATCATCAGGAGCGAGCCGGCCACGTCGTACGCGTGCATCCGGTTCAGGGCCTCCTGCGGCACGTGCGTCTGGACCGCGGTGGACCACATCACCAGCCAGAAGGCGAAGGCCGCCCCGCCGACGAACTGCCCGGCGGCGAGGACCCCGACCGGCGCGCCCGCGCCGAGCAGGGCCAGGTTGACCGGGAGACCGATCAGCGCCGCCGCGCCCGCCGCGAGGGGGCGGCGCGGGCGCAGCCGGATCGCGAGGAGGCCGCCGACGGCGCTGCCGGCGCCGTTGACGGCCATGAGCACGCCGTACGCGGCCGAGCCGTGCTCCTCGGTGACCAGGCTCGCGGTGAGCGGGACCATGGGTCCGGCGACGGTCAGCCCGTACACCGTCCAGATGGAGATGACCCCCCAGAGCCAGCTCCGGGACCTGAACTCGCGCCATCCTCCGGCGAGTTCGGCGACGAGGGAGTCGCGCCGCGCGGTGTCGGACGGGATCGGGGCGAGGCGTATCAGCAGGAAGCAGACGGCGCTGACCGCGAAGGTGGCGCCGTTGACGGCGAAGGCCGCGCCCGCGTTCCACACGGCGACGAGCAGGCCGGCGGCGGCCGGTCCCGCCATGGTCATGAGGGCCTCGACGACCCGCAGGACGGCGTTGGCGCGCTGCACGTCGGGGGCGATGCGGGGGATGGTGGAGGCGACGCCCGGCTGGAAGAGGGCGGCGCCGACGCCGCTGAGGACGGAGAGGGCGTAGACCGCCCAGAGGGGCGGGCCGCCGAGCGTGAAGGAGACGGCGAGGACGGCGGCGCCGGGCAGCCGCAGGAGGTCGGCGAGGATCATCATGCGGCGGGCGGTGAAGCGGTCGGCGAGGACGCCGCCGAAGAGCACGAAGAGCGCGAAGGCGGCGGTCCAGCCGCCCAGCGCGTAGCCGACGGTGGAGCCGGGGTGGCCGGCGCCGAGGAGTCCGGCGGCGAAGGCGACCGGGACCATGCCCTCGCCGAAGACGGCGACGCCACGGGCGACGAAGAAGAGCCGGAAGTTGCGGTTCCACAGTGCGGGCGGCGCGACCGGGGCGGGAATCCGCTCGGCGGCCTCAGACTTGTACGTGTTGTCCGTCACGGACACGTACTCGTACCAGCCCTATGGTCTGGACCACCACCGATTTACGGAGGGAGCACCCCGCCCGTGCAGCAGCCGCACCGCGTCGCCGTCCTCGCCCTGCCCGGCCTCCTCCCCTTCGAGCTGGGCATCCCGCACCGCATCTTCGGCCGTGCGAAGGACCCCGGGGGCAGGCCGCTGTACGAGATCGTGACCTGCGCCCCGAAGGCCGGCCCGGTGCAGACGGACGCCGACTTCTCCATCCACGTCGAGCACGGCCCGGAGGCCCTCGCGACCGCCGACACGGTCGTCGTGCCCGCCTCGTACGAGCTCGGACCGGTCTACGACGAGGGCAGGCTGCCCGAGGAGCTGGCCACGGCGCTCGCCCGCATCCGGCCCGGCACCCGGCTGGTCTCCATCTGCACCGGCGGGTACGTGCTCGCCGCCGCCGGCTTCCTCGACGGCCGTCCGGCCACCACCCACTGGGCGTCCGCCGAGCACTTCCAGCGCCTCTTCCCGAGCGTGCGGGTCGACGCGGACGTCCTCTTCATCGACGACGGCGACGTCCTCACCTCGGCGGGGGTGGCGGCCGGGATCGACCTGTGCCTGCACATCGTGCGCCGCGACCACGGCACGGCCGTCGCCAACGACGTCGCCCGCCGGACCGTCGTACCGCCCCACCGGGACGGCGGCCAGGCCCAGTACATCGAGCGGCCCCTGCCGGAGACCGGCACCCACACCACGACCACCGCGCGGGCCTGGGCGCTCGCCCACCTCCACGAGCCGATCCAGCTGCGGGACCTGGCGGAGAAGGAGGCGATGAGCGTCCGGACGTTCACCCGTCGCTTCCGCGACGAGGTCGGCATCAGCCCCGGCCAGTGGCTCACCCAGCAGCGCGTCGAGCGCGCCCGGCACCTCCTGGAGTCCACCGGCCTGCCGGTCGACCGGGTCGCCCAGGACGCCGGCTTCGGCACGGCCCAGTCGCTGCGGGTCCACCTGATGAGCGCGATCGGGGTGACCCCCACGTCCTACCGGCGCACGTTCCGCGCGGGCGCCTCCGCGGAGGCGCCCGCCGCGCCCTGAGCGTCGGGCGCGACCTCGGCGGCCTCCGACCGGACCTCCCCGTCCGCCACGGCGGGGGCGCGCCGCGTCAGCCGCCGCTCCCCCGCCGCGCCGATCGCCGTGAGCAGCACCGTCAGGCCCACCCCCCAGAGGATCGCCGTCGACGGGGCCACCGCCTTGAGCAGCCCGCCCGCGAGCGTGCCGCTGACCGCGTAACCGGCGCCCACCGCCGCGTACATGACCGAGTACCCGGCGGCGAGCGCGGACGCCGGCAGGACCTGCCGAAGCGCCAGGTTCCGGGTGAGGCTCGCGGGGGCCTGGAGGAGCCCGGCGGCGACCAGCGCGACCGCGATCGCCGCCGTCCAGGGCAGTACGGCGGCCAGCGCGACGCCCGCGGCGACCGCGAGGACCAGGACCAGGGACTGGACGGCCAGCGGGCCGGGCCAGCTCCCCCGCAGGCCGTACACGAACGCGCCGACCGCCGAGCCGATCGAGAAACCGGCGAGCAGCGGGCCCGCCCAGCCGATGCCGATCCCGCGCTGTTCGAGGAGGGCGGGCAGGATGAGTTCGGCGAGCGCGAGCAGGGTGAGACCGGCGGCCCCCAGCACGTACACGGGCCAGGCCCGCAGCAGCGCCCGCCGCGTCGACGCCCCCTTCTCGTGCGCCTCGGCGGACCAGCCGGCCGGCAGCAGCCACAGCCCGGCCACCGAGAGCCCCATCAGGAGGCCCTGCAGCAGCAGCGGCACCGCCGGGTGGACGCCGAGGGCCAGGCCGGTGGTGAGCGCGGGCGCCGCCGCCCAGAGGGCGAAGGTCAGCATCGACTCCGTGCTCATCGCCTGGGTGACGGCCCGTTCCGGGACGAGGCTGGTGAGCAGGGCCCGCAGCGCGCCGGGTACGGCGGCGGGGCCGGTGCCCGCGAGCAGCGCGAGGGCGGCGAGGACGACGGGGTGGGCGCCGGGCGCGAGCCCGAGCCCGGTGAACCCGGCGGCGCCGACCGCGAGCCCGGCGGCGAGCTGCGGCCGGGCCCGCTCGGCGTCCAGCCGCATGCCGAGGACGGGCGCGGCGAGGATCTCCCCGAGGACGTACGCGGCGGCGAGGACCGCTCCGAGCGTGTAGCCGCCGGGCCGCTCCCGCACGAGGAACACGAGCGCGAGCGGCGCCATGGCGACGGGCAGCCGGCCGGTGACCATGACGGCGGACCAGGCGAGGACGGGGCGGGTGGCGAGCTCGCGGTAGGACATGTCCGGGACCGTAACGGCCCGCGGCGCCGAGGCCCACCGCGTTTCGCCCCGGCCCGTCAGAAGGTGAGGACGCCCCGCGCCACCTTCCCCCGTTCCGCGTCCTCGACGGCCCGGGCGAAGTCCTCCACCGGGTAGGTGCGGGTGACCAGTTCGTCGAGGAGGAGGGTGCCGGATCGGTACAGCTCCGCGTACAGGGCGATGTCCTTCTGGGGACGGGAGGAGCCGTACCGGCAGCCGAGGATCGACTTGTCCAGGAACATCGCGGCCGGCGGGAAGCTCGCCTCCGCCTTCGGCGCGGTCATGCCGAGCAGGACCGCCTGGCCGTGCCGGTCGAGGAGGTCGATCGCGGTCCGGACGAGACCGGTGTGGCCGACGCACTCGAAGACGTGGTCGGCGCCGGTGGGCAGGACGTCCCGCACGGCGTCGGCGGAGGCGAGGAAGTGCGTCGCCCCGAACCGCCGGGCCACCGCCTCCTTCTCCGGGTTGGTGTCCACGGCGACGATCGTCAGCGCGCCCGCGATCCGGGCGCCCTGGAGGACGTTGAGGCCGATGCCGCCGGTGCCGATGACGACGACGGTGTCGCCGCGGTCGACCTTCGCCCGGTTCAGTACGGCTCCGACGCCGGTGAGGACGCCGCAGCCCATGAGGGCGGCGGAGGTCAGCGGGATGTCCTTCGGGATCTTCACGGCCTGGACGGCCTTGACGACGGTCCGCTCCGCGAAGGACGAGTTCGAGGCGAACTGGTAAAGGGGCTGCCCGTCCCGTGAGAACGGCCGCCCCGGCATCCCGATCGCCTTCCGGCACATGGTCGGCCGGCCCCGGTCGCAGTCGGCGCAGGCGCCGCAGTTCGCGAGGGTGGACAGGGCGACGTGATCGCCGGGCGCGACGTGAACGACCCCCGGGCCGACGGCCTCGACGACACCGGCGCCCTCGTGGCCGAGGACGACGGGTGGCGGGAAGGGGATGGTCCCGTCGACGACGGACAGATCGCTGTGGCACAGCCCGGCGGCGGCGATCGCCACGAGCACCTCGCCCGGGCCGGGGTCCCGCACCTCCAGGTCGTCGACGACCCGGACCTGCTTGCCGTCGAAGACGACGCCTCTCATGACCGCTTCCCCTTCTCGGCGTCGGCGCCCCTCCCCGCGTCGGCACCCCTCCCCGCGTCGGCACCCTTCCCCGCGTTGGGCCGCGCGCCCTCCGCCGCCGCCTTCGCCATCTCCTCCAGGCGCGCCAGCATCGGCATCGGGTCCGTCCCGACCGTCCCCGGCAGGAAGTCCGCGATGCGCTCGGGGGTCCACGCGCCGCCCTCGGCGTAGCCCGCGCGCAGCTCCCGGGGCTGGGCCCAGACCGCGATCTTGGGTCCGGCGATGGTGTACACCTGGCCGGTGATCCGTTCCTCCCGGGCCCGTTCGCTCAGCAGGTAGACGACGAGCGCGGCCACGTCCTCCGGTTCGCCGATCTCCTTGAGCTCCATGGGGACGTTGGCGGACATCCGGGTGCGGGCCACGGGCGCGACCGCGTTCGCGGTGACCCCGTACTTGTGGAGGCCGAGGGCCGCGCTCCGTACGAGGGAGATGATCCCGCCCTTGGCCGCCGAGTAGTTGGCCTGGGCCACGGACCCCTGGTGGTTGCCGCTGGTGAAGCCGATGAGGGTCCCGGTGCCCTGCTTGCGCATGACCGCCGACGCCGCCCGGAAGACGGTGAAGGTGCCCTTCAGGTGGGTGGCGACGACGGGGTCCCACTCCTCCTCGGACATGTTGAAGAGCATCCGCTCGCGCAGGATGCCGGCGACGCACACGACCCCGTCGACGCGTCCGTACGCGGTGAGGGCGGTCTCGACGACCCGCGCCCCGCCCGCCATCGTGGAGATGTCGTCCGCGACGGCGACCGCGGTGCCGCCCGCCGCCTCGATCTCCTTCACGACCGCCGCCGCGACCTCCGAGGTCGGCTCGCCGCCCTCGATCGACACCCCGTAGTCGTTGACGACGACCTTCGCGCCCTCCGCCGCGCAGGCGAGGGCGACGGCGCGGCCGATGCCGCGCCCCGCTCCCGTCACGGCGACGACCTTGCCAGCCAAGAAGTTCCCCACGCCCGGCCCCTTCCCGCACTTTCTGACGGTCCGTTAGATTCGTTCGTCGTCAGGATTCTACGGCCCGTCAGATACCGGAAAACAAGACCCCGGAGGCCCCGATGTCCCTCCCCGCCGCCTTCCACGAGATCGCCAAGCGCGTCAACAACTGGGGCCGTTGGGGCCAGGACGACGAGATCGGCACGCTCAACCTCGTCACCGACGAGGTCGTGCGGGAGGCCGTCGCCACCGTCCGCACCGGCCGGCGCGTCCCGCTCGCCGTCGACCTCGAACAGGACGGCATACAGACCGGCATGATCCCCGGCCGGGTGAACCCGCTCCACGTCATGGTCCAGATCAACCAGGAGCTCTTCGGCCCCGGCACGGTCGCCACCAGCGACGACGCCGTGACCCTCGGCCTCCAGGCCGGCACCCACTGGGACGCCCTGACGCACGTCTCCCACTCGGGCCGCATCTACAACGGCCGGCCCGCCGCCTCGATCACCCCGCACGGCCGCTCCGGGTTCAGCGGCATCCACACGGCCCGCCACCTCGTCTCGCGCGGGGTGCTCCTCGACGTCGCCGCGGCGAAGGGCGTCGACCGGCTGCCGGGCGACCACGCGGTCACCCCGGAAGACCTCGACGAGGCGGCGGAGTTCGGCGGGGTCACGGTCCGCTCCGGCGACGTCGTGCTCGTACGGACGGGTCAGCTCCAGCTGTACCTGGCCGGGGACCGGCACGGGTACGCCTTCCCGTCACCGGGCCTCTCGGTCCGCACGCCGGAGTGGTTCCACGCCCACGACGTCGCGGCCGTCGCCAACGACACGCTCACCTTCGAGATCTTCCCGCCCGAGATCGAGGACCTCTGGCTGCCCGTGCACGCCCTCGACCTGGTCGAGATGGGCATGCTCCAGGGGCAGAACTGGAACCTGGAGGCGCTGTCCACAGCCTGTGCACAGGAAGGGCGGTACGCCTTCCTGCTCTCCGCGATGCCCGAGCCCTTCGTCGGCGGCACGGGCACACCGGTCGCCCCGGTCGCGATCCTCTAGGGCCCGAAGGGCCCTGCGGGCGGCGGCGCGCTCGCACGCGCCCCGAGCACGGCGCGGGCCCGCCGCCACCCGATCACGACCCGCACACGCCGAGGGCCACGGCCCTCGGCTCCCCTCGCCACGAATCGCTCACCCCAGAGTGGGCAAAACGGAACGAATCGTCAACAGCGCACCCGGTCGGGCGACAGGGGCGCCACGGCGGAGACGGACGGGTCCCGGTCCACCTCGCACCAGATGCTCTTGCCGGCGCCCTCCGGCTGCCAGCCCCACCGGTCCGCGAGGCCGTCCACCAGCTCCAGGCCCCGCCCGTTGGTGTCCTCGCCCGCGGCATGCCGGGGCCGTGGCGGCCGGTCGCTCGTGTCGGCCACCTCGACCCGCACCCCGCCCTCCGCGCCGAACAGCATCCTCAGCACGGCCGGACAGCCGGTGTGCACCACGGCGTTGGTCACGAGTTCCGAGATGAGCAGCACCAGCGTCTCGGCGAGCGACTCGTCGTCCCCTATGCCCGACCCGGCGATCCGCGACCGGGCCCACCTCCGGGCTCGTCCCACCTCTGCCGGGTCCGGCCCGACCACCAACTGAACCTGAAGCACCTGCACCGCTCACACCATCCGAACCGGCAGACAACACACCTTCACGGAACGTGATTCCCTTGTGGGACAGCATGGTTGACGTACAGTCACCGCAACAAGCGCTTCGGGCATATTCCAGCGCGAAGGAGTACGCATGGTCCATACTGTGCGACGCACGCTGCGGGTAGTCGAACGTCGGGCGCGAGCGGCGGGCATTCCCGGGTACGGAGCCGCCGCAGGGGCGACACCGGGACGATCCGGGCCAACGAGCACTCGCATCCCACGGAGCGTACCGGAGCCGGAGGCCGACTCCGGGCCGTGACGGCCCCGCCGAAGGACACAACCCGATATCGACGTTCCGTGATCCGCCGGACGCGCAGCGCTACAGCCCCGCCGCCACCGCCTCCTCCGCCCGCGCCACGGGCATCCGCAGCTCGGCCCGCACCCACGCCCGCTTCAGGTGCAGATGCACGTCCGCCTCCCAGGTGAAGCCCATCCCGCCGTGCACCTGGAGACAGTCCCGCGCGTTGCGGACGGCGGCCTCGTCGGCGAGGAGCTTGGCCCCGGCGATCTCGACGGGATCGCCGGTGACGGACGCGGCCCACACGGCGGCCCGCGCGAGCTCCGTCCGCACCAGCATCCCGGCGCACAGGTGCTTCACCGCCTGGAACCCCCCGATGACCTGCCCGAACTGCGTGCGCGCACGGGCGTGGGAGACGGCGAGCCCGGTGGTGGCGGAGGCGCTGCCGACCTGCTCGGCGGCGGTGAGCAGGGCGTCCGTCAGCCCCGTTGTGCCCACGGTGCCGGGTACGCGATGGAGGGGCGTGAGCGGATCGACCGACCGCACCGGCACGGCGTCCGTGACATCCCCCAGCACCACGTCGGCCTCGTCCAGCCAAGGGACGAGCCCCTCGTTCACGGAGGTCACGACGGCAGACCCGTCCGCCGCCCCCGGCACGACGCCCGCGGCCGAGTGCGTGGCCACCAGCGGCCCCGGCAGCAGCACCCTCCCCGCCTCCTCGAAGACGAGGACCGCCTCGGGGAGCCCGAGCCCCACGCCCCCCTCCTCCTCCGGGAGCCGCAGCGCGAAGAACCCGGCGGCGCCGAGCTCCCGCCACAGCTCCCGGTCCAGGACCGGCGAGTCGACCGTGCCCCGCAGCGCCTCCCGGTCGAAGAGGCGCGCGAGCAGTTCCCGTACGCCCCGCCGCAGCGCCCGCTGGTCCTCCGTGAGTCGAAAGTCCATGAGGAGGGTCACCGCCCCTTCGGCAGGCCGAGGATGCGCTCGGCGACGATGTTGCGCTGGATCTGGGACGTGCCGGCCGCGATCGTGTACGAGAGCGAGGACAGCCGGTCGAGGTTCCAGTCGCGGCCGAGGTCGAGCGCGTCGGGCCCCAGGACGGCGGCGGCCGCGTCGTACAGCTCCTGGCGGGCGTGCGAGTAGTGCAGTTTGAAGACGGAGCCGCCCGCGCCGGGGACCCCGCCGGTCGCCTGGGCCTCGCTGACGTTGGCCTGGACGATCCGCCACAGCGCCTGGAACTCGGCGGAGAGCCTGCCGAGGCGCCTGCGGAGCACGGGGTCGTCCCAGGTGCCGTTCTTCCGGGCGGTGCGGGCGAGTTCGCCGAGGAGGCGGCGACAGGCGACGACCTCGCCGACGAAGGCGGTGCCGCGTTCGAAGGAGAGCGTGACCATGGTGACCCGCCAGCCGTCGTTCTCCTCCCCCACCCGGTGGGCGACGGGCACCCGCACCTCGTCGAGGAAGACCTCGGCGAACTCGGTCGATCCGGCGAGGGTGCGCAGCGGCCGGACGGTGATGCCGGGGGCGTCCATGGGCATGGCGAGCCAGGTGATGCCCTGGTGCTTGGGTGCCGCGGGGTCGGTGCGGACGAGGAGTTCGCACCAGTCGGCGACCTCGGCGTGTGAGGTCCAGATCTTCTGTCCGGTGACGACGTACGCGTCTCCGTCCCGTACCGCCCGGGTGCGGAGCGAGGCGAGGTCGGAGCCGGCGTCGGGTTCGCTGAAGCCCTGGCACCAGACCTCGTCGCCGCGCAGGATCGGCGGCAGCCACCGCTCGCGCTGCGCGGCCGTGCCCTCGGCGGCGATGGTGGGTCCGGCGTGGAGGAGGCCGACGAAGTTGGCGCCGACGTAGGGGGCGCCGGCGAGTTCGGTCTCCTCCAGGAAGATGAGGCGCTGGGTCGGGGAGGCGTCCCAGTGGGTGTCGGCGTACCCGGCGTCGTACAGGCGTCGTTGCCAGCCGCAGTCGTAGGCGCGACGGGCGGGCCAGTCGAGCGGGTCGGGGCGTTCGGGGAGGCCGGGGAGGGTGGCGGCGAGCCATTCCCGCAGGCGGGCGCGGTAGGCCTCTTCCTCCTCGGTGCAGGAGAGGTCCATCAGACGATCCCGAGATCCAGCATGCGGATGGCGTTGCCGCGCATGAGCTTGTAGACCGTCTCGTCGTCGAGGCCCCGGACGTGGTCGAGGGCGACCTCCCTGGTGTGCGGGAAGGTCGAGTCGACGTGCGGGTAGTCGGTCTCGAAGGTGGCGTTGTCCCGGCCCACCACGTCCAGCGAGGCGATGCCGTGCTTGTCGCGGAAGAAGCAGCAGAAGATCTGCCGGTAGTAGTAGGTGGACGGCGGCTCGGGGACGATGTCGCGGACGCCGCCCCAGGCGCGGTGCTCCTCCCAGACGTCGTCGGCGCGTTCGAGGGCGTACGGGATCCAGCCCATCTGGCCCTCGCTGTAGGCGAGCGTGAGCCGGGGGAACTTGACGAGGACGCCGCTGAAGAGGAAGTCCATCATCGAGGCCATCGCGTTGTTGAAGCTCAGGCTGGCCTGGACGGCGGGCGGGGCGTCGGGGGAGGCGGCCGGCATCTGGCTGCTGGATCCGATGTGCATGTTCACCACCGTCCCGGTCTCCTGGCAGACGGCGAAGAACGGGTCCCAGTAGCCGGAGTGGATCGACGGCAGGCCGAGGTGGGTGGGGATCTCCGAGAAGGTGACGGCCTTGACGCCGCGGGCGGCGTTGCGCCGGATCTCGGCGACGGCGAGGTCGACGTCCCAGAGCGGGATGATGCAGAGCGGGATGAGGCGGCCGCCGCTGTCGCCGCACCACTCCTCGACCATCCAGTCGTTGTAGGCGCGGACGCAGGCGAGGGCGACCTCCTTGTCGTGGGCCTCGGCGAAGGTCTGGCCGCAGAAGCGGGGGAAGGTGGGGAAGCAGAGGGAGGCCTCGACGTGGTTGAGGTCCATGTCCTTCAGGCGGGCGGCGGGGTCCCAGCAGCCGCGCCGCATCTCCTCGCGGGTGATGCCCTCCAGGGTCATGTCGTCGCGGTCGAAGCCGACGGCGGCGATGTTGCGCTTGTACGGGAACTTGAGGTCCTCGTAGATCCACCAGTCGGTGGGCGGGCCCTCGGGGTCCATCGTGATCTGGTACTTGCCGCCGACGTAGGCGAGCTCCCCGATGCCGGCGGTGAGGGGGCGGGGGCCGCGGTCGCGGTACCTCTTCGGGAGCCAGGTCTCGAAGAGGTGGGCGGGCTCGATCACGTGGTCGTCGACGCTGATGATGCGGGGCAGTTCCGTGCCGGAGCTCATGAGGACTCCCATTTCTGATGACCCGTCAGATCTGACGGCATCAGGCTAGCCCCGCACCCCTGGACCGACAAGCGCCGGACCTCTACGCTCACCGCACCATCTGACGGAACGTCAGCCATGAGGAGTACGGGATGAATGAGACCGCACACACGCTCGGCGAGTCCCACACGCTCTGGGAGCTCGTCGAGCGCCGCGCCGCCCTCACCCCCGACCGGCCCGTCCTCCTCCAGGACGACCGCGTCCTCACCTTCGGCGGCCTCCGCGACCGCGCCGAGCGCTGCGCCGCCGGCCTGTACGGGAGGGGCGTGCGCCCCGGCACGGTCGTCGCCTGGCAGCTGCCCACCCGCATCGAGACCGCCGTGCTCTCCTTCGCGCTCGCCCGCATCGGCGCCGTGCAGTCCCCGGTGATCCCCTTCTACCGGGACAAGGAGGTCGGCTTCGCGCTGCGCGAGTCCGGGGCCGAGTTCTTCGCCGTCCCCGGAACCTGGCGTGGATTCGACCATGCGGAGATGGCGAGGAGGCTCGGCGCGCGCGGGATCTTCGAGGCGTACGAGGAGCTGCCGGACGGCGACCCGGCCGTCCTCCCTCCCCCACCCGCCTCCGGCACCGACGTCCGCTGGATCTACTGGACCTCCGGCACCACCTCGGACCCCAAGGGCGTCCTGCACACCGACCGCTCACTGCTCGCCGGCGGCTCCTGCCTCGCCCACGCCCTGCACCTGACGGCCGAGGACGTCGGCTCGATGGCCTTCCCGTACGCGCACATCGCCGGGCCCGACTACACGGTGATGCTCCTGCTGTACGGCTTCCCGGCCGTGATGTTCGAACAGTTCGCGCTGCCGGAGGCCCTCGACGCGTACAACCGGCACGGCGTGACGGTCGCCGGCGGCTCCACCGCCTTCTACTCGATGTTCCTCGCCGAACAGCGCAAACGGCCCGGGAAGCCCGTCATCCCCACCCTCCGCCTGCTCGCGGGCGGCGGCGCGCCCAAACCTCCCGAGATCTACCACGCGGTGCGGAAGGAGCTGGGCTGCCAGCTCACCCACGGGTACGGCATGACCGAGGTCCCCATGATCACGATGGGCGCCCCCGACGACACCGTCGAGAACCTCGCCACGACCGAGGGCCGTCCGCCCGCCGGCATGGAGATCCGCATCACCGGCGACGGCGAGGTCCGGCTCCGCGGCGAGGCCGTCTGCCAGGGCTATCTCGACCCGGCGCAGACGGCCGCCGCCTTCGACGAGGACGGCTTCCTCATCACCGGTGACGTCGGCCGCCTCACGCCCACCGGCCACCTCGTCCTCACGGGCCGGGTGAAGGACATCATCATCCGCAAGGGAGAGAACATCTCGGCCAAGGAGATCGAGGACCTCCTCCACCGGCACCCGGACGTGGGCGACGCCGCCGTCATAGGACTGCCGGACGCCGAGCGCGGCGAACGCGTCTGCGCCGTCGTCGAACAGCCGCCCGGCGCCGCCCCGCTCGGCCTTCCGCAGGTCACGGCCTTCCTGCGGGAGTCCGGGCTCTCCGTCCACAAACTGCCGGAACAGCTGGAGGTGGTGGACGCGCTCCCCCGCAACGAGACCCTGCGCAAGGTGCTCAAGTACAAGCTCAGGGAGCGCTTCGGCGCGGCTCCGGAATCGGCTGGTCCGGCAGCCCGTTGAGCGCCTCCGGCATGTCCTCGTACACGTCGAAGAGGCGGCGGACACCGAGCGCGGAGAGCACCCGGCCCACATGAGCCTCCCCGTCCCCCCGCTGCTCCGGCAGGATCAGGCGGAGCCGGCCGCCGCACGAGCGGAGCAGACGGCGGGACGCGATCAGCACGCCGACGCCGCTGGAGTCGCAGAACCGCACGGCCGACAGGTCGATGACCAGGTCGTGGCGGCCGCCCGCGACGGCGTCGTGGACGCGGCGGCGTATCCGGGGGGAGGTGACCAGGTCCAACTCCCCCTGGACGCGGAAAACCGTCCAGGGGCCGTGCTCGTCCTCGTCGACCTCGATCGTCGTCACGCACGCCGCCTGCCCCCTGGGCGGGCGTCGAAACCCCCGGCGTGAGGGATGACGCTTTCCTTACCACCCGCATCCGCGTCAAGGGCGCACTTGCGGCAAACAGGAGTGCGTTGTCCGAGCGGCGCATTACTTTGGAGGAGAACCGGGACGGAGGCCCTCATGGCGATGGACACACCACCGCGCTGGGACCGCAGGATGCAGCAGCGGCTGGCGCGCGGAGAGGCCGCTGCCCTCGGCGAGTTCTACGACCGGTTCGCCGCCCTCGTGCACAGCCTCGCCCACCGGGTCCTCGACGACGACGACGCGGCCGACCAGGTCACCCGCGAGGTCTTCGGCTACATCTGGGAGAACCCCGACTCCTACGACCCGAAGCAGGGCAACATGCGCTCGTGGGTCGCCAAGCTGACCCAGCGGCAGGCCGTGCACCGGCTGCGGCAGGCCGAGACCCTGGCGTACGCGGAGACGGGGGTCGGCTCCGCCGAGGAGCTGGAGCAGAAGGTCCACCGGGCCACGGTCGCCGCCCGCGCCGACTACATCGTGACCTCCATGCCGGCGTCGCTCCGGAAGGCGCTCGAACTGGCGTACTTCCAGCGCCGCGACTACCGCCAGACCGCCGCCGACCTCGGCGTCACCGAGGACGAGGCCCGCCGGCGCCTCCGGCTGGGCCTCCAGCTGCTCTCCTCCGCGCACGCCCGCCCCCTCGAAGGGTCCTCGCCGCCCGGCTACGGACGGCCGCTGTGACCGGGGCGGCCGACGACGCGGACGAGGTCGCACGCGCCCCCCGGATACCGGGACCGCGCCGCGCGGCCGACGACCACGCGGACCTGACGACGCGACTGCCGGAGGCTCCAGGGGCGGAGGCGGAAGAAACGGACATGGAGGAGACGGAGGAACCGGAAGTACCGGACCTCAGTCACAGCGTGCTCAAGTCCCTCCTCGGGGCCTGGGCGCTTTCGGCGTGCTCCGCCGGCGAGACCAGGGCCGTCGAGAACCACCTCACCGTGTGCGCCCCCTGCGCCGACGAGGCCCTCCGGCTCCGCGACGCCGTCACGCTCCTCCACGAGGACCGCGACCTGGACCTCGACCCGCTGCTGCGCTCCCGGGTCCTGGAGAACTGCCTGGGCCGCCGGCCCGCCCGCATCCCCGTCCCCGACTGGGTCACCCCGTACGACGCGGAGACCGCCCGGCTCGACGCGCTCCTGAGGGACATCGGCGAGTCCGAATGGCACGCGCCGGTACGGCTCAAGTGGTACGAGGAGGAGCGCGTCGTGCGCCGCAAGGCCACCGTCGCGGGGGTCATCGGCCACCTCCTCGCCGTGGACGGCCTGGTGACGGCGGCGCTGGGCCTGGACGATCCGCTGGGCGCGGGCGTGCCGGAGCTGTCGCCGACGGAACGGACGGAGGCGTTCTGGACGGCGCTCGACCGGCCGCCGAACCGGTCCATCCGGGGGCCGTGGCGCGACCAGTCGCACACGCTGATCCGGACGATCGCCTTCGCGGGGCGAGGAGTGGCGGACCTCACCGTCACCTACAAGGACTTCGCCCTGCCCCTCCAGGACTCGCTCCTGGAGCGGGCCTTCGAGTGCTGGCTGCACGCGGACGACATCGCGACGGCCGTCGCCTACCCGTACGCGCCGCCCAGCGGGGCGCACCTCCACGACATGATCGACCTCGCGGCCCGGCTGCTCCCCGGGGCCCTCGCCAACCGTCGGCGCACGGGCCTGGCCGGCCCCGCCAAGGAGCTCGTCGCGGCGGGCGCGCCGGGCCGCTCGCTCCACCTGGAGGTGGAGGGCGCGGGCGGCGGCCACTGGTACATCTCCCTGGACTCCCCCGCGGCGATCGGCTCGCCGGAGCGGGCGGTGGCGCAGGTGGCGATGGACGGGGTCGAGTTCTGCCAGCTGGTGGCGGGGCACATCACGCCGGAGGAGGCGGCGGCGGGGCAGGACGGCGACCGGGAGGCCATCAGGGACGTCCTCTCCGCGACGGCGTCCCTGAGCCGCCTGTAACCCGCCCCCGCCGTGTGTCCCCGCACCCGGTGGGGCGGTGTCCACCCACCGTGTGGGCACCGCCCCGCAAGGCGCGACCCACAGCGGGGGCCGGGGGTCAGGCGAAGACGACCGTGCGGCGGCCGTTCAGGAGGATCCGGCGTTCCGCGTGCCACTTGACCGCCCGCGCCAGCGCCTGGCACTCCACGTCCCGCCCGATCGCCACCAGCTGGTCCGGCGTCACCTCGTGGCCGACGCGCTCGACCTCCTGCTCGATGATCGGGCCCTCGTCGAGGTCGGCCGTCACGTAGTGCGCGGTGGCGCCGATGAGCTTCACGCCGCGGGCGTGCGCCTGGTGGTAGGGCTTGGCGCCCTTGAAGCTGGGGAGGAAGGAGTGGTGGATGTTGATGATCCGCCCGGACAGCTGCTTGCAGAGGTCGTCGGAGAGGACCTGCATGTAGCGGGCGAGGACCACCAGCTCGACGTTCTCGGAGCGGACGAGGTCGAGGAGCTCCGCCTCGGCCTCGGGCTTGTTCTCCTTGGTGACGGGGATGTGCCGGAACGGGATCCCGTACGAGCCCACCAGCTCCTCGAAGTCCGTGTGGTTGGAGACGACCGCGACGATCTCCACCGGCAGCGCCCCGATCCGCGACCGGAAGAGCAGGTCGTTCAGGCAGTGGCCGAACTTGGAGACCATGAGAACGACCCGCATGGGCTGGTCGGCGCGGTTGATCTGCCAGTCCATGGCGAAGGAGTCGCCGACGGCGGCGAAGCTCGCCCGGAGCTTCTCGACCGTCACCGGCGCCTCGGCGGAGAAGTGGACCCGCATGAAGAAGAGACCCGTGTCACGGTCTCCGAACTGCTGACTGTCCTCGATGTTGCAGCCGGTGATGAAGAGGTAGCTCGACACGGCGTGCACGATGCCCTGCTTGTCGGGGCACGAGAGGGTGAGGACGTACTGGTCGGTCATCCCGTCAGCCTGCCACACGGCGCCCCGCCGGGAGACGGGCGTCCGTCAGGCGGAACGCCTCAGGACCGGGTCATGATACGGAGCACGTCGAGGGAGCGCGGGGGCGCGTCGGGGTCCTCGCCGTCGGCCTGCGCCATCCGTACGTGTGCCTCGCGGGCGGCCCGCACGGCTTCCGGCCAGCCGGGGTGGGCGACGTACGCGGTGACGGGGGCGTCCGGTCCGACCTGGTGCATGATGCGCAGCACCCGGAGGACGGCGACGTCGACGAGGGCGGCCTCGCCGGAGTCCCGGAAGATGGCGCCGACGTACTTCTCGGCGGACCAGTTGTCGAGCCAGGTGTCCTCGACGAGGCGGTAGACGGCGTCGGTGACGTCGCCGTACCCCTCCTGGCCGGCCAGCCAGGCGGTCTCGTGGAACACGGGGTCGGAGAGCATGTGCAGCGCCGAGCGCACGTTGCTGCGCCAGCGCCACCACGGCATGTCGTTGAGCGGCATGCCGCCCATGGTGGAGGAGCGACGGCCGCGACGGGAAGAGTTAACCGAACCGGGGACTGGACTGGACACGTTTCGATCGTACGTTCCCTTGTCCGGTAAGCGGACTCGCCCCCTCCCCCTCCGGTGGCCCGCCCCCGCAATTCACCTTCACGTCACCCACCGTTGAACCGCGCTCACTCCCGCGTTACCCATGAGGCGGAAATGTGCATGCCCATGACCGGTAGGCGACTGACCTCACTCCTCGCGTACGTCACGACCGCGGCGGCCGGAGCGTCGCTGCTCACCGGGTGTGGCGTGCTCCCTGGGGCCACGGGGGGCTCCAGGGAGCCCGTCACGGTGATGACCTGGGCTCCCGACCAGACCCGAGCGACCAACATGCCCGGAATGCCCGCCATGGCGCAGACGTACGCCCGCTGGGTCAACGCCCAGGGCGGCATCGACGGGCACGAGCTGCGCGTCCTGACCTGCAACGAGCAGAACACCTCCGCGGGCGCCGCCGCCTGCGCCCGCCGGGCCGTGCGCGAGAAGGCGGTGGCCGTCGTCGGCTCGTACAGCCAGAACGGCCGCGCCTTCATGGCCCCGCTGGAAGCCGCGGGCATCCCGTACATCGGCGGCTACGGCATCGCGGAGGACGAGTTCACCAGCCCGCTCTCCTACCCCGTGAACGGCGGGGTGGCCTCCCTCGTCGCCGGGCACGGCATGCAGCTCGCCGGCTCCTGCGACCGGGTCTCCCTCGTCCGCCCCGACACCACCGCGGGGGACAGGCTCCCCGAGCTCCTCGACTCCGGCCTGCACAAGGCGAGCCACCGGGGCGCCGTCGACATCCCGGCCCTGGAGGACGCCGCCGAGTACACCGAGCAGGCGGACCGGGCCCGCAGCCGGGCGGGCGGCGAGAAGGGCTGCGTGACCGCCGTCCTCGGCGAGCGCACCCAGACCTTCTTCGACTCCTTCCGCCGCCTCCCCGGGCGGCAGGAGGAGAAGGGGGACGACAAGGAAGCCGTCCGGATCTCCTCGGTCCTCGGCAGCGTCGACCAGCCCGTCATCGACCGCACCGGCGGCCCCCACAGCCCCTTCGAGGGCGCCTTCGTCACCGGCTGGTACCCGGAGGCGGGCGACAAGAGGTGGGCGCCGATGCGCAAGGTCATCCAGGAGTACGCCTTCGCCGACAACCGGGTCGACCCGGCCGACGCCGGCGTCCAGACCACCTGGATCGCGTACACGGTCCTCAAAGAGGTGATCGAGTCCCTCCAGCAGGACACGATCACGGCCGAGCAGATCAGCCACGCCCTCGACCGGGGCGAGCGGATCGACACCGGCGGCCTCACCCCCAGCCTGCGCTGGAAGTACGAGGACATGCTCGGCGCCCCCGGCTTCACCCGGATCGTCAACCGCGAGGTGACCTTCCAGGTGGTCCGCCAGGGGCGGCTCGTGGCGCAGAGGCCCGGTTTCGTCGACGTCGGCGAGACCGTCCTCAGCGCCCCCTGAACCCGCTCAGAGCTGCGTCCAGCTCCGCTTCTCCAGGCCGTACTTCGCGGCGGTCGGGTTCCACAGCCCGGCCGCCGTCTTCTTGGCCGCGCTGGCCTCGCCGCTCTTCGCGTCGCCCGCGGCCTTCTGGCTGGTCGAGCGGGCGTGGCCGCCCTTGCAGGCCTTCTTGGCCTTCATCTGGCCGGCCCAGGCCGCGTAGTGGTCGTCGGCGGCCGCCGAGGCCTGCCAGGCCTTGGTGAGCGCCGCCGTCAGCGCGGCGCTGTCCGGGATCTTGTCGACCGACAGCGACTGGAGCTTGGTGATCAGCCCGCGGCGCTGCTCGGCGGCGCCCCGCAGATCGCTCGCGGCCTTGTCGAGGTCCTTGCACTGGTTGATGGACGCGACCGAGCTGATCACCGTCTCACGGCTGCTGCTGCTGGTCGCGAGCAGCTTGCTGAGCTCCTGCGCCTGCGGCTCCGCCGGGTCGGCCGGCTTCTCCGTGGGCTCGGGCGCCCCGGTGGAGGGCGCGGCGGAGCTGGCCGCCACGTTCTGCCCGGGGGTCTTGGGGTCCTTCTCCTCGTCCCCGCCGCTGAGCAGCATCCCGGCGCCGAGGCCGACGACCGCGCAGCCGACGACGACGGCGCCGATCAGCGCGAGCGGCGACCTGCGGCGCGGCTCGGGCTCGTCGTCGTAGTAGGCGTCCTGGTAGGCGTACTGCTGCTGCGGGGGCTGCGGCGGCTGGTGGTGGTGCTGGGTCTGCTGCTGGTACGGGGCCGGGCCCGGCTGCTGGTAGCCCTGCGGCGCGTGCGGCTGCTGGGGCGCCCGCGGGGCCTCCGTGCGGAAGAGGCTGTCGAACTCGGCGGGCGGCTGCCGCTCGCCGGGCGTCTGCGCCGGCACGGGGGCGATGTACTGGGTCGCGTCCGAGGCTCCGGCCGGGGCGGGCCCCTGGTGGGCGGGTCCCTGGTGGGCGAGCGGGCCCGTGCCGAGGAACTGGGTGTCCGAGCCCCCGCCCTGCTGCGGCGGCACCGGGGCGATGTACTGGGTCGCGTCCGAGGCTCCGGCCGGCGGCGGGTAGCCGTACCCCGGCTGCGGCGCGCCCTGGACCGGCGGCATCCCGCCCGGGACCGGGGCGATGTGCTGGGTCGCCTGCATGTCGGCGGCGGCCGGGGCGGCCGGCCCCGGGTAGCCGTAGCCGGGCTGCGGCGGGCCCTGCTGCGGGGGTATCGGCGGCAGGTACTGGGTGGACTGCATGTCGGCGGCGCCCTGCGGCGCCTCCGGGGGCAGCGGTTGCGCGGGCGGCAGCGGCTGCGCGCCCTGCTGCCCGCCCGCCTGGCCACCGGCGGGACCCCAGGCGCCGCCCCACGGCTGACCGCCGCCATGCTCCGGACCCTGTCCGTTCTGCGTCACCGGGACTCCCACCCATAAACCTACGGAATCGTCGGCTCACGCTACCGGGTGCCGACAGGGCTCCGCACACACGTGTGAGACCGGTTACACGACCCGTTTACGAAACGCCCCCGGATGTCTAGGCCACGTACAGCTCCATCCGCGCGCCGAACTCCCGCACCACCGCCTCCCCCGCGTACGGCTCCAGGCGCTCCCTCAGGTCGTCCAGGTACTCGGCGCCCCGCGACGACCGCAGCGTGCCGAGCAGTTCGAGCGCCTGCGTGCCCGTCCGGCAGGCCTGCTCCACCTCCCGCTGCTGGACCTGCGCCGAGGCCAGGAGGGCCAGGCCGATCGCGCGGCGCCGCGCCCGCGACTCCGGATGCCCGGCGATCGACTCCTGCGCCGCCCGCGCCGCCGCCTCCGCCTGCCCCAGGTCCCGGTGGCAGTGCGCCAGTTCGTCCGCGAGGTAGGCCGCGTCGAAGTGGGCGATCCACGCCGGGTCGTCGCCCGCCTCCGGATCGGCCCGGTCCAGTGCTCGTGCGGCGCGGCCCGCCGCCGCCTCGAAGGCGCGCGCGTCGCCCATCAGCGCGTGCCCGCGCGCCTCCGCCGCGAGGAACATCGCCTCCGCGCGCGGCGGCACCTTCCCGCGCGCCCCCTCCTGCGCCGCCCGCGCCAACTGGGCGATCTCCCGGGGGTTGCCGAGCTGCGCGGCGAGGTGGCTCATCGAGGCGGCCAGCACATAGCCGCCGTACCCCCGGTCCCCCGCGGCCTGCGCGAGCCGCAGCGCCTGGATGTAGTACCGCTGTGCGAGCCCCGGTTCGCCGGTGTCCACCGCCATGTACCCGGCGAGCTCGGTCAGTCGGGCGACCGCCGCGAAGAGCTGCCGCCCGACCGCCTCCCGGTACGAGCCCGACAGCATCCCCGACACCACGCTGTTGAGGTAGTGCACCACCACCGGCCGCACGTGTCCGCTGCCGAAGCGCCGGTCGAGGTCGACCAGCGCGGCCGTCATCTCCCGCACCGCCGCGACGTCCGCGACCCCGACGCGGGCCCCCGCCGTCCGGGCCACGTGCGCGTCGGGACCCGTGATCAGCCAGTCCCTGCTGGGCTCGACGAGGGCGGAGGCCGCCACCGCCGAGCCGTTCAGGAAGTCCCGGCGCCCCACGTCGCTGCGCCACAGCTCGCAGACCTGCTCGATCGCGCCGGGCACGGTCGGCGCGAACTGCAGCCCCACCCCGGCGGCGAGGTTCCGGCCGTTGGCCATGCCGACCTCGTCGATCGAGACCGTGCGGCCCAGCTTGCGGCCCAGCGCCTCCGCGATGATGCCGGGCGCCCGGCCCCGCGGCTGCTGGCCGCGCAGCCAGCGAGCCACCGACGTCTTGTCGTAGCGCAGGTCGAGGCCGCGCTCGGCGCCGACCATGTTGACCCTGCGGGCGAGGCCGGCGTTGGAGCAGCCGGCTTCCTGGATGAGCGCCTGGAGCCGTTCGTTGAGCTGACGCGGAACGAGTGCCCTGGCTGCCATGAGTAACCCCCTGAGGCCGTGCGGTGATCACCGGAGAAGGGATCACTGCCCGGTTGATATCCGGTCAATGCCGATGTGAACACGCGAAACCGGACACGTCGGCCGCGCGGACGGAACCACCCCGCCGCCGGCGCCCCCACCTCTCCGTACCCACCCCCGCTCCCCCGGCCGCCACGCGCCCCCGCCAGTGCACCCATGCGCCCCGCGTGCAGGATCGATGCGTCAACACGCCGACCGCCGCGCCCGTAACCCCAGGTGACGTGGGAAGTTGTGCTCACCGTGGAAGAGACCATGGGAGTCACGGAAGCCGCACAGATCCCCAAGCAGCGGGGCGAGCAGCTGCTGGACAGCGCCGTGCGGTACGCGGAAGAGCGGCACTGGGACGTGTTTCCCGGGACCTGGCTGGAAGCCGTCGAAGGCAGGGAGCGCTGCTCCTGCGGCGCGGACGCGTGCGCCGTGCCCGGCGCCCACGCCGTCAGGCCCGACTGGTCGACCCAGGCGACCGGAAGCGGGGTCGGGGCCCGGCGGATGTGGTCGAAGACGCCGAAGGCGTCGATCCTGCTGCCGACCGGCCGCACCTTCGACGCGATCGAGGTGTCCGAGTCGGCCGGCTTCCTGGCCCTCGCCCGCATGGAGCGCATGGAGCTGACGCTCGGCCCGGTGACCTGCACCCCGGACCGCCGCATGTACTTCTTCGTGCTCCCCGGCGCCGCCGCCAAGGTCCCGGACCTGGTCCGCAAGCTCGGCTGGGCCCCGGCCTCCATCGACCTCGCCACGCGCGGCGAGGGCCACTACGTGGCGGCCCCGCCCACCCGGATCGGCGGCTTCGGCGCGGTCCAGTGGGCGCGGCGCCCCACCCCGGCGAACCGCTGGCTGCCGGACGCGGAGGAGCTGATCAGCGCCCTCGCGTACGCGTGCGGCCGGGAGGCCGCGGAGGCCCGGAGCCGAGCCCAGTGACCCGGGGGCGCCGTCGCCCGCGTTTGTAGGGTGTCCCCCGTAAGCACTACGGGGACCACCGAAGGGTTGACGGACCATGCCTGACCAGGCATTTGACGGAGCGTTCGACAGAGCGGGCACCCCACCGGAAGAAGGTGCGGTGCCCGCCGTGCGCGTCGAGGGGCTGTGGAAGCGCTTCGGGCAGCAGATCGCGGTGAACGGAATCGATCTCGTCCTGCCCGCCGGCCGGTTCATCGGGCTCGTGGGGCCCAACGGAGCCGGCAAGACCACCACCCTCTCCATGATCACCGGCCTGCTGCGGCCCGACCACGGGCGGATCCTCGTCGCCGGCCACGACGTGTGGGCCGACCCGGAGTCGGTCGCCCAGGTCAAGGCCCGCATCGGCGTCCTGCCGGAGGGCCTGCGGCTCTTCGAGCGGCTCTCGGGCCGTGAACTCCTCGCCTACAGCGGCCGGCTGCGCGGCCTGCCCGGCGCCGAGGTCGACAAGCGGGCGGCGCAGCTCCTCGACGTCCTCGACCTGACCGGCTCGCAGAACAAGCTGGTCGTCGACTACTCGACCGGCATGCGGAAGAAGATCGGCCTCGCCGCCGCGCTCCTGCACAACCCCGAGGTCCTCTTCCTCGACGAGCCCTTCGAGGGCGTCGACCCGGTCTCCGCGCAGACCATCCGCGGCGTCCTGGAGCGGTACACCTCCTCCGGCGCGACCGTCGTCTTCTCCAGCCACGTCATGGAGCTCGTCGAGTCGCTCTGCGACTGGGTCGCCGTCATGGCGGCCGGCCGGATCCGGGCACAGGGCCCGCTGGCCGAGGTCCGGGGCTCCGCGCCCTCCCTCCAGGCGGCCTTCCTGGAGCTCGTCGGCGCGAACGGCCGCGAGGCCGCCGGGGACTCGCTGGACTGGCTGGGCGGCGGGGCGGGTTCGGGCGGGGGCCGGTGATGAGCGCCGCCACCACCTCCCCCGCTCCGTCCCTCACCTCCGTCTTCGTACGGCTCAAGCTGTCGCTGCTCCGGAACGGGCTGCGGCAGTCCGGCGGGCGGACCGCCGCGTACATCACGTCGATCGTCTTCGGCGCCCTGTTCGCCGCCGTCACGGTGCTGGCCTTCGTCCTGCTGCGGGGCCACGCGGCCGCCGTCACCGTCGCGGTCCTCGTCACCGGGGTCCTCGCGCTGTCCTGGACGGTCATGCCGCTGTTCATCCCGAGCGGTGACGAGACCCTGGACCCCTCGCGGCTCGTGATGCTGCCGCTGCGGCCCCAGCCGCTGGTGCGGGCGCTGCTCGTGGCCTCCCTCGTGGGCGTCGGGCCCGCCCTCACCTTCGTACTGACCCTCGGCGCGGCCCTGTCCCTCGCGCACGGCGCGGCCGGCACCGTCGTCGCCGTCCTCGGCGTGCCGCTCGCGACCGTGACGTGCGTGGCGCTGTCCCGGTCCGTGGCCGCCGCGAACGTCCGGCTCCTCACCTCCCGCAAGGGCCGGGACCTGGCCCTGCTGAGCGGTCTGGTCATCGCGGTCGGCATGCAGTTCGTGAACTTCGGCGCCCAGCGGCTCGGCCGGGCCGGGGGCCTGGACTCCCTGGAGCCGGTGGCGACCGTCGTCGGCTGGCTGCCGCCGGCCGCCGCGATCGGCGCCGTCGACTCCGCGAGCCGGGGCGACCACGCGGTGGCGGCGGCCCGGCTGCTGCTCACGGCGGCGGTCCTCGTGGCGCTCGTGTACTGGTGGCGGCGGAGCCTGGTGCGGCTGATGGTCGAGCCGGACGGCTCCACGATCGGCGCGGTCTCCGACGCGGCCGCCCGGGGCGGGTCCGGCGGCTCGGGGCTCCTCGCCCGGATCCTCCCGGCCGGGCGCACCGGCACCGTCATGGAGCGCAGCCTGCGGTACATCTGGCGGGACCCGAAGACGAAGGCGGCGTGGGTGACCTCGCTCGCCATCGGCCTGATCGTGCCGCTCTTCAACGCCTTCCAGGGCGGGGGCTCGATCTACTTCGCCTGCTTCGCCTCCGGCATGCTCGGCATGCTGATGTACAACCAGTTCGGGCAGGACACCTCGGCGTTCTGGATGGTCGCGCAGACCATCGCGACGCCGGCCGACGCGTACGCCGAACTCCGGGCGCGGGCCCTGGCCCTGCTGTCGGTCACGGTGCCGTACACGGTGCTCGTGACGGCGGTGACGGCCGGTGTCCTCGGCGACTGGGAGAAGTTCCCCGAGGGCCTCGGCCTGGCGTTCGGCCTGCTCGGCGCGATGGTGGGGACGGGCGCGGTGACCTCGGCGCGCTTCCCGTACTCGGTCCCCCAGGACAGCGGCTACAAGAACGTGGCGCCGGGACAGGCCGGGCTGGCCTGGATCTCGATCTTCGGCGGCATGGTCACGGCGGCGGTGCTGAGCGCCCCGCTCATCGCCGCGACGATCTACCTCCACGTCTCCGACCAGCGGTCGCTGCTGTGGCTCCTCCTCCCGGCAGGCCCGCTCTACGGCGCGCTCCTCGTCCTCGCGGGCCTCAAGCTGGCGGCCCCGCGCACGGCGGGCCGCCTGCCGGAGATCCTGGCGGCGGTCAGCAAGGGGTAGGCGGGCCGAAGGGCCCGGGCGGCCGCCGCCCTCCGCTCACGCCACCGACGTCAGGACGCGGGCGAGGGCGGCGCGGCCCGCCGGGCCCCAGGTCGGCTTCCCGCCGGGGAGGCCGCGTTCGCCGGCGCGGCCGATGGCGACGAGGCCGGCGGCGCGGAGGAGGGCCCAGCCCCGGGCCCGGCGGACGGTCGCCTCGTCCACGCGCGCGTACGCCTCGAAGAAGCGCGGGGCCGCCCCCTCCGGCAGCAGCAGCCACGCGGCGGAGAGGTCCGTCGCCGGGTCGCCCGCGCAGAGTTCGCCGAAGTCCAGCACCCCGGCGAGGGTGCCGTCCACGACGACGACGTTCGCCGGGTGCAGGTCCCCGTGCAGCCACACCGGCGGGCCCTGCCGAGCGGGGGCCGCGAGGGCGTCCTCCCACACCCGCCGCACGGCCCCCGGGTCGGCGAACTCCGCGAGCAGCGGGAACCCCTCCTCGAACCCCGCCGTGAAGCCCTCCAGGGGCACGCCCCGGTCCGGGTTGGCGGGGGCCTCCTCGGGCGCCTCGCGGTGGAGGGCCCGCAGGAAGCCCGCCAGGACCCCGGCCGCGTGGTCGCCGCGCGTGACGGGCGTGGCGTCGCCCGGCTCGCCCGGGACCCAGCGGGCGACCGTCCAGAAGCGGGGGAAGCGCGCGGACGGCTCCCCGGTGCGGACGGGGACGGGCACGGGCAGTGGAAGCAGCGGCGCCAGGACCGGCAGCCAGCGGTGCTCCTTGCGCAGCAGGCCGGGGGCCCGTTCGGTACGGGGCATCCGTACCGCCAACTCGTCGCCCACCCGCCACAGTCGGTTGTCCCAGCCGCCCGGCACCGGCCGGATCGGCAGCTCCGCCAGGTCCGGGTGCCGGTCCCTGAGCAGCGCCCGCACGAGGCCCTCGTCGATTTCCATTCCGTCCCCCGTCACGGCCGTCCGTCCGTCCGATCGTCGCCCGGCTCGGAGCGTACGCGTGGAGGCCACCACGACGGCCACCCCGCCCACGACGGCCCGTCCGGTCCGGCGGGGACCGCGGCGGGCGGCCGAGTCGGTGGACGCCCTTCCCTAGGATGCGCGGGTGACGCGTTTCGACGAGGTGAGGGCGACGTTCTGGGGCGAGGACCCGTACGGGGACCCGCCGCCGCTGACCGACGCGGCCGTGCGGGACGCCGAACGGCGGCTCGGCGTCCGCCTGCCGGCGTCGCTGCTGGAACTCCTGCGGGACCGCAACGGCGGTGTCGTCGCGGACGCCTGGGACGCGTGCCCCACGGACGGACCGACCTCGTGGAGCGAGGACCACGTCCCCTTCGACCGGCTGTCGGGCGTCGTCGAGGAGGACGGCGACCACCTCTCGGTCCTCGACTCGCCCTGTCTGGTCGAGGAGTGGGGGCTGCCGTCGCCCCTGGTCCTGCTCTCCGGCGACGGTCATGCGTGGATCGCGCTGGACTACCGGGCGTGCGGGGCCGACGGGGAGCCGTCCGTCACGTGGTTCGACGCCGACGACGCGAGCGAGCTGCCGCTGGCCGGGGACTTCCGGACGTTCGTCGAGGGTCTGAGGGCCTCGGCGTCGTTCCACGACGGACAGGACTGACGGGGGTCCGGAGGAGCGGGTGGAGCAGCTCCGGTCGATCGCCCTCCTCGACGCGCCGCCGGAGGGAGCCGCCGAGATCCGGGGGTACGAGGGCGTCGAGGCGGAATGCCGGGAGGACAGCGGCGACGCCGCGGTCTCCGCCGACCACATGTACGTCCACCCCGGCACCCCCGGCGAAGTGATCCGGCACTACCGGACGGCGGCGGGCCGGGACGGCTGGCTCCCCGGCCCGTCCCGCCCCTCGCCCCCCGGGCTCGCCACCGGCTCGGGCTTCCTCGTCGAGGCGAGGGCGGACGCCGCGGGAGAGCCGATCGACTGCGAGGACTGAGCCGAGGGCCCCCGCCCCGTCGGGGCGGAGGCCCTCACGCTTCACCGGAGCCGGATCGGAACGCGCCGCTCGGGCTCCTCCGGCCGGTGTCCTCCGGGAGGAACTCGCTCCGTCAGGGGGTCAGCACACCGTTCAGGAAGGGCTCCACGGCCTCGCGCCAGGCCTCCGGGTGGCTGTAGTGGAGGAGATGGCCCGCGTCGGGGATCTCCGCGTACGCCCCGTGGGGCAGGACCCGGACCATCTCCTGGGCCTCCGCACGGCCCAGCTCCCCGTCCAGGCCGCGGACGACGAGGGTGGGGCAGCGGACCTGGGCGAGGGAGTCCCAGTGGGCGTCGTGGACCCAGGTCTCACGGGAGGTCAGCATCTGCTCCGGGTCGAAGACCGGGCGCCAGCCGTCGGGACGCTCGGCCATCACCTCGGCGAAGAAGGCGCCCCGCGCCGGGTTCGGGGTCTCCACCCACGGGTCCTCGTCGCCGAACCAGCGGTGCACGGCCTCCAGGGACGGGAAGGGCGCGGGCCAGCCGCGGAACCAGTCCTGCCAGGCGCGCTGCGAGGCCGCGCCGAGGGCCGAGGCCCGCATGTCGCAGATGACGAGGGCGCGGACGAGGTCGGGGCGCTCGGCGGCCAGCTGCCAGGCGGTCAGGGCGCCCATGGAGTGGCCGACGAGGGTGACCGGGCCGAGGCCGAGCTGCTCGACGACGGCAGCGGCGTCCGCCACGTACGCCTCGCGCGTGAAGGGGCCGTCGGCGGGCTTCTCGCTCGCGCCGTGGCCGCGCTGGTCCAGGGCCACGACCCGGTGGCCGCCGGTGAGCCGGCGGACGGCGGAGGCCCAGTGGCCGGCGTGGCCCATCAGTCCGTGGAGGAGTAACACCCCGGGGGCGGGGACCCCCGGTGCCTGCCGCGCCGGTGCGGCCGGGGCCTGCGGGGGCCGTGCGGGGCGGGGGACGGGACGGCCGCCGGGGCGCGCGGGGGCGTCCGGGCCGGGCTGCGGGACGATCCCGTGCCCGCCGGGCCCGACCGCGCGGGCCGGGCTCATGTGGGCCGGGGCCGCATGGGCCGGGACCGTGCGGTCGGGCTCCGCGTGGGCCGGGACCGTGCGGTCCGGGGTCGTGTGGGCCGGCACCGTGCGGGCCGGGGCCGTGTAGTCCCAGGCCGCCAGCCGGACGCCGTCGGCCCCGGTGACGTCGAGTCGTCGCGCCATGGATCCGGCACCCCCTCTTTTCCGTCGAACCTCGCCAGACTATCGAACTCGCATTCGAAAATGCGCTCCTGCCGTGCAACACCCCTCGTTCGAGTGACAGGGCTCAAGGGTTGATGCGCACCGCCGAGGGGAGATCTTGAGCGGGAGGCGGACCGCTCGGGGAAAAACGGTCCGAGGGGAATGACCTTGAGAGCTCGGGGCTCCAGGTCAGCACAGGGGAGGACAGGCCCCGGCGCCGGAAGGCGCCGGGGCCCTCTGTCGTCCGCAGCCCTCATGGCCCCACCCCCGCGCCCGCTCATCGCCCCGCTCGTACCAGCGTGGCACGACAAGGGCGCGGGCGTGGCGATTCCGGCGTAAAACGGGGCGCGCGGGGGGCCGTCGGGGCGGAGACCGCTCAACTCGCCCCACGCCGATGCCGCTTCGTGACCCGGATCCGCACAACCGGACGACGCCCGTACCGGTCAACGGAGCGTGCTGTCACCCCAGATCCTCACCAAGGGCACCGACACGGCCGCCCTCGAAGCCGACCGGCTCGTCATCACGACGGCCGCCACGCGCAAGGAGATCCCGCTCGTCGTCGTCCACGAGGTCCGGCGGGACTCCGAGACGTCCCTCACCGTCGTCCTGACCGACGGCGTCACGCACTCGGTCACGGGTGGCAACCCGACCGCGACCGCGCTGTTCCACACGGCCCTGGACGCCGCCCTCCCCGAGGAGAGGGACCCGGCCGGCAGCTCCCTCGTCACCGTCGAGGACGACCCGGGGGCGATTCCCTGGCCGAAGGTGTTCGCCTGGGGCGCGCTCTTCGTCGCCGCCTACGCCGGCTACGTCTGGTGGACCGCCGTCGCCCACGGCGGCGCGATGGCCGTCCTCGCCTTCTTCGCCGCCCTCGGCACGCTCGCCGGCCTGCTCAGCGTCTTCGCCGTCGTGGTCAACCTCCGCGACCGGTGGACACTCCACCGGCGCGGCATCACCGTCCGGGCCACCGCCGACTATTACCCGAACGGCAAGCGCTCGCAGTACTACAAGTTCACCGACACCCACGGCAACGAGTACTCCCAGCGCGCCTCCAGCAACACCACCCCGCACATCCACGTCGTCTACGACCCGCAGGGACCCGGCCGCCACGTCCAGAGGAAGTGGCTCCCCCTCCTGATCACGCAGTACGTCTTCGGCTCGCTCGCCGCCCTCGGCGTGCTCGCCCTCGGCCTGTGGGGAGTGCTCGCCCCGTACGTCTGACGGCGGCACGCGAAGGAGGGGCGCCCGCACGGGCGCCCCTCGATCACGTACCGGAAGGTGTCAGCGCTTCGCGACGAACACGTGCGCCGCGACCTCCGCGTCCAGCTCCGCGGCCTCGCCGCTGCTGCCCACCAGGACACCGCCCGGCGACTCCGACACCGACACCACCGAGCCGGGCTGCACGCCCGCCCTCCGCAGCGTGTACATCAACTGGGCGTCCGTCTGGATCGGCTCGCCGATCCGGCGGACGATCACCGTCTTGCCCTCGCTCGCGTCCAGGTCGGCGAGCGACACCATCGAGTCGTCGAGGAAGGCCTCGGCCTCCGCCTTCTCGCCCAGCTCCTCCAGGCCCGGGATCGGGTTCCCGTACGGCGACTCCGTCGGGTGACGCAGCAGCTCCATGACCCGCCGCTCCACGGCCTCGCTCATCACGTGCTCCCAGCGACAGGCCTCGGCGTGGACCTGCTCCCACTCCAGGCCGATCACGTCGACGAGCAGGCACTCGGCCAGGCGGTGCTTGCGCATCACCCGGGTAGCGAGGCGCCGGCCCTCGTCCGTGAGCTCCAGGTGGCGGTCGCTCGCCACGGCCACCAGACCGTCGCGCTCCATCCGCGCCACCGTCTGGCTCACCGTCGGGCCGCTCTGGTCGAGCCTCTCCGCGATCCGGGCACGCATCGGGACCACACCTTCTTCCTCGAGCTCGAGGATGGTGCGGAGATACATCTCCGTCGTGTCGATCAGTCCGGACATACGTGCCCCTCGATGAGTCGTGCGCTGGCCCTGCCGCAATTGTTGCGCATCGGACCGACAACCGGGCCACGCCGGGGCGACGCGGTATTGACAGAGCAATGGTCCAGACCGCACCGTGATCGGCGACCTCGGCGAGAGCGCGCCACGGGAGCCGGGGACAGCCACGACGAGAGGGAGCCGCCGCGATGGGCGAGAGCAAGCTGGCCGGACAGTTCTTCGACGCCGCGATCGGCCTGCTCAAGGAGGTGCGCGACGGGGACTCCGCCGAGGTCGCCGCCGCCGGAGCCGCGATCGCCGCGGCCGTCGCGAACGGGAACCGGCTCTTCGCCTTCGGCGCCGGACACTCCTCGCTCGCCGCACAGGACGTCGTCTACCGGGCCGGCGGCCTCGCCCTGATGAACCTGCTCGCCGTCCCCGGCGTCGTCGGCGTCGACGTCATGCCCGCCACCCTCGGCTCCGCCCTGGAGCGCGTCGACGGCCTCGCCGGAGCGGTCCTCGACTCGTCCCCCGCCCGGGCCGGCGACGTCCTGATCATCATCTCCCTCTCCGGGCGCAACGCCCTGCCCGTCGAGATGGCCATGAACGCCCGCGCGCTCGGCCTCACCGTCATCGGCGTCACCTCGGTGGCGTACGCGACGGAGACGAAGTCACGGCACGTGTCGGGGACGTACCTCAAGGACCACTGCGACATCGTCCTCGACTCGAGGATCGCCGTCGGGGACGCGGAGCTCACCCACGAGGGCATCGAGGCGCCCTTCGCCCCCGCCTCCACCGTCGTGACCTGCGCCCTCATGCAGGCCACGATGGCCGCCGCCGCCGAGGACCTCGTACGCCTCGGCATCGAGCCGCCGCTGCTGCGCTCCGGCAACGTCGACGGCGGCCACGAGTGGAACGGCCGCGTGATGAACGAGTACGGCGACCGGATCTTCTACCGGCGCTAGGCCGTGTCCGGCGGGTCCGGACCAGGCCCTAGCGCGGGGCCCTCTCGCGCGGCGGGCCCAGCAGCTGGCTCAGGCCGATGCAGGCGAGGCCGGAGAGCAGGAGGGCGAGCTGCCCGAAGAACCGGGCCTCCCAGGAGAGCCCCCGCAGGACACCGAAGTGCACCAGGCCCGGCAGGAGGACGGCCACGCCCGTCAGGACGGCACCGGTACCCATCAGCCGGGGCCTCATGACGTGCCGGCGCGACCAGGGCGGCGCCCATCCCGTCCGGAACGTCACCACGCCCAGCGCGACCGACAGCACCCCCAGGAGCATGTCCGCCCCCACCACCCACACCATGGGATCCCCCTCTTCCGGTCCGACCGGAGACCCTCATGGTCGTCCCGCTCCGCCGGGGCCGTCCATGCCGGAACCCGGCAGCGTCCGGCCCTCCCCCTTGCCGGTCAGACGCGGTCCATCACCTGCGTCACCCGGGTGAAGCCGTCCGCGCCGTGACCCCGGTCCACCGCCCGGAGCGCCAGGGCCTCCGCCGCGCGCATGACGCTCGCGTCGATGCCATGCGCCTCGGCGGCGTGCACGACGTGGCCCATCGTCGACACCGCCGAGGTGAGCGGATTGCCCTCGCCCGAGTACGAGCCGCCGTCCACGTCCTCGGCCCACTCCTGGAACAGCGGCGGCAGGATCGCCCCGATGCCCTGGGCGAACGGCGCCAGCTCCCGCGCCGAGATCCCCTCCGCGCGGGCCACCGCGAGGGCGTGCACGTACCCCGTCATCGACGTCCAGAAGATGTCGAGCAGCGCCACGTCGTACGCGGCGGCCCGGCCGACGTCCTCGCCGAGGTGGGTGTGGGAACCGCCCAGCGCGTCGAGCACCGCCCGGTGCTCGCGGTACAGCGGCTCGGGCCCGCTGTGCAGGAACACGCCGGCGGCCGTCCCGATGGTCGGCGTCGGGGTCATGATCGCGCCGTCCAGGTAGCCGATGCCGTGCTCCGCCGCCCAGCGGCCGGTGTCCCGGGCCCGCTCGGGGGTGTCGGCGCTCAGGTTGACGACCGTCCGGCCCTTGAGCGCGTCCGTGACGGCCGGCCCGCGCAGGACGGAGTCCGTGGCGTCGTAGTTGACCAGGCAGATCACCGTGAGCGCGCTCGCGGCGACCGCCTCCTCGGCGCTCGCCGCCAGGACCGCGCCGCGCGCGCCGAGGTCGCCCTCCTTGCCCGGGGTGCGGTTCCACACGGTGGTCCGCACCCCGGCGTCCAGGAACGCGCCGGCGAGGGCCCGGCCCATCGGGCCGAGACCGAGAACGGTGACGGAGGAGGACTGACGGGAAGAAGGCATGGCTGAACTCCCTTGCACGTACGTGGGTGACGGAAAGACCGGAGAAGGAGAGGGACGCGGATGACACGGCTCAAGGCCCAGGACACGAACGTCTGCGGTGTGACGGCCGCGATCGCCGTGATCGACGGCAAGTGGAAGACGTCGCTGCTGTGGCTGCTGGAGTCGGGGCCGCACCGGCCCGGCGAACTGCGCCGCAGGATCCCCGAGATCAGCGAGAAGGTGCTGACGCAGGCGCTGCGGGAGATGGAGACGGACGGTCTCGTGCACCGCGAGGTGCACGACGTGCTGCCGCCGAAGACCGTCTACTCGCTGACGGAGTTCGGGCGCGAACTGTCCGAACTGCTCGGCCCGTTGTCGGACTGGGGCCATCGCCGGCTGGACCGGATGACGGAGGCGGCCGCCGCCTCCTGAGGCCCGCGCTCCCCTCTCCTCCCGGGCCACCACCAGGTTCTCCCGGGCGCCCGGCGCCGACAAGTACCCACAAAAAAGTGGGTGTACGGGAGGGCTAGGACCTAGGGGGCGTCGCCGAGGTCCAGGGACGTCGCCACCCGGGACGCCACCGCCTCCGCGTAGACCACGTCCTCCCGCTCGAAGGGCTTGCGGCAGGCCGCCCGCAGGAACGTCAGGACGCCCAGGGTCCGGCCACGGGAGCGCAGGACCACGCACAGGGCGTGCGCCGCGTCGCCCGGCCACTGGTGGGCCTCAGCCCACACCTCGGCGGTCCGGCCCGCGCTCGCCCGCACCGTGCCCACCCGGTCCCAGGCCTGGAGCGCCGGGTGCCTGGGGCCGTACCGCAGCGGGATGCCGCCGCCCACGACGGGCGAGGACGGGCCGGGGGCGGCGCCCGCCGGGGTGGCCAGGGTCCGGGTGAGGCGCCGCTCCCCCGCGGGGCGGTCCACGAGGGCGTGGTCGGCGAACCCGGCCAGGGCGAAGTCGAGCAGGACCGTCGCCGCCTCGGCCGGGTCCTCGCACTCCGCGGCCGCCGCGCCCGCCCGGTGCAGCTGGCTCCACCGGAACCGCAGCCGGTCGGCCTCGCGGGCCGCGAGGCGCTCCTCGGTGACGTCCTGGAACAGCCAGGCCACGCCCAGCGGCACCGGCTCCTCGGCCATCGGGGAGGACAGCAGCAGGAAGCCGCTGCGCCAGCACCGGCGCCGCTCCTCCGGGGCCGTCCCCAGCGTCACCCACACCTCGGCCGGCGCGGGCGGCGTGCCTTCGGCCAGGACGTGCTGGAGGGCGGCCTCCAGCTCCTCCGCGCCGTGCACGACGACGTCGCCGAGGGGCCGCCCGAGCAGGGCCGTGCGGCCGGTCCCGAAGGCGCGGGCCGCGTGGGCGTTGACCATGGCGGGGCGCAGGTCGGCGTCGACGAGGACGACGCCCCAGGAGGCGTCGTCGAAGAGGGCCTCGCTGAGGGCCACGGACCGCTCCAGGTCGAGCTGGACGTGGACCTCGCTGAACGCGCAGTACACGCCCGCCGGGCTGCCGTCCGCGCCGCGCACGCCCGCGGCCTGGCTCCGTACGAGGACGCGCCCGCCGTCCTTGCGCAGCAGCACGAACTCGTGGACCTGGCGGCCGGGGCCCTTCATGGCCCTCATCAGCCGGCCCAGGGTCTCCTCGGCGTCCGCGCTCCGCGCCGCCCACCCCTCGAACCCGCGGCGCCCGACCGCCTCGGCGGCGGACCAGCCGAGGATGCGTTCGGCCTCCCGGTTCCAGTGCGTGATCGTCCCGGCGGCGTCGAACGCGCAGAGCGCGGCGTCCATCCCGTCGAGCAACGCGGCCAGCAGATCCGCCCCCGGGACGGAGACGGCGTCGCTCGTGGCCTCTGTGAATGCGCTCATCCAGGCACCCCCCATGCTGGGACCATTCAACTGGAACGTGACACAGGGCACACCACCTTCGCCCAAATCATTCGTTTCGAATCACCCGAATAAATCGCTTGAGCGGACGGGCGGACCGTTCGTAGGGTGTGAGTACACGCGAAAGGAGGTGATCCGAAAAAATGGTTTCTTTTCGGACTCGTGAGGTGACTGCGGGCTAAGGCCTGCCAGTCGCACTCTGTGCACCTCGGCAGGCCTTCTGCCGAATACCAACGCAGTCACCCGACCCGTGAGTCGCCGGCGAGTCCGGCCGGCAGGCCTCCGTCCGAACCTAGGCGGACGGAGCCAGGACTCACGGGTCGTCTGCGTTCCCGGGACCGGTCAGGGCGCCAGCCGCTCCACCCGCCACGTCCCGTCCGTCTCGTGGACGTAGCGGAGGCGGTCGTGGAGGCGGTTCTCGTGGCCCTGCCAGAACTCGACCGCCTCGGGGACGACGCGGATGCCGCCCCAGGACGGGGGGACGGGGACCTGTTCGTGGTCCGGGTAGCGGGCGGCCAGTTCCTCGTAGCGGGCGAGGAGGTCCGCGCGGGACGGGATCACCGCGGACTGGGGGCTGGCCCAGGCGCCGAGCTGGGAGCCGTGGGGGCGGGTGCGGAAGTAGGCGACGGTCTCGTCGCGGCCGACGCGGGCCGCGCGGCCGGTGACGATGACCTGGCGGGCCAGCGGGTGCCAGGGGAAGAGCAGCGAGACGTACGGGTTGGCCGCCAGCTCCCTGCCCTTGCGGGACTCGTAGTTGGTGAAGAAGACGAAGCCGGCCTCGTCGTAGTGCTTGAGGAGGACCGTGCGGGACGACGGGCGGCCTTCGGGGGTCGCCGTCGAGACGATCATCGCGTTCGGTTCGTGAATCGCCGGGTTCGCGGCGGTCTCCTTGAACCAGCGGGCGAACTGTCCGATGGGTTCGGGGGCGAGGTCGGCCGCGGACAGCTCCGTGGTGCGGTACTGCTCGCGCATGTCGGCGGGATCCAGGGCGTCGGTCACAGGGCCATCCTGCCGCAGCGCCCCAGTCTGCCCGGCACCACGAGGCGCTAATCCTCTCTCGCCGGATCGGCGGAGTGTGCCGGATGTCACGCTTCCCCGCATCATCGGAACCGTACAGACTCTTCCGCTGGATGACTGTTGATTCCCCACCATCGACCAACACGGTTGATCGATCATCGATAGAGGAGCTGCCTGATGTCCGACTTCGTACCCGGGCTCGAGGGAGTCGTCGCGTTCGAGACGGAGATCGCCGAACCCGACAAGGAGGGCGGCGCCCTCCGCTACCGCGGGGTCGACATCGAGGACCTCGTCGGCCACGTCTCCTTCGGGAACGTCTGGGGCCTGCTCGTCGACGGCGCGTTCAACCCGGGCCTGCCGGCCGCCGAGCCGTTCCCGATCCCCGTGCACTCCGGTGACATCCGGGTCGACGTGCAGTCCGCGCTCGCGATGCTCGCGCCCGTGTGGGGTCTCAAACCGCTCCTCGACATCTCCGCCGAGCAGGCCCGCGACGACCTCGCCCGCGCGGCCGTCATGGCCCTCTCGTACGTCGCGCAGTCCGCGCGCGGCCAGGGCCTGCCGATGGTCCCGCAGAGCGAGATCGACAAGGCGGAGTCCATCGTCGAGCGCTTCATGATCCGCTGGCGCGGCGAGCCCGACCCGAAGCACGTCAAGGCCGTCGACGCCTACTGGACCTCCGCCGCCGAGCACGGCATGAACGCCTCCACGTTCACCGCGCGGGTCATCGCGTCGACCGGCGCGGACGTCGCCGCCTCCCTCTCCGGTGCCGTCGGCGCCATGTCCGGCCCGCTGCACGGCGGCGCGCCCTCCCGCGTCCTCGGCATGATCGAGGAGATCGAGCGGACCGGCGACGCCGCCGCGTACGTGAGGCAGGCCCTCGACAAGGGCGAGCGCCTCATGGGCTTCGGTCACCGCGTCTACCGCGCCGAGGACCCCCGCGCGCGTGTGCTCCGCCGTACGGCCAAGGAGCTGGCGGCGCCGCGCTTCGAGGTCGCCGAGGCCCTGGAGAAGGCCGCCCTGGAGGAGCTGCACAACCGCCGCCCCGACCGGGTCCTGGCGACGAACGTGGAGTTCTGGGCGGCGATCGTCCTCGACTTCGCCGAGGTCCCGGCGCACATGTTCACGTCGATGTTCACGTGCGCGCGTACGGCCGGCTGGTCGGCGCACATCCTGGAGCAGAAGCGCACCGGCCGTCTCGTGCGCCCCTCGGCCCGCTACACGGGCCCCGGCCAGCGGGACCCGCGCGACGTCGAGGGCTACGCCGACATCGCCGACTGAGCCGGGCCGACCGAGCCGGGCCGTCCGACCGAGCCGGGCCGGCCGGCCCGGCCGGACGCGTCGGATCAGACCAGCTGGGCCGGCTGCTCCTGCGCGAGCAGCAGGTCCGCGTGGTGGCGGGCCGTGGTCAGCGGGTGGGCGCGGAGCTTGCCCTTGAGTTCGTTGCGCCCGTACTCGGCGAACAGCGGGTTCGCCGGGTCGGCCGTGACGCCGGGGGCGCGGTCCGCGAAGGGGAACTGGAGCGGCGCGATCCGGGCGTCGAGGCGCGGGTTGTAGAAGAACGGCACGGAGAATCGTTCCGTCGCCCCGGGGGGCGAGACCACCCGGTGGTTCGTGGCGATCAGGTAGCCGTTCGTGGCGACCTCCAGGAGTTCGCCCAGGTTGACGACGAAGGCGCCCGGGAGCGGCGGCACGTCGTGGAACCTCCCGTCCTCGCGCTGCACCTGGAGTCCGCCGACGTGGTCCTGGAGCAGCAGGGTGAGGAAGCCGTAGTCCTTGTGCGCGCCGACGCCCTGGTCGTCGCCCTCGCCGCTGCTGCCCGGGTAGCGGACCAGCTTCAGGTGCGGGTGGGCGCGCGGGCCGAAGATGTCGTCGTAGAAGTCCCGGGGCGCTCCGATGGAGGCGAGCAGCTCGTGGAGGAGCCGCTCGGCGACGCCGCTGAGGCGGTCGATCCAGTGCAGGGCGGCCGTGCGGAGCTCGGGGAGGGCGGCGGGCCACTGGTTGGGGCCTTCGAGCCACCAGTAGGGGGCTTCCCAGGGGCCGGGGTCGCGCGCGGGGCGCTCGGCGCCGATGTCGAGCTGGTCGCGCCAGTCGCGGGCGCCGCCGGTGCGCTCGTCGCCGATGCGGGTGTAGCCGCGGAAGTGCGGCGAGTTGATGTTGTCGAGGGCGAGCCGGTCGGCCTCGGGCAGGGCGAAGAAGGCGTGCATGGCCGAGGTGAGGGCCTGGGTCTCGGCCTCGGTGACGCCGTGCCCGATGAGCTGGAAGAAGCCCACGTCGTGGGCGGCCGAGTGGAGCTGCGCGTGGAGCAGCTTCCGGGCCTGGGTTCCCCGGTCCGCGGCCGAGAGGTCCACGATGGGGAGCTGCGAGGAGTACGAGCTGTTCGTCATGTATGCATCCGCGGGGTGTACGGGTGCCCGGGGCGGCCGCCGAGGGTGGGGCGGGGGCCACGGGTGCCGGTCGGCTGGGGCTCTGGACGAGGGACCGCGGGGGTGTGGAGTGGTACCCCGGAAGGTCAGGCGGAGCGGCGACAACCCATGCTCGTGACGCGGACGTAGTCCACGTGGCGACGGCGTACGAGCAGAGGCATGGGGTCAGCGTACTGCGGTGCGGGGCGGGTCTCTGTGGTCCCCGTCACGTCCTGTGCGGCATTGGCTCAAAGTCTGTTCAAAACGGTGGGCTTGCGCGAAGATCGCCGCCATTGCATGGCGAGTACACGCCAAGCTTCCCGTCGCCGCATCCCATCGCAGGAGGATGTCCATGACCCGCCGCACCTCTCGTGGACCGGCCGCCGCGGCCGCCGTCGCCGTGGCCGCCGCCACCGCGGCGCTGCTCCCGTCGGCGGGAGCCTCCGCCGCCGCCGCGCCGCAGGCCCGCGTCTTCATGGTGAACCCGGTCCAGTCCTCGGGCGACCAGACCCTCGCCGACCACAAGGACGCGGCGAGCGACGTCCCCGCCTCCGCGTACGCCGCCGTCGCGCTCCGCAACCTCGACGCGAGCGGCGCCCTGTCCGGCCGGTGGGCCGCCGTCCGCTCGGAGACCGGCAGCCCCGCGAAGGCCGCCGACGCCGCCTCGTTCGACCGCTCCGACGACGAGTTCGAGCAGGTCATGGCGTACTTCTGGGTCAACGAGGCGCAGGAGTACCTCCAGGGCCTCGGCTTCGGCTCCGAGCTGCGCGGGGCGAACGACCGGGTGCAGCCGGTCCGCCTCAACCAGTGGGGCGCCGACAACTCCTTCTTCACCGACAAGAAGGCCGAGATCCGCTTCGGCAAGGGCGGCGTGGACGACGCCGAGGACGCCGAGGTGATCGTCCACGAGTACGGCCACGCCGTGCACAACGCCCAGGTGCCCGGTTTCGGCAGCTCCCCGGAGGCCGGCGCGATCGGCGAGGCCTTCGGCGACTACCTGGCCGTGGAGGTCGGCTCGAACGCGGTCACGAAGTACGGCTGGCCGATGAAGGCCGACCTGGCCTGCGTCGGCGACTGGGACTCCACCGGTTACAGCGCGGCCCCGCACTGCCTGCGCCGCGTCGACGGCACCAAGACCTACGCGGACCGCGTGGGCGAGGTCCACGCGGACGGCGAGATCTGGTCCCGGGCGCTCTTCGACATCCGGAACAAGCTCGGCGCCCGCACGGCCGACCGGATCATCGTGAACGCGCAGTTCGACTTCGCCGCCGACACCAGCTTCGAGGACGCGGCCCTGACGACGGTCGCGACGGCGCGGAAGATGTACGGCACGGCGGCGGCCGACGCGGTACGGGACGCCTTCCGGGCGCGTCTGATCCCGGGCGTCTGACCGCTGTCCGACACGGTGGGGCGTACGGCACAGTGGAGGGCGTGCTGATCACCGTCGCGGACGTCGAAGCCGCAGCCGAACGCCTCACCGGACACGTCGTGCGGACGCCGACCCTGCCCAGCCCCGGACTGACCGCGCTCCTCGGCGCCGACGTCACCGTCAAGCTCGAACTCCTGCAGCGCACCGGCTCGTTCAAGGCACGCGGGGCGGTCGCCAAGCTCCTCTCGCTCACCCCCGGCGAGCGCGCGGCCGGGGTCGTCGCCGTCAGCGGCGGCAACCACGGCATCGCGCTCGCCGTCATGGCCGGGGCGCTCGGCGTGCGGGCGACCGTCGTCATGCCCCGGTCCGCCCCGGCCCGTGCCGTGGAGACGGCGAAGGCCGCCGGGGCGGAGGTCCTCCTCGCCGACACCATGCCCGGCGCGTTCGCCCTCATGGAGGAGGTGCGCGCCGGCGGGCTCACCGCCGTCCACCCCTTCGACGACCCGGTGGTGGTCGCCGCCCAGGGCACCGTCGGTCTGGAGCTCGCCGAGGACGCGGGCGAGGTGACGGACGTCCTCGTCAGCATCGGCGGCGGCGGGCTGATCGCCGGCGTGGCCGCCGCCCTGCGCGCCCGCCGCCCCGGCGTCCGGATCTGGGGCGTCGAGACCGAGGGCGCCCACGCCATGACGGCGGCCCTCGCCGCCGGGCGGCCCGTGCCGGTCGAGCTCTCCTCGGTCGTGTCGACGCTGAGCGCCCCCAGCGTCTCGGCGCTCACCCACGCGCACGTCGAGGAGCTGGTCGAGGACGTGCTCACGGTCACCGACGCCGAGGCCGTCCAGGGCACCCTGGACCTGGCCGAACACGCCAAGGTGTGGGCCGAACCCGCCGCCGGCTGCCTCCTCCCGGCCGCCCGCCGCGTCCTGGAGCGGACCGGCCCCGGCACCCGTCTCGGCCTGGTCGTCTGCGGCGGCAACGCCACCGTCGGCGACGTGACCGCCTGGGCGGGCCGTTTCGGCCTGCGCTGACCCGTCAGCCCTCCGCCAGCGCCTCGCTCACCAGCCGCGCCCACTGGGACACCACCCGTTCCCGGCGGGCGCGGTCGTCCGTGAGGAGGGTGGCGAGGCCCAGGCCGCGGGCCATGTCCAGGAGGCCCTGGACGGTCTCGCGGACGCCGGGCCGGGTCTCGTCGGCGCCCAGGACCTCGACGGCGACGCGGTGGGACTCGCGCCCGACGCGGGCCTCCAGCTCGGTGACCCGCTCGCGGAGCTGTTCCTCGCCGGAGGCGGCGACCCACAGGTGGAGCGCTGCCCGGAAGAGGGGTCCGGTGTAGAGGCCGACGAGGGCGGCGACGGCCTGTTCGCGGTCGTCCGTACGGACCGCCCGCAGGGCCTGCGAGCGCTCCTCCGCGACGTACTCGACGGCGGCCGTGAAGAGGTCCTCGCGGGTGGGGAAGTGGTGCTGGGCGGCGCCCCGGGAGACGCCGGCCCGTTCGGCGACGACGGCGACCGTGGAGCCCGCCCAGCCGTGCTCGGCCAGGCAGGCCACGGCGGCCTCCAGGAGCCGCTGCCGGGTGGCGCGGCTCCTGTCCTGCTTGGGGTTCCGGTCGCTCCGGTCCGGTCTGGGTGCGGTCAGAGCCGCCATGCGGGGTCCCGTCGTTCGAGGAAGGCCGTCATCCCCTCGCGCGCCTCGGCGGAGGCGAAGAGCGTGGCCGATCTCCGCACCAGGTCCTCCGCGTCGCGTTCGAAGGTCTCCAGGACTCTAGCGGTGACCAGTCGTTTCGCCTCCCGCAGGCCCTGCGGGGAGCCGGCGCGCAGCGCGTCGAGGATGCCGGGGAGCTCCTGGTCGCCGGCGGTGACGAGGCCCATGGCGACCGCCTCGGGGACGCCGAACCGCTCGCCCGTCAGGTAGTGCCGGGCGGCGGCGCGCGGATCCAGCCTCGGCAGGAGGGTGAGGGAGATGACGGCGGGCGCGACGCCGATCCGCACCTCGGTGAGCGCGAAGTCCGCCCCCTCCCCCGCGAGGACGATGTCGGCCGCGCCGAGCAGGCCGAGGCCGCCGGCGCGGGTGCGGCTGCCGGGGGTGACGTGGGCGACGACCGGTTTCGGCAGCTCGACGACCTGCCGGAGCAGGTCCACGAAGGCGTAGGGGCTGGGCGGCGCCTTCAGGTCGGCGCCCGCGCTGAAGGTGGAACCGGTGTGGGTGAGGACGACCGCCCGGACCGCCGGGTCCTTGCCGCAGTCGGTGAGCGCGTCGGCGAGCTCGGCGACGAGCGGGGCGGAGAGGGCGTTGCGGGTGGCCGGGGAGTTCAGGGCGAGGGTGGTGATGCCCCGCTCCTCGGTGACGTCGATCAGGGGCGGGGTCATGCGCGCTCCCTCAGTTCCCTTCGGAGGATTTTTCCGGACGCTGCCCGGGGGACGGCGTCGATGAACTCCACGGCGCGGACCTTCTTGTACGGGGAGACCCGCGCGGCGACGTGCGCGACGACCTCCTCGGCGGTGAGGCCGGGCGCGGCGGGCTGGCGGACGACGAAGGCCTTGGGGATCTCGGTGCCGTCGGCGTCGGTGACGCCGATGACGGCGGCGTCGGCGACGCCCTCGTGGGTGAGGAGGAGCGCTTCGAGTTCGGCGGGGGCGACCTGGAAGCCCTTGTACTTGATGAGTTCCTTGACGCGGTCGACGACGAAGAGCCAGCCGTCCTCGTCGACGCGGCCGATGTCGCCGGTGTGCACCCAGCCGTCGGCGTCGATCATGGCGGCGGTGGCGTCGGGGCGGCCGAGGTAGCCCTTCATGACCTGGGGGCCGCGGATGGCGATCTCGCCCTCCTCGCCGGGCGCGGCGTCCTTCGCGGGGTCGTCGAGGGAGAGGATCCGCATCTCGGTGGAGGGCAGCAGCCGGCCGACGGTGCCGGGCGGGGGCGTGGCGGCGTCGAGCGGGGTGACGTGGGTGCCGGGGGACAGCTCGGTCATGCCGTACGCCTGTCGGACGGGCGGCAGGCCGAGGCGGGTGGAGCAGGCCTCGGCGAGGGCGGCGTCGAGGGGGGCGGCGGCGCTGACGACGTACTCCAGCGAGGACAGGTCGTAGTCGGCGACGGCCGGGTGCTTGGCGAGGGCGAGGACGATCGGCGGGGCGACGTACAGGCCGTTGATGCGGTGCTTCTGGATGGCGCCGAGGAAGGCGTCGAGCTCGAAGCGGGGCAGGACGACGACGGTGGCGCCCCGGCGGAGGGGCGCGTTCATGAGGGCGGTGAGCCCGTAGATGTGGAAGAAGGGCAGGACCGCCAGGATGCGGTCCCCCGGGCCCATCGGGATCAGCGGCTCCAGCTGCGCCAGGTTGGTGGCGATGGAGGTGTGGGTGAGCATGACGCCCTTGGGGACGCCGGTGGTGCCGGAGGAGTACGGGAGGACGGCGACGTCCTCGTCGGGGTCGACGGCCGTCTCGGGGACGGGTCCGGTGGAGGCGAGGAACTCCTGGAGCGAGCGGATGCCCTCGCCCTCCGGCGCCGTGTCGCAGACGAAGATCTCCTCGACGCCGCCCGCGAGTTCGGCGGCGGCGCGGGCGGAGGCGAGCAGCGGGGAGACGGTCACGATCCACCGGGCGGAGGAGTCGCGGAGCTGCTTGGCGAACTCCTCCGGCGTGGCCAGCGGGTGGACGGTCGTGACGGACGCGCCCGCGCGCGTGGCGGCGTAGAACGCGACCGGGAACAGGACGGTGTTGGGGCTGTGCAGGGCGAGGACGTCCCCCTTGCGCACCCCGGCCTCCGCGAGTCCGGCGGCCACCCGCCGGTGGAACCCGTCGACCTGCCCGTACGTGAGGCTGAGCTCCCCGGCCCCGTCGATCAGCGCGGGCGTGTCCGCCCTCTCGGCGGCGCGCCCGAGGACGGCGTCGTGGATGGGGAGGGAGACGGTGGGAACGGGCTCGTACGCGCTGTGGAACACCATGCTGGCCCCCTGGGAGAGGTGGAAGGTGATCGCCAGGATCGCTGCCGCGGGCGGCACTTGGGGAGACCTTGTCAGTACCCCAGAAAACAATCAAGCATGCTTGCATGGTTCTCGGCATCGTCCCGGAAGCCGGGCGCCGGGCCACATTGCCGGAAGCGGGCACCGCGCGCCGGCCGGCGGCGCCGGCACGCTGCCGCCATGAGGACGAGGTTCGAGATTCGTGCCGCCCTCTCGGACGGACTGAGTGCGGTGATGCTGACGGCGGCCGCACTCACCCTGCCGCCGGGGCGTGGTGATCCCCGGACTCATGCTGACCTTCATGACAGCGATAGGCCTTGCCGCCGGCGAACCGGAGCGCCCCGCGCAGCGGCTCCCCCGCGCCTGAGCCCACCGTGGCGTCAGCCCTCGCAGGCCACGCCGTCGCCGTCGCGGTCCAGCTTCCTGCTGTAGCCCGGGTCGCCCACGTGGATCGGGGCGGCGCCGGCGGCGCGCACGGCCGCGCAGTTCTCGTAGGAGACGTTCGACTCCTCGGTGGTCCGGGCGGGTTCGGGTTCGGCGGTCTCGGGCTGCTGGGTCGACGGGCGCGGCGCCGGGGTGCGCTTGGGCGTGGGGGTGGGCGTCGGCGCCCCGGTCGTCGGCACGGGCGTCGCGGACGTGGGCTCGGGCGTCGCGGACGTGGGCTCCGTCAGGGGAGCCGTCGTCGGGGTCGGCTCGGTGGTGGCCCCGGGCGTGGGGGTCGCCGTGGCCGAGGTGGCCGGCTTGGGGTCCGTCCCGCCCTTCTCCTCCGGCGGGTCGCTCAGGGCGAACAGCAGGAACCACAGGCCCGAGACGACGGTCGCGACGATCTTCGTCGTCCGACTCCACCGGCTCGTCCAGGTCAGGGCCATGCCCGCCGGCGGGAGGATCACCAGCAGGGTGACGACCAGGGCGGGATGCTGCCACCAGCGCCGCCGGACGGGCATGGGGGCGGGCTGGTACGGGTGGGGCGGCGGGTACACGGGGGCTCCTGCGCGGTAGTCAAGTGACCCGGATCGTACACAGGATGTTCACAACTGGTGCCCCTGTGTACGGAATCGACTCCGGACTGTGTCAGAAGCGGGGCGTACCCCGCGGAGCCGACGCCCGTTAGCCTGCACGCATGGTGTTCAGGAGACTGTGGGGCAAGGGCGGGGACAGCAGCGGGATTCCGCTGATGGTCGACACCGTCATACCGGACGAGCCGGTGCAGCCGGGCGGCCTGCTGCGCGGAGAGGTCGTCCTGCGCGCACCCGAACGCGAGGTGCAGGTTCGGGTCGTGAAGGTGAAGCTCGTCGCCAACACGTCGCCCGCGCTCGGCAAGGACGCCGAGGTGGACACGGATTCGGGCTACGTGTTCTCGCTCTTCCTGGGCACCGGCACGCTCACCGTCGGGAAGGGCCAGGAGCGGCGGGTGTCGCTCGAGTACCGGCTGAAGTGGGAGACCCCCGTCTCCGAGGTGCACGGGAAGCGGCTCGACGGGGTGCGGCTGGCCGTGTACACCGAGGTCGAGGCCGACGGCATCGAGGAACGGACGGACAGCGACCCCCTGCGCGTCGGCGCGACGCCGCTGCACGAGACCGTCCTCGACGCCTTCGCCGCCGCGGGCTACGGCTGCAGCAGCGCGCAGATCGACGAACTGGGCGACATTCCGCGCGCCGAGCGCCACTTCTCCCTGCGGCAGAGCTTCCGCCTGATCGACTCGCAGGCCGCGACCCGCTCGGACCGCCCGCAGCACCTGGAGGTCACCTTCCACACCAACGCGGTGGGGAGCGAGATCTACGTCCGCAAGGCGGCCCTCTTCCAGAAGAGGTGGAACGAGAAGCCGCCCTGCGCGTACTTCACGGCCGCCCACCACGAGGTCGGCCAGGTCGACTTCGAGGCGAAGGTCCGGCAGTGGATCGACGAGGTCGCCGCCCTGCCCGAGGATCGCGAGGACCCCCGGCTCGCTCAGTACGACTTGGGCAGGCCCAGCGTCTGGTGGGAGACGTAGTTCAGGATCATCTCCCGGCTGACCGGGGCGATCCTGGCCACCCGGGCGGCCGTGACCAGGCGGGCCAGGCCGAACTCCTTGGTGAGGCCGTTGCCGCCGAGGGTGTGTACGGAGGTGTCCACGGCCTTCACGCAGGCCTCGGCCGCCGCGTACTTCGCCATGTTCGCGGCCTCGCCCGCCCCCGTGTCGTCGCCCGCGTCGTACAGCCGCGCCGCCTTCTGCATCATCAGCCGGGCCAGTTCGAGCTCGATGTGCGCCTGCGCGAGCGGGTGCGCGATGGCCTGGTGGGCGCCGATCGGGGCCTTCCAGACCTGACGCTCCCCGGCGTACCGCACCGCCTGCGCGAGGGCGTACCGGCCCATGCCGATCGCGAAGGCGGCCGTCATGATCCGCTCGGGGTTGAGGCCCGCGAAGAGCTGGAGGAGGCCCGCGTCCTCGTCGCCGACGAGCGCCTCGAAGGGGAGGTGCACATCGTCCAGGGTCAGCTCGAACTGCTTCTCGTCCGCGGCCAGTTCCATCTCGATGTGCCGGCGCCCGAAGCCGTGGGCGTCGCGCGGGACGATGAACAGACAGGGCTTCAGGTTCCCCGTGCGGGCGTCGGAGGTGCGGCCGACGATCAGGGTGGCGTCGGCGATGTCCACACCCGAGACGAAGACCTTCCGGCCGTTCAGGACCCAGCCCTCCTCCGTGCGGGTCGCCGTCGTCGTGATGCGGTGCGAGTTGGAGCCCGCGTCGGGCTCGGTGATGCCGAAGGCCATCGTCCTCGACCCGTCCGCGAGGCCGGGGAGCCAGGCCCGCTTCTGCTCCTCGGTGCCGAAGCGGGCGATGACCGTGCCGCAGATCGCGGGCGACACGACCATCATCAGCATCGGGGCCCCGGCGGCTCCCGCCTCCTCCAGGACGATGGACAGTTCGGCCATGCCGCCGCCCCCGCCGCCGTACTCCTCGGGCAGGTTCACGCCCAGATAGCCGAGCTTGCCCGCCTCGGCCCAGAGCTCGGCGCGGTCGAAGCCGGGGCCGTGGCGGTGGCCGAGGGCGGAGACGGCGGCCCGGAGCGCGGTGTGTTCCCGCGGCTCGATGTCGGTGCTCATACGGGGTCTTCCTCCTGTGCATCGGTCTGTACGACGGCGAGCAGGGCACCGACCTCGACCTGGCGGCCGGGGACGGCGTGGAGCGCGGTGAGCGTGCCGGAGGCGGGGGCGAAGACGCGGTGCTCCATCTTCATGGCCTCCAGCCAGAGCAGGGGCCGCCCGGCGGCGACCCGGTCGCCGACGGCGAGGCCGTCCGCGACCCGGACGACGGTGCCGGGCATGGGGGCGAGCAGGGAGCCGGGTTCCCGCAGGTCGGCCGGGTCGGTGAAGCGGGGGCGGGCGGTGAGCCGGTGGCGGCCGGCGTGGACGGCTTCCTCGTAGGCCGTGACCTCGAAGGTCCTCGCCACTCCCGCCACCTCGAGCCGGGCGCCGTCCGGGGACGCCGACACCACCCGTACGCCCTCCGGGGACACGACCTCGTAGCCGCCGTCCCTCGTCGGCCGGTAGCGGACCTCGTGGTCGCCGTAGGCCCGGACCTCGTCCTGCGAGCGGACGTTGCGCCAGCCGCCGCCGAAGCGGCCCCCGCGGGAGGCCGCCGAGGCGAGGGCGGCGGCCACGGCCGCGTACTCCTCGCCCGGCGGAGGCGCGGTCAGGGCGTCGAGGTTCCGCTCGTAGAAGCCGGTGTCGAGGGCGGCCGGGCCTGCGTACTCCGGGTGGCGGAGGGACGCCACGAGCAGGTCCCGGTTGGTGACGGGGCCGTGCACACGGGCCCGCTCCAGGGCGTGGGCGAGCTTGCGGAGCGCCTGCTCCCGGGTGGGGGCGTGGACGATCACCTTCGCGAGCATCGGGTCGTAGTGGACGCCGATCGTGTCCCCGGAGGCGTACCCCGTGTCGACGCGCACTCCCCCGGGCACCTCGAAGCGGTGCAGGACGCCGGTCTGCGGGGCCCAGCCGCGCGCCGGGTCCTCGGCGTAGAGCCGTGCCTCGACGGCGTGGCCGCGCGGGGCCGGCGGCTCGGCGGGCAGGGCGCGGCCCTCGGCGACGGCGAGCTGGAGGGCGACGAGGTCGACGCCGTACACCTCCTCGGTGACCGGGTGCTCGACCTGGAGGCGGGTGTTCATCTCCAGGAAGTGCGCCCGGTCGCCTGCGACCAGGAACTCGACGGTGCCCGCGCCGACGTAGCCGACGGCCTTGGCGGCCCGTACGGCGGTGTCGAGGAGGGAGGCCTCCAGGGCGGCGGGCAGGCCGGGCGCCGGGGCCTCCTCGACGACCTTCTGGTGCCGGCGCTGGAGGGAGCAGTCGCGGGTGCCGAGCGCCCAGACCGTGCCGTGGGCGTCGCAGAGGAGCTGCACCTCGACGTGCCGGCCGTTCTCCACGTACGGCTCGACGAACACCTCGCCGTCCCCGAAGGCGCTCGCCGCCTCCGCCGACGCCGCCCTCAACTCCCCTTCCAGTTCTCCCAGTTCGCGTACGATCCGCATGCCCCGGCCGCCGCCGCCCGCCGACGCCTTCACCAGGACGGGCAGGTCGGCCTCCGTCACCTCGCCCAGGGGCTCGATCCCCAGGAGTTCCTTCGCGCGGGTCTTCGACGCCATCGCCTCGATCGCCTCGGGCGGCGGCCCGATCCACACCAGGCCCGCGTCGGTGACCGCCCGCGCGAAGTCGGCGTTCTCGGAGAGGAAGCCGTAGCCGGGGTGGACGGCGTCGGCGCCCGCGGCGAGCGCCGCCGCGACGACGAGATCGCCGCGCAGATACGTCTCCGAGGGCGCGGCTCCCGGCAGTCGCACCGCCGCGTCGGCCTCCCGGACGTGCAGGGCGTCGGCGTCCGCGTCGGAGTACACGGCGACGGTGGAGATGCCCAGGTCACGGCAGGTGCGGAAGACCCGGCAGGCGATCTCGCCCCGGTTCGCGACCAGTACGGTCGAAATCATCAGTGCCTCACATTCGGAAGACGCCGAAGCCGCCGCGCGCGCCCTCGACCGGTGCCGTGTGGATCGCGGAGAGGCACAGCCCGAGGACCGTGCGGGTGTCGCGGGGGTCGATGACCCCGTCGTCGTAGAGCCGGCCGGAGAGGAACATCGGCAGCGACTCGGACTCGATCTGCGCCTCGACGAGGGCGCGCAGTCCGGCGTCGGCCTCGTCGTCGTACGGCTGTCCCTTCGCGGCGGCGCTCGCGCGCGCCACGATCGAGAGGACCCCGGCGAGCTGCTGCGGGCCCATGACGGCGGACTTCGCGCTCGGCCAGGCGAAGAGGAAGCGCGGGTCGTAGGCCCGGCCGCACATGCCGTAGTGCCCGGCGCCGTACGAAGCCCCCATGAGGACGGAGAGATGGGGGACCTTCGAGTTCGCCACGGCGTTGATCATCATGGCGCCGTGCTTGATGATGCCGCCCTGCTCGTACTCCTTGCCGACCATGTAGCCGGTGGTGTTGTGGAGGAAGACGAGCGGGATGTCGCGCTGGTTGGCGAGCTGGATGAACTGGGCGGCCTTCTGCGACTCGGCGGAGAAGAGGACGCCCTGCGCGTTGGCGAGGATGCCCACCGGGTAGCCGTGCAGCCGCGCCCAGCCGGTGGCCAGCGAGGTCCCGTACAGCGGCTTGAACTCGTCGAAGTCCGAGCCGTCGACGATCCGGGCGATCACCTCGCGCGGGTCGAACGGCGTCTTGAGGTCCCCGGGGACGATCCCGAGCAGCTCCTCCGGGTCGTGCTTCGGGGGTGCGGACGGTCCGGGGTCCCCGTGGGCCTTGCGGTGGTTGAGGCGGGCGACGATCCGGCGGGCCTGGTGGATCGCGTCGGCCTCGTCGACGGCGTAGTGGTCGGCCAGGCCGCTCGTGCGCGCGTGCATCTCGGCGCCGCCGAGGGACTCGTCGTCGCTCTCCTCGCCCGTCGCCATCTTCACCAGCGGCGGCCCGCCGAGGAACACCTTCGACCGCTCCCTGATCATCACGGCGTGGTCGGACATGCCGGGGACGTACGCGCCGCCCGCCGTCGAGTTCCCGAAGACGACGGCGACGGTCGGGATGCCGGCGGCGGAGAGGCGGGTGAGGTCGCGGAAGAGCGCCCCGCCCGGGATGAAGATCTCCTTCTGGGAGGGCAGGTCGGCGCCGCCGGACTCGACGAGCGAGACGACGGGCAGCCGGTTGGCGTACGCGATCTCGTTGGCCCGCAGGGCCTTCTTCAGCGTCCACGGGTTGGAGGCGCCGCCGCGCACGGTCGGGTCGTTGGCGGTGATCAGGCACTCCACGCCCTCGACGACCCCGATGCCGGTGACGAGCGAGGCGCCCACGGTGTGGTCGCTGCCCCAGGCGGCGAGCGGTGACAGCTCCAGGAAGGGGCTGTCGGGGTCGACGAGCAGCTCGATCCGCTCGCGGGCGAGGAGCTTGCCGCGCTTCTTGTGGCGGGCGGTGTACTTCTCGCCGCCCCCGGCGAGGGCCTTGGCGTGCTCGGCGTCGAGGGCGGCGAGCTTGTCGAGCATGGCGGCGCGGTGGGCCGCGTACTCCGGTCCGCCGGTGTCGAGGGCGGAGGCGAGGACGGTCACTGTTGTTCCTCCAGTCGGTCCACCGGCAGTTCCTCCGGAACGTCGAGGTGGCGGGAGCGGAGCCATTCGCCGAGGGCCTTGGCCTGCGGGTCGAAGCGGGCCTGGGAGGCGACGCCCTCGCCGAGGATCCCGGCGACGGTGAAGTTGAGGGCGCGGAGGTTCGGGAGGAGGTGCCGGACGACGGTCAGGTCGGCGGTCTCGGGCAGGAGTTCTTTGAACTTCCCCACCGTGAGGGCGTGGGCGAGCCAGCGCCACTCCTCGTCCGTGCGGACCCAGACGCCGACGTTCGCGTCGCCGCCCTTGTCGCCGCTGCGGGCCCCCGCGATCCGGCCGAGGGGCGCCCTCCGGGTGGGGCCCCCGGGGAGGGGCGGCGGAAGGTCCGGGTCGGGTACGGGTGCCGGCTCGCGGGTCCTCGGGGGCACGGGGACCTCCCGGCGGGTCCCGTCGGGGAGCACGGCCGTGTGCGGGACCTCGGCGGCCGGCACGTACGCGGACTCGAAGACCCCGTAGGGGGCGCCCTTCCCGGGTGGGGCGGTGACGTGGAAGCCGGGGTAGCTCGCGAGGGCCAGTTCGACGGCGGCGCCGGTGACGGCGCGGCCGACCCTGTCGGCGTCCCGGTCGCGGACGACGAGGCGGAGCAGGGCGCTCGCGGTCTCCTCGGTGGGGGCGTCGGGGCGGTCGGTGCGGGCCAGTTCCCAGCGGACCTCGGCGGGCGCCGACCTGGCGAGCGCGTCGGTGATCTGCTCCTCGAGGAGGGCCGCCTTGGCCTCGATGTCGAGGCCGGTGAGGACGAAGACGACCTCGTTGCGGAAGCCGCCGAGCCTGCTGAGCCCGACCTTGAGCGTCGGGGGCGGGGCCTCTCCCCGTACGCCCGTGATCCGGACCCGGTCGGGGCCCTCCTGGGTGAGCCTCACGGTGTCGAGGCGGGCCGTCACGTCGGGGCCGGGGTAGCGGGCGCCGGCCGTCTCGTAGAGGAGCTGGGCGGTGACCGTGCCGGTGTCGACGAGGCCGCCGGTGCCGGGGTGCTTGGTGATGACCGCGCTGCCGTCGGCGTGGAGTTCGGCGACCGGGAAGCCGGGGCGGCGCACGTCGTGGCCCCGGAAGAAGGCGTAGTTTCCGCCGGTGGCCTGGGTGCCGCACTCCAGGACGTGCCCGGCGACGACCGCGCCCGCCAGCTCGTCGTACGCCTCCGGGCCCCAGCCGAAGTGCCACTGCGCGGGCCCGGTGACGAGGGCCGCGTCGGTGACGCGGCCGGTGACGACGACGTCGGCACCGGCGGCCAGGCAGGCGGCGATGCCGGCGCCGCCGAGGTAGGCGTTGGCGGCGAGGGCGCCGTCGCGGGCGGGCAGCCGGTCGCCCTCGACGTGGGCGATCCGGGTCGGCAGACCGAGCTTCGCGGCGAGGGCGCGCAGGGCGTCGGCGAGGCCGGCCGGGTTGAGGCCGCCCGCGTTGGCGACGATCCGGACCCCGCGCTCGTGGGCGAGCCCGAGGCCCTCCTCCATCTGGCGCAGGAAGGTCTTCGCGTAGCCGGCGGACGGGTCCTTGAGCTGGTCGCGGCCGAGGATGAGCATGGTCAGTTCGGCGAGGTAGTCGCCGGTGAGGACGTCGAGTTCACCGCCCGTGAGCATCTCCCGGACGGCGTCGAAGCGGTCGCCGTAGAAGCCGGAGGCGTTCCCGACGCGGAGGACGTCCCTCATGCGGACCCCTTCGCGGCGCGGCCGCCGCCCGCCGGGCCGGCGAAGGCCTGGGCGATGCCGAGCCACCGCTCGGCGTCCTCGCCGACGGCGACCAGGGCGGTGTCGTCGCGGTGGAGGCGCTGGGTGACGAGCAGGCAGAAGTCGAGGGCGGGGCCGGTGACCCCCTGGGCTGCCTCCTCGGGGCCGTACGTCCACAACGTGCCGTCGGGCGCTTCCAGTTCGACGCGGAACGGCTCGGCGGGCGCCGGGATCCCCCGTACCAGGAAGGCGTAGTCGCGGGCCCGGTGGCCGATCCAGGCGACGTGCCGGAGCCGCGCCGTGGGCGCCCGGACCACGCCGAGGGCGTCGGCGACGTCCTGGCCGTGCGCCCAGGTCTCCATCAGCCGGGCGGTGGCCATGGCGGAGGCGCTCATCGGCGGCCCGTACCAGGGGAACCTGGCCCCGGGCGGGGCCGCGCGCAGGGCCTCCTGGAGCCGCTCGCGGCCGGTGCGCCAGCGGGCGAGGAGCTCGGCGGGCGGCAGCTTCGCGCCCTCCTCAGCGCCCTCGTCGACGAAGCGGTCGGGGGCGGAGAGGGCCTTCTCGGTCTCGGCGGCGAAGGCGTCGGGGTCGGTGGCGGCGAGGAGGGCGGCCCGGTCGGTCCAGGCGAGGTGGGCGATCTGGTGGGCGATCGTCCAGCCGGCGGCGGGGGTGGGCGCGGCCCACCGCTCCTCGCTCGGCTCTCCGACGAGACGGTCGAGTTCATCGCTCTCGTCGCGCAGGTCGTCGAGGACGACGACGGGGTCGGACACGGTGCGCTCCCCTCGGGGGACGGGCGGTCACGGGCCTTCGCGCAGGAGCATGCCAGCGGGACCAGAAACAATCAAGCGTGCTTGCTTTACTTTCCGGACCTCGACCCGCCGCGCGGCAGGCGGGGGGTGCCGCCCCGCCGCCCGTCCGTGGGGGCCCGTGCCCGGCGGGGCGGTGCCCCGGCCCACCGCCGTGCGGGCGATCGTCCCGCTGGGCGGGACGGGTGGGCACAACGGGGGCGGGGGTCATACCCGAGAGGTACGTGGGGAGTCGGGTGCGGCGTCTTCGGGATGACGTCGAATCCTGCCTCACGGGGCCGAGTTCGCCCGGTTCCCCCTCCTAGCGTGAAGGGCATGTCGCCCTCACTGTTCACCTTCACCGTCAAGGACTTCCGCGCCCAGCTGCGCCGCCTCGTGCTGACCGGTGCGGCCGTCGCCGTCGGCGTGGCGTTCCTCGTGCTCTCCGTCGGCGGCGCGGGCGCACTCGTCCAGTCGTACGAGCAGTCCGCCGCCGCCGACGTCGGCGACGCCGCCGTGCAGGTCGTGCCGGGCGACGGACCGCTGCCCGCCGACGCGTCGGCGCGCGCCGCCCGGGTGCCGGAGGTGACGTCGGTGGCGGAGCGCCTGGCGGGCCACGCCCATGTGATCGCCCCTTCCGGGCGCCCCCTCGACGACCGGGCCCTGGTCACCTCGATCGCCGCCGACCCCGCTCTGCGCTGGCAGCGCCTCGGCGCCGGGCGCTGGCCCGAGGGCCCCGGCGAGGTCGTCCTCGACCGGGAGAGCGCGGGGCGCGTCGGCGCGGAGCCCGGCGGGACCGTGCGGCTGACGAAGGCGGGCGGCGGCACGGCGGACGTACGGCTCACCGGTCTGCTCGACACCTCCGCGTCGCAGGCGCTGGGTTCGCAGCCCGCGATCGGCGTGCCGTACGCGCAGGTGGGGACGTACGCCACGGGGGTACGGGCCACCCACCTCGACCTCGCCGTCGCGCCGGGCGCGGACGCGCTCGCCGTGGCGAAGGCGGCCAAGAAGGCCCTGGGCGGGAAGGCGGCCGCGTACACGCACGCCGGTGCCGTCGACCACGCCCGTCAGGGCGGCGGAACCATGTACGCCGTCGTCATGACCGCCGCTCTCTCCTTCGTCCTCATCGCGATGGCCGTGGCCCGCATGGTCGTCACCAACACCTTCTCCGTCGTCCTCGCCCAACGCGCCCGCCAGCTCGCCCTGTTGCGCTGCGTCGGCACCGACCGCGACCAGCTCCTCCGGATCATCCGCCGTCAGGGCCTGCTGCTCGGCGTGCTCGCCTCGGCCGCCGGGCTCGCGGCGGGCGGGGCGGCCTGCGCGCTGGGCACGGCGCTGCTCGCGGGGTTCGCCGACCTCGGGCCGATCGAGGTCTCCCTCGTGCCGGGTCCCTGGACGTTCGGTCTCGCCGGGGCCTTCGGGGTGCTGCTCACCCTGTGGGCCGTCCGCAGGCCGGCGCGGGCCGCGGCGGCGGTGCCGCCGGTCGCCGCGCTCGCCGCGAGCGGGGCGGCGAAGCTGCCGGAGCCGGGCAGCCGGGCCGTCCGCGAGGCGGTCAGCGCGCTGATGCTCGTCGCCGGCGCGGGCCTGCTCGTCCTCGGGGCGTTCGGCGGGTCGGCGCTCTCGCTCCTCGTCGTGACGCTCGGCGCGATCCTCACGTTCTTCGCCGTACTGCGGTACGCCCGGCATCTGCTGCCGCCACTGGTCGGGCTGCTCGGGCTCGCGCTGCGCCGTCCGTTCGGGACGGTCGGCAGGCTGTCCGTGCAGCAGCTGCGGGCCGACGCGCGCCGGACCGCCGCCGCTTCCTCCGCGATGCTCGTCGGCGTGACCGTCGCCGTGTCCGCCGTGACCGCGATCGGGGCGACCCGGGGCGGTCTGGACAGCATGCTCGCGGACCGCATGCCGGCCGTCTTCGCCCTCGACACGGACGCCGGCCGGGTGCCCGCCGACGCGATCGCCGCGCTGCACGCCGAACCGGGGCTGACCGTCACCCCGGTCCGTACCGCCGCCCTCGCCGTCGACGGCCGGAGGACGGTCGTCGCCGCCGCCGACCCGGCCGGGCTCAACCCGGCCGCCGAGGGCGTCGGCGCGGCCCGCGCGCTCCGGGACGGCGAGGCGATCGCGGGCACCGGGCGGCCTTCGCTGAACATCGCCGGCACCCGGCTCACGGCCGTGTCCGGCGCGGCCGCGCTGCCCGTCTCCCTCTACCCGGAGGCCACGGTGTACGTCACCGGGGCCACCCTCGACCGGCTCGCGCCGGGCGCCGCCGTCGTCTCCACCGTGCTGCTCGACCCGGCCGGCGACACCGGTCACGAGGCGGCCCGGGCGGCGGTGGACCGGGCGCTCGCCGCGCACCCGGAGATCCGGATCGCGGACACCGGCTCCGACGCCGACCTGATCCGCTCGATGCTGGACCGGATGATGCTCGTGGTCACCGTCCTGCTCGGCTTCTCGATCGCGATCGCCGCGCTCGGCGTCGCCGCGACCCTGGTGCTGACGGTGGAGGAGCGCACCCGCGAGTTCGGGATGCTCCGGGCGATCGGCCTGGCGGGCGAGCAGCTGCGCCGGATGCTGACCCTGGAGTCGGTGCTGCTCGCGCTCTCCGGGGCGGTCGCCGGCACGGTCCTCGGCCTGGTCTACGGGACGCTGGCGGCCCGCTCCGTCCTGGCGGGCCACGTCTCGCCCCTGGAGGCGCTGGCCGCCTCGGGCGGCACGGCCCTGACGGTCCTCGCCATCCTCGCGGCCACGGTCCTCACGGGCGTCGCGGCCTCGGTCCTGCCGGCCCGCCGGGTCCGGCGGATGGTGGTCGTGGACGCGCTCCAGGCGGTCTAGGGCCTCCTCCGTACGAGGGAGGCCAGGGCGGTGGCGCCGACGACCAGGGCGAGGGAGGGGAGGGGGAGGAGGGTGCCGGGGGCGTCGTCGATCGCGTCGATGCCGTTCCCGACGGCCGTGATCCATGCGGCCTCCCCCACCAGCACCATCGGCCCGACCCGCCGCTCCCCCGTGACGAGCATCCCGATCCACAGGACCGGCGGCATGACCAGGAACGTGTTGACGAGCGCCGTGGTGAACGCCTGGTCGGCGGAGTACCCGGGTCCGGCGCCGAGCGCCGAGGCCGCCTGGCCGGCGAACGACAGGTAGAGCGTGTCGGACAGGACCAGGTGCGACGCGGCGACGCCGAGGGTCGAGACGACCAGCGCCTTGAGGAGGCGGGGAGCGAGGGGGGTAGGTGAGGACGGTGCCATGCGACCCGACTATACGCAGCATCTATACATCGCATGTATAGACCCTCTCGGCACCCGGCCGATCCCCGCGGCCTCCCCCGCCGCCCGCCCACCACGCCCCTCAGACGCCCGGCGGGAAGACCGTCGCCGCGTAGGCCGCGGCCGCCGGGGCGGGCTGGAGGGCGGCGTGGGCGGCGATCGCGTGGATGTCGCGCCAGGCGCGCGCCAGACGGCCGCCCGCGACGAGGCCGCGGGCGCCGCCGGTGCGCACGAGGCGTTCCACCGCGCCCGTGAGGAGGTCGACGGCGAGGGCCGAGTCGCGCTGGTTGAGGGCGGCGGCGGCCGGACCCGGAGCCGGACCGTCGGCGCGGGCGGCGGCGGCCTCCAGGAGCAGGCGGGCCGCGTCGATCTCGGCGGAGCAGCGGGCCAGGGTCTGCTGGACCGTCGGGTCGTCGGTGAGCCGCCGCCCGTCGGGCAGGCGGCGCATGCCGACGAGCAGGGTCCAGGCCTCGACGGCCCCGCGCGCCGCGCCGAGCGCGGGCGCGGCGAAGAGCAGCGCGGCGACCAGCTGGTACGGCACCCGGTGGCAGGGGGCCGCGTCGGCGTCGGCGACGCCGGCCACCAGGTCCTCGCGGAGGAAGGTGCGGTGCTCCGGCACGAAGACCCCGTCGGCCGTGACGCTGTGGCTGCCGGTGGCGCGGAGTCCGACCGCGTCCCAGGTCTCCCGGATCCCGACCCGCTCGCACGGCACCGCGAGGATCCGGTACGCCGGGGCGCCGTCCCCCGAGTGGTCGAGGGAGGCGAGGAGGACCCAGTCGGCGTGCTCGATCCCGCTGGCGAAGGCCCACTCCCCCGACAGGGTCCAGCCGCCGGGCACCCGGGTGAGCCGGCCGGCGGGGGGCACGATCGCCGCCGCGACGCGCACGTCGGGCGAGTCGCCCCACAGCTCGCGCTGCCCCTCGGCCGGCAGGTGCGCGGCGAGGCGGCCGTGGGCGGCGAGCAGTACCGCGCACCAGGCGGTGGAGGCGCAGGCCGTGCCGGTCTCGGCGACCGCGTCCAGCAGTTCGGCGAAGCCTCCGGCTCTGCCGCCCCACCGGCGGGGCACGAAGTGCCGGGCGAGGCCGGCGGCGGTCATCGCCTCGACGGCCTCGGGGTGGAGCCGTCCGGTCCGCTCCGCCTCCTCGGCGTGCCGCGCGGCGGCGGCCCGGAGCCGGCCGGCGGCGAGAGGTGCGGGTGAGAGGGCGGAGGCGGCGGCGAGGGAGACCGGGGCGTCGACGACAGTCATGACTCGTACTCCTTGAGTGGAGGTTCAGTGGTGGTACTGATGCGAGTAGAAAAAGATTCTGCCTGGAAGGTATTTTCTGAGAGGCCGTCATGAGAGACATGGAGGGCCGCCACAGCGGAAGGGAGGCGGACGCCCGGTGAGGCAACAGGACAGGGCCCGCATGACCTATGACCTGGTGCTCGGCGCGGCAGCGGCCGAGTTCGCCCTGCACGGATTCGCGGGGACGAACCTGGCCGACATCACGGCCCGCACCGGACTGACCAAGGGAGCTCTCTACGGACACTTCTCCTCGAAAGCCGACCTCGCCGGTGAACTGACCCGCTCCTTCGAGTCGGCCTGGACCGACGCCCTCGCCACCGCCGCCGGCGAGGCGGAGGAGAGCGGCGCGGCACTGCCCACCCTGCGGAGACTGCTCCTCGACCTCGCCCACAGGGTGCACGGGGACCTGCCCTTCGCCGCCGGACTGCGCCTGGTCCTGGACGCCGCCCGCGCCGAGGGCACCACCCCCGTCCCCCTCGGCAGGCTCTGCGACCTCGTGGAGCGCCTGATCCGCAAGGGCCAGGGGGAGGGTTCGGTCCGCACCACCCATCCGGCCGGCCTGCTGGCCCGGCTCGTCGTCGCCCTTCTCGTCGGTGCGCCTGCCGTGGTGACGGCGACGGACGCGACGGGTCCCGCCGAGCTGGTGAGCGAGGTCTGGGACATCCTGGAGCCCGCGCTGTCGGGCTCCCGCGGCGGCTGAGCCGGGGCGAGGGCGGAACGGGTCCGCACGGGTGGGGCCGCACGGCGGAGCTTGCGCGGGTGGGGCCGCACGGGTGGGGCTTGCGCCTGTGGGGGATGCGCAAGAGTGCGTGGGGATACGGACGGCACGCGGGTGACAGGAGTTCCGACGGCCGCACGGTTCCGCGGGCCACGCGGTTCCATGAGCCCTGAAGTCCCGCGAGCCACGGGCTTTCGCGAGCCGCGGACTTCCGCCGGCACGGACCTTCGGAGGCCACGGAGTCTCGCGGGCCACGGAGTTCCACGGGCCGCGCGTGCGTCCCGGGGTCCTCGGAGTCACCCGGGGTCCTCGGAGTCGCCTGGGGCGGCGGGGCTCTCGTGCGGGCGGGGCTTCCGTGGGGACCGGGGTCATGGGCGGGGCTTCCGTGGTGGGCTGCGGCGGCGGAGGGGTCCGCGCCCCGGTACGGAGCCTCAGGCCGCCCGTGCCGCCGGGGTGCGCGCGGGGCGCGCGGCCGCCGGGAGACCGGTCGGGGGTCCGGCCGGCGAGGCGGGTGGGGTCAGCGGCGCCGGGCCCGGCAGCCAGGACCAGGCCGCCGTCTCGGACGGCGGGGCGGAGATCGGGCCGTCGCCGACCAGGACGGGGTGGCCGACGGAGCGCAGCAGCGGCAGGTCGCTCTCGTCGTCGGCGTAGCCGAAGCACTCCTCGGCGGCGATGCCGAAGGCCGACATGATCCGCCGGGCGGCCTCGGCCTTGGCCTCGCCGATCATGGGAGGCCCGGACAGCTCCCCGGTGAGCAGGCCCTCCGAGGTCACCTCGGGCACGGTGCAGACCACGAGGTCGGCTCCGACCTCCCGGGCCAGCGGGTCGAGGCAGGCGGAGAAGGCTCCGGAGACGAGGACGACCAGGTCGCCGGCGTCCCGGTGGCGGCGCAGGGCCTCGTGCACGGGGCGGTGGAACAGGCCGTCGGCGCGGGCCTTCTCGTACCACTCCCGGCCGCTGGCCTCCAGGTCGCCGAGGTGGCTGCCGGCGAGGAAGCGGAAGAAGGAGCGGTTCACCTGCTCGCGGGGCACGCCCTCGCGGATCTGGCGCTGGAGCGAGGCGCGCGCCGCGGCGAGCCTGCGGGCGGCCACCTCTCCGCGCCCCCAGTGCCGGGCGAGGACACAGGCCATGCTCTTGCAGGTGATCAGGGTCTCGTCCACGTCGAAGAACGCGGCCCGGGCCGGGGCGATGCTCATGCTCTGCCCCCTCTGTCGACGAGGCGGTCGGCGGTGAAGCGGCCGGTCACGCCGGCCGGCCGGACCGTCCGGCGGTCCGCCGCGGAGGGCGCGGGGTCGGCGATCTCGTACTGCGCCGTCTCGACGAGTTCGAGGATCCGCTCCGCCAGCGGGCGCAGGCGCGCGCCGGCCGGCGTGAGTTCCACGGAGCGGTTGCCGCGCCGCTGGAAGAGCGAGGCCCCCATGTCCTCCTCCAGGCCCTTGATCTGCGCGGTCACGGCGGGCTGGGAGTAGTGCAGGTTGTGGGCCGCGCGGGTGAAGCTGAGTTCCCGGGCCACTTCGCGGAAGGCCCGTAAGTGCTGGAGTTCCATCCTTCTGCCTTTCTACGCTCGTCCGTTCTTCCCTTGAACGTGCGGCGGGACGTGCGGCCGCACGTGGTGCCGTGCCGTCAGGCGCAGCGGGCCACGGCGGTGGCGAGGACGCGTCCGCCCTGGGTGGCGGCGAGGCGGACCCGGCCGTCCTCCGTGGGCGCGGCCTCGACGGCCACGGCCCGGGCCAGCTCGCCGAAGACGGCGAAGTCGGCGTCCAGCGAGGTCAGCGCGGCGCCCCCCGTCGTCTCTCGGGCGGCCTGCCGGAAGGCCTCCAGGAGCAGCATCCCGGGCACGTGGTCCGAGGGGTGCTCGAAGTAGCCGGGGTGCGTGGGGTCGACGTGCAGCCGCCATTCCCGGGCGCCGGCCGGCCGGTTCCGCTCCTCCGCGGCGGGTACGGAGCGCAGGACGTACCGGTCGTCGACGGCGCCCGCGGCCGTCCCGTGCGCGGAGGTCGCGGGCTCCACGGGTGCGGTCTCCGCGACGCGGCCGCGCTGTCGGAGCCGCCCGTACCGCACGCCGTCGATCACGACGACCCCGGCGGAGGCGCGGGCGCACTCCCGGCCGCCGACCTCGATCACCATGTCGAAGCGGGCGTCGAAGCGGCGCGGGTTGCGTCCGCCGGCGGGCGTCACGACCTTCACGTCGAGGACCACCGCGAGCGGTCCGCAGCCGACCCGGAGGGCGGCCGGGTCGCCGATGCGCAGCGACAGCGCCTTGAAGATGAAGTGGTGGCCGAGCGGCACGTCGTGGTACCGGTGGCTCAGGAAGATGCCGGCCTGTCGTACGGTCTCGACCAGCAGCATGAAGTCGCACTGCCCGGTGGTCTCCGGGCGGTACAGCGCGTGGTTCCGGGGCAGTTGCGCACCGACCAGGAAGCGGTCGGCCCCGGCGACGACCGCGTCGGTGAGGAAGACCTCCGTCACCGAGGCGCGGTGCACGAAACGGCGGGAGATCGTGCGGTCGAAGCTCAGGCCTTCCTTGGCCTCCCGGATGAGCGACTCCAGGGAGTCGACGGGCGTGAGCGTCTCGACGGGTAACACGGTCTGCAGCACACCGATGGACATCCTTATCCCCCTCAAGGTGAAGCATCGTGGCGACGAGGGACCTCGGCGGCCCCTCGGCAGCAAGAAATATACCTTCGGGAATGTATATTGCAAGGCATAGGAACGAGAGAGGCGGACGGACATGGCGACACCACGAAGCGGGCCCGGGCCACGGACCACCGCGGCCGGGCAGGGGAGCGCCGGACCCAGGCAGCGGGGCACCGAACCGAAGCCGCGGAGCGCCGAAACCAAGCCCCGGAGCGAACCGAAGCAGGAGCGCGCCCGGCGCACGAAGGGGCACATCCTCCAGTCGGCGGCCGAGCTCTTCGCCGAGCGCGGCTACGCGACCGTGACCCTGCAGGACGTGGCCGAACGCGCGGAGATGACCAAGGGGGCGGTGTACTTCCACTACACGAACAAGGAGGCCCTGGCGGTCGCGGTCGTGCAGGAGCACTACGCGCGCTGGCCCGAGATCCTCAAGGGCGCCGAGGGCGACCACGAGGAGCCGTTCGACACGCTCGTCGCCGTCCTCGACGCGGTCACCCGGGCGTTCGCGCGGGACATCGTCGTCCAGGCCGGCGCGCGGCTCCAGATCGAGCGGGCCCTCATCGACGCCGAGCTCCCCGAGCCGTACGTCGGCTGGGAGGAGTACCTGAGCCGGCTGATCGCCGAGGCCCGGGACGCGGGACAACTGCGGGCCGGAGTGGAACCGCGCGCGGCGGCCCGCGTGCTGGTCTCCGCCTTCTTCGGCATGCAGCACATCTCGGACGTCCTCAGCCGCCGCGAGGACCTCACCGAGCGGCACGAGGAGCTGCGGGCCGTCCTCCTCGAAGGGCTGCGCGGCTGATCGGCCGCGTGCCCGCCGTGAGAAGCCGGAAAACGGCGTGGCCCCCCACGGATGCGGGAGGCCACGCCGTACGCGTTCGACGGGTCGGTGCCGGTCAGGACCTGCTGCCCGAGGCGACCGGCGCCTGCGCGGAGGCGGAGCCGGTACCGGAGGCCGTACCGGAACCGGAACCGGAAGCCACGACCGGGGCCGGGGCGGCCGCGGCGGCCTTGGCGGCGACCCGGCGCAGGTACAGGTTGTTGAAGACCAGCGCGAGCGCCGTGAGCGAGGCGCCGACGATCTGCATGCCGGCCGGGACGACACCGGTCAGGGCGGAGATCACGAAGGCCGTGATCGGCACGACGTCCATGAAGAGGACGCCGTTGAGCGGGCCGAGGTAGCGGTTGCCGAAGTTCCAGCCGAGGACGCCGACGAAGCCGGCGATGACGCTCATGTAGGCCAGCTGGGGAAGGATCGAGCCCACGGCACCGGCCGTCGGGACCGGGACGCCGCCGGCGGCCAGGATGACCGCCGTGATCACGGCGGCGCTGGCGAGGCCGAGGACCGTGGTGATCGCCGTGTACTTGATCGGGGACCAGGTCGGGAAGTAGCTCGCGCCCGAGGTGTAGACGACCCAGCACAGCGCGGCGAAGAGCAGCAGGGCGTCGGCGCCGGCCGTCTTCGGGGAGGCGATCAGCGAGCCGATGTCGCCGTCGGAGACGACGAGGATGGTGCCGACGAAGGACATCGCGATGAAGACGAGCGAGAACTTCGGCGGAACGACCTTCTTCAGCACCCAGTTCACCAGGAAGCCCATCATGGGCATGGTGGCCATCATGATCGAGGCGTTCAGGGCGCCCCGCTCGCCGATGAGGTCCTGGCCGAAGAAGACCAGGAACTGGAAGCCCGCGAAGCCGGCCGTGCCGAACAGCCAGGCCAGGCCGATGCGTTCGCCCTTGAGGCGGAGCCCTGCCTTCCCCTCGCGGATCCGGAGGAAGACCAGGAACATCGCACCGGCGATGGTGTAGCGCATCACGGTGAAGGTGAAGGGGTCGATGTGCTTCAGGGTGGAGTCCATGAGGGGGAACATCGCGCCCCAGGACACCGTGGCCAGGAGGCAGAGGAGGACGCCTCGCGTGTACGTGTTCTGACTGTTCATGAGTCTTCCTGTCGGGCCTGAGCCGGATGGGAGTTGAGGGGGGTCGGGGGAGGGCGGTGCGCGGGGGAGTACGGCGGGGCGGCCGGGTCCCGGATCCGGAGGAGGGGGTACGGGCTCCGGGACCCGGCCACGTGCGGGGGGCGTCGTACGGGACGGGCCGTACGGTCGCGGGTCAGACCCCGGCCGGCTCCGGATCGCGGGACTCCGCGGGGCGGATGTCGAGCAGCGGCAGGACCGACTCCAGGAGCTGGGCGGCCCGGACCTTGCCGGTCGGGCTGTACGGGATGGCGTCGACGGGGACCACGTACGCCGGGAGGCACGGCACCCGGCGGGCGCAGGCGGCGCTGACCGCCCGGTAGCCGCTCTCCCGGCGCTCGGGGGCGACCGGGGTGAAGGGCACGACGAGCACCTCGCCCGCGCCGGGGAGGCTGGTGCGCAGGACGGCCGTCTCGCGGACGCAGGGCAGGTCCATCAGGTCGGCTTCGAGACCGAAGATGTTGACGTCGAGCGGCTTGCCCGCCTCGGCCTTGGCCACGCCGTCGTTGCGGCCGGTGAGTTCGAGCCGGCCCGCCTCGTCGATGAGCCCGCTGTCGCCGGTGAGCAGGAAGCGCTGCGTACGGCCGCCGTAGTCGAGGGTCATGAAGTCGGGCTCGCTCGTCGCGTAACTGTCCATCAGCTGGTAGCTGGCGATGGCGACCCGGCCCCGGCTTCCCTTGGGGAGCGGCTTGTTCTCGGGGTCGAGGACGACGACGGTGTTGCCGGGCATGGGGCGGCCGGAGCGGCAGGGAGCCACGTGCAGCTCCTCGGGGCCGATCATGACGTTCACGCCGGTCTCGGTCGTGCCGTAGTAGAGGTGCAGCACCGGGCCGAGCCGGTCCCAGGCGTTGTTGACGACCCACCGGTTGAGGTGCCGGCCGCCGGAGAGGACGAAGTGCAGGCGGGAGGTCTTGTGCAGGTGCTCGGAGTTCGGGTGGGCGACGACGCGGGCCAGGACCGGCGGCACCATCAGAGTGGTGGAGACGCCCTCGTCCTGGATGATCCGGATGAGCTCCTCGGCGTCGTCGTGCGGGCCGAGGACGACGGTGCCGCCCAGGGTGAGGAAGATCCGCGCCCAGCCCGGCCCGGAGGCGTGGTACAGCGGCACCGTGACGAGGTGGACGTCCTCTTCGTCGAAGGCGTACTGGTCGACGAGGTCGGCGAAGCGGCGGGCCTCGAAGGAGGTGCGCCGGACGACCATCTTGGGGACGCCGCTGGTGCCGGAGGTGAAGGAGAAGGCCTCGAAGGGCTGCTCCACCGGCCGCGGTTCGCCGGGGGCCGACACGAGGAGGTCGGTGAAGCTGACCGAGACGGTCTGGCCGTCGGGCAGGCCCACGGGCTCGCTGTCGATGGATATGTCGAGTATGTCCCGGCCGCCGGGCCAGCCGCACTCCTCGACGAGCCCGCGGTGGGCCTTGGAGGTGATGACGACGGTCGGCTCCAGCTGGTCCAGCGCGGCGCCCGTCGCGACGGGCCCGGCGGTGTAGTCGAGGCCGACGCAGGGGATGCCGAGGGAGCTGACGGCGGCCATGGAGACCACCAGCTCCCAGCTGTTCTCGGCGAGGAAGACCGCGCGGGCGGGCCGGGTCTCGGGCAGCAGGTCCTGGATGGCGCAGGCCACCCGGCTGACCTTGTCGGCGAAGCTCGCCCAGGTCATGCGGGTCTCGCCGTCGACGACGGCGACGCGCTGGGGCCAGCGGGCGGCGTGCTTGCGGATGTCCGCGATCTTGATCATGGAGGTTCTCTCCTCGGAATCGGAGGGGCGGATCAGCTGGTGGCGACGGCGGTCGCGGCGGCCGTGACGGTGGCCGCGGTGGTGCCGGCGGCGGAGACCGCGGCGGCGGCACCGGCGAGCTTCTCGGTGGTGAGCTTCTCGACGGTCAGGTGCTCGGCGGTCAGGTGGTCGGCGGTGGCCGGCACGGAGCCGGTGGCGGCGGCCCGGACGGCGAGCTCACGGGCGGAGACGGTCGGGTTCCGCAGCGTGTAGATCTCGCAGCCGCTGGAGCGCAGGGTGTCGATCTGACTGAGCGTCCGCTCGCAGAGCTTCTCGCCGGGCACCGTGATGGGGATGCCGGGCGGGTAGGCGATGATGAAGTGCTCGGAGGTGCCCGCGGCCAGGGCCGCGGAGGCGCTCCGGTAGGTGCGCTGGATGGTGCGCAGGGCGTCGAGGAGCCGCAGCAGGGTCGCCTCGTCCACCCCGATGTGGATGTGGAAGAGGACGGCGTCGCCGCTCTCCCGGGCCACGTACAGCGCGTACTCGTCGAAGAGCATCCGGCGGAAGTCGGCCGCCGTGATGCCAAGGGCGCTGATGTCGACGAGGACCCGGGTGGGGTCGTCACTGACGAGCTGCGCGGCGTCGGCGAGGTGGCCGTCGGGTCCGAGCGGGCGGTACGCGGAGAGCCTCGGGTCCGTGGCGAGCTCGACGCGCAGGGTGCGGGCGAGGCCGAGGGAGCGGCCGAGGAGCGACTCGCCCTCGGTCTCGGCCTGGAGCCGGGCCAGGTCCAGGCTGGCGAGCACGGGCCAGCTGGGCGAGGTGGTGTGGTGCTGGAAGAGGGCCTGCGCGGTGCGCTCCCGGGCCTCTCCGTCGCCGATGAGGTGCAGGTACGAGCCCTGGCGGAGCGCGGACATCGACTTGTGCGCGGAGTGGGTGACGGCCACGTTCATCGCGAGGCGCGGGTTGTCGGCGCGGAGCGCCTCGACGGCGTGCAGCGCGGTGAGCGGGCGCAGCCTGGGGTGGAAGCGGTGCGCCGCGCCCCAGGCCTCGTCGACGAGGACGGAGACGGTGGGGTGGACGGCGGCGAGCTCGGCGAGGACGGTCGGCAGGTCGTACCGGACGCCGTCGTAGGAGACGGCGGAGAGGACGACGGTGTCGAAGGGCCGGCCCTCGGCCGCGGCGGCGCGGAACATCTCCAGGAGCCGGGGCAGGTCCGCGTACGTCCGGGGGCAGCCGTCGCAGCAGCGCTGCATGGGGGCGTACGCGACCTGGACGCCGAGCGAGTTGAGGGCGAAGTGCACCGACTGGTGGCAGGAGCGGTCCGCGAGGACGCGGGAGCCTGGCTGGGTCAGCGCGGTCAGGGCGACCCGGTTGGCGGTGCTGGTGCCGGCCGAGAGGAAGAAGGTGGCGTCGGCGCCGAAGCTGCGGGCCGCGAGGCGCTGGGCCTCGCGGAGCGGGCCCCGTGGCCGGAAGAAGGAGTCGAGCATCGTGCCGCTGTAGGACACGTCGGCCGCGAGCTGCGCGACGCCGAAGAGCGCCTCGTAGGTCTCCCGCATGTGGGAGTCGCGGATAGACCGGCCGTGCGAGAGCGGCAGCGCGTGGAACGTGGCGATGTCACGTCGGGCGACTGCGAGCACGGCGTCAGCGAGGGGGGTCCTGCCGTCCGGGTGGGCCCCGGAACGAGCCGGCAGTGTCGCCGGCTCCGGAGTGGAGCTGGTGGATGCGGTCATGGACCCATGAAATAAAAACCTTCGCGAAGGTATCAACTATCATCAGCGACGCTGATGGACCCCGCCGGCGCCACCCCCTCCGACCTGCGCGGGCGCCGGGACGCCCGCGGACGCGGATCCCGGCGCTCCGGCGGGCGCCCGGGCGCGCCTACCTCATGAGGGTCTCGAAGCCCGCCCGGTCGCAGGAGGACACGACGCGCCCCTCGGCCACCGGATCCGCGCCCGTGACCGCGGCGACGGTGTCGTCGAGGACGCGGGCGCTGTCCTCGTCGTGCCCCTTGCGGTCGAGCACCTGGGCGGCGGAGATCACGGTGGGGGCGAGCGCCCCGGCACCTCCGTCCGCGGCGCTCCCGGGCTTCTTCGGGAAGGCGTCCACGGAGTTCCTCGCCTCCTGCCAGGTGCCCAGCCTGGTGCAGTAGTCCTGCCAGTACGCCTTCACGTCCTCGGCGTCCGACGACGAGCAACCGCCCAGCAGGACCGCGGCGCACACCACGCCCAGCGCACGGCTCCCCCTCCGCACCACACGCCCCCTAGCCACGGACCCGCCGCGGACGGGCCACGAGCTCGCCGCCGCAGTTGGGGCAGACGTCGTTCATGGCGTCGGCGCACGGAACGCAGAAACTGCACTCGAACGAACAGATCCGGGCGGGCCCGTCCGGCACCAGGGCCTCGGTCTCACAACGCTCGCACCGTTCACGCATCTCCAGGGCCATGACCGGCTCCCCCTCCTCGTACGACGTGGCAACCCCTCCATGATCGACGCCCGCACGGACCCCCTCAACAGGCGGGCGGCCAAAGACCGACGGAATCGGGTCAGCCGCCCGGGATCCGACGGATCAGTGCCTGACCAGGCAGAACGGATGGCCCGCCGGGTCCGCGTACACCCGCCAGCTCCGGGTGTCCGCCCCGTCGTCGAGCAGCCTCGCGCCCTGCGCGAGGACCTGCTCCTGGGCGGTGTCCAGGTCGGCGACGCCGAAGTCGAGGTGGAACTGCTGGGGGCGCTCCGGACCCGGCCACGTCGGCGGGCGGTGGTCGGCGACGCGCTGGAAGCAGAGGACGAGGCCTCCGGGGGTGTGCAGCGTGGACCAGTCCTCGCCGAGGGACCAGCGCGGATCGGGCCGGTCTACGTCCCCGCCGAGCAACGCCCGGTAGAAAGAGGCCAGTTCATCGGGGGCGGAACAGTCGAGGACGACGCACTGCAGGTCGGCGATCATGTGCGGATCATAGGCGCCCCGCCGGGCCCCGTTCCTCCCGAAACCCGTCCTCCCCGGCCTCCCGCCGGGAAGAAGGGCCGGAGCCGGAACCGGGGCCGGAACCGGTCCCGGTTCCGCTAGCGGGGCTCCCGGCGGGCCCTTCGGGACTGGGTGCGGACCGCGCCCATGCTCGCCGCGATGACGAGGGCGATCGCGAGGGCGTCGGTGCCGGACAGGGCCTGGTCGAGGACGAGGAAGCCGGCCGTCGCGGCGATGGCCGGCTCCAGGCTCATCAGGATCGCGAAGGTGGGCGCGGGCAGCCGGCGCAGCGCGAGGAGCTCCAGGGTGTACGGGAGGACCGAGGACATCAGCGCGACGGCGAGCCCCAGGCCGATCGTCGACGGCACGAGGAGCTTGTCGCCCGCCTCCGCGATGCCGAACGGCAGGCTGAGGACGGCGCCGAAGGCCATGGCGAGCGCGAGTCCGTCGGCCTGCGGGAAGCGGCGGCCCGTGCGCGCGCTGAAGACGATGTACGTGGCCCACATGGCGCCCGCCGCGAGCGCGAAGGCCGCGCCGAGCGGATCGAGGCGGTCGAAGCCGCCGCCCCCGAGGAGGGCGACGCCGCCGAGGGCGAGCCCCGCCCAGAGGAGGTTCATCAGCCGGCGCGAGGCGGCCACGGAGAGGACCAGCGGGCCGAGGACCTCCAGGGTCACGGCGGCGCCCAGGGGGATCCGGTCGACGGCCTGGTAGAAGAGGATGTTCATGCCGGCCATGGCGGTGCCGAAGGCGGCGACCGTCCCCCAGTCGGCGCGGCCGTAGCCGCGGACCCTGGGCCGGCAGACGATCAGCAGGACGGCGGCGGCGAGCACGAGCCGCAGGGTGACGACGCCGAGCGCGCCCGCGCGGGGCATGAGCAGGACGGCGACGGCGGAGCCGAACTGCACGGAGAGCCCGCCGGCGACGACCAGCGCGACGGGCCCGAGCCGGCGCCCGGCCGCGGAGCGGGCCGCCCCCGCCCCGAGCACCGAGGCCCCCGCGGGCGTCGCCACCGGGGCCACCTCCTTGACGGGACTGTCCACCGAAGACTCCTTCACCCACACGCTAGTCCACCGAATTGAACCCCCAAGTCCAGGATAGTGCACCTTCCGTCCGGCCCCCGGCCGGAACGCCCTTCCCACGCTACGAGTCCGTGCGCCGCACCGGAAATGCCGATTGCGCTGCGGTTATGCTCCGGACGCATGAGCATCGAGCTGCGCCACCTCCGCTGCTTCCTCGCCATCGCCGAGGAATCCAGCCTCACCAGGGCGGCCGCCCGACTCCACCTCACCCAGCCCGCCGTCTCCCGCACGCTCGCCGCCCTGGAGCGGCACCTCGGCGCCCGGCTCGTCGACCGCTCCACGCACCACCTCGCGCTCACCGCCGAGGGCCGCGCGTTCCAGGACCGGGCGGCCGCCGCCCTCGCCGCCTTCGAGGCCGCCGTCGACCCCGCGCGACTGCGCCACCGCCCGCTGCGCCTCGGGCACGCCTGGTCGGCCTTCGGCCCGTACACCACTCCCCTGCTCCGGCGCTGGCAGCGCGCCCACCCCGAGACCCCGCTCGAACTCCTCCGCGTCGACGACCGCACCGCCGGCCTCGCCCGCGGCGAGGTCGACGCGGCGCTGCTGCGCGGGGCCGTGGAGGCGCCCGGCCTGGTCACGGCGGAGCTCACGAGCGAGGAGCGGGTGGCCGCGCTGCCCGCCGACAGCCCGCTCGCGGACCGCCCCCGTCTCGCCCTCGACGACCTCGCGGGCGAGACGGTCGTCCTCAACACCGTCTCGGGCACGACCACCCTCGCGCTCTGGCCCCCCGCCGCCCGCCCGACGGCCACCCTCACGGTCGCCAACACCGACGACTGGCTCACGGCGATCGCCGCCGGCCGGGGCATCGGCGTCTCCTCCGTCTCCACGGCGGCCCTCCACCCCCACCCGGGCGTCACCTACCGCCCGCTCCCCGACGCACCCCCGCTGCCGGTGCTCCTCGCCTGGCGGGACGCCTTCCCGCACCCGGCGACGGAGGCGCTGGTGACGATGGCCCGCGAGATCGTCAGCGGGAGGTGACCGCCGCGGCGTCCCGCCGCAGGGAACGCCAGACGTGCAGGGCCCAGGGGTGCTGCTCCGGCTCCTCGTACGAGCAGAACAGCCCGGCCGCCGAACCGTCCGGCTCCACCGCGTACGCCGTGAGCTCGTGGCGCGTCCGCCCCGTGTCCCGGGGCGCGGACCAGAAGGCGTACCGGATCCCGCCGTCCGGCAGACGCTCGGTGTGGTGCTGCCCCTCCGGCACCTCGGGGGCGCGCTCGAGGAGCGCGGCGAGGAAGTCCTCGGCGGCACGCCCCGGTTCGGTGTCCTGGAAGAGCCCCACGGCCACGCTGCGGTCCCGCGCCGCGAACTGGTCGGCGCCGTTCTCGAACCGCGCGGAGAAGCCGGCGGTGCGCTCCACCGACCATCCCTCGTCGAGATCGGTCCGCACGGCGACGGGCAGGGGATGCGGGAAGCGGGCGAGGACGTGGTCCCGGTCCCAGGTCTCGCCCAGGAGGCGCACGGCCTCCGGCCCGTGCCCCTCCACCAGGTACGGCAGCTCCTCCGGGTCGGAGATCCGCCCGGTGAACTCCGCCCCGAGGACCTCCTCGCCCCACGGACGCACGGCGTTCGCGAGCCGGCCGCGCACGACGAGCTCCGGATAGGCGACCTCGTCGTCCCAGATGTCGGCGGCGCGCAGGAAGGTCGCCTCGTCGATCTCCACCCACGCCCCGAGGACGAGCTCGGTGTCCCCGGTCAGCCGCACCGGCAGCAGGCACCGCACGAAGAACCCGGCTCCGTCGAGGGCGAGGAGCGCGCTCGGCCCGGGAGACCGCCGCGCCTCCTCGGGCAGCTCGAAGGCGACGTCCGGCAGCCCGAAGCGGATGTCGATCCGCCGCTCGTCGACGAGGGCGTCACCGCAGCAGGAGCAGGTGGTGGGGGCGGGTGCGGAAGTGCTCATTCCCGCACCCTAGACCGCTCGGACACGCCCCCACCCGGCAGCACCGCCGAAGGCGGACCGGCCCGGCCCGGGCCGGTCAGGCCCTGCCCTGCCCGGCCCGGTCAGGAGCCCCCTCCTCGTCCAGCCCCTCCGCCAGCACCTCCGCCAGATGGCGTCCCCGCGCGTGCGTCAGGTCGCCGATCTGGGTCCTGCACGAGAAGCCGTCCGCCAGGACCGTGGCGCCTTCGGCGGCGCGCAGGGCCGGCAGGAGCTGGTCCTGCGCGCACGCGACCGACACCTCGTAGTGGCCCGGTTCGAAGCCGAAGTTCCCCGCCAGGCCGCAGCAGCCGCCCGCGAGGTCGCCCGTCAGGCCCGCCCGCTCCCGCAGGCGGCGGTCCGCCGCGTCGCCCAGGACGGCGTGCTGGTGGCAGTGGGTCTGGCCGGTGACCGGCCGGTCGAGGCGGGGCGGGGCCCAGTCGGGGGCCAGTTCCTCCAGGGCCTCCGCGAAGGTGCGGACCGCCCCCGCGAGCCGCGCCGCGCGGGGGTCGTCCGGCAGCAGTTCCGGCAGGTCGGTGCGGAGGGTCGCCGCGCAGGAGGGTTCGAGGACGACGACGGGGCGGGCGGGACCACCGGCCCCGTCGGCCCCCGTCGCCTCCCCCATCACGTCGAGCGTCCGCCGCATCACCTTCCGCGCCGCACCCAGCTGCCCCGTCGACACGTACGTCAGCCCGCAGCAGACCCGGCCCGGCGGCAGGTCCACGCCGAGGCCCGCGTCCTCCAGGACGCGGACGGCGGCCTCGCCGACCCGGGGCGCCAGGTGGTTCGTGAAGGTGTCCGGCCACAGGGTGAGGGACGGCGGGCGGGTCGAGGCGCGCTGGGCGAACCAGTACGCGAAGGACCGCTCCGCCACCCTCGGCATCGTCCGCTCCGGCGTCACCCCCGCGAGCCGCGCCGCGAACGGCAGCGCCATCGCCGCGTTCAGCCCCCTCCCGAAGTGCGCCAGCCACCCCGGCAGACGGCCCATCGTCCAGTGCGAGCGCGGCCGGCGCAGCAGCCCGACGGGGCCCGCGTAGTGCCGGTCGAGGAACTCCGCCTTGTACGCGGCCATGTCGACGCCCACCGGGCAGTCGCTGCGGCAGCCCTTGCAGGACAGGCACAGGTCGAGGGCCTCCCTCACCTCCTCCGAGCGCCAGCCGTCGGTGATCACCTCGCCGAGCGCCATCTCGTGCAGGAGCCGCGCCCGGCCCCGGGTGGAGTGCCGCTCCTCCCCCGTCGCCCGGTACGAGGGGCACATCACGCCCGGTCCCGTGCTCGGCCCGTCCACCCGGCACTTGGCCACTCCGACGCACCGGGCGGCGGCCCGGCCCACGCCCACCACCGGCAGCCCCTCGAAGCGCAGCCCCTCGTCGAGCCGGCGGGGCCGCACCAGCGTCCCCGGGTTGAGGCCCCCGTCCGGGTCCCACACGTCCTTGACCGCGCCGAAGAGGCCGACCAGTTCCTCGCCGTACATCCTGGGCAGCAGTTCGGCCCGCGCCTGCCCGTCGCCGTGCTCGCCGGAGAGCGAGCCGCCGTGGGCGACCACGAGGTCGGCGACCGCCTCCGAGAACCGGCGGAAGTCCCGTACGCCCTTCCCCGTCCACAGGTCGAAGTCGATCCGCACGTGCACGCACCCGTCCCCGAAGTGCCCGTACGGGACTCCCCGGAGCCCGAAGTCGGCCAGCAGGGCGCGGAACTCGCGGAGGTACGCGCCGAGCCGCGCCGGCGGCACCGCGCAGTCCTCCCAGCCCGGCCAGGCGTCCCCGCCCCCCGGCATCCGGGTCGCCGTCCCCGCCGCGTCCTCCCGGATCCGCCACAGCGCCCGCTGCCCGGCCGCCTCCCGCACCACGGCCGCGTCGACGGCGTCCGCCGCCCGGACCAGCGATCGCGCCGCCGCCTCCCCGTCCACCTCGCAGAACAGCCACGCCCCGCCCTCGGGAAGCCCGGTGGCCCCTCGTACGAGATCGGCCGCCATGCCCTCCACGGTCAGGGGGCCGTGCCGGAGCAGCCCGGCGGCCGCGTCCGCCGCCGCGCTCTCGTCGGCGTACCCGAGGACGACGAGGACCGGCTCGGCGGGCAGCGGGACCAGTGCCACCGTCGCCTCCGTCACCACCCCGAGCGTGCCCTCGCTGCCGCAGAAGGAGCGGGCCACGTCCACGCCCCGCTCGGGGAGCAGCGCGTCGAGGGCGTAGCCGGAGATCCGGCGCGGCAGACCGGCCGGGTAGCCGGTCCGGAGGAGGGCGAGGTGGCGGTCGACGAGGTCGAGGAGTCCGTCGGGCGCGCCCCGCCCACCCCTCCCCAACGTCAACTTCTCACCCCGGTACGTCACCACTTCGAGCGAGCGCACGTTGTCCGCCGTGGTCCCCCAGGCGACCGAGTGCGCCCCGCACGCGTTGTTGCCGATCATGCCGCCGAGGGTGCAGCGGCTGTGCGTGGACGGGTCGGGGCCGAAGGTCAGCCCGTACGGGCGGGCCGCGGCCCGCAGCCGGTCGAGGACGAGCCCCGGCCGGACGACGGCCGTCCGTTCCTGGGGGTCCAGCGAGACGATCCCGCCCATGTGCCGTGTGAGGTCGAGCACGACGCCGGTGCCGGTCGCCTGGCCTCCGATCGAGGTCCCGGCACCCCGTGCGACGACCGGCGTGACGCCGTGCGCGCGGCACGCCTCCAGGGCGGCCACGACGTCGGCTGCGTCGCGCGGAGCGACCGTACCGGCAGGAACGCGGCGGTAGTTGGAGGCGTCCATCGTCGCGAGGGCCCGGGCGGCGACGGAGAAGTCGACCTCTCCGGCGACGGCGGTACGCAGGTCGGCGGCGAGTCCGGACGGGTCTTCCTCGTGTCTTCCCACAACGCCAGGATGTCCCACTCCTCGTCTCATCGGGCGGACATCCGACGACCGGCGCCTCCGCGACCCGATACTCTCCGCCTCGTGGCTGAGATCCAGATTCCCGCTGACATCAAGCCCGCCGACGGCCGTTTCGGCGCGGGCCCCTCCAAGGTGCGTACGGAGGCGCTGGACGCCCTGGCCGCCACCGGCACCTCCCTCCTCGGCACGTCCCACCGCCAGGCTCCGGTCAAGAACCTGGTCGGCGAGGTGCGTGCCGGCATCTCCGACCTCTTCTCGCTGCCCGAGGGCTACGAGGTGATCCTGGGCAACGGCGGCTCCACCGCCTTCTGGGACGTCGCGACCCACGGCCTCATCGAGAACAAGTCGCAGCACCTCACCTTCGGCGAGTTCTCCTCCAAGTTCGCGAAGGCCGCCAAGCTGGCTCCCTGGCTTGCCGAGCCGACCGTGATCTCCTCCGACCCGGGCACCCACCCGGAGCCGGTGGCCGAGGCGGGCGTCGACGTCTACGCGTACACGCACAACGAGACCTCCACCGGTGTCGCCGCCCCGATCGAGCGGGTCGCCGGCGCCGACGAGGGCGCGCTCGTCCTGGTCGACGCGACCTCGGGCGCGGGCGGCCTCCCGGTCGACATCACCGAGACGGACGTCTACTACTTCGCCCCGCAGAAGTCCTTCGCCGCCGAGGGCGGCCTGTGGCTCGCGGCCTTCTCCCCGGCCGCCCTGGAGCGGGCGCGGAAGGTCCACGGCTCGGGCCGGCACGTCCCCGAGTTCTTCTCCCTGCCGACGGCGATCGACAACTCGCTGAAGAACCAGACGTACAACACCCCGGCGCTGTCGACCCTCTTCCTGCTCAACGAGCAGCTGAAGTGGATCAACGGCCAGGGCGGTCTGGACTGGGCGGTGGCCCGTACGAAGGAGTCCTCGGACGCCCTGTACACCTGGGCCGAGGAGTCGAAGCACGCGACGCCGTTCGTCACCGACCCGGCGAAGCGCTCGCAGGTCATCGGCACGATCGACTTCGCGGACGAGATCGACGCGGCGGCGGTCGCGAAGGTGCTGCGCGCCAACGGCATCGTGGACACCGAGCCGTACCGCAAGCTGGGCCGCAACCAGCTGCGGATCGCGATGTTCCCGGCGATCGACCCGGCGGACGTGCGGGCCCTGACCGCCTGCATCGACTACGTCATCGAGAAGCTCTGACCCCTGGTCACATGGAGGGCCCGGCGCGGGACGCACCCGGCGCCGGGCCCTTCGGCGTCTCCTCGGCTACCCCTTGCGGAGCAGGCGCTTGACGCCGAGGACGAGGACGGTGGCGCCCGCGAGGACGAGGAAGCCGGTGGTGGCGCTCCCCTGGTCGCCCCGGCCGCTCCGGTCCTGCCCCGTCGGGGAGTTCGCCGCCCCCGGCGTCCGGGAGGCCGGCGGGTCCGAGGGCTCCGGCGCCCCCTCCCGCTCGACGCGCACCACCCGGCTGCCCCGGCCCTCGGAACCGAACATGAAGGCCGAGCCGTCCGGGGTGTACGTCACCGACTCGGCCTGGCCCTGGAAGGGGGCGCCGATCGCCGTGCCCCCGTCGCCGAGGCGGCCGTCCTTCCAGGCGTACTCCTTCGCCATGAAGTAGCCGCGCAGGACGAGCCGGTCGCCGTCCGGGGAGAAGGCGCCGTCCGTCACCCAGGGCACCTCGCCGACGCGCCGGAAGACGTTCGTGCCGGACGGGGAGAGCCGCTCGGGGCCCGCGTACAGGCCGCCGCCGTCCTCGTTCTTGCTAGCGATGTACACCCGGCCGGTCTTCGGATGGACCATCAGGGCCTCGGCGTTGCGGGGCCCGTCGGCGTACTTCACGACGTACTGCCTCGCCCGGACGGTCTGGTCCCTCAGGGTCTTCGGCTCGGGGAAGCGGTAGATCCAGACGTGGTCCCAGGAGCCGTCGAGGTTGTCGCCGATGTCGCCGACGTAGATGTCGCCGTCCGGGCCGACGGCGATCGCCTCCATGTCGCGGGGGGTGCCGACGCCCGCCATGGTGAGGGTCGCGACGGTCTTCCCCGTACGGGAGTCGATGCCGTAGATCAGGGGCGCGTCCTGGTCGTTGTGCGTCCAGTAGATCCCGGGGTGTGCCCGGCTCGCGGCGAGGCCGCTGGACTCGGTGATCCGGGCGTCCTCGATCGTGAAGTCCCGGTCGGGTTCCTGCCCTTGGGCACGGGCATGGCCGGCCGGGAGCAGCGCGAGGGCGGCGGCCGCGCCGAGGGCGCACAGAGCAGATCGCATGGGATCAAGCGTGCCATGACGGCACGGAAACCGGATTGACCAGCGTCGGAGCCCCTGTCATGGTCGCGCCCATGCCTACCTTCCCCGCTCCCGACGGCACCCTGCTCGCGTACCACGCGTCCGGTTCCGGTGCCCCGCTGGTCTGTCTGCCCGGCGGTCCCATGCAGGACTCCGCCTACCTCGGCGGCCTCGGCGGGCTCGACGCCCACCGCACCCTGATCCGGCTCGACCTGCGGGGCACCGGCGCCTCGGCGGTGCCGGAGGACCCGGCCTCGTACCGCTGCGACCGGCAGGTCGCGGACGTCGAGGCGCTGCGCGCGCACCTCGGGCTCGACACGATCGACCTCCTCGGCCACTCGGCGGGCGCGAACCTGGCCGCGCTGTACACGGCCCGGCACCCGGAGCGGGTGGCCCGGCTCGTCCTCCTCACGCCGGGCACGGCGGCCGTCGGGCTCGACACGAGCGGGGAGGAGCGGCTCGCGGCGGCACGGCGGCCGTGGCGCGAGGGGAAGCCGTGGTTCGGTGCCGCGTACGCGGCCCTGGAGGAGCTGGCGGCGGGGCGCGGCTCGGCGGAGACCTTCCAGGCGGTGGCGCCGTTCTTCCACGGCACCTGGGACGAGGCGGCGCGGGAGCGGCACGCCGAGAGCCACCGGCGGCGGAACGGGGAGGCCGCGGGGGCCTACGCGAGCGAGGGCGCCTTCGAACCGGGGGCCACGCGCGCGGTGTTCGCGGAGTTCGGCCGTCCGGTGCTCGTCGTCGCCGGGGAGGGCGACGCGAACACGCCGGTGCCGACGGCCACGGCGTACGCGGAGCTGTTCCCGGAGGCGGAGCTCGCGGTCCTGGCGGGGGCGGGGCACTTCCCGTGGCACGACGACGCGGAGTGGGTCGCGGGGACGGTGGACGGGTTCCTGAAGCGCTGACGTGCGTCCGTGTCCCGGATCACGTCGCAGGTCCGGGACACGGTCCGCGATGATATGAACATGCGTTTTCTGTTCGTCGGCGACAGCATGACCATCGGACGCGCCGGCGACTGGACCTGGCGTTACCGCATGTGGGAGCACCTGGAGGCGACGCTCCCGGGCGGGTACGAGATCGTCGGTCCGCGCTCCGGTCTGTACGACCCCGCCGCCGACGCCCCGTCGTCGGCGGCGTACCCCGATCCCGCGTTCCCCGCCGGGGCCCGGCGTCATCTAGCGGGCTGGGGCGAGGGCTGGCTGCACATGGCGCCCGTGATCGGCGAGACGGTCGCGGCCACGGGGGCGGACGTGCTGCTGATCTCCCTGGGCCTGATCGACCTGGGCTTCTACACGAACAGCGACCAGACGGAGGAGAACGTCCGGGCGTTCGTGGCGGCGGCGCGGGCCGCGAACCCGCGTGTCCGGGCCGTCCTCCTGCCGGTCATCCCCAACGTCCGCGCCGGGTACGACGCGCCGTTCGCCGCCGAGTGCGCCCGCTTCAACGAGCTCCTCGCCAAGGCGGTCGCCGATCTGGACACGGCCGCCTCGCCGCTGCTGCTCGCGACGGTTCCGGAGTCGTACGACCTCGGGGCCGACACGTATGACGGCACCCACCCGGGCCCGAGCGGCGAGCGCAAGCTGGCGGCGGCGTTCGCCGACGCGATGCACCAGGCGTGGGGCCTGGGCGGCCCGTACGGCTCCTGAGGGGTCAGGCGGCGCGGGTGAGGCGGTTGGCGAAGGTCGACACCGTGTACGTGCCGATGCCGAGGACGACCTCCAGGGCGTTGCGGCGGGTGTAGCCGGCCTTCTCGAAGGCGGCGAGGTCCTCGTCGCTCACCGCGCCGGAGGAGGCGAGGACCCGGAGGGTGAAGGTCCGGACGGCGGCGAGGCGTTCGGCGTCGGGGGCCGGTCCGAGGGCGGCCGCCTTCGCCTCGTGCATGTCGACGCAGAGGTGGCACTGGTTGCGTTCGGCGACGGTCAGGATGACGGTCTCGCGGGAGTGCGGGTCGAGGGTGGTGGACTCGAAGATCGCGCTGAGCTTGAGGAAGCCGTCGAGGGTCTCCGGGGAGGTCTCCTTGAGGAGGGCGACGGCGGCGGCGGTGCGGGCGGACATGTCGAGCGGTGCGGACAAGGCGGTTCCCCCAGACTAGAATGGACAACATGGTTGACCATGTCGCTGGAGAAAACGTAAACCAGGTTGTCGATAAGGGCAAGGGAGTTCCCGTGCACGACACTCCCGGGTACGAGCTGCCCCTGCTCCTCTTCGGCGGCTTCCGCACCCTCATCGACCGGCTCCACGCCCGCCTCGCCGACGAGGGCCACCCCGACATGCGCCCCGCCCACGGCTTCGCCATGCAGGCCGTCGGGGTCCACGGCGCCACCGCCAGCGACATCGGGCGGCGCCTCGGCGTCTCCAAGCAGGCCGCCGGCAAGACCGTCGACCGGCTGCTCGCCCTCGGCTACGCCGAGCGCACCGACGACCCCGAGGACGCCCGCCGCAAACTCGTCCGGCTCACCCCGCGCGGGTACGACGCCCTCGCCCGCTCCGCCGCGATCTTCGACGACCTGCGGGCGGAGTGGATCGCCGCCCTCGGCGCGGACCGCGTCCGGGACGTGGAGGCGGCCCTGCGGAACGTCGTCCCCGCCGAGACGGCGTTCCGCCTGGACGCCACGAGCTGGCTGGGAACCCCTTAGGGGCCCGTTAGGGGGCCCTAAGGGGCCCCTAAGGAGGAGGTCACCAGGCGAAGGCCTCCGGGGACGGTCCCGGCCCCGGGAAGATCTCGTCGAGCCCGGCCAGCACCTCCTCGCCCAGCTCAAGCTCCAGCGCGGCCAGCGCGCCCGCCAGCTGCTCCGGGGTGCGGGGGCCGACGATCGGGCCGGTCACGCCGGGCCGGGTCAGCAGCCACGCCAGGGCCACCTCGCCGGGCCGCAGGCCGTGCTTGTCGAGCAGGTCCTCGTACGCCTGGAGCTGCGCCCGCTTCGCCGGGTCGGCCAGCGTGGCCGCCGCGCGCCCCTCCGTGCGCCGCTTGCCCTCGGTCTCCTTCCTCAGGACCCCGCCGAGCAGACCGCCGTGCAGCGGCGACCAGGGGATGACCCCGAGGCCGTACTCCTGCGCGGCCGGGATCACCTCCATCTCGGCGCGCCGCTCGAAGAGGTTGTAGAGGCACTGCTCGCTGACGAGCCCGACCGAGCCCCGCCGGGCGGCCGCCTCGTTGGCCTGGGCGATCTTGTACCCGGGGAAGTTCGAGGAGCCCGCGTACAGCACCTTGCCCTGCTGGACGAGGACGTCGATCGCCTGCCAGATCTCCTCGAAGGGGGTCGCGCGGTCGACGTGGTGGAACTGGTAGACGTCGATGTAGTCGGTGCCCAGCCGCTTGAGGCTGGCCTCCACGGCCCTGCGGATGTTGAGCGCCGACAGCTTGTCGTGATTGGGCCAGGCCTCGCCGTCCGGGCCCATGTTCCCGTACACCTTGGTGGCGAGGACCGTACGGTCACGGCGGCCGTCGCCCTTGGCGAACCAGGAGCCGATGATCGACTCCGTCCGCCCCTTGTTCTCCGCCCACCCGTAGACGTTCGCGGTGTCGAAGAAGTTGAGCCCCGCGTCGAGGGCGGCGTCCATGATGGCGTGACTGGTGGCTTCGTCCGTCTGCGGTCCGAAGTTCATCGTCCCGAGGACGAGTCGGCTGACCTTGAGTCCGGTGCGTCCGAGCTGCGTGTACTCCATGGTCGCCAAGCCAACTGCTTCGAGCGCACTCGAAGCAAGGCCCTTCCCACGGCGTGGCAGGGGCCGGCCACCGGGGGCTACTGACCGACCAGCGACGACACCGCGATGATCGCGAACATCAGGACGAGGGCACCGGCCATGATCAGGTTTCGAGTCTTCGGATCCACCCGTCGAGGTTAACCCGCGCCCTCCCCGCCCCCGCCCCCGGCCAGGGGCCAGCGGTCCACCGTCTCGTACCGGGGCTGCTCCCCCGGCACCCCGCGCACCGGCAGGTTCGACCGGACCAGGACCAGCTCGCCGACCTGCCACCGCCCGCCCTCGAAGCCGGTGAGCTCGTCGAGGAAGGGGCGCAGCCCCGCCCCCTCCCCACGGGCCCGGGCGACCGTCAGATGGGCCTGGTAGCGGCGGTGCTCCTCCATCGGGACCCCGGCGCGGCGGGCGGCGGCGTCGGCGCGCTCGGCGAGCAGCCGCAGCTCGTCCAGGTCCCCGGCGGCGCCGGCCCACAGCGCCCGCCGCCCGAAGTGCCCGCCGCCGTGCAGCCGCAGCGGGAACGGCGGCGTGCGGTGCGCGGCCCGCGCGAGCCGCGCCCGCAGCTCGGGCAGCAGCTCCTCGTCGACCTCCCCCATGAAGGCCAGGGTGAAGTGCCACCCCGGCCGCGGGGTCCAGCGGAGCCCGTCCGCGCCGGGCAGCCCGCGCAGCCGGTCGACGACGTGTCCGAGCTCGTCCAGCCGCTCCGGGGGCGGCACGACGGCGGCGAAGAGCCTCATGGGGAGAGTCTGACAGGAGACGGCCCGTCGGTCCGCTCAGGAGACCTGGTCGTACACCGCCCCCGTGATGTCCGTCCCGGCACCCGCCCGGGTCGTCACCCGGCCCTTGAACGGGACCTTCCAGTCCCCCGTACCGGCGTAGAAGTACGCGGCGCCGGCCGCCGTCCGGGCGTACAGGTCGGGGCGGCCGTCCTTGTCGCCGTCACCGATGCCGACCACGTCCGCGTACACGCCCCAGCCGCCGCCGATCCGCGTCCGGGCCGCGAAGGTGCCGTCACCCCTCCCGAGGTACAGCCACAGCACCCCGCCCTTGTCACGGGCGACCAGATCACCGGCCGGACCACCGCCGATGTTCCCCGCGGCCGTGATCTGGTTGTAGATCCCCCACCCGAAACCGGTCTTCTTCCGCGGGGCGAACGGAGCCGTCGTGGAGCCGGTCCCCTGGTGGAGGTACAGGCCGCCTGCCCTGTCGACGCCGACCAGGTCCGCCCGTCCGTCGCCCGTCAGGTCGCTGCCGCCGGTGAACCGGGTGTACGTGTTCCAGCCGCCGCCGATCCGCACGCGGGACTCGAAGCCGACGCGCGAGGCGCTGCCCGTGCCCCGATGGAGCCAGAGGACCCCGTCGCGGTCGCGGGCGACCAGGTCGGCGGCGTTCCCGCCGGCGACGTCGCCGACGGACTCGATCCGGTCGTAGACGTTCCAGCCGGGCTGGCCGGAGGAGCGGTCCGGCAGGGCGACGAGCCGTCCCGTCGCGTCGTCCCAGCGCGTGAACTCCTTCACGAGGTGGCCGCTCCTGCTCCGCACGACCAGGTCCGGAGCCCCGTTGTCGTCGTAGTCGTGCGGCTCGGGGGCGCGGACCACGGTGAAGGTGCCGGAGGTCGTGACCGACGGCATCCCGTTCCAGGGCCTGGCGGTGACCTTCCACTCGTACGCGCCGTTGGGGGCGGACTTCGGCATCTGCTCGACGCCGTCCGTCACCTCGCCGGCCCAGTCGAACCCGAGGGAGCCGTCGGGGTACGCCCCGGAGCCGGACGCGGGCTTGACGGTCGTGCGGAACGTCTCCTCCGTCGCCCCGCTCCTCAGCTCCACGGTGAGGTCCGCCTTCGCCGTGGAGAACTTCCAGCTCAGACGGGCCCTGGGGACGCCGTCCAGCCTGACGGTGGCCGGGGCGCCTCCGACGTACGCCAGGGGGGCCGCCCCGTCGTCCGGCCGGCCGGTGGAGGCGATCAGCTCGGCCGCGGGCCGCCCGTCCGCGCCGACCGCCACCCGGTAGACGCCCGCGCCGTCGGCGGCGGTGACGCCGAGGACGAGCAGGGTGCCGCCGGGGCCCTTGACGGCGTGCGTGGCGTGGTCGAGGAGCTCGACGGTCGACCCGTCCTTCAGGGAGCGGGCGGAGAACGCGTGCCAGGGAGTGGCGTTCCCGGTGGTGGCCCCCCACGCGAACCAGTCGCCGAGGAGACCGCCGGTGATCTCCGCCCCGTCGTCGGGGCCGAGGGGAGTGCGCACGACCTCGCTCCGCCCGCGTACCGCCGTGGCGAGGACCAGCTTGTCGTCCGTCCGCTCCGTCCAGCCCACATGGGTCGGAGAGAGGAAGGAGTGCCTCTTCACGTACGGCTTCGGCCAGCCGGGCTCCGGGGCGAGCTGGTACCCGCCGGTCTCCCGCCCGCCGACCAGGTCGACGACCACGTCGCGGTCGTCGTTCCGCGCGACCGCCGCGTCGGGCAGGGTGTCGGCCATCCACTCGGGCTCGTAGTAGGCGTCGCCCACCGTGCGGACGGTCGGCGTCCCGCCGGCGACGTCGATCAGTTTGAGCGACTGCTCGCCGCTGACCAGGAGCGTCGACCCCACCACGGCGTCGAGGCGCACGTACTCCTCCGGGCGCTGCGACAGGGCGAGGGTGACGGGGGCGGCGCCCGTCGCCATGTCGTACATCCGCACGGTCGTGGTGTAGATCTCCTCGCCCCCGGGCTGAGCCACCTCGCGCGCGACCACGACGATGTCCGAGCCGGGACCGGAGCCGTACACCAGCTCGCCCTGGCTCTTCTCGATGACCTTCGACACCCCGTCGGCGTACCGGGTCCAGCGCGTCGTGCCGGCGTCGTCCCGCGACAGGAAGCCGGTCGTCCCGGCGCTGAGCAGCGTGCCGCCCGAGGCCAGGAACGGGACCTGGACGGCCGCCGCGACGGCCTGGGACGCGGCCGCGGGCGTGACGGGCGCGGCGGCGGCCGGGACCGTGGGCGAGACGGCCGTCACGGCGGTGAGCACGACGCCGACCGAGATCGCCAGGCGCCGACGGTACAGACCGGTACGCAAGATGTCTTCCTCCCCCAACCGGTGTGTTCCACCCCTGTGACCCGCGACCGGATCGAAGGGTTGTACGACTCGCGGAACCCCGGCAGGGCACCCTCTAGCCTCGGGCGCATGGAGATCACCATCAGGAAGGGCGGGGCGGAGGACCTCCCCGCGATACTCGCGATACTCGACAGCGCCGTGGTGTGGCTCAACGGCAAGGGGATCACCGCCCAGTGGGGCACGGAGTCGTTCTCCGGGCGGCCGAAGGCGGTGGAGCAGGTCGAGCGGACGATGTCCGAGGGCGACCCGTGGCTCGTGGAGATCGACGGCGTCCCGGCGGGCACGATGACGCTGACGCCGCACCCCGGCCAGTACATCGAGCCGGCCGACGAGCCGGAGGTGTACGTCCGCCTGCTGGCGACGGACGCCCGCTTCCACGGCCACGGGGTGGGAGCGGCCCTCCTGAGGCACGCGGAGGCGGAGACCCTCCGGCAGGGAGTCTCGCTCCTGCGCGTGGACTGCTTCGCGGGCGGCGAGGGCCGCCTGATCGAGTACTACGAGGGGCAGGGCTTCACCCGCACCACCGCGTTCGAGGTCGGCGACTGGCCGGGCCAGGTGCTGGAACGGCGGGTCTGACGACGGCGGGAGGCCCCGGCCCCGGCGCGCGCCGTGCCCGCGCCGGGACCCCCGTCCGTCCGGGGCCTACGCCGCCGTCGCCAGCCGCTCCCGCGACACGAACCGCACCTGCGGGTGGCCCCGGTGCCAGCCCATGGCGACCTTGAGGCCGCCGACCCGGGCCAGGACCAGCCCCACGAGGACCGCCGCGGCGAGCGAGATCAGACCGCCCGTGGCGAAGCCGACGCGGGCGCCGTACGTGTCGGTGACCCAGCCGAGCAGCGGGGCCCCGATCGGCGTCCCGCCGGCGAAGACCATCATGTAGAGGCTCATGACCCGTCCCCGCATGGCGGGGTCGGTGGCCATCTGGACGGCCGAGTTCGCGGTGATGTTCACCGTGAGGCCGAGCAGGCCGATCGGCACGAGCAGCAGCGCGAACAGCCAGAAGGCGGGCGACAGGGCCGCCGCGACCTCCAGGACGCCGAAGACCCCCGCCGCGATGACCAGCATCCGCAGGCGGGTCGAGCCGCGGCGGGCCGCGGCGAGGGCGCCCACGAGGGAGCCGGCCGCCATCAGGGTGTTGAGGAAGCCGTACGCGCCGGCGCCGACGTGGAAGACGTCGCCGGAGAAGGCGGTGAGCCAGATCGGGAAGTTGAAGCCGAAGGTCCCGATGAAGCCGACGAGGACGATCGGCCAGATCAGATCGGGCCGCCCCGCCACGTACCGCAGCCCCTCGCGCAGCTGCCCCTTGCCGCGCGGGGCGCGCTCCACCTTGTGGAGCTCGCTCGTCCGCATGAGCAGGAGGCTCGCGAGCGGGGCGAGGAAGGAGAGGCCGTTGAGCAGGAAGGCCCATCCGCTGCCGACGCCGGCGATGAGGGCACCGGCGACGGCGGGGCCGACGAGCCGGGCGGACTGGAAGTTCGCCGAGTTCAGGGAGACGGCGTTGCGGAGCTGTCCGGGGCCGACCATCTCGGAGACGAAGGTCTGCCGGGCCGGGTTGTCGACGACCGTCACCATGCCGAGGAGGAAGGCGATCAGGTAGACGTGCCAGACCTGGATGTGGCCCGAGAGGGTGAGGACGGCGAGCGCGAGGCCGCAGAGCCCGAGGGCGGCCTGGCTGACGAGGAGCAGGCGCCGTTTCGGGTAGCGGTCGGCGATGACACCGCCGTACAGCCCGAAGAGCAGCATCGGCAGGAACTGGAGGGCCGTCGTGACGCCGACGGCGGCGGCCGAGCCGGTGAGGCTCAGGACCAGCCAGTCCTGGGTGATCCGGGCCATCCACGTACCGGTGTTGGAGACGATCGCTCCGGTGAAGAACAGCCGGTAGTTCCGGATCCCGAGCGAGGAGAAGGTTCCTCCCCGCCCGCGGGTGTCGAGGGTGGGTTTATGGACGGGTGCGGAGTCTGCTCCGGGTCCCGTACTCAAAGTGCGTCGCCTCCTTGGCGCCTCGGTTACAGGTGGGCGAGCTTCTCCAGGACCGGGGCGGCCGCGCGCAGCTTGGCCCACTCGTCCTCGTCCAGGCCCTCGGCGAGGGAGGCCAGCCAGGCGTTCCGCTTGCGGCGGGACTCCTCGAGCATGGCCTCGGCCTGCTCGGTCTGGCTGACCACCTTCTGCCGGCGGTCGTCGGGGTGCGGCTCGAGCCGGACCAGTCCCTTGGCTTCGAGCAGTGCGACGATGCGGGTCATCGACGGCGGCTGGACGTGCTCCTTGCGGGCCAGCTCACCGGGGGTGGCGGAGCCGCAGAGCGACAGGGTGCCGAGCACCGACATCTCGGTGGGGCTCAGCGACTCGTCGACGCGCTGGTGCTTGAGGCGTCGGCCCAGTCGCATGACGGAGGAGCGGAGCGCGTTCACGGCCGCGGCGTCGTCCGCGGTGCCGTGGGACAGGTCAGGCATGTTCATTAGGCTAACTCATTACTCTGTCTAAATACCAACGGGAGTGCCCCGACGTCGCACGAATCACACCGCGGGGACCGGAGGCGGCAGCACAGCACACGCCAGATCACGCTTCGGCATCCATGTATCACCCAAACGAGTGAGTCGGATCCGGAAAGTGACGCAAAGAAGCCCCGGCTGCCCCGACCCTGAACGGCATGGGATCGACAGTGCTCAGCCTGCGCATCGACGGTGAGCTGCTCGACCGGCTCAGGAGTCACGCCGCGAAAAGAGGAATGAGCGTCCAGGACTACGTGGCCCGGACGCTCATTCGCGAGGATTTCGACGAGCGGTTCAAGACCGCGGTCGACGAGACGGAGAGGTTCTACGGCTCACCCGGAGCCGGGAGCGGTGATCACGTGAGGCCGAGCGCCGGCATCGCGTAGTAGAAGACGAAGACCGCCGACACGACGTACATGGCCACCGGGACCTCACGGCCCCGGCCGGCCGCGAGCCGCAGCACGCTGAAGGCGATGAAGCCGATGCCGATGCCGTTCGTGATCGAGTACGTGAAGGGCATCATCAGCATGGCCAGGAACGCCGGCACCGCGATGGTGAAGTCGCTCCAGTCGATGTCCTTGATCGAGCCGGCCAGGATCAGGAAGCCGACCGCGAGCAGCGCGGGCGTGGCCGCCTGCGACGGGACCATCGTGGCGAGCGGCGTGAGGAACAGCGCCACCGAGAACAGACCGCCGGTCACGACCGAGGCGAGGCCCGTGCGGGCGCCCTCGCCGACACCGGCGGTGGACTCCACGAAGCAGGTGGTGGCCGAGGAGGAGGTCGCGCCGCCGGAGGCGACGGCCAGGCCGTCGACGAGGAGGACCTTGTTGATGCCGGGGAAGTTGCCGTCCTCGTCGATCAGCTTGGCCTCGTCGCCGACGCCGAGGATCGTGCCCATCGCGTCGAAGAAGCAGGACAGCAGGACGGTGAAGACGAAGAGGACGCCGGTCAGGACGCCGACCTTGTCGAAGCCGCCGAAGAGGCTGACCTTGCCGACCAGGCCGAAGTCGGGCGAGGCGACCGGGTTGCCCGGCCATTCCGGGGTGGTGAGCCCCCAGGAGGGGACCTTCGCGACCGCGTTGATCACCATGGCCACGAGCGTCATCACGACGATCGAGATCAGGATCGCGCCCGGCACCTTGCGGATGATGAGGGCGAGGGTGAGGAGCGTGCCCAGGATGAAGACGAGGACCGGCCAGCCGGTGAGGTGACCGTCGCCGCCGAGCTGGAGCGGGACGGTGGTGTGGGCGGCGTCGGGGATGCGGGAGACGAAGCCCGAGTCGACGAGGCCGATCAGCATGATGAAGAGGCCGATGCCGATCGCGATGCCCTTGCGCAGGCCGACCGGGACGGCGTTCATGACGCGCTCGCGCAGGCCGGTCGCGACGAGCAGCATCACGACGATGCCGGCGAGGACGACCATGCCCATGGCGTCCGGCCAGGACATCTTGGGCGCGAGCTGGAGCGCGACGACCGTGTTGACGCCGAGGCCGGCGGCGAGGGCGATCGGGACGTTGCCGATGACGCCCATGAGGAGGGTCGTGAACGCCGCCGTGAGGACGGTGGCGGTGACGAGCTGGCCGCTGTCGAGCTGGTGCCCGTACATGTCCTTGGCGCTGCCGAGGATGATCGGGTTCAGCACGATGATGTAGGCCATCGCGAAGAAGGTGGCGAAGCCGCCGCGGACCTCGCGGGCGACGGTGGAGCCGCGCTCGGAGATCCGGAAGTAGCGGTCGAGGCCGGAGACGGGCTTTTCGGGGGTCTCCGGGGGCGTGGCCTTGGCGGTGGCCGTCGAGCTCATGGGGTTCCTCTTCGAAGGTTCAGAAAGTCCTTTTTTGGCGGTTCATACGAAGGAAACCCGCCAGAGGCAAACCGTTTCAGTATGAACACATGAACGAGCGAGCGTCCATCTCCGCGCGTAGATACGAAAACGGGCCGCCTAGACTGGGCCCCATGGCGAAGTGGACACCGAAGCACGAGGCACCCGAGCCCCTCGAAGGGCCCGTCGTCGCCACCATCACCGGCGGAACGATCCTCTGGTTCGTCCTCTTCGTCGTCCAGGTCCCCTTCTACGGCTGGTTCGACGACCGCGGCCTCACCTCCTGGGTCTGGACCTGCCTGGCCGGCGCCGGACTCGGCCTGATCGGCATCTGGTACGTGCGGAAGCGGGACGCGGCGATCAAGCGGCACGCGGCGGCGCGGGGGGCGGAGTCCCCGGAGGCCCGGCCCGGCAGCTGACGCCGGTTCGCCCCGCCCGGCACCTGGCCCCGGTTCGCCCCGCTCGGCAGGTGACGCCGGTTCGCCCCGCTCGGCAGGTGAACGACCGAAACCGGTCGTACCGTCGAAAACATGACCCAGCGGGCGAAGATCGACACTGACGGCGGGACCCCCGCCGGGACCAGGCCGACGGAACCGCCCGTCGTGCACCACCCCGCCGGACTGACCTCCGCCGAGGTCGCCGAACGCGTCGCGCGCGGGGAGGTCAACGACGTCCCCCTGCGCAGCTCCCGCTCGACCACCGACATCGTCCGCGCGAACGTCTTCACCCGCTTCAACGCGATCATCGGCGTGCTGTGGGTGATCATGCTGATCGTCGCGCCGATCCAGGACAGCCTCTTCGGCTTCGTGATCGTCGCCAACACCGGCATCGGCATCGTCCAGGAGCTCCGCGCCAAGAAGACCCTCGACGGGCTCGCGGTCATCGGCGAGGCGAAACCCACCGTCCGGCGCGACGGCGTCGCCGCCGAGATCTCCACCTCGGAGATCGTCCTCGGCGACCTCGTCGAACTCGGACCGGGCGACAAGGTCGTCGTCGACGGCGAGGTGGCGGAGGCCGACAGCCTGGAGATCGACGAGTCGCTGCTGACGGGCGAGGCCGACCCGGTGGTGAAGAGACCCGGCGACAGGATGATGTCCGGCTCCTTCGTGGTCGCCGGCGGCGGCGCCTTCACCGCCACCAAGGTCGGCCGCGAGGCGTACGCCGCCCAGCTCGCCGAGGAGGCGTCCCGCTTCACCCTCGTCCACTCGGAGCTGCGCACGGGCATCTCCACGATCCTCAAGTACGTGACGTGGATGATGGTCCCGACCGCGATCGGGCTCGTCATCAGCCAGCTCGTCGTGAAGAACAACGACTTCAAGGGGGCCGTCGCCCGCACGGTCGGCGGCATCGTCCCGATGATCCCCGAGGGCCTCGTCCTCCTCACCTCGGTCGCCTTCGCGGTCGGGGTGATCCGGCTCGGCCGCAGACAGTGCCTCGTCCAGGAGCTGCCCGCCATCGAGGGCCTGGCCCGGGTCGACGTCGTCTGCCTCGACAAGACGGGCACGCTCACCGAGGGCGGCATGGACGTCACGGACCTCCGCCCCCTCGACGGCAGCGACGAGGGACACGTGCGCAAGGTGCTCGGCGCCCTCGGCGAATCCGACCCGCGCCCGAACGCCTCCCTCCAGGCCATCAAGGACGCCTACCCGGACACCGTGGAGTGGCGCTGCACGGAGAGCCTGCCCTTCTCCTCGGCCCGCAAGTACAGCGGCGCGTCGTTCAGCGAGGGCGACGGCGAGAACTCGACCTGGCTCCTGGGCGCCCCCGACGTCCTGCTGTCCCCGGACGACCCGGCCCTCACCGAGATCGACCACCTCAACGAACAGGGCCTGCGGGTCCTCCTCCTCGCCCGTACGGTCCGCGAACTCGACTCCCCCGAGGTCGCCACCGACGCCCGCCCCACCGCCCTCGTCGTCCTGGAACAGCGGCTGCGCCCCGACGCCGCCGACACCCTCGCCTACTTCGCCGACCAGCAGGTCGCCACCAAGGTGATCTCCGGGGACAACGCGGTCTCCGTGGGCGCGGTGGCCGCGAAGCTCGACATGCCGGGCGCGGAGCACACGGTGGACGCCCGCACCCTCCCCGCCGAGCGGGAGGACATGGCGAAGGCCCTGGACGAGAACGCGGTATTCGGCCGGGTCACCCCGCAGCAGAAGCGGGACATGGTGGCGGCGCTGCAGTCCCACGGCCACACCGTCGCCATGACGGGGGACGGCGTCAACGACGTCCTCGCCCTGAAGGACGCGGACATCGGCGTCTCGATGGGCTCGGGCTCGGAGGCGACGAGGGCGGTGGCCCAGATCGTCCTGCTGAACAACAGCTTCGCGACGCTCCCGTCGGTGGTGGCGGAAGGCCGCCGGGTCATCGGCAACATCACGCGCGTCGCGACCCTCTTCCTGACGAAGACGGTCTACTCGGTGCTCCTGGCGATCCTGGTGGTCGTCTCGCAGGTGGAGTACCCCTTCCTGCCGCGCCACCTGACCCTGCTCTCCACCCTCACGATCGGCGTGCCGGCCTTCTTCCTCGCGCTGGCCCCCAACAAGGAACGCGCCCGGCCGAACTTCGTACGGCGGGTCATGCGGTACGCGATCCCCGGCGGGGTCATCGCGGCGGCGGCCACCTTCACCACCTACCTCCTGGCCCGCCACCACTACACGGGCACGGACGCCCTGGGCGCCGAGACCAGCGCGGCCACCCTCACGCTCTTCCTGGTCTCCATGTGGGTCCTGGCGATCATCGCCCGCCCCTACACCTGGTGGCGCCTCACCCTGGTCGCCGCCATGGGAGGGGCCTTCCTCCTGGTCCTCGCCGTCCCCTGGCTCCAGGAGTTCTTCGCCCTGAAACTGGTGGGCGTGACGATGCCGTGGACGGCGGTGGCGATCGCGGCGGCGGGCTGCGTCCTGCTGGAAGTGGCGTGGCGGTGGGTGGACCGGAGGTTCCCGACGTAGGTCCGCCGGGCGCGGGCCGCCCGGATCTTCACCGGAGTGCGGCGTCCAGGCGGTCCAGGACGCGGGGCCAGCCCCTGCCCATGCCCTCGTACGCCTGCCGCCCCAGGGGCGAGTCGAGGTCGAAGCCGGCGTGGGTGAGGACGAGGCGGGTGCCCCGGCCCTCCGGGTGCAGCGTCCAGGTGACGGTGGTGTCGAGCGTGCCCTCGGCGAAGCGGTAGGCGAGCAGCCGCTCGTCGTCCACGGCGGTCACCTCGCAGGGCTGCCGGCCGAAGGCGCCCATGTCGAGGGTGAAGCGGTGCCCGACGACGGCCTTGACGTCGCCGGCCGCCCACCAGCGGGCGTGCAGGTCCGGGTCGGTGAGGGCCTTCCACACCGCCGCGGGCGCGTGGGGCAGGAACTTCTCGCAGGTGATCGTGTCGCTCTCGGTCATGCCTCGGCTTCCTCGTCCAGGAGATCGGCCAGCGCGTCCAGGCGCCGCTTCCAGTAGTGCTCGAACGGATGCAGCCACTCGCCCACCTCGGCCAGCCGGGCCGGTTCGAGGTGGTAGAAGCGGTGCCGCCCGCGGGGCTCCTCGCGCACCAGTCCCGCGGTGCGGAGCACCGCCAGGTGCTCGGAGACCGCGGGCCTCCCGAGCTCGAACATCCCGGCCAGCTCACCCGTGGAGCGAGGCCCTTCCCGCAGCGTTTCGAGCAGCTTGCGGCGCACCGGGTTGGCCAGCACGCCGAACACGTCGGTCGGCATGACGTCCACGATACGTCGGGATTTCCCGACGCGTCAAAACTTTCCGACGCGTCCCGGCTGGCCCCGGCCGGTCCGCTCCGGCCGGCTCCGGACCGCTCCTCTCCGGCCGGACCGGCCGCGCCCGCCGCCCGGTCGCCTAGTCGAACCAGCGGTCCCTCGCCAGCTCCGCCGTCCTCGACGGGTCCTCCAGGAGGGCCGCCACCTCGAAGCGGCGCGGCCACTGGCCCGCCGCCCAGGCGAGACCGGCGGCCACGCCCTCCAGGGTGGCGGCGTGGACGACGCCGTCGGGGGTGCGGCGCCAGTCCAGTTCGGTGCCGCCGGCGTGGAGTTCCTCGTGCTCGATGTACGAGGCGGGGGTGGCCGGGCCCAGGAGCGCGTGGACCGGGGGCGGGACCTCGTGCTCCTCGCCGACCGTCGTCACCTCGGCCTCGACGGCCTCGCTCAGACGGCGGACCTGGAACAGATCGGCCAGGTCCGCGGCGCGCGACGGCGAGACCGGGAGCAGGGGGAGGTCACCGGCCAGCGGAAGCAGGTCGGGGGCGTCCGCCACCAGCGCCTCCGCCGCGTCGACCACGACCAGGGCGCCGTCCACGACCGCCCGCAGCTCGTCGGGGAGCGTCACCTGCTCGGGGTCCAGGTCCGCCAGCGCCGTGTAGAGGGCGTGGAGCTGGACCGCCGTCACCTCCCTCGACGGGTCCGCCAGACGGCCCAGGAGCTCCGCCGCGCCGCCCGGCTCGTCGAGGAGGGCCGCGACCGAGGTGCGGACGCCCAGGGCGCGCAGGACCTGCTCGTCCTCGAAGCCGGTCGCGTCGGCGGAGTCGTACAGCCCCGCGAGCAAGGGGTCCGAGCCCTCCGCGCGGAGGCCCGCCGGATGACGGCCGTCCAGGACCGGGTGGTCCCGCAGCCACCAGGCGGTGTACGAGCGGACGGTCTCCGTCGTGCCGTCCGGGAGGAGGACCCGCACGGGCTGGGTCAGGGCGTCCCGGAGCGGCGGCTGCGCGAGGAGGGCGAGCGCCGTGGGCCAGCAGTCGTCGTCGACCAGGTCCAGGTCCCGTACGGCCACGATCTCCGTCGCCACCGGGGGCACGGGGGTCTCCGGGAGGCGGTCCAGGACGTCCTCGCACCAGACGTCGACCGCGTCGAGGAGGCCCGCGTCGTCCGGCTCCGGATAGTCGCCCTCGCGCGGCTCGACCTCGTCCGGGTCGAGGACCAGGTCGGTCGCGCGGATCAGGGCGAAGTTCGCCAGCACCCCGCACGCGGCGAGCGGCTGCTCGCCCCAGCGGGCGGCCAGCTCGCCGTCGACGAAGGCGAGCTCGTCCTCGCGCATCACGGCCGCGAAGGGCGAGCCCGGCAGGACGAGCTCGCCCGCCGGGGAGAGCTCGCCGTCCTCGTCGGGGAGGGCGAGCGCGCCGAGCCAGGGCTCCTCGCCCGGGTCGAGCTCCGCGTCCCTGACGAGGGCGAGGACCGTCTCGGCCAGTTCCTCCGCGTCGAGGGTGTCGGCGTCCTCGTCCCAGACCTCCCCCGCGTCGAGGGAGGCCGCGACCGCCGCCCGCACCTGCGGGGTCGTCAGGACCGCGCGGGGCGTGGCGGGCAGGGCGCCCAGCTTCTCCAGGAGCGGGTGCGCCGCCTCCGGGTGCGCCACCTTCAGACCGAGCCGGGTCAGCTCGGCGGGGGTGCGGTCCTGCGGGAGGAGGATCTGACGGGGGCCGATCGTCGTACGGATCCTGGCGCCCTCGGCGCCCTCCGCGAGCGGCACCGGAAGGCCCGTCAGACGGTCCGGGTCGACGCCGGCGAGCGAGTCGTACAGCCGCCACCACCACGTCGGCGCCCGGTCCACGCCCGCCAGCCGGTCGATCGCCTCCGTGAGCGGCACGCGGCCGACGCCGAGGGTGCGGAGCTCGGGGCGCCGCTCCAGGCCGGCCGGCAGAAGCGTCGGGAACACCTCGGCGAGGACCCCGACGGTCTCCGCGCCCGCGCCCTCCACGACCTCCGCCTCGATCGGACGGAGCGCGGGCAGCTCCTCGGACGGCGCGGCGGGCGCCAGGAACGCCACCCTCGGCAGCCGGTCCAGGATCGCCTCGCGCAGCGCCCCGTCGAGCGGGCCCTTGCCGAGCGGGCCGGGCACGAGGTCGAGGGCCCCGGTCGTCACCGGCCGCCAGTCGGCGAGCAGTTCGGCGTACGCGTCGGCCGCGCGCTGCACCAGGAAGTCGGTGAGCGGTCCCGGCGCCGGGTGCCGGCGGGTGGTGTCCAGCGGGAGGGACGCGATGAGCAGCGCCGGGATGCCGAGCGGCTCGTCGGTGGGGGTGGGGGCGTGCACGACCGGGGTCGTGCGCGGGTAGCGCGGGGCGCCCTCGGCGTCCACGGGTACGGCCCAGGTGACGGACCAGTGCGGGCGCAGGCGCTCCTCGACCGGCCGGTCCTTGAGGAGCTCGGGCTCGATCGGGCCGCCGTGGGTGACGGTCCGCCAGCGGTGGCCGCCGGTCGCGGAGTCGTCGACGCGGACGTAGCCGTCCTCGTCGGAGCGGCGGAGGGTCCGTACCCCTCCTTCGGGTGTCTCCACGACGACCTCCGCGAGACCCGGAAGAGTGAGGAGCAGGGCGTCGTCGACGGAGGCGAGGAGGCGCTCGGCCAGGTCCTCGGCGGCCGCGTCCCGCATCGGGAGGACGACGACGGTGTCGTAGCCGTCGGGGGCGGTGCCCTCGGCGGGCAGCGGCAGGCGCAGCAGCGGTACGTGGCCGTCGCGGCGGCGCAGTTCGTCGCCGAGGCCCGGGCTGTACCGGGCGGCCTCGGCGGCCAGTTCCCGCGCCTCGGCCAGGGACCAGCGGACGCCGCCGTGACGGCCCAGGACGGCGGGCTCGTCGGTGACGGCGAGGACCGCGGCGAAGCCGACGCCGAAGCGGCCGACGGCGCCGTGGCCCTGCTCGCGCTTGGCGGAGGCGCGGAGGGTGGACAGCGACTCGGCGCCGGCGGCGTCCAGCGGGGCGCCGGTGTTCGCCGCGGCGAGGACGGCGGGGCCCTCGTGGTCCGCGGGGTGCAGGGTCAGCCGGAGGCGGCCCGTGACACCGGCGCGGCGGGCGGCGTCGGCGGCGTTCTGGGCCAGCTCGACGACGAGGCGGTCGCGGTAGCCGCCGAGCGCGAGGTCCTCCTCGGCGTTGGCGTCCTCGCGGAACCGGGCGGGACTGGCGCCCCAGGCGTCGAGCACGCCCCGCCGCAGCCGTGCGGTGCCGAAGGGATCGGTTCCGTCGGTCGTCGTCCGGACGCTGACGCTCACGTCTGACTCCAGTCTGGGGGCTGTCGTTCCCGGACCGTTCGGCCCGGGGCCCGAAGGTACCGCGCGCGGCGGGGTGCGGGGGCGGGGCACGGGGTCGACCTCCACCGTGGCCCCGCGAGCACCGGGGCGGTGACCACCCCCGTTGTGGGCAGGCGTTCCGCAAGGGGCGGAACGGGTGGGCACAACGGACGGCGCCCTTGTCGGCGCCAGAGGCTCACGTGCCTGAACCCGCACCGGATGTGCGTCGCACACAGTGGTGCGGGTCCGGGCGCGGAACGCGGAGGCGCCGCGAAAGGGCGCCGTCCCGTGTGCCCACCCGTCCCGCCCCAGCGGGACGATTGCCCACACGGCGGGTGGCGGAAGGGCACCGCCGCGCAGGGCGCGAGCCCCACATGGCGGGTGGCGGAAGGGCACCGCCGCGCAGGGCGCGAGCCCCGCACGGCGGGTGGCGGAAGGGTGCCGCCCAGCAGGGCGAGCCCCGCACGGGCGGGGGCTGGGGTGCCGCCCCGCCGGGCGCTCGTCACACGGGGTGGCCTACGAGTGGCCCAGGTCTTCCGATGCCGCGTCCGGTTCCGTCGTGGAGCCGGAGTCCTTCGCCGGGCGGAGGGGGAACTCGTCCGCCGCCATGGAGTCCAGGACCGGCGGCGCCGGCCGCGGCGGCTTCGGCATGACGGCGGCCTCCGAGTGCCCCCCGCAGCCGTACGCGAGGGACACGACCCGGCCGTCCGCCGGGGAGAACTCGTTGGCGCAGATGCCGAAGGCCTGCTTCAGGGAGCCGGCCAGCGGCACCAGGAACGCGCAGGACTCGCAGGAGGCGGGCGCCGCCTGGGCCATCGGCGTCTTCGCGCCGAACGCCTCGTCCCAGCGGTCCGCCGCCACGTGCAGGCCGTACCGGGAGAGGACCCGCGCCCGGCGCATGCCGAGTTCCTCCGCGACCGCGGCGATCGCGCCGCGGGAGGGGGTGCGCGAGGTCAGCTCGGCGTCCTCCTCGTCGAGGTGCTCCGACATCTCCTCCGACACCGCGGAGTTCGGCGGCGGCGTGTCCTCGCCGGAGTAGCCGGGCTCCAGGCGCAGGTCGTCCTGCTCCGTGGGGAGGAGGTCGCCGGGGCCCATGTCGCCGGGCCGCAGCCGCTCGCTCCACGGCACCCACTCGGGGGCGAGGAGCGCGTCGGCGCCGGGCAGCAGGACGGTTTCGTCAAGCGTGACGTTCTTGGCGCGGGAGGCTCGGGTGACGGTCACCGCCCAGCGCCAGCCCCGGTAGCCGGGCTCCTTGGACTCGAAGAAGTGCGTGACGACCCGGTCGCCCTCCGCGACGACCTCGACGTGCGCGCCCACGATCCCTGGCGCGGCCGCCTCCTCGGCGGCCTCCCGCGCGAGGTCTACGGCCTCCGCGCACAGGCGGTCGGGGGTACGCGTGGCTCGCGGGGTACGCGGGGTACCGCTTCGCGTCGTCGCAGCACTCACAGGTCTCGCTTCTCTCCTACGCCGTCTCACGGGTGCGCCGGCCGAGGGGCGGGAGCGAAGCCACGGGCGGCGGGCGGAGCGGACCAGGGGGCCGCATCGACGTCCGCACCCGACTTGTCTCGCGCGTCTCGGGCACACCTAACGCCATCCATTCTGCGGGATGCCGAAGAGGCGCGCGGCCGAGAGCTTCCGCCGGTGACGCGCTACGCACGCTACCCCGTTCGCGGGCCTCCGCCCACCTGCCCGCTCCAAGTGGCCCGTATCGCGGACGACCCGCCCGGCGGAACCGCCTCCGCGCGGGGCCCCGGCCGAGCACGGGGACGGCGGCGTACGGGCCGGTCCCGGCCGTGCGTCCCGCCGCCCCGTTCCCGATCGCTCCCGGGGGTCCCCGTCGTGCCACGGTTCGTCGGGCGCACCCGTGGGGCACTATGACGGAGTGGCAGCCGCACGGTCCCCCGTACGATCGCATGATCCCGCCGGGCCGCTCCGCCGAGCGGGCCGGAAGGTCGGGCGTGCCCTGCACCTGCCGTTCACCGGGACCGCGAAGGGCATCCGGAAGGCCACCCACGCGCACGGGGCGGGCGAGTCGGGGCTCGGGAAGCTGATCGAGCTGCACGCCGTGAACGGCGCCGGCGACGTCATGATCACCGTCGCCCTCGCCTCCACCGTCTTCTTCTCCGTGCCGACCGACGAGGCCCGTGGCCGCGTCGCGCTCTACCTGGCCGTCACGATGGCCCCCTTCACCCTCCTCGCCCCCGTGATCGGTCCCCTCCTGGACCGGATCCCGCACGGGCGGCGCGCGGCGATGGCGGGCGCGATGCTGACCCGCGCGGTCCTCGCGATCATGATGTCGGGGGCCGTGGCGACGGGCGGTCTGGAGCTGTATCCCGCGGCGCTCGGCGTCCTCGTGGCCTCCAAGGCGTACGGGGTGGTCCGCAGCGCCGTCGTGCCCCGGCTCCTGCCGCCGGGCTTCTCGCTCGTGAAGGCGAACTCCCGGGTCACGCTCGCCGGGCTGCTCGCCACCGGCATCGCCGCGCCCATCGGGGCGGGGCTGCAGATGATCGGGTCGGGCTGGCCGCTGTACGGGGCGTGCGTCCTGTTCCTGCTGGGGACGTTCTGGGCGCTGCGGATGCCGCACAAGGTGGACTCCGCGAAGGGCGAGCGGCGGGCGCACCTGCTGACCCACGGCGAGAAGAAGCCGAGCCTGCGGACGGTGGGACCGTCGGTGCTGCACGGTCTGGAGGCGAACGCGGCGCAGCGCATGCTCTCCGGTTTCCTGATCTTCTTCCTGGCGTTCCTGCTGCGCGAGCATCCGCTGTCGGGGCAGAGCGCCGCCGTCTCCCTGGGGATCGTGGGCGTGGCGGCGGGCACGGGGAACGCCTGCGGCACGGCCGTCGGCTCGCTGCTGCGGGACCGGGGCCACGGGCCCGAGGTGATCATCGCCACGATGATCACGGTGGTGTTCGGCACGGCGGTCTGCACGGCCGTCTTCTTCGGCGGCCTCATGGTCGCCGTCCTCGGCGCGGTCGCGGGGCTCACCCAGGCCCTGTCGAAGCTGTCCCTGGACGCGCTGATCCAGCGGGACGTGCCGGAACTGGTGCGGACCTCGGCGTTCGCCCGTTCCGAGACGGCCCTGCAGATGGCGTGGGTGGTGGGCGGCGGGATCGGCATCGCCCTGCCCCTGAACGGCACCCTGGGCATGGCCACCGCCGCCGCGATCCTGGGCCTGGGCGCGCTCCTCTCCGTCCGCGGCCTCCTCTCGGCGGCCCGCAGCCGCTCGGGCCCCAAGGGCCGCCCCAAGGCGAAAGTGCCCTAGGGCGCCCCGTACGAGGCCCCGGGACACCCCGTACGAAGCGGTACGCCGTGGCGGCACGCCGTACCCCCGCGTGGCGCGGGCGCGGCGGCCCGATAGCCTTCGGCTCATGACCGTTGCGTTCTTCTCCGGCTCGCGCCGCCGGGCCGCCGTCGCCCTCGGGGCCGTCTCCGCCGGCCTCCTCGTACTCTCCGCCTGCGACAAGCCGACTCCGCTCGCGACCCTGACGGTCGGGACCGACTCGGTGCACTCCGAGGCCGCCTGCTACAACGACGGCGACGCCATCAAGGAGTCGCAGATCCAGCAGTGCCTCAACAAGAAGGCCGAGAAGACCATCACGGTCTCCACGGACGACAAGATCCGCTTCGGCGTGGACCCGGAGATCGCGGACCACGGCTGGACGATCTTCCTCGGCGGCCAGCAAGCCGAGCCCGAGCCGTACAAGAAGACGTACCGGACCATCCCGGCCAGCGCCTTCTTCTCCAGCCAGACCGGCGAGACCACCGACAAGACCCAGGTGACCATCGTCGAGAACACCGGCAAGAAGCTGACCGGCATCTGGCACTTCGAGCTGAAGAAGGACTCCTGATCCGCCGGTGTTCCACCGGATCCTGATCGTGACGGCCGTGGCGGCGGAGGCGGACTCCGTCACCGCCGGCCTCGGCCCCGGCGCTCCCGGACTCCTTCCGCTGCCGGGGGGCCTCGCCCTGCGCCGTCACGGCCATGTCGACGTCCTCGTCGGCGGGGTCGGCCCCGCGGCCGTCGCCGCCGCGACGGGGACGGCCCTCGCCTGCGAGACCCTCGCCGGGGGCGGCTACGGCCTCGTCGTCTCCGCCGGGATCGCCGGCGGGTTCCCGCCCGCGGCACCGGTCGGGTCCGTCGTCGTGTCCTCGGCGATCGTCGCCGCCGACCTCGGGGCCGAGACCCCGGACGGGTACCTCGCCGTCGAGGAGCTCGGCTTCGGCCGCTCCGTCCACCCCGCGCCCGAGGCGCTGACCGGGCGGATCGCCGCCGCCCTGGACGCCGGGGGCCCGCCGCACGCCCTCGCGCCCGTCCTCACCGTCTCCACCGTCACCGGCACCGCCCGTCGCGCCGCCGAGCTCGCGGAGCGCCACCCGGATGCCGCCGCCGAGGCGATGGAGGGCTTCGGCGTCGCCGAGGCCGCCGCCGCGCACGGCGTGCCGGCCGTCGAGATCCGGGCCGTGTCGAACGCCGTCGGTCCGCGCGACCGCGCCGCCTGGCGCATCGGGGAGGCCCTGGGCGCCCTCAGGGACACCTTCGAGCTGCTCAGCAGAACCGTCTTCGTGGAGTCGTGGGAGCCGTCGTGACCAAGCTGAAGATCGCCTACTCGCCCTGCCCGAACGACACCTTCGTCTTCGACGCCTGGGCGCACGGCCGGGTCCCGGGCGCGCCCCGGCTCGACGTGACCTTCGCGGACATCGACGTCACCAACGGCTGGGCGGAGAGCGGCACCGACACGCACGACGTCCTGAAGGTGTCGTACGCCGTGCTGCCGTGGATCCTCGACGAGTACGCCCTGCTGCCCTGCGGCGGCGCCCTGGGCCGCGGCTGCGGCCCGCTGGTCCTCACCCGGGACGCGGCGACGGGCGCGGACCTGGCCGGGAAGACCGTCGCGGTGCCGAGCGAGCGTTCGACCGCCTACCTGCTGTTCCGGCTGTGGGCCGCCGAGACGGTGCCCGGGGACGTCGGCGAGGTCGTCGTGATGCCGTTCCACGAGATCATGCCCGCCGTGCGGGACGGAAAGGTCGACGCGGGGCTCGTCATCCACGAGGCCCGCTTCACGTACAAGAACTACGGGCTGCACTGCCTCGCCGACATGGGCGAGCACTGGGAGTCCACCACCGGGCTCCCGATCCCGCTGGGCGCGATCGTCGCCCGCCGCTCGCTGGGCGCCGAGACCCTCCGGCTGCTCGCCGAGTCCGCCCGCGCGTCGGTGCGGATGGCCTGGGACGATCCCGCGGCCTCCCGGCCGTACGTCCTGGAGCACGCCCAGGAGATGGACCCGAAGGTCGCCGACCAGCACATCGGCCTCTACGTCAACGAGTTCACGGCCGACCTCGGCGAGCACGGCTACGCGGCGGTCCGCGGGCTGCTCACGCGCGCCGCGGCCGAGGGACTCGTACCGCCCCTCGGCCCGGACGCGCTGCGGTTCCCGTGAGGGGAGCGCCGGACGGTGTCCGGCAGCCGCCCGAAGCCCGCGAGGGGGCGCCTCCCGGCCGCGGGGCCGGGGGACGGTGCGAGGGCGGCCGGGGGACTAGACGTCCAGCTGGTCGGCGACCGCCCGCAGCAGGCCGGCGATCTTCTTGCCCGCCGCCTTCTCCGGGTAGCGGCCGCGCTCCAGCATCGGCGTGATGTTCTCCAGGAGCGTCGTCAGGTCCTGCACGATGGACGCCAGCTCGTCGGGCTTGCGGCGCTGCGCCGCGGCGACGGACGGGGTCGGGTCGAGGATCGTGACGGACAGCGCCTGGTCGCCGCGCTGACCGGCGACGACCCCGAACTCCACCCTCTGCCCCGGCTTCAGTGCGTCGACTCCGGCGGGGAGCACCGACGAGTGCACGAAGACGTCGCCGCCGTCGTCGCGGGAGAGGAAGCCGAAGCCCTTCTCGCTGTTGAACCATTTGACCTTGCCGGTAGGCACGTCTGTCCTCGTCCTCGTCCTCGTCGATGGGGATGGCAAACGGCGGGTCGTCGACCGACCCGCCGGAACCAGGCTAATGGTCAGGAGGCCGGTGACAAGACGCCGCCGACGTGTTCCTCCGGCCTGGGAACTACCCTGGCCGAATGCGTAGTGAAACCCCCGCCGTGCCGGTGGACGACAGTGCCCCGGGTGACGGACTGGTCAAGGCCGGTGTGGTCCTCTTCGCGGTCGGCGCGATCGCGACGCTGGTCACCGTGGCCCCGCTGCTCCTCGGCACGGAGCCGTTCCCCACCGTCGCGTACCTCGTGTCGATGCTGATGGGGGTCGGATTCCTCGTCGCCGCCGCCGGGCTCCTGCGCTCGGTCGCGGCCCAGCGGCGGCAGGCCCGGCGGGCTTCGGCCGTTTCGGCTCAGCCGCGGTAGCCCTCCCACCAGGGGCGGAAGTCCGTCAGGTCCGGCAGGACCACGTCCGCGCCGGCCGCGGCCAGCTCCTCGGCGGGGCAGGGACCGGTCGCGACGGCCACCGAGTACGCCCCCGCCGTGGCGGCTCCCCGGACGTCGCCCACGTGGTCGCCGACGTACACCCCGGCGCCGTGGGCGCGCAGGGCCTCCGCCTTGCCCTCGGCCCACAGGCCGCCGGCGACGGCGTCGGGCTCGATGCCGAGGTGGGCGAGGTGCAGCTCGGCGTGCGGGCCGTTCTTCGCGGTGACGACGATCGTGCGGCCGCCCGCCTCGCGCACGGCCTCGATGGCGTCCCGGGCGCCCGGCATCGGGACCGTGGGCCCGATCGCGTACGAGGGGTAGAGCGCCCGGTAGCGGGCGGTCATCTCGGTGACGTGCTCCGCCGGGAACCAGTGCGCCATCTCCTGCTCCAGCGGCGGCCCGAGGCGGCTCACGACGAGGTCGGCGTCGATCGGGACGCCGACCTCGGCGGAGAAGGCCACGAAGGCCGCCTTGATGCCCGGGCGGGTGTCGAGCAGGGTCAGGTCGAGGTCGAAGCCGACGGTGAGCGGGTTCGTGGGCGGGAGCGGCGCGGCCGGCGTGGTCGTCATGGACCCATTGTCGGGGTACCCGGGGGCCAGGTGTTCGAATGGGGGCGCTGCTTAGACTGAGGTGAGCCTAACCAAACCTGCACTCCGCCGATGGGGCCCGATGCCAGCCGCTTTCCGAACCAGACGGGTCCTCGCGACCTCGGCGGCCCTCGTCGCCCTGCTCCTCGCCGTCCTCCTCAGCCTCGCCGTCGGCGCCCGCCCCGTCGCGCCCTCCACCGTCCTCGACGCCCTGCTGCACGGCGCCACGGGCGACGACGCCGAGGTCGTCCGGCAGCTCCGCGTCCCCCGCACCCTCATCGGGCTGATGGTCGGCGCCGCCCTCGCGCTCGCCGGCACCGCCCTCCAGGGCATCACCCGCAACCCGATCGCCGACCCCGGCATCCTCGGCATCAGCCAGGGCTCCTCCGTCGCGGTCGTCCTCGCCATCGCCTTCCTCGGCGTGCACGAGCTCAGCGGGTACGTGTGGTTCGCCTTCGCCGGCGCCGCCCTCGCCTCCGTCGCCGTCCACGCGATCGCCTCCGGCGGGCGCGGCGGGGCCACGCCCGTGAAGCTGGCGCTCGGCGGGGCCGCGGTCAACGCACTGCTGCTCTCCGTCACCACCGGCGTGCTCACGACCAGGGCCTCCGCCCTCGACGAGTTCCGGTTCTGGCAGATCGGCTCCCTCGACGGCCGCGACACCGAGATCGTCGGCCAGATCTGGCCCTTCCTGCTGCTCGGCGCGGTCCTCGTGCTCTCCGTGGCGCGCGGGCTCGACGCGCTCGCGCTCGGCGAGGACGTCGCCAAGGGGCTCGGACAGCGCGTCGCGACCGTACGGATCGTGGGCGGCCTCGGCGCGACCGTCCTCACCGGCGCGGCCGTCGCCGCCGCCGGCCCCGTCGCCTTCGTCGGCCTCGCCGTCCCCCACATCGCCCGCGCGATCGTCGGCTCCGACCACCGCTGGGTCCTGCCGATGGCGGCGCTCGTCGGCCCGGTGATGCTGCTGGTCGCCGACGTCGCCGGCCGGATCGTCTTCCCGCCGGGCGAGATCCCGGCCGGGGTGACGACGGCCCTGATCGGGGTGCCGTTCCTGGTGACGCTGGTGCGCCGGAAGGCGGTGGCCGCGTGAGTACGACCCTCCAGGGCCCTTCCGCGAAGGGCCCCTCCGCGAAGGGCGCGGCCCCTGCCGGAGTCCGGCCCGCCGGGTACGGGCTCCTCCGTGTCGGGCCGGTGTCCTTCCTCGTCCACCGCCGCTCCGCCCTCGTCGCCACGGGCCTCCTGGTCCTCCTGGCCGCCGCCTGCGTCGCGTACCTCTGCGTCGGCGAGAGGTTCGTCGCTCCCGGCGAGGTCGTGGGAATCCTCCTCGACCGGCCGTCGCCGTCGACGTTCGTCGTCGAGGAGCTGCGCGAGCCGAGGCTCGTCGTCGCCCTCGCCGTCGGCGCCGCCTTCGGCATCGCGGGCGGCCTCGTCCAGACCGTCGCCCGCAACCCCCTCGCCAGCCCCGACATCATCGGCATCAGCCAGGGCGCCGGAGCCGTCACCGTCGCCGCGATGACCTTCGGCCTCACCTCGTACACCGTCCTGCCGTACGTCTCCGTCGCGGGCGGCGTCCTCGCCGCCGCCCTCGTGTACGCCTTCGCCTGGCGCGGCGGACTGCACGCGACCCGCTTCGTGCTCATCGGCATAGGCATCGCGATCGCCCTGCGGTCCCTCATCACGCTCTTCATGACGAAGGGCGACTACCTCGTCGCCCAGCAGGCCCAGATCTGGATGACCGGCTCGCTCAACGGGCGCGGCTGGGACGAGTCCGCGCCGATCCGCTGGACGCTGCTCCTCCTGCTGCCCGCCGTGCTGTGGGCCGCCCGCGCCCAGCGGACCGTCTCCCTCGACGACGACACGGCGACCGCGCTCGGCGCACGGCTCGGCGGGGTCCGGCTCGGGCTCGTCGCCGTCGGCGTCGTCCTCGCGTCGGTGGCGACGGGCGTCGCCGGACCGGTCGACTTCGTGGCCCTGCTCGCCCCGCAGATCGCCCGCCGCACGACCCGGACGGCGCAGATCCCGCTGCTCTGCTCCGCGCTCACGGGCGCGGTGATCGTGGTCGTCGCCGACCTGCTCGGCCGACGGCTGTTCTCCCCCGTCGAGCTGCCCGTGGGCGTCCTCACGGCGGCGGTCGGCGCCCCGTACCTGATCTGGCTCATCGTCCGGAGCCGAACCGCTGGAGGCAAGGCGTGAGCAGACTGCAGGCCCGCGAGCTGACGCTCGCCTACGAGGACCGGACCGTCGTCGAGGAGCTCGACCTCGCCGTCCCCGACGGCAAGGTGACCGTGATCGTCGGCCCCAACGCCTGCGGCAAGTCCACCACCCTCCGGGCGCTCGGCCGGCTCCTCAGGCCGGCGGGCGGCGCCGTCCTCCTCGACGGGGAGTCGCTGGCGAAGCTGCCGACCAAGCGGATCGCCCGCTCGATCGGCCTGCTGCCGCAGACCCCCGTCGCGCCCGAGGCCATCACCGTCGCCGACCTGGTGTCTCGGGGCCGCCAGCCGCACCAGGCCTGGTGGAAGCAGTGGTCGGAGGAGGACGAGCGGGCCGTCGCCGACGCCATGGAACGCACGGACGTCGCCGCGCTCGCCGACCGCTCCGTCGACGCGCTGTCGGGCGGGCAGCGGCAGCGGGTGTGGATCGCGATGGCCCTCGCCCAGGAGACCGACCTGCTCCTCCTCGACGAGCCCACCACCTACCTGGACATCTCCCACCAGGTGGAGGTCCTCGACCTGGTCCGCCGCCTCAACCGGCTGCGCGGCCGGACCGTCGTCCTCGTCCTCCACGACCTGAACCAGGCCGCCCGGTACGCCGACCACCTCGTCGCCATGAAGGCGGGGCGGGTGGTCGCGGAGGGGGCGCCGTCGGAGATCGTCACGGCGGAGCTCGTACGGGACGTCTTCGGGCTCTCCTCGGTCGTCGTCCCCGACCCGGTGACGGGGTCGCCCCTGGTGGTGCCGGGGGCCCCGTGGCACGCGGAGAACCAGGTCCCCGGCTGACCCGGAGATCGCCGGACCCTGCCCGCTTCCGGGCCCGCCCGCGTAGGGCCCGGGCCCGGCGGGGCGGTGTCCACCCGGTACCCGCCGTGTGGGCGATCGTCCCGCTGGGCGAGGGGGTCCCCTCGAGCGAAGCCGAGAGCTTGGGGGAGGGTGGGCACACGGGACGGCGCCCTTCAGCGGCGCCCCCGCGTTCCGTGCCCTGAGCCGCACCGACAGCGGCGGCGCACAACGGGGTGCGGGTCAGGGCACAGCAGCCTGGGCCCGGCAAGGGGCGCCGTTCCGTTGTGCCCACCCGTTCCGCCCCTTGCGGAACGCCTGCCCACAACGGGGGGCGCGGGACGGCGCCGCCCCGCCGTCAGTGTCTGCGGGAGCGCCAGAGGAGGAACAGGGCCGAGGCGATCGCCGCGCCCCGGAGGACCCAGGGCCACGTCTCGGAGACCGCCGCGCCCATCGCCTCCCCGCCCGGCGCCACCGCCTCGCCCCAGCGGCCCTCGACCCTGCCCCACAGCCAGACGATCCCGGTCGCGGCGCTGAGGCCGGGGATCACCAGGACAGCGCCCTTGACCTCGCCCGGGGTCAGCCGGCGGGAGGCGTACGCGAGGAGCCAGCCCGCCGCGAGGGCGACCAGGGAGCCGAAGACGGCGCCGCCGAGCAGGAGCAGCGCGGCGAGCAGGACGAAGGGGTTCGCGAGGCGGCCGCGGGGCGCCGGCCCCGCCTCGGCCGGCTCCCCGGAGGCCGGAGCCGGGGCCGGGGCCTTGCGGAGCCGGAGGATCCGCGCCAGGCGGCGGGCCTTCCCCGGCGCGGGCTCCTCGGCCCCGTCGTCCTCCTCCTCCGGCACGGGCGGCGCGAAGAGGTCGGGGCGCTCGATGCCGCCGACGAAGCCCAGGAACCCGGAGTCGCCGGCGTCGCCCGCGGCGTCGTCGGTGTCGTCGGCGTCGTCGGTGTTCCTGTGCCACCAGTCCGCCGCCCCGTCAGGCCCCCCGTCGGGACCGCGGGTGTCCTGCGCCGGGATCGCGGAGCCCGACGCGCCCGCAGCCGGGGGCGGATTTCCCGAGGAATCGCGGGCGCCCCGGCCCGCGCCCTCGGCCTCGGCCTCGTCCCCCTCCCCCGCGCGCGGCCCCGGCATCCGCCGGCTCCCCGGCGGCCCCGCCCGGTCCACGACCTCGTCCGGGGTGCCCAGGGCGCCGAGGATGCCCCGTACCGCCGTCGGGCTCTCCTCGCCGTGCGTGGCGCGTCGGCGGTCGATCTCGCTGCGCAGTCCGGACACGAGCTTCATCCGGTCGCTCGCGGGCAGCTGACGCTGCTGGGCCAGATCGCCGACCCGGCTCAGATAGTCGTAGACCAACTGGTCGCTCTCGATCCCCACGGCGCCCCTCCACGGCCGGTCCACCCGGTACGGCCCGACGTTAGCGCCTGGACAGCGGCTAACGTGGTCCGGATGGGGATCGGTGAGCTCGACCGGGAGGCGCACGTGCCCGAAGCAACCAGCGCCGGCGCGGCGCCGCGCACGCTCGCGGAGGCGCTGCGCGCGCGGGGCGACGAAGGGCTCGCCGCGCTGCTGCGCGCCCGGCCGGACCTGCTGAGTCCCGTACCGAACGACCTGACGCAGCTGGCGACCCGCGCGGGCACGCGGGGTTCGGTGGTGCGGGCGCTCGACCGGCTCGACCGGTTCGCCCTCCAGACGGCCGAGGCGCTGGCCGTCGCCCCGGATCCCGCCCCGTACCCCGTGCTGCTCGCGCTGCTCACCGGTGACGAGGGCGATCCGGAGATCGAGGCGGCGCTGCCGGGCACGGTGGCGCTGCTGCGCGAGCAGGCCCTCGTGTGGGGCGAGGACGACCGGCTGCGGCTGGTGCGGACCGCACGGGAGCTGCTCGCGCCCTCGCCGCAGCATCCGTCGCCGACCGGGCTCGGCCCGACGGTCGCGGAGGCGACGGCGGGGATGTCGCCGGGCCGGGTGCAGGAGATCATCGCGACGGCCGGGCTGCCCGCGACGCACGATCCGGTGTCGGCGGTGGCGGCCCTCACGGAGCTGTTCACCGACCGGGCGCGGATGGGCGCGCTGCTCGACGAGGCGTCCCCGGAGGCCCTCTCCGTCCTGGACCGGCTGGTGTGGGGTCCGCCGTACGGCGAGGTGACGGCGAATCCGGCGCCTCCGGTGCGCTGGCTGCGCGACCGGGGGCTGCTGCTGCCGGTGTCGGCGCGGACGATGGTGCTGCCGCGCGAGGTGGCCCTGCACCTGCGGGGCGGACGGGCGCACCGGGCGCCGGAGCCGGTGGCGCCGGTGGTGGAGGTGGCGCGCGACTACCGTCCCCAGGTGGTGGACAGCGCCGCCGCCGGGCAGGCGTACGCGACGCTCGCGACCGTCGAGGAGCTGCTGAAGTCCTGGGACCAGGGCGGCCCCCAGGTGCTGCGGGCGGGCGGGATGTCCGTGCGGGACCTCAAGCGGACGGCGGTGGCGCTGGACGTGACGGAGCAGCTCGCCGCGTTCTGGCTGGAGCTGTGCTTCGGGGCGGGGCTGCTCGCCTCGGACGGGGAGGCGGACGAGCGGTACGCGCCGACGCCCGCCTACGACGACTGGCTCGACCTGCCGCCGGCCGAGCGCTGGGCGCTGCTCGTCGCGCCCTGGCTCACGGCGACCCGCACCCCGGGCCTGGTGGGCGGCCAGGACGCGAAGGGCCGCACGCTCGCCGCCCTCGGCCCGGACCTGGACCGCGCGCCCGCGCCGGAGGTCCGCCACCGGGTCCTGGAGCTCCTCGCGACCCTGCCGCCGGGCGCCGCGGCGGATCCCGGGACGGTGCTGGCCCGGCTGCGCTGGGAGCGGCCGCCGCGGGGCGCCGCGCAGCCGGCCCCGCCGCGCGCGCCGCAGGCCGCGGCCGGGGCGGACGAGACCCCCGGGCCCGCTCCCGAGGCCGCCGGTGATCTGCGGTCCCGGCTCGCGCGGTGGACGCTCGCCGAGGCCGAGCTGCTGGGGCTCACGGGCCGGGGCGCGCTCGCGTCCCCCGCCCGGGCGCTGCTCAACCTGCCGCTCGCGGAGGCCGCGACGCCCACCGACCACGGGGGCCGGGTCGAGCTGTCGGTGGCCGCCGGGCGGGCGGCGACCCTGCTCGCGCCGCTGCTTCCGGAGGCCGTCGACCACGTGCTGCTCCAGGCCGACCTGACGGCCGTCGCGCCCGGACCGTTGCGGCGGCCGCTGGCCGACGCGCTCGCGGTCCTGGCGGACGTGGAATCGAAGGGTGGCGCGACGGTGTACCGGTTCACGCCCGGTTCCGTGCGGCGCGCCCTCGACTCCGGGCGGTCGGCCTCCGACCTGCACGACTTCCTGGCCGCGCACTCCCGGACGCCGGTGCCGCAGCCGCTCGCGTACCTGATCGACGACGTGGCCAGGAGGCACGGCCACCTGCGGATCGGGGCGGCCTCCGCGTACGTGCGCTGCGACGACGACACCGTGCTCGGCGAGATCCTGGCCGACCGGCGCTCCGCCGCCCTGGGCCTGCGCCGCCTCGCGCCGACGGTGCTCGCCGCGCAGACGGACCCGGCGTCGCTGCTCGACGGGCTGCGGTCGATGGGGTACGCCCCGGCCGCCGAGTCCGCCGAGGGCGACGTCCTGGTCACCCGCGCCGACGCGTACCGCACGCCGGCCCGTACGGCCCCGGTGCCCGTCCCGGACGGGCCGCCGGCGCCCGACGCGACGCTCCTCGGCGCGGCGGTGAAGGCGATCCGGGCGGGCGACCGGGCGGCGACGGCGGTGCGGAAGGAGCCCGCGGCGCCCGCTGCGTCGGCGGGCGGCCTCCCCCGCACCTCGGCGGCCGAGACCCTGGCGACGGTCCAGGCCGCGGCGATGACGGGGACGGCGGTCTGGATCGGCTACGTCAACGCGGAGGGCGCGGCGAGCCAGCGGGTCATCGCCCCGGTCCGCGTGGAGGGCGGCTTCGTGACGGGCTACGACCACACGGCCGACGAGGTCCGCACGTACCCCCTGCACCGGATCACGGGCGTGGCGGAGCTGGCGGACGACCAGGTGTGACGGGGGCGGCCGGGAGGGTCCGCGCTCCGGCGCGGGCCGTCGAGCGCGTCCATGCTGCACACTGGAGGATTGGCCGTTACGGGAACGGCCAGGTGCCGGAAGGACCGCATCACACGTGAATGGGCCACTCATCGTCCATGCGATCAAGCTGGGTGCACATACATAGCACGTTGGGGCAGGTAGCGGATAGGCCCACCTGGAAAAGAGCGCGCTAAGCGCGCTTCACGCTCTCGGGCGGGACCAGCCACTCACGGCCCCACCCTCTGGCCACAGGAACGCTGTAGGGCGCTTCCGGCGCTCGCCCGGCAGGCCGGCGGGGTCCTCGTGGTCCGGAATCACGTCGCGCAGGATGCCGGCCCGTCCCGCGCCATCTTCCACGCGTCGCCCGATGTCCTCTGCGGTGACCATCAATGCCCCTCGGGGTGCCGCCGCATGAAGACGTTGCAGTCGGACACCGTGGCCATGTCGCCCCCGGCACGGGCGCGGGAGCGCACGTTGGCCAGCTCGATGCATCCCGCGCACCCGTCGACAGGGTCCGGCTCCCGATCCAGGTTCAGCGGCAGTTCGACAGGCGTAGCGCTGTATCGCGTGGGCTCACTCATGGCGCGATGGTCGCGCCGGTCGTCAGGACGGAGGAACCTCGTACGTTTCCCACTTTGGGACGTCCTACCACGTGTAGAACGTCCCTGGGAACGTCCGAAATCCGAGGGGGCGCAGCATGTCCAACGAGCGACTTCGAACCGTCATGGAGGCAGGTGGCTGGACACATGCGGCCTTGGCTGGCGTCACAGGTGTCGACCCCAAGTCCGTGGAACGGTGGGTCAATCTCGGGCGTACTCCGCGCCGGGCAACGGCGCTGGCGGCAGCGGAAGCGCTCGGGGAAGACGTGCATGCCCTGTGGCCGGCACTCCGGCAGGCGCGTGCCGCGCGTGCTGTCAGCCCCGAACTCGTCGCTCTGTACGGACAGCGGGCGGATCTCCCCGTGTCGGTCTTCGTCGATCTCCTCTCCCAGGCGCGGCAGCGGATCGACGTGCTGGTGTACGCGGCCGTCTTCCTGCACGAGGCGTACCCCCGCCTCAACGACCTCCTGCGCGAACGGGCCGACGAGGGCTGCACGATCCGCATCGCGGTGGGTGACGCCGACGACCCCAACGTCCGGCAGCGCGGACGGGAAGAGAAGTTCGGCCACGGCATCGAGTCCCGCTGCCGACTCGCGCTCCTGCATTACCGGCCTCTCGCGGACGTACCGGGAATCGAGCTGCGCACCCATGGAACGACCCTCTACAACAGCCTGTACCGCGCCGACGATCAGATGCTGGTCAACGCGCACGTGTGGGGCGTCAACGCCTACGGTGCGCCCGTGTGGCACCTCCGGCGCCACGGCGACGGGGGCATGTTCGACACCTACGCGGGGAGCTTCGACGCCGTATGGGAAACGGCCCGCCCCGTGGAAGGCTGAGCGCCGTGGCCCGAACCGAGTACTACGACGATCCCGACGCCCCCCGGCCGAACAGCCTGGTCGTGGCAGCCTCTGCCGTCGTCACCGATGAGGACGGCCGCGTACTTCTCCAGCGGCGCCGGGACAACGACTTGTGGGCGCTGCCGGGCGGAGCCATGGACATGGACGATTCCCTCCCCGGCACGGCCGTGCGAGAGGTCCAGGAGGAGACCGGTCTGGATGTCGAGATCACGGGACTCGTCGGCACGTACACCGACCCCCGCCATGTCATCGCGTACAGCGACGGAGAGGTACGCCGGCAGTTCAACGTCTGCTTCACCGCCCGGGTCGTCGGCGGCACCCTGGCCATCTCCGACGAGAGCACGGAACTCCGCTTCGTGGCGCCAGAAGAACTCGATTCGCTTCCGATGCATCACACGCAACGGCTGCGTATCCAGCACTTCCTGGAGCACCGCGCCGCCCCGTACCTGGGATAGGGCTACCGGTCGCGGTGGCGTCACTCCCCCAGCCGACTACGTGCACCGGCCAGCAGTTCATCAGGAGTAGAAGCCCTGGCCGTAGTCCTCCCGCCTCAGAGTGAAGTCGTCCGGACGATCACGACGAAGCTCCTCGTATCGCTGCGCGAAGATGTCGATCGCTTCATGAAGCGTGCAGTCCAATGCTTCGCGGATCGTCATGAGCGCAAAGATGATCCTTTGCTCCAGGATGTCGCGGTCCAGACTCTCGGGCAGATGCTCCATGGTGCCGTGACCCTACCCGGCACGGATGGCCAACCCCCGGGGCAGGGGATAACTGCCCACGGAAACCCCCTGATCAGCCACGCGAGAGTTTCCGCTCCCACACGCGCAGCGTGCGTGGCTCACCCTCAGCGGCGCAGGGCTGCGATGGCGCAATGACGGATCGAGCCCTAGCTCTGTTTTTCTCTTATTTTTCTATGTGCAATCAAAAAAGTAGGGAGAACCGTCATTCCGTCATCACCCTGCCGTTGAGAGGGCAGCAAACCGGCGGCACCCCCTGGGAGCGCGGACGGCCCGCCGCCAGGGCTTCCCCAGCAACGGGCCGCGAACAGTCGCCAGGAGAGCTCAGAACAGCTCAAGCATCTGAGCCGCTGCGCGCTGCACGACCGCTTCGACGTCCTTGCCGTCGGCGTCCGCCCGGCGGATCTCGCCGTCCTCGCCGAAGTAGACCGCGAGGCGGGAAGTGTCCAGTCTCGGGCCGCCCTTGCGGGACATGCCGACCTCGACGTACGCCCCCGCGTTCAGCAGCAGATCGCGCTTGCCCGCCGTGTCCGCGTCCTTCCAGAGCTGTGCGTGAGTCCGGCCGGTCGGAACCGCCTCCACGCCCGCAGGCTTCGCGGTGCGCTGCTTCTCGTTCAGCGAAGCCAAGCGTTCCTCCAGCTTGGCGTACTGAGCCGCGTACCTCGTGGCACCCTCCTCACCCTTGAACAGGCCACGGTCGTACCGGTCCTTCTCCAGGTCCTCCAGCGCTTCCCTGGCCTGCCGGATCTGCGGGCGGAAGTCCTCGCCCACGTGCTCCACCATGCGCACCACGGGGAAGGCGCCGAACTTCTCCAGGAACAGCGCCGTGACGTGCTGTTCCATGCCCTCACCGGCGATGCTCACGCCGTAGCAAGTCAGCTCCGCGCCTGCCTGCCGGGCCTTCAGCCGGCCGATGCACCGATAGCGGATGCGCCCCTTGGCGACGTACGTGTACATGCGGTTGTGGCACACCGCGCAGTAGACGATCCCCCGCAGCAGCGCCGTTCCCTCGCGTCGCCGGTCGCCCGGATTGGCTCGCCGGCTCAGCTCGTCCTGCAACGCCTGCCAGGTGTCCATGTCCAGGATCGGCGTGCGGTTGACCAGCGGCAGCCCGTCCGTCATCAGGATCGGCTTGCCGTCCTCGATCACCTGCCCCAGCAACTGAGGGTTGCCGAGAAGGCTGCGCAAGGTGGAGGGGTACCACCGCTTGGAGTCGCTGCGCTTGCCCGTGGTCTGCCGCGACGAGTGGCCGGGCGACGGCTTGTCGGACTCCGTGAGGTCCACCGCGATCTTGAGCAGCGAGTCCTTGTTGAGGACCCGTTCCACGATCTCGCGAATCGTCTTCGCTTCCTCGGGGTTGACCTCCAGGATCTTCCCCGCGCCTTCGGGGTTGGGGGCCACCCGGTACCCGTACGGCACCCTGCCGCCCGTATAGCGGCCCTCCCGCCGCAGGTGTTCATGGGCGCTGGAGACGCGCATCCCGATGGTGTCGGACTCCAGCTCTGCGAAGACCGCGATCACCTTCGCCATGGCGCGCCCCATGGAAGAGGTGAGGTCCAGCGGCTCACTGGCGGACGCGAGAGCCACGCTCTCCGCCTGGGTGACCTTCATGATCTCCGCGAAGTCCACCGTGGAGCGGGCCAGGCGGTCGATCTTGAAAAACACGATCACGTCGAACTCGGCGAGACGGGCCAGGATCCGCTGAAGCCCGGGACGGTCCAGGCCGCGCGAGTAGCCCGAGACGTCGATGTCCTCTTCCACGGCTATGACCTGCCAGCCACGGGCCGCGCACAGAGCCTCACAGGCCGCGCGCTGACGCTCGGGCGAGGTAGAGTTTTCTGTTTCCCGCGAAAGGCGGACATAGATGGCCGCGCGCATTCCCGACGCGTTGGCCGGGACGCCCTTCGGGCGACGGGCACGGGGCATGGCCCTTGCCGTGGCAGGCGCAGATGTGGTGTCTGTCACAACGCGATCCTATCCCTGGAGGTATGTGTGTCCTGCCTGATCGTCCAGAGCGACAAGACGCTGCTCCTGGAGGTCGACCACGAGCTCGCCGAGGCCTGCCGTCGGGCCATCGCGCCGTTCGCGGAGCTGGAGCGGGCGCCGGAGCACATCCACACCTACCGGGTGACGCCGCTGGGGCTGTGGAACGCGCGGGCCGCGGGGCACGACGCCGAGCAGGTCGTCGACGCGCTCGTCGAGCACTCGCGGTATCCCGTGCCGCACGCGCTGCTCGTCGACATCGCCGAGACCATGGCCCGGTACGGGCGGCTCACGCTCTCCAAGCACCCCACGCACGGGCTCGTGCTGACCACGACCGACCGGCCCGTCCTGGAGGAGATCCTCCGGTCGAAGAAGGTGCAGCCGCTGGTCGGGGAGCGGATCGACGCGGACACCGTCGTCGTGCACCCCTCCGAGCGCGGGCAGATCAAGCAGACGCTGCTGAAGCTGGGCTGGCCGGCCGAGGACCTCGCCGGGTACGTGGACGGGGAGGCGCACCGGATCGACCTCGCCGAGGACGGCTGGTCGCTGCGGCCTTACCAGAAGCAGGCCGTCGACGGCTTCTGGCACGGCGGCTCCGGTGTCGTCGTGCTGCCCTGCGGCGCGGGCAAGACGCTGGTCGGGGCCGGGGCGATGGCGCAGGCGAAGGCGACGACGCTGATCCTGGTCACGAACACGGTCTCCGCGCGGCAGTGGAAGCACGAGCTGGTGAAGCGGACCTCGCTCACCGAGGACGAGATCGGCGAGTACAGCGGTACGCGCAAGGAGATCCGTCCGGTCACCATCGCCACGTACCAGGTCCTGACGACCAAGCGGAAGGGGATCTATCCCCACCTGGAGCTCTTCGACTCCCGGGACTGGGGGCTCATCGTCTACGACGAGGTGCACCTGCTGCCCGCGCCGGTCTTCAAGTTCACCGCCGACCTGCAGGCGCGGCGGCGGCTCGGGCTGACCGCGACGCTCGTGCGGGAGGACGGGCGGGAGTCCGACGTGTTCTCGCTGATCGGGCCGAAGCGGTTCGACGCGCCGTGGAAGGAGATCGAGGCGCAGGGGTACATCGCGCCCGCCGACTGCGTCGAGGTGCGGGTGAACCTGACCGACTCGGAGCGGCTGGCGTACGCGACGGCCGAGGCGGAGGAGAAGTACCGCTTCTGCGCGACGACGGCGACGAAGCGGAAGGTGACGGAGGCGCTGGTCAAGAAGTTCGAGGGGCAGCAGATCCTCGTCATCGGGCAGTACATCGACCAGCTGGACGAGCTCGGCGAGCACCTGGACGCGCCGGTGATCAAGGGCGAGACGTCGAACGCGCAGCGGGAGAAGCTGTTCGACGCGTTCCGCAACGGCGAGATCAACGTGCTCGTGGTGTCGAAGGTCGCGAACTTCTCGATCGACCTGCCGGAGGCGACGGTCGCGATCCAGGTGTCGGGCACCTTCGGGTCCCGCCAGGAGGAGGCGCAGCGCCTGGGCCGGGTGCTGCGGCCGAAGGCGGACGGTCACCAGGCGCACTTCTACTCGGTGGTCGCGCGGGACACGATCGACCAGGACTTCGCGGCGCACCGGCAGCGCTTCCTGGCGGAGCAGGGCTACGCGTACCGGATCGTGGACGCGGACGAGCTGCTGGCGCCGTAGCCGGTCGGTCCATGAGCCCGGAGGACGACTCCGGCGGCCCCGAGGGCGTACCGGGCGACGACCGGGGCCCGGCGAGGCGCGGTCGCGGGGTCGGTGGGCATCGTCATGGCCCGATCACATCAGGGCGCCCCGGGCCCGCCCAGGCGTCCCCGTGCTCCGTCGGGGTCGGGGGCGTACTGGGGGCGGGGGTCCTTGACGCCCGCCTCCGGCGGGCCGTAGTCGCCCAGGAGGGCCACCGAGGCCGCCGCGCCGCCGAAGGCGCGTATCGCGCGGAGGGCGGTGGCGAGGCGGTGGGGGCGGGGGGCGGTGGCCGCCCGGGGGGAGGCGGCCCCTGTGGTCGTCGTCGGGAAGGCCGTCGCTGCGGAGAAGGTCGTCGCTGCCATGCCTCCATGATGGAATCCGGACATTGCGGATACATCGGCCTGGGGGTGGAACCCCTGTCCCCCTCGCGTCGGACCCCTTCCCCTAGGGGAAAAGGATTCGCCCCGGCCGACCGCCGGAGCTACACTCGTCGGCTTCCCCGCCTCCCTCCGTGGAGCGCCGCCGCCCGGTCGGAAACCGGCGGCCACTCCGTCGTGTCCGCGTATCCACCTGCCCGGAGGCCTCACCGTGTCCGCATCCGACCCGCTCGCGCGCGAGCGCGCCCATCTGACCTCGTCCCGCGCCGCGCTGCGCGCGATGCGCGAGGACGTCGAGGCGCTCGACATCAAGGACGTCACCGCGAACTGGGTCAACTCCCTGGTGCTCGGGCGGCAGATCGAGGACCGCATCAAGGCGCTCGCGGACCTCGCCGACACCCCGCTCTTCTTCGGGCGGCTCGACTACCTGCACACCACGCAGGAGGGGCAGCGCTTCTACATCGGGCGGCGGCACGTGCACGACGCGGACGGCGACCCGATGGTCATCGACTGGCGCGCGCCGGTCTCGCAGCCGTACTACCAGGCCTCGAAGAAGGACCCGCAGGACGTGGGCCTCCGGCGCCGCTTCGGCTACACGGGCGGGGAGCTCACCGCGTACGAGGACGAACACCTCTCCGACCCCGAGGAGCTGGAACACACCAGCCGGCTCCTCCAGGCGGAGATCGAGCGGCCCCGCGTCGGCCCCATGCGCGACATCGTCGCCACCATCCAGCCGGAGCAGGACGGGATCGTCCGCTCCGACCTGTCGGGGACGGTGTGCGTGCAGGGAGGCCCGGGGACCGGCAAGACCGCCGTGGGCCTGCACCGTGTCGCGTACCTCCTCTACGCGCACCGGGAGCGGCTCGCCCGCACCGGCACCCTGGTCATCGGGCCGAACCGTTCCTTCCTGCACTACATCGAGCAGGTCCTGCCCGCGCTCGGCGAGATGGAGGTCCAGCAGGCGACGGTCGACGACCTCGTCGCGCACGTCGAGGTGCGGGGCACGGACGAGGCGGCGACGGCGGTCGTGAAGGGCGACGCGCGGATGGCGGAGGTGCTGCGGCGGGCGGTCCGCTCGCACGTGACGCTGCCGACGGAACCCCTGATGGTGGTGCGCGGTTCGCGTCGCTGGCGGGTCCCGGCGTACGAACTGGAGGAGATCGTACGGGAGTTGCTCGGCCGCGACATCCGGTACGGCGCCGCCCGCGAGGCCCTGCCGCAGCGCATCGCGCACGCCGTCCTGGTCCGGATGGAGGAGGCCGGCGAGGCGCCCGACGACCGCGTGCAGAACGCCGTGGCGCGGAACACGGCGGTGAAGGCCGTCGTGAAGGAGTGCTGGCCGCTCGTCGAGCCCGCCAAGCTGGTGCTGCGGCTCCTGAGCGACGCCGACTTCCTCGCCGAGCACGCCGAGGGGCTGCTCACCGAGGACGAGCAGAAGCTGCTGCTGTGGACGAAGCCGGCGCGGAGCGTGAGGACGGCGAAGTGGTCGGCGGCGGACGCCGTCCTCATCGACGAGGCGCGGGACCTGGTGGAGCGGACGCACTCGCTCGGGCACGTGGTCCTCGACGAGGCGCAGGACCTGTCCCCCATGCAGTACCGGGCGGTGGGCCGCCGCTGCACGACCGGCTCGGCGACGGTCCTGGGCGACCTGGCGCAGGGCACGACGCCGTGGGCGACGGAGAGCTGGGCGCAGGCGCTCGGGCACCTGGGGAAGCCGGAGGCCGTGGTGGAGGAGCTGACGGCCGGTTTCCGCGTGCCGCGCGAGGTGATCGCGTACGCCTCGCGGCTCCTTCCGCACATGTCGCCGGGGCTCGCGGCGGTGGAGTCGGTCCGGGAGAACCCTGGCTCCCTGGAGGTCCGTCCCAGCGACGCGCTCGACGAGGACGTCGTCGCCGCCTGCGTGGAGGCGCTGGCGCACGAGGGCTCGATCGGCCTGATCGCCGCGGACGCGCGGATCGCGCCGCTCGCGGAGGCGCTGGCGGCGGCCGGTCTCGCGCGCCTCTCCCCCGGCGAGGAGACGACGGCCGAGTCCCGGCTGACGCTGGTCCCGGCCTCGCTCGCGAAGGGTCTGGAGTACGACTACGTGGTCCTGGACGAGCCGGCGGCCGTCGTCGACGGCGAACCGGACGAGCGGACGGGCCTGCGCCGGCTGTACGTGGCGCTGACGCGTGCGGTGTCGGGCCTGACGGTCGTTCACTCGGCGCCGGTACCGGCCCAGTTGGGCGTCCTGTGAGCCGCGTCGGGTCCCTGCACCACGTCGAGCTGTGGGTGGCCGACCTGTCCCGGGCCGAGCGGAGCCTCGGCTGGCTGCTCGGGGCGCTCGGGTACACGCCCTTCCAGTCCTGGGAGGGCGGCCGCAGCTGGGCGCTCGGCTCCTGCTACCTGGTGGTGGAGCGGTCCCCGGCCCGTACGTCGGACGAGCACGACCGCCTCCGTCCGGGCCTCAACCACCTGGCCTTCCACGCGGGCGACCGGGCGGCCGTGGACGCCCTCGCCGCCGAGGCCCCGGCGCACGGCTGGCGGCTGATGTTCGCCGACCGGCATCCGTACGCGGGCGGCGAGGGCCACTACGCGGCGTACCTGGAGAACGAGGACGGGTTCGAGGTGGAGCTGGTGGCGGGCTAGGGCCTGTCTTTCGGATCAGGCAGGGCTCGCGTACTCGGGGAGCGCCGCGGACCACGCGCGGTGGGCGACGGAGGCCAGGACCTGGTTCTTGCCCCGGTAGTGGTGCTCGGTGACGATGCCCCAGCACAGGGCCCAGCCGCGGCCGCGTGCCCAGGTGGCGTCGTCGACCTCCGCGGCCTCGCGGAAGAGGGGGCGGGTCTCGGGGGTGAGCAGGGTCCAGGCGACCATGAGGTCGACGGCCGGGTCGCCCGTACCGGCGCCGCCGAAGTCGATGACGGCGTGGAGGCGTCCGCCGCGGGTGAGGAGGTTGCCGGGCAGCAGGTCGCCGTGGAGCCAGACGGGGGCGCGGTCCCACTGCGGCAGCCGGAGGACCGACTCCCACGCCTCGCGGGCGGCCGCCGCGTCGAGGACGCCGTCGGCCCCGAGCTCCCGGACGGCGCCGGTCATGGCTCCGCCTTCCCAGTCCGTGACGCCGCCGCCCCGGAAGGACCTCGGCGCCCCGCTCGTGTCGACCCGCCGCAGCGCGGCACCGAAGCGGCCCAACTCGACGGCCGCGTGGGCGAGATCGGCGATCGGGGTGCGGTAAGCGTCGTCGCCGTCGAGCCAGGCGAAGACCGACCACGACCGGTCGTACCCCTCGCCCGGCACTCCGCGCCCGACCGGCACGGGCACGGGCAGGGTCAGGTGCGGCGCGAGGCGGGGCAGCCACTTCTGCTCCTTCTCGGCCTGCCCGGCGGCCCATTCGGCCTTCGGCAGCCGTACGGCGTACTCGTCGCCGAGCCGGAACATCGCGTTGTCGGTGCCGGCGGAGTCCACCTCCCGCACGGGAAGTCCCGCCCAGTCCGGGAACTGGGCGGCGATCAGCCGCTCGACGAGGCCGGTGTCGATGGCGGGGGTCGTCATGCGGGCGACGCTAGCGGTCGAGCACCTTCCGGACCACGGGGTTTCGGCTCCTTCGGCCTGTCCAGGATCAGGTCGCCGGCGCGGGCGAGGACCTCGACGCGGGTGCGGCCGTCGTGGTCGGCGGCGAGGAAGTGGTGGCCGATGGCCACGCAGAAGGCGAGGAGGGAGCGGGCCTCGACCTCGTCGGGGTCGGCGCAGAAGGTGCCGATCATCTCGCGGAGCAGCTCCATGCGCCGGTTGTCGACGCGGCGCAGCCGGGCGGCGACGGTCTCGTCGCGGCGGGCCCAGTCGCGGACGGCGAGGTCGATGGGGCGCAGCCGGTCGCCGGAGAAGGTGAGCATGCCGGCGAGGGTGATGAGGTCCCTCGGGTCGCCGTCCGCGTCCTGGCGGACGCGGTCGATCACCTGGTCGGCGGCCTCCCGCTCCCAGGTGTCGAGCATGGCGGCGAGGAGGGCGTCGCGGTCGGCGAAGTGCCCGTAGAAGCCGCCCTTGGTGACGCCGAGTCGCTTGGCGAGCACTTCGACGCGGACGGCGTCGGGGCCGCCGTCGGCGAGGACGGCCAGTCCCTCCTCCACCCATCGTTCGCGCGGTGTGCGTGCGGCGCCCACGGTGTGTCCTCCCTCACTCGTCGACCGGATGTACGCCTCCGTACATCTGGTCTGGCATCGTTGGCCTCGTCGTTATACGCAAGCGTATAGAACGCAGGGGAAAGGTGGCGGCGGTCATGAGACTTCCCGTCGGCGAGCACACCGGTCGGCCGTGGCGGATCCACGCGTACGTCCCCGACTTCACGACCCTGGACGTCTGGTCCTTCCGCACGCCGGGCGCGGGGCCCGACGACTTCCCGCGCGTGCTGGCGGCGATCGCGGCCGGCGCCGGCCTGTCGGAGCAGTCCGGACCGGCCCGCTTCCTGTTCGCGGTGCGCTGGAAGCTGGGCGCCCTGCTCGGCTGGGACGACCCGGAGGCCGGCCTCGGCCCGCGCGTCCGCTCGCTGCGCGAGCGCATGCCGGAGGAGCTGACGGCGACGGCGGACCCCACCCCGGGGCCCGGCCCGTTCGTCCCGCTGTACGAGCTGCCCGACGAGTGCGCCCGGGAGCTGGCGAACAAGACCGTCCACGGGGTCCTGCACCTGGGCTGGGTGGAGACGCCCGGTGGCGGCCACGAGCTCCGCATGGCGGTCCTGGTCAAGCCCAACGGCCGCCTGGGCCGCCTCTACATGGCCCTGATCGCGCCCTTCCGGCACGCGATCGTCTACCCGGCGATGACCCGCGCGTGGGAAGCGGCCTGGCGCGACCGGGAGCGACCGCTCCGGTAGCGGCCACGGGGCGGCCGGGGGCCACGGGGTGTCCAGCGGCTACGGAGCGGCCGGCGGCTACGGGGCGGCCGGCGGCTACGGGGTGTCCAGCGCCTCCCGCCACGTGCGGACCGTTTCCGCCGCGACCGGGTGCGTCCAGCCCCTGGGGCGGGCGGCGCCGCCGATGTGGAAGGCGCTGAGGCCGGCGGCGCGGAGGGTCGGCAGGTGGTCGAGGCGGAGGCCGCCGCCGACGAGGATCTGGGGTTCGTAGCCCGGTTCGCCCGCGCGGGCGGCCTCGGCGCGGAGGGTCGGCAGGCCGTCGTCGACGCCGGTCGCCGCACCGGCCGTCAGGTAGGTGTCGAGGCCGGGCAGGTCGGCGAGGAGCTTGCGCAGGCCGTCGCGGTCGGCGGCGCGGTCGATCGCCCGGTGGAAGGTCCAGCGGCAGCCGTCCAGGACGGCGATCAGGCGCTCCGCCGCGACCAGGTCCGGCTCGCCGTCGGGGGTGAGGAAGCCGAGGACGAATTCGGTGGCGCCCGCGGAGCGGAGCTCCTCGGCCCGGCCGACCAGGGCGTCGACGTCGCCGGCCGCGAATCCGTCGGCGAGCCGGAGCATCACGCGCAGCGGGATGTCCACGGCGGCCCGGATGGCGGCGAAGGACGCCGTGGACGGCGTGAGGCCGTCCGCCGCCATGTCGGTGACGAGTTCGAGCCGGTCGGCGCCACCGGTCTGGGCAGCGACCGCGTCTTCCTCGTCGAGGGCGATCACCTCAAGGACAGCACGGTTGCTCATCGAGCCCATTCCTCCATGAATGACGGCTACAGGTCTAGTCCAATGTCCAGACTAGCGGTGGGCGTGGCCTCCCGCATCGTGCCCCGCCCCACCCGTTCCACTCGCCGCCGGGGCGGGGGCCGCCGGGGCCGCCCCCGTCGCGCCCGCCTTCACCGTGAAGGCCGCCGTGCGGACCTTCCCCTCGTGCTGGAAGTCGAGGAAGAGGCGGTACGTGCCCGCGCTGGGCGCCGTCGCCGTGAAGGAGACGTCCGGGCCGGGACCGCCCTCGTTCGGGTGCACGTGGAGGTAGGCCAGGTCGCCGTCGCGGAGCGCGACGAGGTGTCCGTACGCGCCGAGGTACGGCTCCAGGTCCGTGACGGGCTTCCCCGCCTTGGTGACGGTGAGCCTGAGCTCGCCCGCCTCGCCCGGGTCCAGGACCCCGCCCAGGCGGACCTGGTAGCCGTCGACCGTCGCCGTCGGGGCGACGGCGGGGAGCGGCTTCGGGGCGTACGCGCCCGGGACGGAGAGGTCGGCTCCGAGGGTGACGCCCCGCGCGCCCTTCACCGCGGGCTTGAAGTCGGCGAAGGCCTTGTAGCCGCCGGCCGCCGGCAGGTCCGCGTCCACCGTCCAGGTGCCGTCGGCCGCCTTCACGGGGTGCAGGTGGCGGAAGGTGTTGAGGTCGCGCGAGGCGACGATGAAGTGCAGCTCCTTGCCGTGCTCGGTGGTGAAGGCGGTGACCTTCCTGCCGGACGCGTCCTTGACGGAGAACCTCAGGGTGCTGCGGCCGACGGCGGGGGTGGGGGTCTCCAGGGCGAGGGTGTAGCCGTCCTGGGAGACCTGGAGGCCGCCGGGGAGGTCCGGGGCGGCGGCCGTCGCGCCCTCCTCGTGGCCCGCGTGGCCGTCGACCCCCTCCTTCCGCGGCTCCTGTGCCGCGTGCTCCCCGTGCTCCGCCTTCGCCGGCTCCTCGACGGGGCCGACCCCCTTGCCGACCCCGTACGCGGTCCCGAAGGTCGCGGCGAGCGCGGCGGCAAAGGCAGTGATCTTCACTCCGGTGTTCATGACTGCTCTCCCGTACGTGGGCGGCGTGGGCATTCGTGCGTCCGATGCACTTCACCATACCCCTGGGGGGTATCAAGTCAAGTCGACTCCACACTTGCGCGGGATACCACCGGGGGGTATACATGGACTCGTTACCAGATACCCCCCGAGGGTATCTCCGAGAGGAATCGACCGAGGAGGAAGCCATGGGCTCCTGCTGCACCCCCGACAACAGCTGCTCGACCACGGAGACCACCGCCGCCGTCGCGGTCGCCGACAGCACCGTCACCGTCTACGCCGTCTCCGGCATGACCTGCGGCCACTGCAAGAGCGCGATCACCAAGTCCGTCGGCGCCCTCGACGGCGTCCTCTCCGTCGACGTCGACGTCGCCGGCGGCCTGGTGACCGTGACCACCGGCGGCGAGCCCGACGACGCCGCGATCACCGCGGCCGTCGACGACGCGGGCTACGAGCTGACCGGCCGGGCCTGATCCGCCGCCGGGCAGACCGGCACCCCACCGGCGCCCCCCCGTCCCGGTACCCGACGGTCCGCCCGGCAGGCGGAACACCGCCCGCACCACCCCGGCCGCCGGGGTCCGCCCACCACGCCCGGACCCCGGCCCCCGAACCCCGCTACACCCGAGGAGCAGGAAATGACCACGACCACTCCGGGCACCGCCCAGGTCGAGCTCGCCATCGGCGGCATGACCTGCGCCTCGTGCGCGGCGCGCATCGAGAAGAAGCTCAACCGCATGGACGGGGTCGAGGCCACCGTCAACTACGCCACCGAGAAGGCGAAGGTCACCTTCGACGCCGACATCGACGTCGCCGACCTGATCGCCACCGTCGAGGCCACCGGTTACACCGCCCAGGAGCCCGAGCCGCCGAGGAGCGAGGAGAACGGCGGCGGCCCCACCGACGAGGAGAAGGCCGACGAGGAGCTGCGGCCCCTCAAGCAGCGGCTGGTCACCGCCGTCTCGCTCGCCGTGCCCGTCATCGCGATGGCGATGGTCCCGGCCCTGCAGATCGAGTACTGGCAGTGGCTGAGCCTCACGCTCGCCGCCCCGGTCGTCGTCTACGCCGCCTGGCCCTTCCACAAGGCCGCCTGGACCAACGCCCGGCACGGCGCGGCCACCATGGACACCCTGATCTCGGTCGGCACGATCGCCGCGTTCCTGTGGTCGCTGTGGGCGCTGTTCTTCGGCACGGCCGGCACGCCGGGCATGACGCACCCCTTCGAGTTCACGATCGCCCGCACCGACGGCGCCGGGAACATCTACCTGGAGGCCGCGGCCGGCGTCACCGCCTTCATCCTGGCCGGCCGGTACTTCGAGGCCCGCTCGAAGCGCAAGGCGGGCGCCGCGCTCAAGGCGCTGATGCAGCTGGGCGCGAAGGAGGTGACCGTCCTCAGGAACGGCCGCGAGGTCACCGTGCCGACCGCCGAACTCCAGGTGGGGGACCGCTTCCTGGTCCGCCCGGGCGAGAAGATCGCCACCGACGGCACCGTCGTCGAGGGCTCCTCCGCGGTCGACGCCTCGATGCTGACGGGCGAGTCCGTGCCCGTCGAGGTCGGGGTCGGCGACTCCGTCACCGGCGCCACCCTGAACGCCGGCGGCCGCCTGGTCGTCGAGGCCACCCGCGTCGGCTCCGACACCCAGCTCGCCCGGATGGCGAAGCTCGTCGAGGACGCGCAGAACGGCAAGGCCGCCGCCCAGCGCCTCGCCGACAAGATCTCGGCCGTCTTCGTGCCGATCGTCATCGCCCTCGCGCTCGGCACCCTCGGCTTCTGGCTCGGCACCGGCCAGGGACTCACCGCCGCCTTCACCGCCGCCGTCGCCGTCCTGATCATCGCCTGCCCCTGCGCCCTGGGCCTGGCCACCCCGACCGCCCTCATGGTCGGCACCGGCCGCGGCGCCCAGCTCGGCATCCTCATCAAGGGCCCCGAGGTCCTGGAGACCACCCGCAAGGTCGACACGATCGTCCTCGACAAGACCGGCACCGTCACCACCGGCCGCATGACCCTCATCAAGGTCCACACCGCCGACGGCACCGACGAGACCGACGTCCTGCGCCTGGCCGGCGCCCTGGAGCACTCCTCCGAGCACCCGATCGCCCAGGCCGTCGCCACCGGCGCCGCCGCCAAGGTCGGCACCCTGCCCACCCCCGAGGACTTCGCCAACGTCCCCGGTCTCGGCGTCCAGGGCGTCGTCGACGGCCACGCCGTCCTCGTCGGCCGCGAGAAGCTGCTCCAGGAGTGGGCCATGGAGCTGCCCGCCGGGCTCAGGTCCGCGAAGGACGAGGCCGAGAAGGCCGGCAAGACGGCCATCGCGGTCGCCTGGGACGGGGAGGCCCGCGCGGTCCTGGAGGTCGCCGACGCCGTGAAGGAGACCAGCGCCGAGGCCATCCGGCGCCTCCGCGCCCTCGGCCTGACCCCGATCCTGCTCACCGGTGACAACAAGGCGGTCGCCGAGGCCGTCGCCGCCGAGGTCGGCATCGACGAGGTCATCGCCGAGGTCATGCCGCAGGACAAGGTCGACGTGGTCAAGCGCCTCCAGGGCGAGGGCCGTTCGGTCGCCATGGTCGGCGACGGCGTGAACGACGCCGCCGCGCTCGCCCAGGCCGACCTGGGGCTCGCGATGGGCACGGGCACGGACGCCGCCATCGAGGCCGGCGACCTGACCCTCGTACGGGGGGACCTGCGGGCCGCGGCCGACGCGATCCGGCTCTCCCGCAAGACCCTCGGCACCATCCGCTCCAACCTCTTCTGGGCCTTCGCCTACAACGTGGCCGCCCTGCCGCTCGCCGCGGCCGGACTGCTCAACCCGATGATCGCGGGCGCGGCCATGGCCTTCTCCTCGGTCTTCGTGGTCGGCAACAGCCTCCGCCTGCGGGGCTTCCAGGCCGCCGACCGCTGACCATCCCGTCCTGTGAACCCCTGATCCCCGAGGAGCCCGTCGTGGCCGGTTACGGACAGCACAAGGAAGACATCATCAGACGGCTGAGGCGCATCGAGGGCCAGGTCAGGGGGGTGCAGCGGATGGTGGACGAGGACGTCTACTGCATCGACGTCCTCACCCAGGTCTCCGCCATCAACGCGGCCCTCCAGTCCTGCGCGGTGGCCCTCCTGGACGAGCACCTGAGCTGCTGCGTCACGGAGGCCATCGCCCAGGGCGGGGACCAGGCGAAGGTGAAGGTGGGCGAGGCGTCCAAGGCCATCGCCCGGCTGATCCGGACGTGACGGAGTCCCCGGGACTCCGGCAGGAAGTGTCAACCGCCCTTGCGCGAAGGGCAGTCGGCGGACAGCGTGAGACTCAGCCGGAGACAGAGGCCGAGCAGCTGACGGAGGAGCACCAGCTCCACCGAACCGGGCGGACCGGAGCCGCAGACCTTCGCGCAGGGGCGGTTCTTCATGAGGGTCGACATCCCGCCATCGTACCCCTGGGGGGTATACCTGACGCGGGGAGGCGGCCCGTACGATGAGCAGGCCCTACGGGGGAGGGGATGCACGTGCGCCGGCTGGGAGAGCTGGAGGCCGAGATCATGGACCGGCTGTGGGCATGGCAGCGGCCCGCCACGGTCCGCGAGATCGTCGACGACATCAATCGGGGACGCCGGGTCGCCTACACGACGGTGATGACGGTGGCGGACATCCTGCACCGCAAGGGCTGGCTCCGGCGCGAGAAGTCCGGACGGGCCTGGCTGTACGAGCCGGTCCGCGGCCGCGAGGAGTACACGGCGGGCCTGATGCGGGACGCCCTCGGCGACAGCCGGGACCGCCCGGCCGCCCTCCTCCGCTTCGTCGAGGCCATCTCGGACGAGGACATGGCCGCCCTGGACGCGGCCCTCCGAGCCGCCCGGGGCGACCAGGCCCCGCAGGCCCTCCGCGCCGCCCGGGGCGACGGCCCGGACGCCCGGGACGGCCGGGCCGGAGGCCGCGCGTGAACCGCCCCGCCCCCGCCGGAGGCCGCGTGTGAACCAGCCCGCCCCCGCCCCCACCGGAGGTCACGCGTGAACCACCACCTCCTCGTCCCGCTCGGGCTCGCCCTCCTCACCGGCTTCGTCGTGCCCTGGCTGGTGGCCCGGGCCCGCTGGGCCCAGCAGGTGCCCCGGCTCGCCCTCGGCGTCTGGGCCGCGTGCGGCGCCGGTTTCGCGGCGGCGTCCGCGCTGCTGCCCGCCCAGATGGTCCTGTCGAGCACCAGCAGCCACCGGCTGGCCGACATGATGTTCACGCTCCGGCCGCCCACCCTCGACCAGCTCCTGCACCTCGACGGGCGCGAGCGGATCGCCCTGTGCCTCTCGCTCCTCGCCCTCTCGGCGCCCGCCGCCGCGTTCGTGCGCCGCCTCGCCAGGGCCCGGCGGATGCGGGCCCGGCACGCGGGGGTGCTGCGGCTCGTCGGCCGGTACGACCCCGCGCTGCGGGCCACCGTCCTCGACGACGACCGGCCCGCCGTCTACTGCCTGCCGGGCCGCTCGCGCCGGGTCGTCGTCTCCTCCGGCGCGGTGCGCGCCCTGACGCCCGCCCAGCTCGCGGCGGCCCTCGCGCACGAGCGGGCGCACATCGCGGGCCGGCACCACCTCCTCGTCGCGGCGGCGGAGTCCTTCGCGGCCGTCTTCCCGCGCCTCCCCCTCGCGCGCCACGGCGGGCCCGCCGTACCCCTGCTGCTCGAAATGGCCGCGGACGACCGGGCGTTGCGCCGCTGCTCGCGGGACGCGCTGGCGACGGCGCTGTACGCACTGGCCTCGGGCCGGGCGCCGCGGTCCGCGTTCGCCGCGGGCGGCCCCTCGGCGGCGCTGCGGATGCGGCGCATCCTCACCCCGCACCGTGCGGGACACCCCGTGCTGTACGGACTCCTGACGATCGCGGCGGCCGGGCTCGCGATGACCCCCCTGGTCATCGCGTGCTGCTCGTTCCCCGGTAATACGTGAACACCGTTATTTACTAAGCGAATTCGTAGATTTCGCATCGGTCACGGATCACGGAATGCACCGCTATTGTGGGTACGTTGGGGTTCGGACTCGGCACGTCGAAGGGTGCAAAACCAATGCAGCTCGCCGGCGTTCGTACGGCAGCGGCCGGCGACGCGACCACGATATCCAGACTGCTTGCCGACATCATCCGGAGCAGCTACGCCGGAATACTGGACGAAATCCCGATGCGACGGCTGATCTCCGCGCAATGCGCACTCCCCCGCATACGCGCGGAAATTGAAATTCCGGGAGGCGCCCCCGGCTGGCTCGGCTGGCTGGTCGCCACGGGCCCGGAGGGGACGGTCGTCGGCGTCGCCGCCGGCGGCGTCCCGGTCCCGGGCGAGGGCGAGGTGTACGCGCTGGCGGTGGAGCCCGGCGCGCGCCGCGCCGGCGTCGGCACGGCCCTGCTCGCCGCCGCGACCGACCGGATGCGCGGCTACGGCGCCCGGGAGCAGCGCGTGGAGCTCCCGGCGGAGGCGGACCCGGCGCTCCCCTTCTACGCCCACCTCGGCTTCGCGGCGCTCTCCCCGAGGCGGTGGAGCCGGCCGCTCGTCTGACCGGCCGCTCGCCTGATCAGCCGCTCGCCCGACTGGCCGCTCCCTGCGGCCGCTCGTCCGACCGGCCGCTCCCTTCCGGCCGACCGTGGCAGATCCACGCCATCGCGTGTTCACGCAGCCCGATCCGGTGGATCGGGGGTTCGCTCCCAGGTCAGGATGGTTCAGCGGCGCGGGCCCGGCGGCACGGGTACCCCGCCCGGACGGCATGGACCGAGCGAGCCCCTGGAGGAGCGATGCACACACCGAGCGGCACTTCCCTGCCCGTCGTGCCCGCAGCGCTCGCTCCGGTCCTGCCGTCCCGATACGGCCTCGACCAGGAGCCCGCCCCCGGCGCCGGCGTCCGGGTCGCCGCCGACACGCTCCCCGGGCTCGAGTCGGTCTCCCCGGCCGACGAGGGCTCGGTCTGGCTGCACGACGCCCTGCTCGGCCCGCACAGCGCGGACATCGTCCGCTACCTCGGCCTCGCCCGCTCCACCGGCGGACCCGTCCTCGACCTCGGCTCCGGCGCCGGGCGGCTCGCCGTCCCGTTCGCCCGGCACGGCTTCGCCGTGGAAGCCGTGGACCGGGACGCCTCGGCCCTGGAGCGCCTCGAAGGCTGGGCCCGCCGGATCGGCCCGCAGGTGGCCGGGCTCGTCGTCACCCACCGCGCGGACCTGACCGAGCTCCGCCTCGAAGGCAGCTACCGGCTGGCGCTGCTGGCGGGCGCCATGGTCACGGCCGTCCCGCCGGCCAGCCGGCCGGAGCTGCTGCGCGAGGTCGCCGCCCATCTGGAGGCGGGCGGGGCGCTCGCCCTCGACTACACCGCGCACCGGCTGCCGGGGCTGATCGCGGAGCCGCGGCGGACCTGGGCGTTCCAGGTGCCGCGCTTCGACGGCATCGACGAGTGGGTGGTGGCCCGGCAGGTCTTCGACCTGCCGTCGATGAGCGAGCGGATCACGTACTACTCCGCCAGGACCGGCAAGCTCTCCTCGGAGCGGGTGGTGCTGACCACGGACAAGTGGATCGTCGACCCCGAGCGGCTCGCGGCCGAGCTGCACTCGGCGGGGCTGCACATCGAGGGCCGGCGGCGCCACCGGATCGACGAGCGGACCGAGTCCGTCCTCCTCGTGTGCAGGACGGACGACTGATACGGGGCGGAGGGTCGGCCGAAGAGCACCTGCCGGGGTTGACGAGCAAGAGGTACGATGCCCACAAACGTTTGGGCCGACCAGGTGGCGGGCGGAGAAGATGGCAGTCGTGGAAGAGCTGACGGGCCGCGAGGCGGTGATCCAGCGCCTGCGCGACGTCGGGCTGCGGGTCACGGGCCCGCGCCTGGAGGTGCTCACGGTGCTCGCCGCCGGCGGCCATCTGGACGTCGAGGCGATCACCACGACGGCCCGCGAGCGGCTCGGCACGCTGACCAGCCAGGCCGTGTACGAGATGCTGCGGCACTTCCAGGAGACCGGCCTGGTCGCCAAGTTCGACCGGCCCGGCCTGCCCGCGGTGTTCGAGATCTCCGGACCGCCCCACCAGCACGCCCTGTGCACCGGCTGCGGCCGGGTGGAGAACGTCTCCGCGACCGCGCCGGAGCCGCCCCGCGGCGCCCTGCCGCAGTGGCGGGTGGACGACGCGGAGGTCGTCTTCAGGGGTCTGTGCCCCGACTGCCGGGCGGCCGCCTCCGGCGCCTGAGCCGCCGTCACCTCCCCGCGTGCCCGCCGCTTCCGCGCCGGTCGACACCGTGCGTGTCGTTCGATTTTGTGGCAGGGTCTAGCGGGGCGATTCGACAGGGTCCACCGGATCCGAGGGGAGTCTGCTGCGCCGTGTCCAGAAACGCCGCCGTGTCCCGGGCGGGGAGCGATCAGGCTCTCGCCGTCTACCAGGAGCTCCGCGCCCGCCCCGAGGCCGGCTTCGACGAGGTCGCCGACCGGCTGGATCTCTCCGCCGACGAGCGGGAGCGATGTCGCGGCGAACTCGCCTCCTTAGGACTCACCGCCGCCCCCGAAGCCTCGGACCCGAGCCCCCGCCCCGTCGTCCTCGACCCGGACGTCGCCCTGCTGCGGCTGCTGCGCCGGGAGCGCGACCGGCTCCAGGACCGCCTCGCCGCGACCAGCCGCGCGCACACCGCCCTCGAAGCCCTCGCCGGGCCGTTCCTGCGGGCCGGGGCCGCGCCCCGCTCAGAGGTCGAGGTCGAGATCGTCACCGACCCGCAGCGGGTGCTGCGGGAGCTCTCGGACCTGACGGAGTCGGTGCGCACCGCCGTCCACGTCATGCACACCGGCTCCGTACGGCGTGAGGACATGGCCGCCGAGCTGGAGCGGGACCGCTCCCGGGCCGCCCGCGGAGTGCGGGTCCGCGCCATGTACAGCCGCCGGGTCGGCACCGTGCCCGAGATGACCCAGCACCTGGAGGACCGGGCGGCCCTCGGCGTGGAGCTGCGCCTCTCCCCCGTCGTCCCGATGAACATGGTCCTCGCCGACGAGAACTTCGCCCTGCTGCCGACGGACCCGCACGATCCGGACTCGCCCGTCATCCTCGCCCGCGGCCCGGGCCTGGTCCGCTCGTACCTCGCGCTGTACGAGTACTGCTGGCAGGCGGCCGCCCGGTACGGCGAGGAGCCCGGGGAGACCGGCGGCGACGGGCTGTCGGACCAGCAGCGGGCCGCGCTGCACATGCTCGCCTCGGGCATCAAGGACGAGCAGATCGCGCGCAGCCTCGGCGTCTCGCTGCGGACGGTGAGCCGGCTGCTCTCCGAGGTCATGCAGGAGCTGGGGGCGGCGAGCCGCTTCGAGGCCGGCGTCAAGGCGGCCCGGCTGGGGCTGCTCGACGGCGAAGGGCCGGAACCCGTGGGCTAGCACGAGGAGTTCGGATGTCATGGGGGACGCGCACGGTCCACGGGGGCCGTGCGGGCCGCGGAAAACGCACGACGGAATCCCGCCACGCCGTATGACGGGGTGAGGGCGGGGTCGACTCGGAGGATGAGGGGGTCACTTCGCCATGGTCACCGCGGGCGACGGCACGGGGGACGGCACGACCGACGTCCTGCTTGCCGTGTACCAGGAGCTGCGCCGCCGGGGCGTCTCGGACTTCGAGGAGGTCCGCCGGGAGCTCGGGCTGGCGCCGGAGGAGTACGAGCGATGTCGCCGCGAACTCCTCGCCCTGGGCCTCATCGTGCCCACGGGGCAGGTGCACGCCACCGTCGACGCCGTGCAGGACGGCAGCTGGCGGTCCGAGACGGACACGGTGGCGGCGATCGACCCGGAGATCGCGCTGCTGCGGCTCCTGGAGCGGGAACGGGAGCGGCTGCGGGAGCATCTGGCCGAGGCGGACGAGGCGTACAGCACGCTGGAGGTCCTGGCGGGCTCCTATCTGCGGGCCGAGGCGCTGACCCGGGCGGAGGCGCACGTCGAGGCCCTGACGGACTACCGCAGGATCCAGCAGGCCATCGAGGACATCACCGATGTGATGCAGCAGAGTTCGGCCTCGATGCACCCGGGGACGCCGGGCCGGCAGAACCCGGAGCTGATGCTCGACCGGGACCGGCGGCAGCTCGCCAACGGCGTGCGGGTGCGCGCCGTCTACGGCCGGCAGGAGGCGACGGACCCGCGGATGGAGAAGTTCCTCGGGCAGCGGGCCGAGCTGGGGGTGGAGATCCGGCTCGCGCCGGTGGTGCCGATGAACCTGATCATCGCCGACCAGCAGTTCGCCCTGGTGCCGATCCGGCCCGAGGAGCCGGGCGAGGGCGCGATCCTGGCGCGGGGCAGCGCGCTGGTGCGGCCGTACCTGAGCCTGTACGAGCACTGCTGGCACACGGCGACCCCGTACGGGAACGAGGCGACGGCGGAGGCGGGCGGTGACGGGCTCTCGGAGCAGCAGCGGGCCGCGCTGCACATGCTGGCCTCGGGGATGAAGGACGAGCGGATCGCGCGCACGCTCGGGGTGTCGCTGCGGACGGTCAGCCGGATGATCTCGGAACTGATGCAGGAGCTGGGGGCGACGAGCCGTTTCGAGGCGGGTGCGCGGGCGGTCCGGCTCGGCTGGCTGGACTGATTCTTCCCGGGAACGGGCGGGCCCCGCAATCGTGGCAGCGATTGCGGGGCCCGAGGGGGAGGCGTTTCCGGAATTCCTGGGGAATTCGCCGGTGATCTAAGTCAGTTGGTGGGGGTCGGGTTCGGCGGAACGATCGGCCAGCCGTTGTCGTCCGCGACACCGGCGACGGCGTGGGGGGTGACCGGGGCGGCGCTGTCGGGGGAGACGGCGAAGGCGGCGCCGGCCGCGACCGCCGTACACGCCACCGCCGCGACCACGAACTGGCGGACGGCCTTGCGGATACCGGAGTTCTGCTGAACGGTCATGATTCCTCCAGGACTTGGAATGTCAATTCCGCCTTCCGGGGCCCGTGCCGCCGGGCTTTCCCTGAAGACATCTCCATTCTGTCCCGGCCCCCGAATCGAATCCAGGGATTGTCCGTGCGTGGATCCGCCATGGCGTGGATGCGTCAATGCGCCGCCGGAACAACGGAATTGAGGCATCCGGAGCTCGCCATACCTTTGGTCGGACCAAAAGAGATGCTAGACTTGTGCTACGGCCTTCTCGTTCCTCCAGGAGAGAGGGGCCGCCGGGGCAGGGGCGTGCCGCCGCCCCTGCCCCACCCCCCGCTCCAGTGCCCCCCGGTACACCTCGACGGTCCGCGCGGCCGACACCCGCCAGCTCATCCCGCGCGCGTGACGCACCGCCGCCGCCCCCATCGTCTCCACCGCCTCCGGATGCTCCGCGAGCATCCGCAGCCGGCGCGCGTACTCCACCGGGTCGTGCCCCCGCACCAGCAGGCCCGTCACCCCGTCCCACACCGCCGTCGGCAGCCCGCCCACCGCCGCCGCGAGCACCGGCGTCCCGCACGCCTGCGCCTCCACCGCCACCAGACCGAACGACTCGCTGCGCGACGGCACCACCAGCACGTCCGCCGCCCGGTACCAGTCCGCGAGCCGCTCCTGCGGCACGGGCGGGCGGGGCCGCAGCACGTCGGCGACCCCCAGCTCCTCCGCGAGCCGCCGGACCGAGCCCTGCTCGGAGGCGCCCGAGTGCCCGCCCACCACCGGCACCAGGAGCCGGCGGCGCAGCCCCGGCGCCTCCCGCAGCAGCTCCGCCACCGCCCGGACGAGCACGTCCGGGCCCTTCAGGGGCTGGATGCGGCCCGCGTAGAGCGGCACGAACGCGTCGGCCGGCAGACCGAGCCGGGCACGGGCCGCCGCCCGCCCTCCCCCGGCGCCCCCGCCCCGGGAGGCGCTCCCGCCCGGATGGAAGGTGCGCAGGTCCACCCCGGGCCGTACGACCTCGGTCCGCGCCTCCTCCGCCCCGTACAGCGAGCGCAGCGCCTCCGCCTCGTCGGCCGTGTTCGCGATCAACCGGTCCGCGCTGCCCACCACCTGGTGCTCGCCCCGGACGCGGAGCTCCGGCTCGGGGGTGTCGCCCTCGGCGAGCGAGGCGTTCTTCACCCGGGCCAGGGTGTGGGCCGTGTGCACGAGCGGGGTCCGCCAGCCCACCGCCGCTATCCGGCCCGCCTGCCCGGAGAGCCAGTAGTGCGAGTGGACCAGGTCGTAGCGCCGCTCCTCCTTGAGCAGGGCCAGCGAGAACGGCACCACCAGGCCGGGCATGGCCTCCTTCGGCAGCGCCCGGCGCGGCCCGGCGTGCAGGTGCCGGACCCGCACGCCCGGAGCGAGCTCCACGAGCGGGGGCGCGCCCTCGCCCCGGCAGCGGGTGAACAGGTCGACCTCCACGCCCTGTTCGGCGAGGGCGCGGGAGAGCTCGACCATGTAGACGTTCATGCCGCCGGCGTCCCCCGTCCCGGGCTGGTGGAGCGGGGAGGTGTGGACGCTGAGCATGGCGACGCGCAGGGACACGTGGGGCTCCTGTGAGAGGGAGGCGGGGGCCCGCGTGCCCCTGCGCGTCGCGCGCACGGTCACGCGGCAGGGCATTCCTACGGAAGTACTTAGTTGCTTAGTAGTACGGGGCGGGAAGGGGCCGGTCAGAAACCGAAGACCGGACCCGACGGCGGTGCGAGCCGGGTTCCCGGCAGCGGCGGCATCAGCGCCTGCCAGTCGACCGGCCGCCCCGGCTCCACCCGCAGCGCCGCCGCGAGCCGGTCGGCGCCCTCCGGCATCACCGGCCGCGACCAGGCCGCGAGCGCCGAGGCCACCGCCAGCTGGGCGGCCAGCGCCGGAAGATGACGGCAGGAGGTGCTGGGCCGGCACCGCTCATGGGCGTTGACGTGACCGAAGTCGGCCACCGAGCGGACCATCTCGTCCAGGACGGCGACCGCCCGGCGCGGATCGAACGCGTCGGGGCCGTACGCCTCGCGCAGGTCGTCCACGCCCCGGTGCAGCCGCCGCTCCAGGACCTCCCAGCCGGTGCCGCCGGGCAGCGCCTGCGGGGCGAGGCCACCGCACTCCTCCCGCACGGCCGAGAAGAGCCGGGACAGCCAGCTGTTCCAGTTCTCGTCCAGCTCGCGCCGGGCGGCGGCGAGCCGCTCCCGCCGGAAGACCGTGCGGCGCCCGAGCGGACGGGCCTGGAGGACGTGCCGGCGCAGGGTGTCGGAGCCGTACTCGGTGAGCAGGTCGAGCGCCCACACGTTGCCCTCCTGGACGCCCTCCTCGATGACGTACGACTCGTTGACGTTGAAGTCCTGCGGCAGCTTGACGTCCTGCGCGAGGAGCAGCACCGGCAGCAGCACCGCGTGGCAGAAGGCGTGCCCGAAGCCGCAGAAGTGGATCGCGCGGCGCGGCAGCGGACCCTTCACGTCGTAGCCGAAGAGGTGCATCGCGGCGGCCTCGAAGCAGCCGTCGACGCGGTGCTCGGGGAAGCCCTCCACCGGCACCGGCAGCCCCCACTCGCCGGGGTGGCCGACCGCGATGTCCGGCAGCCCGTCCTCGACGAGCGACTCGCACAGCGCGGCGAGCCTCGGCGGCAGGCCCGCCGTCGCCCAGTAGTCGGCGAGCGTGTCCCGGAAGGGCTCCAGGGGCACGTAGAGCCGGCGGCAGCGGCGGGCGACCGCCGGGGTGTCGCAGAGCGCGCAGCGCGGCGCGATCAGATCGCCGCCGTCGTTCGGCCGGGCGCACTCGTGGCACATCCCGCCGTCGCTGACCGCGCCGCAGTGCGGGCAGGTGCCGGTGGCGTGCGCCCCGTGCAGCCAGCGGTCGCACGGCTCGCAGTACGGGAGCAGCCGCGTCCGGGGGGCGATGACGCCCTGGGCGTACAGCTTCGCGAAGAGGTCCTGCACCCAGCGCCCGTATCCCTTGTCGCGGCGCGGGCGCACGATGTGGTCGAACTCCACGCCCGACCGCAGCCAGTCGGCGGTGATCGCGGCACGGTAGCCCTCCGCGACCTCCTCCGGCTTGCGGTGGTGGCGCAGCGCGCGGACCTCCACGGAGCTGGCGTGATCGGCGGTGCCGGTGGTGAACCGGACCGCCTCGCCCTCCGCGCGCAGATAGCGGGTGAGGACGTCGGCGGCGACGTACGGCCCGGCGAGGTGGCCGATGTGGAGTTCGCCGTGGGTGGCGGGGGGAGTCGCGGTGATCCAGACAGGGGTGCTCATGGGACCTCCTTGACGGGGCGCCGTGGGGCGCAGGGCGGTCAGCGGGGCTCGAAGTGGAAGGAGCGGATGAAGCAGTCGCGGGGCTGCTCGACGGCGTAGACGATGCACTCGAAGAGGGCCTGTGTGGTGAGTTTCTCGTCGGGCGCCGTTCCGTCCGGATTCGCTCCGTCCCATTCCGCGAAGCGCGGGTCCGAGGTCGAGAAATCGGGCGGGAAGAGGGAGAAGACGCGGACCCCCGAGGGCCGCAGCCGGCGCGACAGGATGTCCGCGAAACCCGCCTGGGCGCTCTTCGCCGCCCAGAAGGCCTCGTGGGCCGCGGAGGCGGAGGCGCCCTCGGCGTCGCGGACGGCGACCATGTTCACGATGTCGGGGCGCAGCGAGCCGCGGAGCAGCGGCAGGAAGTGCTTCACCATGAGGACCGTGCCGCCGGCCGTCGACTCGATCGTCTCCATGATCTCCGCGTCGCTCGCCGACTCCAGGTCCATGCCGTCGAGCCAGCGGGCGCCGTTGTTGACCAACAGGTCGACCCGGTCGGTCCGTTCGCCGACCCGGGCCGCGAACTCCCGTATCTCGGCGGGCCTGCTCAGGTCGCAGCCGAAGGCGTGGATGCGGTCACGGGCCGAGCCCACGACCTCGGTACGGGTCCGCTCGGCGGCCTCCACGGTCCGCGCCGACACATAGACCTCGGCGCCGAGGTGCGCGAATCCGACGGCGAGCGCGCGACCGAAAGAGCGGGACGCCCCGGTCACGACGACACGCAGATTCTCGAATTTCATGTGCGTCTGCTCTCCCCACGTCCCCACGGATACCGATGGCCGGTCCATTTCAGCGTGGCAGAGGAAGGGGGGCGCGGACCTGGCGAGCGGGGTGCGCGTTCACGCCGTTGCGTGGATACGCCAGGGCAGTTCGAGGCTTTCGAGGACCTCGGCGCGCTTGTGGTGGACGCGGACGCGGTCCGGGGCGGCGGAGACGGTGACCGTGCCGGTCGGGGTGCGGACGGGCCCCCGCACGGCGGGCACGACGGTCCCGTCGATCGCCCCCGCGGCGGCGAGGGCGGCGGCTCCGGTGAGGGCGAGGCGGGGGTGCCAGCCGCCGACGGTGAGGGCGCGGACGGAGAGCCGTCCGTCGGGGCCCTCGGCGAAGGCGGCGATCTTGGGGAGCGCGGAGTCCGGGTGGTGCCCGAGGAGTCGGGCCGCCTCGGCCCGGAGCGCGAGGAGCCGGTCGTACGCCGCCGTCCGGGGCAGGTGCCGCTCGTCGACGAACACGTACGGATTGCCGTACCGCACGAGCGAGACGGGCACGCCGTCGAGGACGTCCGCGGGGCGGCCGGTGGGGAGGGTGCCGGGGCCCGTGGGCGCCCGGAGGAAACTGAGCGTGTACGCGTCCTCGTCCCCCTGCGGCTCGCAGAGGACGGTGTCACCGGTGGTCACCGCCCGGACGGTGACGGGCGCTCGGCGTCCGTCGGCGACGACACAGGCGAGGAGGGAGTGCCCGCAGCCGGCGCGGAAGTCGAACCGGCTGTCGGGGAGGGCCTGGACGAAGCGGTAGTGGAGGGCGCGGGGGGCGCGGTCGTGGAGGGCGCGGGGGGCACGGTCGTAGAGGGCGATCTTGTTGATGCCGGCGTAGGCGGTCCCGGCGAGCCCCCGGAGCAGCCGCGCCAGCTCACCGGCCAGGGCGAGCGCGCCGCGCGGCAGTTCCCCGCCCCGCAGCACGAGGGTGGGGCCGGGGGCGTCGTGGGCGCGGACGACGGTGGCGACGACCGTCACGGGACCCTCCGCGCCGCGGCGGCTCCGGGGCGGGGAGGGCCCGGGGGGTCAGGCCGCACAGCCGGTGGGGATCCGCATGCCCTGGACGACCTCCGTCCAGAGTTCGTGGACGGCGAGGGACCAGAGCGTCAGGGCCGCCTGCGGGGTGGGGCGGTCCAGGTGCCGGGCCAGGAGTTTCGCCGCCCGGTCCGCGCGGATCTTCCCGCCGAGGACCAGCCGCGCCGGGGAGAGCATCTCGCGGACCAGGTCCAGCAGAGGACCTCCGGGGGCCAGCATGGCGGCCACCGGGAGCGTGAAGGGCTGCTTCGGGCGGCGGAGGACCGACGGCGGCAGGAGCTCCGCGCCCGCCTCGTACAGCGCCCGTTTGCCCGTCCGCGCGGCCACCGGCAGGGACCTCGCGTGCGTGACGACGGACGGCTGGCAGAACGGCAGGCGCGCCTCCACCGCCCAGGCCATGGAGAGGTGGTCGAGGCGCCGCAGGTGGTACGCGGGGAGCCGCCACCGGGTCTCGAAGGCGGTCATCGCGGTGAGCCGGTCCGCGCCGGCGGCCTCGGCCGAGCGGAGTTCCTGGGCGATGCGGTCGGCGGCGGAGCCCTGGTCGGCGATGTGGGCGCGGTAGTGGGAGGTGTAGAGGTGCTCCCGTACGAGCCTCGGTGCCGCCGAGAGCGCGTCCGTGTAGGTGTCGGCCCATTCGGGGCCGGCGGCGAGGGCGGCGCGCATCCGGTCGTATCCGCCGAAGAGTTCGTCGGCGCCGTCGCCGGCGAGGGCGACGGTGAAGCCGTTCTGCCGGACGGCTCGGAAGAGGGCGTAGGTGGAGAGGGTGATGGGGTCGGCGTTGGGCTGGCCGAGGTGGCGGACGGTCCGGGTGAGGAGGGAGCCGAGTTCGTCGGGGTCGACGGCGACCTCGTGGTGGACGGTCCGGGCGCGGCGGGCGACGGCACGGGCGTAGGCGGCTTCGGAGTCGGGCCACCGTCCCCGGTAGGTGAGGTGGAAGGTGTGCAGCGGCGGCGCGTCGGTCTCGCGGGCGTGTTCGGCGGCGAGGGCGGTGACGAGTCCGGAGTCGAGGCCGCCGCTGGTGACGGCGCAGACGGGCACTTCGGCCCGGGCGAGCCGGCGCACCTCGTGGCGCAGGACGTCCTGGGTGTCGCCGAGGGGGGTGGCGCGGCGCGGCCCGCGGCGGCGGACGACGGGGGCGGCTCCGGGGCGTACGAGGGCGGTGGCGCCGGGCGGCAGGACGTCGACGCCGTCGAGCGCGGTGTGGGTGGAGAAGGAGGTGCGGGTGGCGAGGACGGTGTCGAGGGCGTCGTCGCGGGGGGCGATCCGTACGCCTTCGAAGGCGAGGAGGGCGGGGATCTCGGAGGCGAAGCGGGTGGAGCCGTCGTAGGGGTCGTGGTGCAGGTGGAGCGGTTTCATGCCCATGTCGTCGACGGCGAGGACGAGTTGCGTGCGGCCGGGCCGCAGGTCGAGCAGGGCGACGGCGAACATGCCGTCGAGGTGTTCGGCGAAGGCCGGGCCGTACTCGGCGTAGAGCGCGGGGAGGACGGTGCCGTCGCAGAGGTCGGGGAAGCGGTGGCCGCGGGCGGCGAGGGTGCGGCGGAGTTCGGCGTGGTTGTAGATCTCGCCGTTGAGCACGGCGAGGATGCCGGGCAGGTGGGGCAGTCGGTAGGGCTGCTGTCCGCCGCGGGGGTCGGTGACGGCGAGCCGGTCGCAGCCGAGCGACCAGCCGGGTCCGCTGAGCACCTGGTGCTCGTCGGGGCCGCCGTGGCGCTGGCGGGCGGAGGCCGCCGCGAGCTGGGCCGGTTCGGGGCGGTCCGCCCCGGCGGCGAAGGAGCCGAGAATCCTGCACATGCCGGTCGCCTCCGAATCGACTTACTGGTCGCACCCAATGATTTGAATCTACCAACTTTTTGAATGGCGCGTAAGTGCCATGTCCTGTTCACGCCACGACGTGGCCTTGCGACGCCCCCTCCGCCCCAACAGGCTGGCCCCATGGAGGACTTCAACCGGACCACCCCCGAGTCCCTGCTCGTCGTCGCCGCGCACCCGGACGACATCGAGTTCTGCGTCAGCGGCACCGTCATGCAGTGGGTCGAGCGCGGCACCCGCGTCACGTACTGCATCGTCACGGACGGCGGCGCGGGCGGTTACGACGAAGCGCTCCCCCGCCAGGCCATGGCGGACCTGCGCCGCGCCGAGCAGGTCCACTCGGCCAAGCTCAGCGGCGTCGCCGACGTCCGCTTCCTCGGCTACCCCGACAGCTTCGTGGAGCCCACCGTGGAGCTCCGCCGCGACCTGTGCCGGGTCATCCGCGAGGTGCGGCCGCAGCGCGCCGTCATCCCGTCCCCCGAGATCAACTGGGCCCGCGTCGCCGACCTCCACCCCGACCACCGGGCGGTCGGGGACGCCTGCCTGCGCGCGGTCTACCCCGAGGCCCGCAACCCCTTCGCCCACCCGGAACTCCTCAAGGAGGAGGGCCTGGAGCCGTGGACCGTCCACGAGCTGTGGCTGATGACCGGGCCCACCCCGAACCAGTACGTCGACGTCACCTCCGTCTTCGACCGCAAGGTCGAGGCCCTGCGCATCCACACCTCGCAGACGGCCCACTTCGACGACCTGGCGGGCCTCCTGCGCGACTGGCTCGGCGAGCACGCGACGGCCGGCGGCCTGCCCCCGGGACGGATGGCGGAGGCCTTCCAGATCGTGCACATCGACTGAGGCGTCGACGGGGTTTCCCCCTGGTGACCTCAGGGGGCGAGTGGGAGCGTGTGACGCCTCGACAGCCGTTGCTCCGGGGGAGTTCACGCGATGCGGACACGGCGAGGCGGTGACCGCGCGCACCGACCCCGGTGTCGCGAGCCCGCCGGGAAGAGCCCCGGAAGAGCGGCTCGCTCGGCGCCTCGGTCGGGGAGGACCGGAAGCGGAGGGACGACGACCGCAAGAAGCGGTTCGGCCGGCTGGACCAGCCGGGGAACGCCCGGGTCCGGACCGTCCCTCGGCGTGGCCTGTTTCCACCAGACTCGAAACACTCTGTTACGCCTCGCGCACACGCCGTAGAAACAGGGCTGTCCTATGCCATTGGCCGTTTTCGGATCCAAGGAGTCCACCATGACCCGCTTGCGCACCACCACCATGGCCCTCGCCGGCGCCGCCGCGATGTTCGCCCTCAGCGCCGCGCCCGCCCAGGCGGCCCCCGGTGACGTGACGACCACGTGCGCGAGCACCGCCACCCCGGAGGGCTACGTGGACGTCAGCTGGGGTTACAGCGCCAGCTGCGGCAACCAGAACCTCAACCCCAACATCAAGCAGATCAAGCAGCTCACCGGCCTGCCCATAGGCACCGTCGTCCAGGCCTGCGGGTCCGCGTACTACCCCGCCGGCTGGACCGCGACCAGCTCCTACTACAGCAGCTCCTGCGTCGCGTGGCCGAACTCCGGCTTCAACAACAACGCGTGGACCCTCAAGCGCGTCTCCTGATCGCACCGTGCCGGGGCCCGCCTCCACACGGCGGGCCCCGGCACGGGTACGGGCGGCTTCGGCAGACGGTTCAGCAGGCGCCGAGGTCCTGCCACACCCCCCACTCGCCCGTCGTGCCGGGCTCCTCGCCCAGGGTCCACCACTTGGCCTTCCAGGTGTGGCCCTTGTGCGAGACCTGCTGGCCGCCGGTGTACACCTGCGAGGAGGCCCACGGGGCCGCCGTGCACCGGGTGGCGCCGCCGGTGACGGTCAGGGAGAGGACCGCCGCGTGACCGGCGGAGGGGCTCGCCGCGTTGACGACGATCTGGTACGTGCCGGAGACCGTGGCCGCCGTGGTGTTCACGGTGAGGGTCGAGGAGCCCCCGGCCGTCACCGAGGTGGGGCTGAGCGTGGCGGTGACGCCGGCGGGCAGGCCGCCGACCGTGAGGTTCACCGTCTGCGCCGCGCCGGAGGTGACGGCGGTCTTCACCGTGGCGGAGGTGGACGCGCCCGCGGTGACGGTGGCGGCGGCCGGGGTCGTCGTCACCGAGAAGTCGTCGGCCGGGGCGGTCGTCCCGCTGGTGAAGGGGGCGAAGATGTGCGAGAAGTCCCAGGTGTTCTGCTGGATGCCCGAGCATCCGTCGGCCGCGGCGCCACCGGCACAGCTGCCGTTGTCGCGCTGGAGCGCCCAGAACGAGAGGGTGTTGACGCCCTTGGAGACCGCCCAGTCGTAGACCGTGCGGGCGTTGGCGAGGGTGAAGGTCTCGGCGGGCCCGAAGTCGTCGACGCCGATCATCTCGGTGATGCCGACCATGCCCCAGAGCTGCGCGGACGTCTTGGTGGGGTAGAGCCCGGCGAGCTGGTCGTAGAGGCCCTGGGCGGCGGTCTTGGTGTCCGCGGCCATGTCGTGGGCGGCGTTGTCGTAGTAGTCGAAGGTCATCAGGTTGACGACGTCGACCTTCGCGCCGTTGGCCACGGCGTTCTTGAGGACGGCGAGCCCGCTGGCGGCGAGTCCGCGGGTGGTCGTCGGCAGGGTGTACGAGATCTGGATCTGGCGGCCGTCGGCGGCGGCCCGGTCCTGGACGAGCTTGATGGCCTTGTTGCGGCGGTCGATGCCCGCGGCGTTGTCGAGGGAGTCGACCTCGATGTCCATGTCGAGCCGGGTGACGTCGTAGGTCGTGATGACCTTCTCGTACACGGCGGCGATCTGGTTGACGTCGGTGCAGCTGTCGGCGATCTCGGTGCCGGTGGTGTCGGCCGTGTAGCCGCCGAAGGAGGGGATGACGTCGCCGCCGCGGGACCGCATGGTCGCGATGTCGGCGCCGAAGGAGGACGGGGCGACCGGCAGGCCGGTGTCGCCGTTCCAGTACGCGGTGCAGGAGCCCTTGGTGGCGGTCTGGAGGAACGCCATCGTCAGGTGCTTGGCGCCCGACTGCGCGCTGAGGGCGGCCGGGCTCTCCCCGGTCCAGGACTCGAAGTACGGGGCGAAGACCCGGGCGGGGAGCGGGGTCGCGGCCTGGGCGGGGGCGGCGGCGACGGCCCCGAGCCCGAGGGCGGCCACGGCGGTCACGGCGGCGGTGAGGGCCGAGCGGAGCGAACGTACGCGTCGTCTCATGGCGATCCAATGACTGTGGGGGGTGCGGGAGGTGCGCCAACGTCGTTGTCGTGCACGGCTGTTGGGATACGAAGTAACCCCCGCCGCCCCGGCCGCGTCAATGGCCTGGACCAAACTTGGACTAGACCAATTGCGCGGTTCACTGCCTCTCGCGTCCGGCGAGTGCGGTCGGACGCTGGAGCGATGCGCGCGATGGCCCGGCTCGGCCCGACGAGCCACGCGCAGGCTCCTCCCGCCCCTCCCTAGCGACCCGACCGGGACCAGAAGCCCCCGCTCCCTCCCGGGCGGGGCTCCATGGACCAGGCCCCGTCCGCCTCGACGACGAGGAGACGCGGGCCCCGGGGGAGGTCGCCCTTCCCGCGGCCCCGGTCGCGCCGGCTGAACCGGTACTCCCAGTGGCCGCCCTTGCGGTGGGCCGCGACGCCGAAGTACCCCTTCTTGTCCTCGTCGCCCTCGAACCGGAACCTGACGCCGGTCTCGTCGCCGGTGTACGCCAGGACGTCCGGCCCGTACCCCTCCACCGGCCCGTCGAACGGACGCAGCGTCGACACCGGGCGGAGCCTGATCATCCACCGGCCGCGCGTGTCGACCCTCAGCCGCAGCGGCGACTGACCGTCGTGGTGCAGGACGCCCACCCCGCGCAGATCGTCCATGCGGCTCCGCATGACCTGCCGCCACCGGCGCTTGCGGACGGTCAGCGTGACGATGTCCAGGTGACCGGCGCCCTTCTTCACCACGTCGACGGCGATGAAGCCGCGCGGGAGGGTGAGACCGGTCTCGACGTCCTCCTTGCCGTCGCCCTGGTACTCGACGCACGTGAACTCCGGGCCGAATTCGGCGGGGAGGGCGTTGAGGCGGCCGAGGGGCGCGGCGACGGGAGCGCCGGAGTACGGGACGGGGACGTCGGCCTTGTCGACGGCAACGAGCGCGGGCGCGGGCGTCGGCGCGGGCACGGCGACGGGGGCCTCCGGTGCGGCCTCCGGTCCCTGCTCGTCCTCGTCGTCCGCCTCGTCCTCCGACGCCGAGAAGCCGAAGTCCGTCGCGAGGGCCGGCAGCCCCGAGTCGTACCCCTGCCCCACCGCCCGGAACTTCCACCCCCCGTTCCTGCGGTAGAACTCGCCCAGCAGGATCGCGGTCTCCGTCGTCGCGTCCTCCACCGCGTACAGCGCCAGCTGCTCGCCGGTGGTCGCACTCACCGCCCGTACGTACAGGTCCTCGACCTCCCCGAACGTCCCGCCGTCGCAGGACGCCGCGACCACGACCCGCTCCACGGAGTCCTCGATCCGGCCGGGGTCGATCTCCAGCCAGTCCGCGACGACCCCCTCCTCGCCCCGGGCCTCCCCCAGGAGCCGTACGGCGCTCCCGGCGTGCTCGGGCTGGTTGTAGAAGACCAGGTCGCCGCGGCCCCTGGCCTTGCCGTCCGCGTCGACGAGCAGCGCGGCCGCGTCGACCTTCGGCGCCTCCGGCCCGCCGGAGCGGCGGACGACGGCGACCCGCATCGGCTCGCCGCTGAGCGGAAGGTTTCCCCCCTTGATGATCTGCGTCATGCCCGCATCCTGGCAGCCCCGTTTCCCGGACGACCAGCTCCCGGCGCCCAGTTCGCACCACACCGTCTTGCCGTACGGGCCCTGGTCCACGCCCCACCGCGCCGCCACCGCGTCGAGCAGCGCCAGCCCGCGCCCCGACTCGGCGTCGTCCGCCGCGACCTGGAGTACGGGCCAGACGCGCGGGTCGGGGTCGGTGACCGCCACCCGCGTCCGCCCGCCCTGCGCGGCGGCGACCCGCACGGTCACCGGCGTCCCCTCCCCCACGTGCCGGATGACGTTCGTCAACAGCTCGCTCACGCACAGCCGTACGTCGTCCCTCTCCACCATCCGCCGCACCTCGGCCACCTCCTCGGGCAGCGCGAACAGCTCCACCGTGAGCGGGAGCATCAGCCGCCGGCCGCCTTCAGCAGCACCTCGGCGAGGTGGCGTGCGGTCGCCACGTTGCAGTCGCCGAGCGCGACGAGCGGAGGCCGGATGGAGGACCCCGCGAGCGTCACCACGTCCACCCCCAGGGAGGGCAGCGTGATGCCGTGAGCTGCGAGAGCGGTACGGAGCGCTTCGACGTCGGGCCTGATGTCGTCGTCCATGGGGGCGTCCACCTTTCGTTGCGTGCCGTGACGAACCCCTCACACGCTGCCGCCCCGCGTCCTACCGTGGGAAGCGTTTCCGCTCCACGGAGCAAGGTGCGAAAGGCGGTCGAGGGTGGCTGCGCGCAAGGACATCGACGGCTCGGCGAGCGTCCCGCAGTTCTACGGGAAGGAGCTCCGCTTCAAGAGGGAGGAGGCGGGGCTGACGCTGGAGGGGTTGGTGGAGGGCAGTTTCTACGGGGTGACGTATCTGAGCGAGATCGAGCGGGGCCAGCGCCGGATGCCGCTGGACCTGGCCCAGCACGTGGACCGTGTGCTGAGGACGGACGGGTTCTTCGCACGGGGCTGCGAGGACGTACGGAAGGCGAAGCAGGGTGCGCATGCGGCGTACTTCGCGCCGATCGCCGAGTCGGAGAAGCGCGCGCTGGCGATCGAGCGGTGGAGCAACGCGCTCATTCCCGGCCTGCTCCAGACCGCCACGTACGCGAGGGCGGTGATCCGTTCCACACACCCGAGGGACATCCCCGAGGAAGCCCAGGCGAAGATCGACGCTCGTCTGAAGCGTGCGGAGCTGTTCGAAACCCCGAAGAGTCCGGACTACTGGGTGATCATGCACGAGCCGCTGGTGCGCAACTTCACGATCACACCAGTGGAGATGGCCGAACAGCTGGACCACATCGCCGCCTTCGTACAACGGGGCTGTGCCACTTTGCAGATCCTGCCGTGGAACGCGCCTACGCAGCCGTTCATGGAGCTGTCGATGATGTTCATGGAGTTCGCGGACGAACCGCCGTTGATGTACACGGAGGGGCCGTACCACGGTCAGACGATCGACGATCCGTTCCTCGTGAAGCAGTACCGCAAGGCATACGATCGGCTGAGGGCCGCCGCCTTGCCGCCGGAGGCGTCCCTCGCCCTGATCGAAGAAGCGGCTGAGGACTACCGACATGGCCAACGCCCTTGATCTGACCGCCGCCGTGTGGCGTAAGAGCAGCTACAGCAACGGGGACGGCGGCGAGTGCGTCGAAGTGGCCGACAACACCCCCGGCCTCGTCCCCGTCCGCGACTCCAAGCGCCCCGACGGCCCCGTCCTCGTCGTCCCCGCCGCCGCGTGGGTGTCGTTCGTCGAGGCCGTCAAGGCGGGTTGAGGCCTAGCCCCGGCGGGCCGCGCGGACCTGGTCGTTGATCGCCCAGGCGTCGGCGACCGGGCCCAGGTGGGCGAGCTTGTCGGGGTTGATGACCGAGCGGATCATCTGGATGCGGCCGTCGACGATGTCGAGGCCCAGCGTGTGCAGGACCTTGCCGTCGCGGTCGCGGAAGACCGCGCCGGGCTGGCCGTTGACGTCGTGCGGCTCGAAGGTGATGGCGACCTGGGCCATGCGGGGGAAGACCACGGCGAGCAGCTTGGCCACGCTGTCCGCACCGACGATCGCGCGGGCGAGCTGCGGGGCCTTGCCGCCGCCGTCGCCGACCATCCGGACGTCGGCGGCGAGGACGCTCCGCAGGCCGTCGACGTCGCCGCCCTTCAGGGCGTCGAAGAAGCGGGCGGCCAGTTCCTGACGTTCGGCGCGGTCCGCCTCGAAGCGGGGCCGGCCGTCGTGCATGTGCCGGCGGGCCCGTACGAGGAGCTGGCGGCAGGCCGCCTCCGTACGGTCGACGGCGGAGGCGATCTCGTCGAAGCCGAAGCCGAAGACCTCGCGCAGCACGAACACGGAGCGTTCGAGGGGGCTGAGGCGTTCGAGGAGCAGCAGCGCGGCCATGGACACGGAGTCGGCGAGCTCGGCGGCGCGCTCGGGGTCCTCGTACGGATCGTCCAGGAGCGGTTCGGGGAACCACGGTCCGACGTACTCCTCGCGGCGGACGCGGGCGGAGCGGAGTACGTCGATGGCGATGCGGGTGACCGTGGCGGACAGGAACGCCTTGGGGGATTCGGGCACGGTCGAGGAGGCGTCGTACCGCAGCCAGGTCTCCTGGACGGCGTCCTCGGCCTCGCTGACGCTGCCGAGCATCCGGTAGGCGATCGAGAACAGCAGCGGTCGCAGTTCCTCGAACTCCTCGACCTTGCCCATGTCACTCCCCGTTCAGTGGAACTGTCCGACCTCGTAGCCACCGGCCGGCTGCCTGCTGATGACGTTCATGCGGGTGGCGGCGTTCATGAAGGAAACCAGAAGGACGAGGGCGGTGAGCTGCTCCTGGTCGAAGTGCTGGGCGGCCCGCTCCCAGACCTCGTCGCTGACGCCTTCGGCGCCGTCGGCGACGCGGGTTCCCTGCTCGGCGAGGGCGAGGGCCGCGCGTTCGGCCTCGGTGTAGACGGTGGCCTCGCGCCAGGTGGCGACGAGGGCGAGGCGGACGGGGCTCTCGCCCGCCGCGACGGCTTCCTTGGTGTGCATGTCGAGGCAGACGCCGCAGCCGTTGATCTGGCTGACGCGCAGGGAGACGAGCTCCTGGACGGCGGCCGGGAGGGTGGAGCCCTGGAGGATCTTGCCGGCGGCCATGAGGTGCTTGAGGGCCTTGCCGGCGGTGGGGTCGGCGAAGAAGTCCACTCGTGCGTCCATCGTCGTGTCTCCTCGGTTCGGGTCGGTGGGCTTACGTCCCCGAGACGAGACGGCGCGGCGCCCTGTGACACGAACTCCGGTGTGATCCACGCCACGGGAGTGGGAGGTCGCGGGCGGCGGCGCCGTGCGACCCTCGCCGTACTCGCCGTCGCCCCCGCACTCCGCATCGCGCCGGCCCTGCTGTGCCGTGAGCGCCTACGATCGGGCCATGACCTCTTCGGGCTCCTCCTCGCGCCTCTCGCTCTGGTCCCGGGACTCGTTCCTGTCCATCGGGTCCGTCGGTTCGACCCTCTCGATCGGCTCGGTCGGGTCGTTCCTCTCCGTCGGGTCGGTCGGCTCCGCCGCCTCGGCGCTGTCCGTCGGGTCCTGGGCGAGCGTCGGGTCCCTGCTGTCGGCACGGTCGTGCTGGTCGGTGCTCTCGTACCGCTCCGGCCGGGGCGTCATGGCGGCGGGCGCGGTCCTCGCGGTCGCGGGAGCCGTCGCGGTGACGACCGGGGCGCGCCGGGGCCGCTGACGCGAGCGGTGCGGAGGCCTCAGAGGGTCTCGGGGACGCCCGGGCGGAGCCATCGCAGCCGGCCCGCGAGGTCCGGGGCCGCGAAGGCCTCCGTGATGCGGGCCGGGTCCTCGGCCAGGTGGTCCCAGGAGTCGAAGTGGAGGGGGATCACCGTCCGCGCGCCGAGGGTCCGGGCGAGGGCGGCACCCTCCGCGGCGCTCATCGAGAAGGCCCGGTCGCCGGTGGACGGGAAGTGCGCGTCGCCGAGGTGGAGGAAGGCCGTGTCGATGCGGAACCGGGCGCCGATCTCCGTCAGGGCGTCGTGGCGGACGGTGTCGCCGGAGACGTAGAGCGTGCCGCCCCCGTACGCGACGACGAAGCCGGTGACGGGTCCCGTGACGTGTTCGGTGCCCTCCGGGCCGTGCCGGGCGGGGGTCGCCGTGACCGTGAGGGTCGTCGCCCCGACGGTGACCGTCCGGCTCTCCCAGGGGGCGAGGCCCTGCGCCCGGCCGCCGAGGCGTTCGGCGGCCGCCGGGGTGGTGAGGACCGCCCCCGCGCGGCCGAGGACCTCACGGCCGGTCGGGTCGAGGTTGTCGGCGTGCTGGTCGTGCGAGAGCAGGATCAGGTCGACGGGCGGGAGTTCGGCGGCGGTCAGGGCCGGGCCGACGGTGCGGTGGAGCGGGCGGGCGCCGGGGTGGTGGGCGGGGGCCGGGTCCAGGGCGGGGTCGGTGAGGACGGTGAGGTCGCCGACGCGGAGGAGGACGGTCGCCGTGCCGAGGTAGGTGGCGGTGACGGTCTCGGCGCGGGCGCTCACGCGGCGGCCCTCGCCGCGTCGGCCTTCGAGGCGTCGGCCTTCGAGGCGTCGATCTTGGCCTGGAGGGAGGTCAGGAGGCCCTGGAGGAGCTCGATGGCGACCTCGTCCGTGAGGTTGCCGTCGGCGTCGAAGCGCTCGTGGGAGCGGAAGACGTGCACCTCGGGCTTCACGACGACGTCGCTGTCCGTCCAGACGAAGACCTGACGGAGGGCCAGCTGCGCCCGGACGGTGCCGAAGTTGGTGGGCGCGGCGCCGAGGATCGCGACGGGCTTGCGGTGCAGCGGGAGGCCCTCGGTCCCGGTCCAGTCGGTGGACAGCCAGTCGAGCGCGTTCTTGAGGACACCGGGGACGGAGTAGTTGAACTCGGGGGTGGCGATGAGGAGGCCGTCCGCCTCCGCGACCCGGCGGCGGAGCTCTCCGACGACGGCCGGGCGCAGCTCGGGGGTGTCGAGGTCCAGGTCGTAGGGCGGGATCTCGCGCAGTTCCTCGTAGATCTCGATCTCCTGGCCCCCCGGGTTGAACTTCTGGGCGGCGCGGAGCAGTCGCGTGTTGTGCGAGGTGGCGCGGAGCGATCCGGAGATGGCGAGGATCGTGGACGCGGTCATGGGAGCCCCCTGGTCGGTCGGACGGGCCGGCGGGTGCCGGACTCGACGCCCATGAAACTAAACAGATCGGTTCAGTCTGTCAACAGAACAGTTCAGTCTTGACAGTGAACTGATCGGTGTAGTTCATTCGAAGGCATGAGCACACTCGCCACGGGGCGCACCGTCGCCCGCACGGCCCGCCCCTTCCACACCCACGAGGGCGCCGGATTCCCGGTGCGCCGCCCCTTCCCCACCGCGGAACTCCCCTTCGTCGACCCCTTCCTGATGATCGATCAGGTGGGTCCCGTCGACCTCGCGCCCGGCGAGGCGAAGGGCGCGCCCCCGCACCCGCACCGGGGCTTCGAGACGATCCAGTACGTCCTCGACGGCGACGTCGCGAACGCCGACTCGCGCGGCCACCGCGCCGTCGTCCGCGCGGGCGGCGTCCAGTGGCTCACCGCCGGCTCCGGGATCGTCCACGAGGCCCTGCCCACACCGGATTTCCTCGCCTCGGGCGGCCGGCAGCACATGCTCCAGATCTGGCTGAACCTCCCCGCCCGTCTCAAGGGCACCCCGCCGCGGAGCCAGAACGCCGAGGCCGCCGACCTGCCGGTGGCCGTGACCCCGGAGGGCGCCGAGATCACCGTCCTCGCCGGGACCGGCCACGGCGTGACCGGTCCCTTCGAGACCCGCACGCCGGTGCTCGTCGCCCACGGACGCCTCGCCCCCGGCACCCGCGCCGAGTTCACCGCCCCGGCCGACCACAACGCGATGGTGTACGTGATGCGGGGCGAGGCCGCGGTGGCCGGCGAGCGCCTCCCCGACGGCCACCTCGCGGTGCTCACCCGTGACGGCGAACGGTTCACGGTCGAGGCACCGGACGCGGCCGCCGAGGTCCTGGTCCTGACGGGCGAACCGATCGGCGAACCGGTCGCCCGGAGCGGGCCCTTCGTGATGAACACGGCCGCGGAGCTCCGCGAGGCGGAGCGCGACTTCAGGGAGGGCCTGATGGGCCGGATGCCGGTATGACGACGCTGTCGGCACCGTCGGCCCCGAGCCCGGCCGTCCGGGGGACCTCCCTCCGTACCGGCCTCCTGCTCGGCGCTCTCGCCGCCCCCGCCTCGATGGGGGTCTCCGGGCCCAGCCTGGCCCTCCCGGACGCCGCGCGCGCGTTGGCCGTCGGGCCCGGCGCCGCCGCCTGGCTCATGACCGCCTTCGGGCTCGGCATGGCGGTCGGCACCCCGCTCCTCTCGGCCACCGCCGGGCGGCGGCACGGTCCCGCCGGGATCATCAGGGCCGCCGCCGCCCTCGTGGTCCTCGGCGCGCTCCTCGTCCTCCTCGCGCCGGGCCTGCCCCTGGCGATCGCCGGGCGGACCCTGGAGGCGGCCGGGGCCGCGGGCCTGAACGTCGCCGCGTTCCAGCTCGCCGGCCGGGACCGCTCGGGCCGGACACCGGGCCTGGTCGCGATCGGCAGCGCGGTCGGCGGCACCGCCGGCCTGTTCGTGGGGGCGGCGGCGGCCGGGGCGCTCGGCTGGCGCGCGGCCCTGGTCCTCCCGCTGCTCGGCCTGCCGTTCCTGCGCCCGTCGCTCCGCCTCGCGGGCGGGCCCCCGGCATCGGCATCGGCATCGGCACCGGCACCGGCACCGGCACCGGGGGACGACACCCGCCGTACCCCCGGAAACAGAACCGGACTCCCCCTCGACATCCTCCGCGACCGCCGCTTCCTCACCGCCACCGGACTGATGCTGGCCCTCTCGACCGTCAACTTCGTCCTGCTGTACGCCGCTCCGCGCCGCGTCACCGCGCTCACCGGCTGGAGCGCGGTGGAGACGGGAGCCGCCTCGTCCGTCGCCGCGCTCGCCGGGGCGCTGCTGTCCTGGCAGCTGGTCCGCGCGGCCCCGCGGCTCGGCCCGGTCCGGCTGCGGGTGCTCCTCGCGCTCGGTTCGGCCGGGGCGCTCGCGCTCGCCGTGGCCGCGCCCTGGGCGGTGGCCGTCCTGATCGGCTCGGGGGCGAGCGCGCTCGTCACGGCCGGCGGCCAGGGGCTGCTCACGGGCGCCGCGACCGAGGGCCTGCCGCCCGCCCGGCACGGTCTCGCGATCGGCCTGTTCAACCTGGCGTTCCTGATCGGCGTCGCGGCGGGCCCCGCCCTGGCGGCCTTTGCAGACCAAACCGTTCAGTTCATATAGTGGAAGCTCCAGCCGCCACCACCGAAGGAACACCCATGGGAGCCGGAGCCGACGCACAGCACGACGACGCGATCGACGAGTACGGCATCCCGATCATCCCGGACCCGGCGGACGCGGCCTCGCGCAAGCGCCAGGCGATCATCGACGCGGCGCTCGCGGAGTTCCTCGCGGAGGGGTACTCGGCGGCCTCCATGGACGCGATCACCCGCGGCTCCGGCGTCTCGAAGGCGACGATCTACAAGCACTTCGGCAGCAAGGAGCGCCTGTTCCTCGCCGTCATCGGCGGCGTCCTGCCGAAGACGTACGCCGATCTGGAGCCCTCCAACTCCACCATCGCCGACGCCCCCGACCTGCGGGCCGCGCTCGTCCGGCTCACCGCCGACTGGACCCGGATCCTGCTGCGCCCCGACATCATGAAGCTGCGCCGCCTGGTCATCGGCGAGATCGACCGCTTCCCGCAGCTCGGCCAGCTCTGGTACCGGGTCAGCTACGACATGAACAACGGCCCGCTCGTCGAGGCCTTCACCGAGCTGAACGCGCGCGGCGTCCTCGACGCGCCCGACCCGGCGCTCGCCGTGCAGCAGCTGGTGGCGGCGACGGTGGGCGTGCCTCAGCTCGTCCGCACCTTCTCCCCCGACGCCGAGATCGACGACGCGGAGCTGACGCGGGTGATCAGCTCGGGAGTGGATCTCTTCCTGGCCCGGTACGCGCGCTCCTGAGCCGCCGCACCCCGCCGAGGACCAGCAGGACCACGGCCCACCCCCCGGTGGTGAGGAGCTGGGTACGGCTCGCGGCGTCCCCCAGCATGAACAGCAGCACGCCGCCGATCCCCGCGAGGGCGACGACGGCCCGCGCGGAGGGGCCGCGCAGCCGCAGGTGGGAAGCGGCGATCAGCGCCCAGACGAGCAGGATCGCGGCGCCGCTCGAGTGGAGCAGGAACGGGAAGACCGTACGCGGCCAGACCATGCTGAGCACGACGGAGACGAACCCGAACGCGGCGGAGGCGAGGACGGCGGCGTACGGCACGCCCGACCGCCCGAGCCGGCCGAGGAGGCGCGGCGCGTCGCCGCGCCCGACGAGGGCGTGCAGCATGCGGGAGGAGCCGTAGACGTTGGCGTTCATCGCGGACAGGAGCGCCACGAGGACGACGGCCTTCATCAGGTCGGCGGCGCCGGGCACGCCGATCCGGCCCATGACGGCGGCGTACGGACCGTCGGCCACGGCCGGGTCGTTCCACGGGACGAGGGTGACGACGACGGCCATCGAGCCGAGGTAGCAGACCGCGACCCGCCACATCACCGCCCGGACGCCGTCCCGCACGGCGCGGACCGGGTCCTCGCACTCGGCGGCCGCGATGGTCACGGTCTCCAGGCCGCCGAAGGCGAAGACGGCGGCGACGACGCCGACGGCGACGCCGTGCCAGCCGTGCGGCAGGAAGCCGCCGTCGTGGAGGAGGTGCCCGGTCCCGGGCGAGGGCGCCCCGGGCATCAGCCCGCCGGCCACGAGGACGCCGAGCAGCAGGAATCCGCCGATGGCGGCGATCTTCAGGCCGGCGAACCAGAACTCCAGCTCGCCGAAGTTCCGCACGTCCGTGAGGTTGCTCGCGGTGAAGACGCCCATGAAGACGGCGACCCACGCCCAGCCGGGCACGGCGGGCACCCAGCCGCCGACGATGTGCGCCGCCGCGACGGCCTCGGCGGCGACGCTCACGACGAGCAGCGCCCAGTACATCCACCCGGCCAGCAGCCCGGCCCACGGCCCGAAGGCCGTCCGCGCGTGCTCGGCGAAGGAGCCGCTCACCGGGCGGTCCGCGGACATCTCCCCGAGCATCCGCATCACGAGCACCGTCAGCACCCCGGCGAGGACGTACGAGACGAGGATCCCGGGCCCGGCGGCCGCGATCCCGACCCCCGACCCGACGAACAGCCCGGCCCCGATGGCCCCGCCCAACGCGATCATGGCCAGATGCCGCCGCCGCAGCCCCGCCCCGAGCACCCGCCCCGTCACGCTTCCCCCCGAACTCCGTACGACCGGTCCAGGAGCCTGACGCCTGGACCCGGCGGACGGCAACCGGATCCCGTGGGCTGAGACGTCCCGGGAGACGGGAGGGGAGACCGCGGGACGACGGGGAGCGCCCCGGCGTCACCCCTGTACGACGAGGCGCACCGCGAGGACGACGATCAGCGTGCTCGACGCGAGGGCCGTGGCCAGTCGGCCGTGAGCGCTCGTCAGGGCGCGGCCGAGGAGCGAGCCGCCGAGGGCGAGGAGGAGCTGCCAGCTCGCCGAGGCGGCGAGGGCGCCGAGGACGAAGGCGGCGCGGTCCGCGGGGGTGGAGGGGGCGGAGGAGTCCGTGGCGAGGACGAGGGCGGCGAAGTAGATCACCGTCATGGGGTTGAGGATCGTGATCCCCAGGAAGGCGAGATACGCGCGGGCGGGCGTGAGGACGGTCCCGTCGTCACGGGAGGCGGGCCCGCCCCTGCGGCGGTGCGCGGCGAGGGCCGCCCATCCGGCCCGTACGGCGAGCACCGTCAGCACGACGGCGGACGCCCACCGCAGCGGGGTCGTCACCGGGGCGAGCACGGGGACGAGGGCGGAGCCGCCGGCCACGGCGAGCAGGGCGTAGGCCCCGTCGGCCGTGGCGACGCCGAGGGCCGCGCCGGCGCCCGTGCGCCAGCCGGTGCGGGCGGTGACGGCCACGAGGTGGGCGCCGACCGCGCCGACCGGGATCGCGATGCCGTAGCCGGCGAGCACGCCGGCCACCACCGCGGCCGTCACGCGGCGGCGGGGATCGCGCCTCCGGGGGTGCCGGGCTGCTGCTGTCGGCGGTAGTCCGCGCCGTCCTTCGTGCGGGAGAGGAGACCGGCGATCACGAGGTGGCGGCGCAGCGCCGGGAAGTCCTCGTGCACGGCGCGCAGGGCGTCGTTGACCTCGGCCTCGCGGTAGGTCCGGTCCGCCTCGAAGAGGGTCGCGGCGAGGTGCGCGAGCAGCGCCTCGCGGCGGGCGGGCTTGCGCGGGATCGCCTTGAGGCGCCCGTCGGCGGAGAACAGGTCCGCGACGGGGCGGGAGGGATGACTGGTCATGCCCGAGAGGGTGACCCTCCGCTCCCCCGCCCCGCAAAGGGTTTTCCCGCGCCCGCTCCGGCTCGGGCCGCACGACGACGGGACCCGGACGGGCGAGGCGGGGAGGACCGCGGGTCAGACGAGGCCGTTCCAGCCCCAGCGCGGGGTGGGGCCGGGGGTGCCGAGGTCGGTGTCCGGGGCCGAGGCCGAGACGTCCTCGGCGATCCGTGTGCCCCAGTCGAAGTACTCCACCACCCGGCGGCGCAGCAGGGCGTCGTCCGGCAGCTCCTTCTCCACGGCCGCCGTCATCAACTCCATCCAGCGCAGCCGCTGTTCCTCCGTGATGCCGAGTCCGAGGTGGGCGCGGAGGAGTGCCTGGTGCCCGCCGAGCTCCGCCGTGAAATCGGCCGGTCCCGAGAAGACCTCCGCCAGCCATACGGCCACGTGTTCCACGTGGGTGGCGGTGAAGTCGGCGAAGACGGGGGCGAGGAGGGGGTCGGCCAGGACCGCCTCGTAGAACGTCTCGGAGAGCCGGCGCAGCGCGTCGGCGCCGCCCACGGCCTCGTACAGGGTGTTCGTGTGCTCAGCGCTCATGGAGGGCCTCCGGGATCCGGGATGCGTCCTCCCAGCCTCCCCTCGACGGGGCCGGAATCCAAGGATGTTCGCTCTCGGGCGCATGCGACGCGCACGAGGGGCTCCGACCGTGTGTGCCGGAGCGCGAAGCCCGTCGCCGGCCACCCCGGAGGGTGACGGTGACGGGCGGCGGAGGATCGCACCGGGGGTCAGAGGCTGCGGGCCGTGATGTCGCCGTAGGCCGTGGTGGCCCGGATGTTCAGGACGGGAGCGCCGTCGTTGCGGAGGGAGTCGACGACGCGGCCGTAGGCGGTGCCCGCGTCCAGGGAGGCGGAGACGCCGGTGGCGGCGCCGACGGTGATGTCGCCCTTCTGGGTGGTCAGGGTGACCGTGCCGTTGTTCGCCTCGGCGATGCGGATGTCGCCCCGGGCGGTGCTGATCTCGGCGGGGCCGGTCAGCCGGCCGACCTCGACGTCGCCGTCGGCGGCGGTGAGCCGCAGGCTCGCGGCCTCGTCGATCTTGATCTGGCCGTGCGCGCCCTCGAAGACGACGTCGCCGAGCCGTCCGACGCCGCGCAGCTCGGCGGCGGCGGCCCCGGCCCGGACGCGGGAGCCCGCGGGCAGCTGGAGCGTGACCTCGATGGAGCCGGTGGCGCCCGGGAGGCCGTTCTTCGACCGGGGGACCTCGATGCGCAGGGTCCCGTCGGCGTAGGTGACCTCGGTGCGCTCGGCCGTCTTCACGTCGCGGCTCTTGGAGGGGTCGGCGGGCAGGACCTCGACGGTGGCGTCGGTCCGGTCGGCGGCGATGAGCCGGATCCGGCCGGCGGGGACGGCGAGGACGGCGGCGATCGGGGCGGTGGTGTCGAACTTCTGCACGGTGCTGCTCCTTCTTCGTGGCGGACGCCGGTGCGCCGCGCTGTTTCCGATGAAGGAAAAGCTACGTTGCGTTCATGAAGTCGGCAAGTACTTCGTTGCGCAAGAACACTGTTATTGCTGGTCAGTTGCTTGATTTCATTGCAATGGTCTCACGCCTAACGCAACGAGACCTCTTCGGTTCGTTGCAATGGAATGGGCATGAACGCTATGCTGGCGGCCCCACGGACGACGAAGGAGACCGCGATGCCGGGAGGCAGACTCACCCAGCCCGAACGACAGCAGATCGCGCTGGGACTCGCCGACGGCCTCGCGTACGCGGAGATCGCCCGGCGCCTCGACCGCCCGACCTCGACCGTCACCCGCGAGGTCATGCGCAACGGCGGGCCCACCGGCTACCGCGCCGACCTCGCCCACCGCGCCACCGAGCAGCGCGCCCACCGCCGCAGGCCGGCCCCGCCCCGGGGGACGGCGGCCTCCCCGCAGGAACACGGGCGCGACGCCGAGGCCGTGCTCGCCTACGAGGAGACGTTCACGACCGTCATGATGGGCTCGGGCATGCCCAGGATGATGGCCCGCGTCATGGCGAGCCTGACGCTCGCCGACACGGGCAGCCTCACCGCGGCCGAACTCGCCGAGCGCCTCCGGGTCAGCCCCGCGTCCATCTCCAAGGCGGTCGCGTTCCTCGACGAGCAGGGCCTCGTCCGGCGGGAGCGCGACGACCGCCGCCGCGAGCGCTACATCGTCGACGACGACGTCTGGTACCAGGCGATGATGGCCTCCGCCCGGTCCATCGCGCAGATCGTCGACACCGCGCGGCAGGGCGTCACCGTCCTCGGCTCCGGCACTCCCGCCGGCCACCGCATGGAGAACGTCGCCCGCTTCCTCGACTACGTCTCCGAGAGCACGGCCCGGGCCGCCGAACAGGGCCGGGCCGTCCTCCACTCGAAGCCCCCGTCTCCGGACGAGGCCCCTACAGCCCCAGGCGGTAGCGGATCTTCTTGACGAGCTCCGCCAGGTCCGGCTGCCGGAGCAGGCTGTAGTGGTCCGCGTCCAGCTCCACGACCGTCGGCGGACGCGCCGACCAGCCCGTGGCGCCCTCCAGGAACGAGTAGTCGTCGCCCTCGGCCTTGAAGAGCGTCACCGGGCATCTCACCTGCCGCTCCGTCAGCTCCCGGAAGGTGTACGTGAACTCGAAGGTCTCCTCGACGATCGCGACGATCCGGTCGATCAGCTCCGGGTCCAGGGCCGGGAAGTCCTCCGCGACGCGCGCCACGAAGCTCCGCCGGTCGCCGGCCCGCACGCCCGTGTCGATCACGCCCGCGAAGACCGAGTACAGGATCGTCACGAACGCCGGGTTGTCGTACGTCGCCCCGCCCGTCTCCGAGGAGCGGACCTTCGGGGAGCCCGGGGCGATCAGGAAGAGGTGCTCCACCTGCTCCCCCGCCGCCTCCAGCAGGTGCGCCGACTCGAAGGCCACGCGGGCGCCGAAGGAGTAGCCCCAGAGGGTGTACGGGCCGGTGGGCTGGCGGCGGCGGATCGCGGCCACGTCGGCGGCGGCCATCTCACGGATCGTGGCGTACGGCTCCTCGCCCCGGTTGACGCCGTGCGCCTGCACCCCGTAGAAGGGCCGGTCGACGCCGACCTCCTCGGCCAGGTGCCGCAGGTTCATCGTGTAGCCGCCGAGCCCCGGCCAGCAGTACACGGGCGACTGCGCGCCGGCCGCGTGGAGCCGCACGAGACGGGAGGCGGGGGTGGCGGCGGCGCCGTCCAGCCGGTGCGCGAGCTTCTCGATCGTCGGGTGCTCGAAGAGGATCTGCAGCGGGAGGCCCGCGCCGAACTCGCGGTTGATCCGCGTCACCAGCGCGACCGCGATCAGCGAGTTCCCGCCGGACTCGAAGAAGTCGTCCAGGACCGAGACCGCCCCGACGTCCTCGTACCTCAGGGCCGCCGCCCAGATCTCCGCGAGCCTGCCCTCCGTCCGCGTACGGGGCGGGACGTGCGGGCGGCCGTGCAGGCCCGCGTTGACCACGGCGAGCTCGGCGAGCGCCTTCGTGTCCACCTTGCCGTTCGCCGACAGGGGCAGCCGGTCCAGGACCACGACCCGGTTCGGGATCATGTAGTCCGGCAGGTGGTGCGCGAGGTCGTCGCGGATCATCTCCGCCGGGCCCTTCATGTGGACCGTGTCCTCGTACATCCCCTCGCTCAGCCGCTGCTCCTCGCTGACCCGGCCGCCGACGAAGAAGTACGAGGGACCGGTCGCCCGTCCCGCCGCCGTCAGGACCTCGTCCATGCGGCGGGCCGCCGGCAGCGGGTGGCCGGACTCGGAGCTGTAGCCGGAGGACATGAACCCGAGCCCGTGGCCGCCGTGCTGGAGGCGCTGGAGCACCCTGCCGAGGTCGACGTACGCCCGGCCCCTCTCGGCCGTGCGGCTGACCACGGTGACGCCGAGCGAGGCCCGCTCGTACACCGCCTGGTTGATCGCGATGACGTGCTTCTTCTCGACGAGGGAGGCCGAGACCGGGACCAGCGCACCGTCCTCGTAGGCGTACTGGGCCTCCGGGAGGTCCGGGATCCGGGTGCCGTGCGCCTGGACGTAGACGTCCACCTCCGGGTCCGTCCTCGCCCCCTCGTCGTACGGGACGACCTCCCAGCACCCGTCCCCGCACGCCCTGACGTCCAGGCCGTACCCCGGCAGGACCTCCTCGAAGAGGCCCACCATGTGGCCGGTCTCGATCTCCAGGACCTCCTGGATGTTGTTCCGGTAGACCGGTTCGATCGCGGACCGCTCGCCCCGGAAGGAGAACCGCAGGGACGGTTCGCCTCCGGCGGGGAGCGGCTCCGTCAGGTACAGGCGGTGGCGGACCGGGTGGTAGTAGTACGTGCCCGGGTCAAGGCCCGCGATCCCGCGCGCCTCCACGTACAGCTGCGTCGCGTACAGCGCGCCCGGCGAGGCGTAGCCGTACTTCGGGAGGAGCCGCTCCTCGCTCGTGAACCGGCCGAACCAGCGCAGCAGTTCCCCGAGGTCGGCCGCCGTCAGGCCGCCGACCGGCCGCGAGCCGACGCCCTCCGGGCGACGGGCCAGGGCCGCGAGGACGTCGGCGCGGCTCACCTCGCCGCCCTCGTAGAAGCGGTACGTCTTGCGGGCGAAGACCGTGCGCCGCATCCGCTCCGACGGCGTGCCGCCCGGCAGCTGGACCACCGGGCAGCCCGCGAGCTCGGCGTCCGCACGGGTGCCCGCGTCGGAGAGCTGGGCCTTGACCTGGAGCTTCGACTCCTTGGACTGGTGGTGGGCGCCGTGGTCGCCCTGGTCCATCAGGGCCGCCTCCTTCGGCGACAGCTCCACGCAGGCGACGAGGTTCTGGAAGCCGGTGCGGGGCTCGTCCTTCACGATGACCGCCGCGTTCCTGACCCAGTCGTGGTCCTCGATGGCCAGCGCGATCTCGTCCAGCTCGACGCGGAAGCCGCGCAGCTTGACCTGGTTGTCCGCCCGGCCCGCGAACTGGACCGTGCCGTCCTCGTTCCAGTGCGCCAGGTCGCCGGTCCGGTAGAGGCGCTCGCCGGATCCGGTGGTGACGAAGCGTTCCGCCGTCAGCTCGGGCCGGTCCAGATACCCCCGCGCCACCTGGACCCCGCCGATGCACAGCTCCCCGTCACGTATGTGGAACGTCGTCCCGTGAGCCGGTCTGCCGATCGGTATCGCCGCCGGGGCGTCCGCGAGCGTCGCCCGGTCCACCGTGTGCGAGGAGGCGTTGATCGTGCACTCGGTGGGGCCGTAGAGGTTGACCAGCTCCGTCGCCGGCAGCTCGGCGAGGAGCTGCGCGGCGAGGTTCCTGGAGAGGATCTCGCCGCCCGAGCAGACCCGCCGGAGGCTGGTGCAGGTGCCCAGCCGCTCGGTGTCCACGAGGGCCTGGAGGAGCGTGGGCACGCCCTGGAGCACGGTCGCCCCCGACGCCCGGACCGCGTCGACCAGCCCCTCCGGGTCCCGGTACACCCCCGGCGGGCCGACCGCGACCCGGGCCCCCACCGCCGGGGCGAGGATCTCCCACTGCGCGGCGTCGAAACTCATCGGCGTCTTCTGGAGGACGACGGCGTCCGGGCCGAGGTGGTGCTCCGTCGCCATCCAGCGCATCTGCGAGACGATCGAGCGGTGCTCGACCATGACGCCCTTGGGCCGGCCGGTGGAGCCGGAGGTGTAGATGACGTAGGCGAGGTCGTGCGGGGCGACGGGGAGCGAGGGGGCGGCAGGCGCGGTCGGGACGGTCGGGGTGTCCCCGATGACGACGACCGCCGTCCCCGGCGGAGCCAGCTCCACGACCCGGTCCCGGAAACGGTCCTGGGTGAGGACGATGCGGGCCCCGCTGTCCTCGATCATGTAACGGACGCGCTCCTCGGGGTACTCCGGGGAGAGCGGCACGTACGCGGCGCCGGACAGGACCACGCCCCAGACGCCCGTCATCAGGTCGAGCGACGGCTCGACGAACACGCCGACGCGGGCGTCCGCGGTGACGCCCAGCGTACGGAGGTGGGCGGCGAGGGCCGCGGCGGTGTCGTACAGCTCTTGGAACGTGAGCGCGTTCTCGCCGGAGGTCACGGCGGGGGTGTGGGGCCGCGTGGCGGCGGCGGCACGGAGAAGCCGGTCGAGCGTGGACATCCTGTTCCCTTCGTCAACGAACCCCACGCCCCCTGTTGGCCCACGCGGACCGCGCCCACCCCGTTGCGGGCCGCGCCCGCCGGGGCGGTGCCCACCCCCGTTGTGGGCAGGCGTTCCGCAAGGGGCGGAACGGGTGGGCACAACGGACGGCGCCCTTGCCGGCGCCAGAGGCTCAAGCGCCTGAACCCGCACCCCGTGCACGGCGCACCAATGGTGCGGGTCCAGGCGCGGAACGCGGAGGCGCCGCGAAGGGCGCCGTCCCGTGTGCCCACCCGTCCCGCCCCAGCGGGACGATTGCCCACACGGGGGGCGCGGCGGCACCGCCCAGCAGGGTGCGGGTCCCTCACAGGGGCGGAGGTCAGCGGTAGATGAGGAGTTCTTGTTCTGTCGCGCCCGTCAGGGCGTACCGCGTGCGGACCAGCGGCCGCCCCGCGTAGATGCGGATGAGCGTCGCCGCGTCCCCCCGGAACCGCGCCGCCGGCCGCCCCTCGACCTCGTTGCCGAGGGACACCGGGCCGTCGTCCCGGCCCGCCAGTTCGCCGATCAGACGCGGCGTCTCCCGGCGGCGGCTCGTCACCGCGAGCAGCGGGAGGGCGAGGTCGAGCGCCGCGCCGCAGTACGCGCCGGGCGCGCCGAAGGCCTCCCGTACGTCTCCGGCGTGGATCCACTCGCCGAGGGCGACCGCGTCGAGCCGGCCGTCCTCGCGCTCCGCGATGACGGGGCCCGCCTCGGTCAGGCCGCGTTCGAGTTCGTCGAGGACGCGGCCGACGGGCCAGTCCTCGCGTTCGGCGACGTCGCAGGCGTTGGCCTCCGGCAGGAAGACGCCTTCTTCGAGGCGGCCCTCGACGATCCGGACGAGCGCCGCCCCGCAGTGGGCGAGGACCTGGCGGGCGGTCCAGCCGGGGCATGCGGTGCGGAGCTCGTACGCCTCCTCGGGCGTGCGCCGGAGGAGCGGCATCAGCAGGTCCCGTTCGGTGCGGAGGAGCCGGTCCGGGAGCCAGGGGTCACGTTCGGTACACATGCCGGGCTCAGTAGCGGTAGTGGTCCGGCTTGTACGGGCCCTCCACCGGGACCCCGATGTACGACGCCTGCTCGGGGCGGAGCGTCGTCAGGCGGACGCCCAGCGCGTCGAGGTGCAGGCGGGCGACCTTCTCGTCGAGGTGCTTCGGCAGCACGTACACGCCGGTCGGGTACTCCTCCGTCTTCGTGAAGAGCTCGATCTGCGCCAGCGTCTGGTCGGCGAAGGAGTTCGACATCACGAAGGAGGGGTGGCCGGTCGCGTTGCCGAGGTTCAGCAGGCGGCCCTCGGAGAGGACGATGACGACCTTGCCGTCCTCGAACGTCCACGTGTGGACCTGCGGCTTGACCTCGTCCTTCACGATCCCGGGGATCCGCGCGAGACCGGCCATGTCGATCTCGTTGTCGAAGTGGCCGATGTTCCCGATGATCGCCTGGTGCTTCATCCGGGCGATGTCGGACGCCATGATGATGTCCTTGTTGCCGGTGGTGGTGATGAAGATGTCGGCCGTCTCCACCACGTCGTCCAGGGTGGCGACCTGGTAGCCGTCCATCGCCGCCTGGAGGGCGCAGATCGGGTCGATCTCCGTGACGATCACCCGCGCCCCCTGGCCGCGCAGCGACTCCGCGGAGCCCTTGCCGACGTCGCCGTAGCCGCAGACGACGGCGGTCTTGCCGCCGATGAGGACGTCGGTGGCGCGGTTGATGCCGTCGACGAGGGAGTGGCGGCAGCCGTACTTGTTGTCGAACTTCGACTTCGTCACGGCGTCGTTGACGTTGATCGCCGGGAAGAGGAGCGCGCCCTCGCGGTGCATCTCGTACAGGCGGTGGACGCCCGTCGTCGTCTCCTCCGTCACGCCGCGGATTCCGGCGGCCATCGCCGTCCAGTCCAGGGTGGTCTTCTCCAGCAGGGCGCGTACGACCGCCAGCTCCTCGTTGGACGCCTCCGGCAGGACGCCCGTCTTCCGGTGCTCCACACCCTTGTGGACGAGCAGCGTCGCGTCACCGCCGTCGTCCAGGATCATGTTGGGCCCGTCGGCGCCGGGCCAGGTCAGGGCCTGCTCGGTGCACCACCAGTACTCCTCCAGGGTCTCGCCCTTCCAGGCGAAGACCGGGATGCCGGCGGCGGCGATCGCGGCGGCCGCGTGGTCCTGCGTCGAGTAGATGTTGCAGGACACCCAGCGGACCTCGGCGCCGAGCGCCACGAGGGTCTCGATGAGGACGGCGGTCTGGACCGTCATGTGGAGCGAGCCGGTGATCCGGGCGCCGGCGAGCGGCTGCTGCTCGGCGTACTCGCGGCGGATCGCCATCAGACCGGGCATCTCGTGCTCGGCGAGGGTGATCTCCTTGCGGCCGAAGGCGGCCAGCGAGATGTCGGCGACCTTGTAGTCCGAGAAACCGGTGACATCAGACATGCGCTGCAACTCTCCTTGCACTCAGGATGGTTCGGTGTATTTCCAGGGCCGCCGTCGACTTGTTGAGCGTGATGTAGTGCAGGCCCGGCGCGCCCTCGTCGAGCAGCCGCAGGCCCATCCGCGTCGCGTGCTCGACGCCGATGCGGTACGCGGCGGCCGGGTCGTCCTTCGCCGCCTCCAGGCGGTGCGCCAGGTCCTCGGGGAAGGCCGCGTCCGACAGCTCGGCGAAGCGGCGGATCTGGCGCACGTCGGTGGCCGGCATGATCTCCGGGATGATCGGGGTGTCGCAGCCGGCGGCGGCGACCCGGTCCCGGAGCCGCAGGTAGTCCTCGGGGTCGAAGAACATCTGCGTGATGGCGTAGTCGGCGCCCGCCCGGCACTTGGCGACGAAGTGCGCGAGGTCGCTCCCCGCGTCGGGAGACCTCGGGTGGCCCTCCGGGAAGGCCGCCACCCCGATCCTGAAATCGCCCAGGGAGCGGACCAGTTCCACGAGTTCGTACGCGTACCTGAAGCCCCGCGGGTGCGGGGTCCACGCTCCGCGCGGGTCGCCCGGCGGGTCGCCGCGCAGCACGAGCACGTCCCGGACGCCGGCGTCCGCGTAGGCGCCGATGATGGCCCGCAGCTCGGCGACCGAGTGCCCGACGGCCGTCAGATGGGCGACGGGGCGCAGGGTGGTCCCGGTGACGATCCGCTTCGTGACGTCGATGGTCCGGTCGCGGGACGAGCCGCCCGCGCCGTACGTCACGGAGACGAAGTCCGGTTTGAGGGCCTCCACGCGCCGGATCGCGGCCCAGAGGGTCTGCTCGCCCTTGTCGGTCTTCGGCGGGAAGAACTCGAAGGAGTACGTCGGGGTCACCTGCGGCCTCCCGCGTTGAAGTAGCTCGCCTCCGGGTGGTGGACGACGATCGCGTCCGTCGACTGCTCGGGGTGCAGCTGGTACTCCTCCGACAGCACGACCCCGATCCGCTCCGGCCGGAGCAGCGCGGCGATCTTCGCCCGGTCCTCCAGGTCGGGGCAGGCCGGGTAGCCGAGCGAGTAGCGGCAGCCCTGGTACTCGGTGCGCAGCATGCCCGCCAGGCCGGCGGGGTCGGCGTGGCCGATGCCCCAGTCGGCGCGGACGCGGGCGTGCCAGTACTCGGCGAGGGCCTCGGCGAGCTGCACGGAGAGGCCGTGGAGTTCGAGGTAGTCGCGGTAGGCGTCGGCGGCGAAGAGCCGGGCCGTCTCCTCCCCGATCCCGGATCCGACGGTGACGACCTGGAAGGCGACCGCGTCCACCTCGCCGGAGTCCTCGGCGCGGTGGAAGTCGGCCAGGCAGAGGCGGCGGCCCCGCTGCTGGCGGGGGAAGGAGAAGCGGGTCCGCTCGCCTCCGTCCTCGTCCAGGACGATCAGGTCGTCGCCCTTGGACACACAGGGGAACCAGCCGTGGACGACGGCTGCTTCGACCAGGCCCTCGCGTTCGATCCGGTCGAGGAGGGCGCGCAGGCGCGGCCGGCCCTCGGTCTCGACGGTCGCGGCGTCCTTCAGTCCCCACTGGCCCTTGAAGAGGGCGGTCTCGTCGAGCCAGGGGGCGTACTCGGACAGCGGGATGCCGGTGGTGACCTTCGTCCCGAGGAAGGGGGGCTCGGGTACGGGGTTGTCGGCGGCGACGTCGGAGCGGCCGGCCGGCTCGGGCTCCCGGACCTCCACCACCGGCCGCCGGGCCACCCGGCGCTGTTTGAGCGGGGGGAGCACGGCTCCGGGGACGCCCTTCTTCACGGCCATGAGGGCGTCCATGAGGCGCAGGCCCTCGAAGGCGTCGCGGGCGTAGCGGACCTCGCCCTGGTAGATCTCGTGGAGGTCCTGCTCGACGTACGCCCTGGTCAGGGCGGCGCCGCCGAGGATCACGGGGTACCTGGCGGCCAGGCCGCGGCCGTTGAGCTCCTCCAGGTTCTCCTTCATGATCACGGTGGACTTCACCAGGAGGCCCGACATGCCGATGACGTCGGCGTCGTGCTCCTCGGCCGCCTCCAGGATCGCGGAGACCGGCTGCTTGATGCCGATGTTGACGACGTTGTAGCCGTTGTTGGACAGGATGATGTCGACGAGGTTCTTGCCGATGTCGTGGACGTCGCCGCGCACGGTGGCGAGCACGATGGTGCCCTTGCCCTCCGCGTCGGACTTCTCCATGTGCGGCTCCAGGTGGGCCACCGCCGTCTTCATGACCTCGGCGGACTGGAGCACGAACGGCAGCTGCATCTGGCCGGAGCCGAACAGCTCGCCGACCGTCTTCATGCCGTCGAGGAGCACGTCGTTGACGATCTCCAGCGCCGGCCGCCCGGCCAGCGCCGCGTCCAGGTCGGCCTCCAGGCCGTTCTTCTCGCCGTCGACGATCCGCCGCTTGAGCCGCTCGTCCAGCGGCAGGGCGAGGAGCTCCTCGGTCTTGCCGGCCTTGAGGGACTTCGCCGTGGCGCCCTCGAACATCTCCAGGAAGCGCTGGAGGGGGTCGTAGCCCTCGCGCCGCCGGTCGTGGATGAGGTCGAGCGCGACCTCGACCTGCTCCGGTTCCAGGCGGGCGATGGGCAGGATCTTCGACGCGTGGACGATCGCCGAGTCCAGGCCCGCCTTGACGCACTCGTCGAGGAAGACCGAGTTGAGGACGATCCGGGCGGCCGGGTTGAGGCCGAAGGAGATGTTCGACAGGCCCAGCGTCGTCTGCACGTCCGGGTGGCGGCGCTTCAGCTCGCGGATCGCCTCGATGGTGGCGATGCCGTCCTTCCGCGACTCCTCCTGACCGGTGCAGATCGTGAAGGTCAGGGTGTCGATGAGGATGTCCGACTCCCTGATCCCCCAGTTGTCGGTGAGGTCGGCGATGAGCCGCTCGGCGATCGCGACCTTCGCCTCGGCCGTCCGGGCCTGGCCCTCCTCGTCGATCGTCAGCGCCATCAGCGCCGCGCCGTGCTCCTGGGCGAGCGCCGTGACCTTGGCGAAGCGGGACTCGGGCCCGTCGCCGTCCTCGTAGTTGACGGAGTTGATGACGGCCCGGCCGCCGAGCTTCTCCAGGCCGGCCCGCAGGACGTCCACCTCGGTGGAGTCCAGCACGATCGGCAGCGTCGAGGCGGTCGCGAAACGCCCCGCCAGCTCCTCCATGTCCGCGACGCCGTCCCGGCCCACGTAGTCCACGCACAGGTCGAGCATGTGCGCGCCCTCGCGGATCTGGTCCCGCGCCATCTCCACGCAGTCGTCCCAGCGGCCCTCCAGCATCGCCTCCCGGAACTTCTTCGACCCGTTGGCGTTGGTCCGCTCCCCGATCGCCAGGTACGAGGTGTCCTGCCGGAACGGCACGTGCCCGTACAGGGAGGACGCGCCGGGCTCGGAGACCGGCCGGCGGTCGAGCACGGCCGCGCCGCGCACCCGCGCCACGATCTCCCGCAGGTGCTCCGGGGTCGTGCCGCAGCAGCCTCCGACCAGGACCGGGCCGTACTCCCGTACGAACTGCTCCTGGGCGTCGGCCAGTTCGGTCGGCGACAGCGGGTAGTGGGCGCCGTCCGCGGTCAGGACCGGCAGGCCCGCGTTCGGCATGACCGAGATCGGGATCCGGGCGTGCCGGGAGAGGTGCCGCAGGTGCTCGGCCATCTCCACCGGGCCCGTGGCGCAGTTCAGCCCGATCATGTCGATGCCGAGCGGCTCCAGGGCGGTCAGCGCCGCGCCGATCTCCGAGCCGAGCAGCATCGTGCCCGTCGTCTCCACCGTGACCTGCACGATCACGGGCAGGTCCACGCCGACCCAGTCCAGGGCCCGACGGGCGCCGATGACGGCCGCCTTCGTCTGGAGCAGGTCCTGCGAGGTCTCGATGAGCAGGGCGTCGGCGCCGCCGCGGATCAGGCCCTCCGCGTTCTGCTGGAAGGCGTCCCTGAGCGGCTCGTACGTGACGTGTCCCAGGGTCGGCAGCTTCGTACCGGGCCCCATGGAGCCGAGGACCCAGCGGGGCCGGCCGTCGGCGGCCGTGTGCGCGTCGGCGGAGGCGCGGGCGATGCGGGCGCCGGCCTCGGACAGCTCGTACACCTGGTTCTCGATGCCGTACTCGGCGAGCGCGGCCAGGTTCGCCCCGAAGGTGTTGGTCTCGACGCAGTCCACGCCGACCGAGAAGTAGGCGTCGTGGACGGAGGCGACGACGTCGGGGCGCGTGAGGTTGAGGATCTCGTTGCAGCCCTCCAGCTGCCGGAAGTCGTCCATCGACGGGTCGGCGGCCTGGAGCATGGTGCCCATGGCCCCGTCGGCGACGACGACCCGCGTCGCGAACTCCTCGCGGAGGGAGCGCCTCATGTCAGCCCCCTCAGATGGGGGACGAGCGTCGCCGTGCAGCCGACGCCGTACGTCGTCCTGAGCCGGTCCAGGAGGGAGTCCCGGTGCGGCCGGTACTCCTGCGTCCCCACGGAGTCGAGGACGGTCGCCGCGACCGCGCAGCCCAGCTGTGCCGCGCACCGCTCGGGCACGCCCCACAGCGTCCCCGCGAGGAACCCGGCCCGGAAGGCGTCGCCGACGCCGGTCGGGTCGACGACCGCGGGGACCTCCACGGCCGGCACGGAGAGGGGGTCCCGGCCGTCGCCGCGGACGCGGACGCCGGCCTCGCCGTGGGTGGTGACCCAGGTGCCGACGCGGCGCAGGACCTCGGCCTCCGGCCAGCCGGACTTCTCCAGGAGGAGGGCCGTCTCGTACTCGTTGGTGAACAGGAACCGGGCCCCGTCCACCAGCTCCCGCACCTCTCCCCCGTCGAGCCGCGCCAGCTGCTGCGACGGATCGGCGGCGAAGGGGATCCCCAGGTCGCGGCAGGCGCGGGTGTGCCGGAGCATGGCCTCGGGGTCGTCCGGGGAGACCAGGACCAGCTCCAGGCGGCCGGTGCGGGCGACGACCTCGCGGAGGTCGATCTCGCGCGCCTCGGCCATCGCCCCCGCGTAGAAGGTGGCGATCTGGTTCTGGTCCCGGTCGGTGGTACAGACGAAGCGGGCGGTGTGGAGCGACGCGCTGACGCGCACCGAGTCGGTGTCCACGCCGTGGTCCTTCAGCCAGACCCGGTACGGCTCGAAGTCGGCGCCGACCGCGCCCACGAGGGCGGGCCGCAGGCCGAGGACACCGAGTCCGAAGGCGATGTTCGCTGCCACTCCGCCGCGCCTGACCTCCAGGTTGTCGGCGAGGAACGACAGGGAGACCCGGTCGAGCCGGTCGGCGAGCAGCTGCTCGCTGAACCGGCCGGGGAAGGTCATCAGATGGTCGGTCGCGATGGATCCCGTGACAGCGATGCGCATGGTCTACGCCCCCACTGCCTTCTTCAGGGCCTCCACCCGGTCCGTGCGCTCCCAGGTGAACTCGGGGAGCTCGCGGCCGAAGTGGCCGTACGCCGCCGTCGCCGCGTAGATCGGCCGCTTGAGGTCCAGGTCGCGGATGATCGCCGCCGGCCGGAGGTCGAAGACCTCGCTCACGGCCTGCTGGATCCGCTCGTCCGTCAGGGTGCCGGTGCCGAAGGTCTCCACGAAGAGGCCCACCGGTTCCGCCTTGCCGATCGCGTACGCGACCTGCACCTCGCAGCGGCGGGCCAGGCCGGCCGCGACGACGTTCTTCGCGACCCAGCGCATGGCGTACGCCGCCGAGCGGTCCACCTTCGACGGGTCCTTGCCGGAGAAGGCGCCGCCGCCGTGCCGGGCCATCCCGCCGTACGTGTCGATGATGATCTTCCGGCCGGTGAGTCCGGCGTCGCCCATCGGGCCGCCGACCTCGAAGCGCCCGGTCGGGTTGACCAGGAGCCGGTAGCCGTCGGACTCCAGGCTGACGCCCTCCTCGACGAGCTGCTTGAGGACGTGCTCGACGACGTACTCGCGGACGTCCGGGGTGAGCAGGCCCTCGACGGAGATGTCGGCGGCGTGCTGCGAGGAGACGACGACCGTGTCGAGGCGGACCGGGCGGTCGCCGTCGTACTCGATGGTGACCTGCGTCTTGCCGTCCGGCCGCAGGTACGGCACGGTGCCGTCCTTGCGGACCTCGGTGAGCCGCCGCGACAGGCGGTGGGCGAGCGCGATCGGCAGCGGCATCAGCTCGGCGGTGTCGTCGCAGGCGTAGCCGAACATCAGGCCCTGGTCGCCCGCGCCCTGGCCGGCGAGCTCGTCGCCTCCGTCCCCTCGGGGGCATCCCTCGACCCGCACCTCGTGGGCCGTGTCGACGCCCTGGGCGATGTCCGGCGACTGGGCGCCGATGGACACCGAGACGCCGCAGGAGGCGCCGTCGAAGCCCTTCGCGGAGGAGTCGTAGCCGATGTCGAGGACGGCGTCGCGCACCAGCTGGGCTATCGGCGCGTACGCGGAGGTGGTGACCTCGCCGGCGATGTGGACCTGACCGGTGGTGATCAGCGTCTCCACGGCGACCCGGGAGTGCGGGTCCTCGGCGAGCAGGGCGTCGAGGATCGTGTCGCTGATCCGGTCGGCGATCTTGTCGGGGTGCCCCTCGGTGACGGACTCCGAGGTGAAGAGGCGGCGGCTCATGCCTGGGCCTCCGCCGGGGTCTTGAAGAAGTGCTGCTCGATGGCGCCGAGGGTGCGGATGGAGTCGACCTCCAGGGTCTCCATCTGGATGGCGGTGCCGCTCTCCTGCTCCAGGAGGAAGACGAACTCGACGAAGGACAGCGAGTCGATGAGGCGGTTCTCGATCAGGTCCAGGTCGGACGCGATGTCGTCGCGCTCGGGGTGACGCTCGAGGATCCAGTTCTTCACCGTCTGCAGGCCGTCGGCCATGGTTGCTCTCCTTGTTAGCTGCTGCTGGATACGTAGGGGGTGGGGGCGATGATCGGCGCGGCGACCGCGACCGCGTAGTCCACGTCGTGGCTGATGGACACGGTGATCTCGGTGATGCCGGACTCCGCCGCCATCTCGGCGGCCGTCCGGTGCAGCTCCACGAGCGGCCAGCCGCCCTCGGAGCGCCGCACGACGATGTCCGGCCACGGCAGGAACCTGCCGCGGACCCGTAAGGTCTTGAACGCCGCTTCCTTCGCCGCGATCCGCCCGCACAGGCTCAGGACGTCGAGCCCGGAGGACGTACGGCAGTCGGCGAGCTCGCCGGGGGTGAGCATCCGCTCGAAGAACCGCTCCCCGTACTGGGCGAGGAGCCTGCGGACACGGTTGACGGACACGATGTCCATGCCGAGATTCGCCCACCCCGGTCCGCCCGCCGGCGGGGCGGCGGGACGGGCCGGCACGTCAGATCACCGGCCCGGCCGCGCCGCTCGCACCGGCCGACGCCCCGCGGGTGACGTCGAGCACCGCCCGGGTGGCGGCCTCCCAGCTGCCGTGGCGCCGGGTCAGCGCCGACAGCCACCGCTCCAGGCCGAAGGCGACGCAGCTGGTGAAGGCCGGTCCGCCGGTCGACTCCAGGGTGATGTCGCAGCGCTCGCCGAAGAAGTTCCGGTGCGTGTTGACCGAGGCGATCGCCAGGTCCTCGTACAGGAACTCGTGCTTCACCGGGGTGAGCCGCTGGAGGACCGCCTTGGAGCTGCCCTTGTCGAAGAAGGGGTCGCAGGCGGCCTCCCGGGTCAGCGGCAGGTCGAGCGCCTTCGCGAAGGACTGGATGCGGGTGGTGAACTCGGCGAGGTGGTTCTCGGCGTGCTCACGGCCGCCCATGGCGACGATCTCCCGCATGCGGAAGCCGAGCTGGCGCCGCATGCCCTCGTAGTGGGTCTCCTTGCGGAAGCACCAGGAGCAGATCGTGACGAGGGTGTCGTCGGCGACCCGGGTGCCCTGGTGGGTCAGGTAGACGGCGTAGCAGGACGCCGAGGGCAGGCCGAGCGCGGCGGGTTCGAGTGCCCCGCTCGGGAAGCGGCCGGCGGTGGTGTCGAAGGGCGTGGTCGCGCGGCGCTCCAGGTCGAGCGGGGCGGCGACGACGGCCTGGTGGGGGAAGTTGTCGTAGTAGTCGAGCCTGGCCAGGTCGGCGGCGGGGAGGAGCGGGGGCATGGTCATGGGGCGGGCGCCCGCGGCCACCCCCCAGCCCTCGAAGGTGTCGTCGAGGAGCCGGAGCAGGCGGGTCGCCTCCGGGCCGAGGGTGGGCAGGCCCCTGGTCTCCCCGACGGTCTCGGGGGTCGTCAAGGTCATGGTCGGTGCACCTCTCAGGTGAGGGCTCTCGGGTGAGGGGGTCGCTCAGAGGACGGGCAGGGCGTCGTCCGCGAAGATCCCGGTCTTCAGGAAGAAGGCGAGCGGCTTGCGGATCGCCTTGCGCTCGTGGGCGCGGCGGGACTCGTCGGCGATCAGGGCGTTGCGCAGGCCGAGCGGGTCGGCGATGCCGGCGTCCTTGTACACGTGCGGGTTGTACAGCGAGTTGATGCTGTAGACGACGTACCGCTTGAGGTACGCCTCGACCTCGCGGACCCGGTCGGCGCTCACGGCCTGGCACATCCGCTGGTGCAGCAGGGAGACCAGCTCGCGCCCGAAGGCGATGTGGCGGGACTCGTCCTGGTGGTGGATGCGGTTGACCTCGCGGATGGTGTGGCAGAGGGAGTCGTCCTTCGCCATCCGGGAGTTGTAGTGGTCGACGAGCTCCTCGAAGAAGAGGATGCGGGTGAAGACGAGGAAGTTCTCGACCTCGGGCTCCCAGGCGGCGTCGGCGCGCATGGCGGTGGAGCCGTAGATCTTGTGGCCGTAGCGCCGGCAGAACTCGGAGAAGAACCACATGTGTTCGTTCTCCTCGCCGATGAAGTGGTGGAAGAAGTCCGAGGGGACCTCGAAGCCGGGCATGTGGATGCGGCCGACGACCTCGATGAGGAGCTCGCGGATGCCGTGCACGTTGAGGCTGTAGAAGTTGACGGACTCCCACTTCGACAGGCGCTGAAGCGTTTCCTCGCCGAGGGTGTCGAAGTGCTCGGTGCCGTAGACGGTGAGCAGCTCCGGCGTCATCCAGAAACGGTTCTCCTCCAGCGTCTCGGGCCACTGGAAGGTCTGGTACGGGTTGTAGTAGTCCTCGACGGAACGCTCGCTGAGGCGTTCGAGGACCTCCATGAAGCGGTCGGTGACGGGCAGGGCGGCAACGCCCATGGCAGGACTCCTCGCTGACGTCGTGGGTTACGGGCGGACTTCGTAGACCGCGTTGACCGGGGTCTCGGTGGCGCGCCGCCAGCGGGTGAAGCCGGCCTCCTCGGCGATGGCCCGGAAGGCCTTCTCGCCGGAGTGGTTGCCGAGGGCGTGCGGGCCGCGCTGCGCGACCGCGACCGGCAGGCACATCACGGCGGACAGGGCCATGAACATGCGGGCGGCGGGGGTCTGGGCGTCGACGTCCTGCGGGGAGACGTTGGACTCGACGAGCATCCAGGTGCCGTCCGTGTCGAGCGACTTGTGGACGTGCTGGGCGGCGGCCACCGGGTCGCCCATGTCGTGCAGGGCGTTGAAGAAGCACACCAGGTCGTAGCCGGAGCCGGGGTAGTCGTCGGCGGAGGCGACCTCGAAGACGACCCGGTCGGACAGACCGGCCTCCTCGGCGAGCTCCCGCGCGATCGAGATGGCCTCCTCCGAGTAGTCGAAGCCGTGGACGGTGGCGTTCGGGAAGGCCTTCGCGATGAGGAGGGTGGTGTGGCCGACGCCGCAGCCGACGTCGGCGACGGTGCCGCCCGCGGCGAGCTTGTCGGTGACCTGGTGGAGGGCGGGCAGCCAGTCCGGGACGAGCTTGTGCTCGTACGTGGGCTGGAAGAAGGAGCCCATGCCGGTGTCGAGGGCCGCGTCGTGCTCGGCCCAGCCGACGCCGTCGCCGGTGCGGTACGCCTCGACGAGCAGGTCCTCGGTGGCGTACAGCGCCTTGAGGGCGGTGAAGAACCCGGCGGCGTAGGTGACGGCCTTCGGGTCGGCGAGGACCTCGACGTGGTCGGCGGGGAGCGTGTACGTGAGGGAGCTGGGGTGGCGCTCGACGTACCCGGCGGAGAGCTGGGCGTGCAGCCACTCCTCGACGTACCGCTCGTTCGTGCCGGTCTTCTCGGCGAGCTGTCCGGCGGTCAGCGGACCGTCGGCGGCCAGCGCCCTGTAGAGGCCGAGGCGCTCGCCGAGGGCGACGGTGAGGCCGCGGACGGCCGCGCCGGCGTCGGTGATGACCTTCTGGTGGAAGTCGTGGGCGCTCATGCGGCCGTCTCCTCCTCGTACGTCGGCAGGTCGCACGTGAACAGGAAGGAGCGGGGGACGCGCGGCACGGAGCGGGCCGGCACCGGGTAGGGCCAGCGGTCGAAGGCGGCGCCGTCCTCACCGGGCTGCTTGACCTCGCGCACGGCCCAGCCGCAGTCGGCGAGCAGCGCCTCGGGCTCCTCGGTGCCGAAGAGCCACGGGTTGCCGTCCTCCTGGAGCGCGCTCATGAAGGTGCGGGCCAGCGGGTTCTCCAGGGCGGACTTCGAGATGACGTCGCCGAGCAGCACGGAGCCGGGCGCGGCGTGCGCGGAGAGCGTCGAGATGAGGGTCCGCACGGCCTGCTCGGGCAGGAAGAACAGCAGGCCCTCGACCACCCACAGGACGGGCTCCTCGCTCTTCCAGCCGGCCTCCTTCAGGGGGCCGGTCCAGTCCTGGGTGAGGTCGACGGGGACGGTGACCCGGGTGCGGCCGGCGGGCTGCGGCTCGTCCCTGAGCATCTCGGCCTTGGCCTCCAGGAGGGCCGGGCGGTCGAGCTCGTAGACGGTGACGCCGTCGGGCCAGGGCAGCCGGAAGAAGCGGGTGTCCATGCCGGCGGCGAGGAGGACGACCTGCCGGATGCCGCGCTCCTCCACCGCCTTCACGACGGCCCGGTCGAGGTAGGTGGTGCGGATCGCGAGGAACGGCACGATGCCGCCCCCGTCGTAGCGCGCGAGCAGTTCGAAGCCGATCTCGTCGGCGACGGTGCGCGCGTAGGGATCGGCGAACAGCCGGTCCTCGCGCTCGGTCTCCAGGGCGCGCGCTGCGGCGGTCCACTGGGCGGTGCGGGATACGGCCTCCACAGGAGGTCCCCCTTCACTTGGGATACGGGATGCGACGGTGATGCGGACGGCCGTGTTCAGGGGCCCGACGAAGGACGGTCCGTCAGGCGCTCATGGCCGGGGCGCAGGTCTTGGCCGGTCGCGCGCAGGCGACGGGGTCCTCGGCCGCGGGCATCGACGACGGATGACCGGCCTCGGCGTCGGCGGGGCGCCGGCGGAAGATGCTGTGCAGGATCATGCTGAACACGGCCGTCCCGTCGGGGGCCACGAGCGTGCACCGCGGCTTGACGGTGCCGGTGGCGGGCTGGAACGGCGACGGGGTGGCGCCGAGGATCTCGACGCGTGCGGTGAGGACGTCGCCCGGGCGGACGGGCCGCAGGTAGCGGACCTCGTCGATGCCGGGCGAGCCCGTACAGGCACTGTAGGCGAGCAGTCCGTCGACGTAGCGGCGCATGAACATCGACTGCGTGTGGAACCCGCTCGCGATCAGGCCGCCGAACGGGGAGTCCTTCGCGAGCTCGGGGTCCGTGTGGAAGGGCTGCGGGTCGAAGCGCCTGCCGAACTCCAGCACCTCCTCCGTCGTGACGGTGACGGTGCCCAGTTCGTGGACGTCGCCGGGCCGGAAGTCCTCGAAGTAGCGCATCGCGCGCCCCCCTTGACCTAGGAGTGGTCTTTCCCTGGCACACCCCAATCTACGAATCAGTCATTTATTTTGTCAACCCAAAAGAAGGCTCACGCGAGGGCCTGTTCGACGTCGGACCAGAGGTCCTCGACGTCCTCGATGCCGACGGACATCCGCACGAGCCCGGGAGCGATCCCGGCGGCCGCCAACTCGCCCTCGTCCAGCTCCCGGTGGGAGGTGGACGCCGGATGCGCGACGAGCGTCTCCACGCCGCCGAGCGAGAGCGCGAGCTTCGCGAGCCGTACGCGCTCGATGAAGGCCCGGCCCGCCTCCCGGCCCCCGGCGAGCTCGAAGGAGAGCAGCCCGCCGCCCCCGCTCAGGACCTTCCGGGCGGTGTCGTACGAGGGGTGGTCCGGGCGCCACGGGTGGTGCACGGCCCTGACGTCGGCGCGGGCGGCGAGCAGCTCGGCGAGGGCGGCCGCGTTGGCGCAGTGCTCGCGCATCCGCAGCGGCAGCGTGGGGATCCCGCGCAGGGTGAGCCAGGCCGCGAACGGGTCCGCGCAGGCGCCGAGTTCGACCGTGCGGGGCCACACCCGGCGGCGCAGGCCGCCGTCCGCGAAGACGGCGACGCCGCCGAGGACGTCCGAGTGGCCGGAGAGGTACTTGGTGGTGGAGTGCACCACGACGTCGGCACCGAGCTCCAGGGGGCGGCACAGCACGGGCGAGGCGAGCGAGTTGTCGACCAGGCTGGTCACCCCGAGGCCGCGGGCCGCCGCGAGCAGTCCGGGCAGGTCCGGGACCTGGCCGGTGGGGTTGGCGATCGTCTCCAGGACGAGGAGCCGGGTGGCGGGGTGGGTGCCGGCGGCCTCCAGCTCGGCCGGGTCGTCGCCGGATATCCGTACGACCTCGATCCCGTACCGCTCGGCCAGGTCCGACAGGACCGCGTGCGTCCCCCCGTAGAGGCAGCGCTGGGCGACCACCCGGTCGCCGGGGCGCAGGAGGGCGAGCAACACCCCGCTGATGGCGCCCATGCCGGAGGCGAAGGCGATGGCCCCCTCCCCCGACTCCAGGCCGGCGAGGGTCTGCTCCAGGGCCCGGACGGTCGGGTTGCCGCGACGGCCGTAGACGTACCGGCCGTCGGGGTCGGCCATCGCCCCGGCGAGTTCGGCGGCGGAGTCGAAGGCGAAGGCGGAGGACTGGACGAGGGGCACGGAGAGCGGCCGGCCGCCGCTCTGGAACGGCTCGTTGACGACGTGCACGGCACGGGTGTTGAGCTCCACGACGTTCCTTCCTGGATACGGGAAAGGGGCCGCCCGACGTCCGGGGACGGACATCGGGCGGCCCCTGCCGGTGCGGCTCAGGCGGAGACCTTCTCGGCCTGCGGGGCGGGGGCGGCGGCCTCCGCCGCGACCGCCTTGTCGCTCTTCATGACGAGGAGGGTGACGACACCGCCGACGGCGGCGATGATCGCGGCGCCGATGAAGGCGGAGGAGAAGCCGTCCGTCAGCTTCGGCAGGTTGCCGAGCTGGTCGGCGCCCTGCGACATGGCGACGGCGGTCAGCGCGGCGAGACCGAGCGCGGAGCCCACGTTGTAGGTGGTGTTGACGATGCCGGAGGCCAGGCCGGCCTGCTCCTGCGGGGCGCCGGACATCGCGGTCATCATCGTCGGGATGTAGGCGAGGGACATGCCGAGCGCGGCGACCAGCGAGGCCGGCAGGACGTCGACGAGGAAGGATCCGGTGGGCGGGACGGCGGCGAGCCAGACCAGACCGGCGGCGAGGACCAGCAGGCCGCCCGCGATGAGCGGCTTGGCACCGACCTTCATCATGAGCCGGGCCGTGATGGCCGTCATGAAGATCATGAGGAGCACGGTCATCGGGAGCAGCGCGGCACCGGACTCGAAGGCGCCGAAGCCCAGGACCTGCTGGAGGTACAGGTTGAGGAAGTACCACATCGGGATCCACGCGGCGCCGAGCAGCGTCATGGCCAGGTTGGCCGAGCCGAGGCGCGGGACCCGCCAGACGGAGAGCGGCATGAGCGGCTCGCGGATGCTCTTCTGGACGACGAGGAAGAGGATCAGGAGGACGGCCGCGCCGACGAGCTCCAGGATGGTGGCGGTGGCGCCCCAGCCGACCTCGGGGGCACGGACGACGGCGAAGACGGCGAGCGCGAGACCGGCGGTGACGGCGACGGCGCCGAGGACGTCGACGGAGCCGCGGCGGGACTCGACGTTCGGGAGGAGCCTGGTCGCGGCGAGGGTCGCGAGGCCGATCGGGATGTAGATGATGAAGACCCACTGCCAGCTCATCCACTCGGTGAAGACGCCGCCGAGGAAGACGCCCGCGGTGCCGCCGGCGGGAGCGGCGGCACCGTAGAGCGCCATCGCCTTGCCGAGCTCCTTCGGGTCGTGCATGAAGAGCATCATGAGCAGGGTCATGGCGGAGGGCGCGATGAGCGCGCCGCCGACGCCCTGGACGGCGCGGCCGACGATCTCGACCCAGGCCGTCTGCGCGGCCGCGGCCACGACCGAACCGGCGATCATGACCGCCCAGCCGGAGACGAAGATCCTGCGGGCCCCGACGAGGTCGGAGAGGCGTCCGCCGAGGAGCAGCAGGCCGCCGAAGACGACCACGTACGCGTTGAAGATCCACTGGAGCTCGCTCTGCGAGAAGCCCAGGTCCTTCTGCATCTCGGGGAGCGCGACCCCGATGATCGAGGTGTCCATGATGACCATGAACTGAGCGGCGGCGAGCACGACAAGTGCCCACCAGCGCCGGGGATTGACGGTTGACATTGCCCTGACCCTTCACTCGCTGCTGCATACCCCTAGGGGGTACCTGTGCGGAGCACCGTAGCATACCCATGGGGGGTATGTAAGAGTGAGGGGAGGGCGCGTGGGAAGCACCCTCTCCGCACCCCCGGCCGGGCAGAATGCCCCCATGACCGCCGAGGAAGAGCACCGCCGGGACCCCCATCCGGACCTACTGCAGCGGTGGAACGCCACGCTGCTCGCCGCCCGCGCCGGCCGCGAGGGCCCCGACCCCGCGCCGTACGGCCGGAACCTGCTGTCCCGCTGGGCCGAGCCGCAGCGCCGCTACCACACGGTCGCCCACCTCCGGGCGGTCCTCGACCGCATCGACGAGCTCGCCGACCAGGGCGGGGAGGGCGGCGAGCTGGAGCTCGTACGGCTCGCCGCCTGGTTCCACGACGCCGTCTACCGCCCGGAGCGCTCGGAGAACGAGGAACGCTCGGCCGCCCTGGCCGAGAAGGCCCTCACCGAAGCCGGCCTCACTCAGCACGAGGTCACCGAGGTGGCCCGCCTGGTCCGCCTCACCATCACCCACGACCCGGCCCCGGGCGACCTCAACGGCGAGACCCTCTGCGACGCGGACCTCGCGATCCTGGCCACGGGCCCCGATACGTACGGGGGGTACACGGCGGCGGTCCGCGAGGAGTACTCCTTCGTCCCGGAAGCGGACTTCCGCACGGGCCGCGCCGCCGTCCTCCGCCGGCTCCTCGCCCTGCCCCGCCTCTTCCGCACGCCGTACGGCGCGGCGGTCTGGGAGGAGCGGGCCCGGGAGAACCTGGAGCGGGAGCTGGCGGAGCTGGCGGGCTGACGGCCCGGCCAGGGGGGGCGGCGTCTCACATCCCGAGAAGTCCGGCCGCCACGGAATGACAGGAACAAACCACAGGTTGACGCATGTCATGCCGTCTCCCTCAGCCGAGCACACGACACCCGCCGCGCCCCCCGCCCCCTCCGTACCCCCCACCCGTATGCCCCTGGCCGTGTACATCCTGGGGCTCTCGGTCTTCGCCCTCGGGACCAGCGAGTTCATGCTCTCCGGACTCCTGCCGCCCATCGCGGAGGACATGGGCGTCTCCATCCCCCGCGCCGGACTGCTCATCTCCGCCTTCGCGATCGGCATGGTCGTCGGCGCGCCGCTGCTCGCCGTCGCGACGCTCCGGCTGCCCCGCAAGACGACGCTCGTCGCCCTCATCACCGTCTTCGGCCTCGGGCAGATCGCCGGCGCGCTGGCCCCGAACTACGCCGTCCTCTTCGCCTCCCGCGTCGTGAGCGCGCTCGCCTGCGCCGGGTTCTGGGCGGTCGGCGCGGCCGTCGCCATCGCGATGGTCCCGGTCGGCTCCCGCGCCCGGGCGATGGCCGTCATGATCGGCGGCCTGTCCATCGCCAACGTCCTCGGCGTCCCCGCCGGCGCGTTCCTCGGCGAGCACCTCGGCTGGCGCTCGGCGTTCTGGGCGGTCGGCGCGGCCTCCGCGATCGCGCTCGTCGGAGTCGTCACCCGCATCCCGCACATCCCCCTCCCCGAGACCGAGCCCCGCCTCAGGCGGGAGCTGGCCATCTACCGCGACCGGCAGGTCCTCCTCTCCGTCACGGTCACCGCGCTCGCGGCGGGCGGCGTCTTCTGCGCCTTCTCCTACCTCGCCCCGCTCCTCACCGACGTCTCCGGGCTCGACGAGAGCTGGGTCTCGGCCGTCCTCGGCCTCTTCGGCATCGGCGCCCTGGTCGGTACGACGATCGGCGGCCGCGTCGCCGACGCCCACCTCTTCGGAGTGCTGCTCAGCGGCATCGCCGCCTCGACCGCCTTCCTGATCGCCCTGGCCCTCTTCGCGTCCAGCCCCGTCGCCACGGTCCTGCTCGCCTTCCTCCTCGGCGTCTCCGCCTTCTACACCGCCCCGGCCCTCAACGCCCGCATGTTCAACGTCGCCGGCGCCGCCCCCACCCTCGCGGGCGCCACCACCACCGCCGCCTTCAACCTCGGCAACACCGGAGGCCCCTGGCTCGGCGGCACCGTCATCGACGCCGGCCTCGGCTACGCCTCCACGGCCTGGGCGGGCGCGGCCATGACGGCCCTGGGCCTCGCCACCGCGGCGGTCGCCCTCAGGCTCCACAAGTCGCCGTCCCGGGTGGTGACTTCGGGCTCGGCCAGGGAGAATCGGGAGCAGGAACGGCAGGCCGAGGCGTCCCGCTGAGGATCCGCCGGGAAGAAAGTGGACGGCGGGCGATGAGTTTCCCCATGATCGGCGGTCTTGGACCATGAACGCCCGCACCGGACACGAGAAGCCGAGGAACCCCAGATGCGCACCCTGATCAGCACCGCCTTCATCTCGCTCGACGGCGTCGTGGAGGCCCCGGGCGGCGAGCCCGGCTACCGCAACTCCGGATGGACCTTCAAGGAGGTCGAGTTCCTCCCCGAGGCGTTCGAGATCAAGGACCGCGAGCAGAAGGAGGCGGCCGCGATGCTGATGGGCCGCACCAGCTACGAGGCGTTCAGCCCCGTGTGGCCCGACATGGAGGAATTCGCCGACTACAAGGTGATGCCGAAGTACGTCGTCTCCACGACCCTCACCGAGGACGACCTCGTGTCGAACTGGGGCGAGACGACGATCCTGCGCTCGCTCGACGAGGTCGCCGCCCTGAAGGAGACCGAGGGCGGGCCGATCATCGTCCACGGCAGCGCCTCCCTGAACCAGGCCCTCTCGGACGCCGGCCTGATCGACCGGTACCACCTGCTCGTCTTCCCGCTCCTGCTCGGCGCGGGCAAGCGCCTCTTCAGCGCCACGGACAAGGACGCGCAGAAGCTGAAGCTGGTGGAGCACGAGGTCTACGCGAACGGCCTGCAGAAGAACGTGTTCGACGTCGTCCGCTGACGCGCCTAGGGTGGCGCCCGTGACGACACGGATGATCATCCTCAACGGCGGTTCCAGCTCGGGGAAGTCCGGCATCGTGCGGTGTCTGCAGGCCGTACTGCCGGACCCGTGGCTGGCGTTCGGCGTCGACTCGTTCGTCGACGCGCTGCCCGCGAAGATGCAGGCCGCGGACTCCGGGATCGTCTTCGACGCCGACGGCGGCGTCAGCGTCGGCGCCGGCTTCCGGGCCCTGGAGGCGGCCTGGGCCGAAGGCCTCGTGGCGATGGCCAGGGCCGGCGCCCGGATCGTCGTCGACGACGTCTTCCTCGGCGGCGCCGCCTCCCAGCAGCGCTGGCGCGAGGCCCTCGGCGACCTGCCCGTGCTGTGGGTGGGCGTCCGGTGCGAGAGCGCGGTCGCCACGGGGCGCGAGATCGCCCGCGGTGACCGGACCGTCGGAATGGCCGCGCGGCAGGCCCTGATGGTGCACGCGGGCGTGGAGTACGACGTGGAGGTCGACACGACGCACGCCGAGTCCCTGGAGTGCGCCCGCGCCATCGCCGCCGGGCTCGGCTGACGCGATCGCCGCCGGGCCCGGCTGACGCGGAAACCGGGGGGAACCTCGGGCGACCGGGCGGCCCTCGGCCGGCGGAGGCCGGGAGGAACCTCAGGCGACCGGGCGGCCCTTGGGCCGGCGCAGCCCCGCCCTCGTGAGGCGCCGGAGCAGCTCCTTCGAGCCGACCTCGATCGCGCCCGCCGCCACCGCGTCCGCGTACCGGTCGGAGGGGATGTCGTAGTGGTCCCGCTCGAAGGCGCGGGGCGGTGCGCCGATCGAGGCGGCGAAGGCGTGCAGCTCCTCGAAGGAGACGTCGCTGACCAGGTGCGACCACATGCGGCCGTGGCCCGGCCAGGTCGGCGGGTCGATGTAGAGGGTCACGCGAGAGCTCCCGTCACGTCAGGCCGCCCACCGGGGCCACCACCACGCCCTGCTTGCCGCAGACCCAGTGCGGGTCGGGCCCGAGCTCCGGTTCCACGTCGAGGGCGTGCGGGTCGCCCGAGGCACAGACCGGGCAGAGCGGCCAGCGTCCGTACCGTTCGAGCAGGGCGTCCTGCACGTCCTGGGCGACGAGCCCGGCGACGTACGACACCCCCTCGGGCCACTGCTCGACCCACCAGCGCCGGTGGGTCACCGCGTCCTCCACCATCGACACGACCTCGGCGGCGGCCACCTGCCGCGCCACCAGGTCGGCCAGAACCAGCGCGCGAGCGGCGTGCAGCGCCTGCTCCACGGGGTCGATGTCGTCCATGCACTCATTGTCTCCCGGCGCGCGGGCCGGAGAGGAGGAAGGGGGAAGGTCCCTTCCGGATCCGGGGCCGAAGAGGGCCCGCGGGGTCTTGTCGCCCCACCCCGCCGAAAGTATCTTTCAGGTGTGACCAATGACGTGAAGGAAAGTTTCATCGGCGACGCGCCCCCCGCCCCCGCCGCCCTCGCGGCCAAGGTGCGGACCCTCGCGCCGTCCATGACCCGCTCCATGCAGCGGGTCGCCGAGGCCGTCGCCGGAGATCCGGCCGGCTGCGCCGCCCTCACGGTCACCGGCCTCGCCGAGCTCACCGGCACCAGCGAGGCGACCGTCGTCCGCACCGCCCGGCTCCTCGGCTACCCCGGCTACCGCGACCTCCGCCTCGCCCTCGCGGGCCTGGCCGCCCAGCAGCAGTCCGGCCGCGCCCCGGCCGTCACCGCCGACATCGCCGTCGACGACCCCGTCGCCGACGTCGTCGCCAAGCTGGCCTACGACGAGCAGCAGACCCTCGCCGACACCGCCGCCGGACTCGACACCGTCCAGCTCGGCGCCGCCGTCGCCGCCCTCGCCGCCGCCCGCCGCATCGACATCTACGGCATCGGCGCCTCCGGCCTCGTCGCCCAGGACCTCGGCCAGAAGCTGCTCCGGATCGGCCTGATCGCGCACGCCCACAGCGACCCGCACCTCGCCGTCACCAACGCCGTGCAGCTCCGCTCCGGAGACGTCGCCATCGCCATCACCCACTCCGGCTCCACCGGCGACGTCATAGAACCCCTGCGCGTGGCCTTCGACCACGGCGCCACCACGGTCGCCGTCACCGGCCGCCCGGACGGCCCCGTCACCCAGTACGCCGACCACGTCCTGACCACCTCCACGGCCCGCGAGAGCGAACTGCGCCCCGCCGCCATGTCCTCCCGCACCAGCCAGCTCCTGGTCGTGGACTGCCTGTTCACCTGCGTCACCCAGCGCACGTACGAGACGGCCGCCCCCGCCCTCGCCGCCTCGTACGAGGCCCTCGCCCACCGGCACTCCCCGCGCACCCGCTGACCCACACGTTCACCGGCGCCGACGACGCCTCCGTACCGAAAGAGCCCCCGTGCCCACCACGTACTCCGAACTCCGCGCCCAGCTCGCCACCCTCACCACCGAGGCCTTCCGTCCCGAACTCGCCGAGATCGACCGACTCCCGACGCTGGACATCGCCCGCCTCATGAACGGCGAGGACCGCACCGTCCCCGAGGCCGTCGAGCGGCAGCTCCCCGCGATCGCCGCCGCCATCGACGCCACCGCCGCCCGCATGGCCCGCGGCGGCCGGCTCATCTACATGGGCGCGGGCACCGCCGGCCGCCTCGGCGTCCTCGACGCCAGCGAGTGCCCGCCCACCTTCAACACCGATCCGTCGCAGGTCGTCGGCCTCATCGCGGGCGGCCCCACCGCCATGGTCAAGGCCGTCGAGGGCGCCGAGGACTCGCGCGAGCTCGCCGCCGCCGACCTGGACGCACTCGGGCTCACCGCCGACGACACCGTCGTCGGCGTCTCCGCCTCCGGCCGCACCCCGTACGCCGTCGGCGCCGTCGAACACGCCCGCGCCCGGGGCGCGCTGACCATCGGCCTCGCCTGCAACGAGGACAGCGCGCTCGCCGCCGCGGCCGAGCACGGCATCGAGGTCGTCCCCGGACCCGAGCTCCTCACCGGCTCCACCCGCCTCAAGGCCGGAACCGCCCAGAAGCTCGTCCTCAACATGATCTCGACCCTCACGATGATCCGCCTCGGCAAGACCTACGGGAACCTGATGGTCGACGTCCGCGCCTCCAACGACAAGCTCCAGGCCCGCTCCCGGCGGATCGTCGCCCTGGCCACCGGCGCGCCGGACGAGCAGATCGAGAGCGCGCTCGCCGCCGCCGACGGCGAGGTGAAGAACGCCATCCTCATGATCCTCGCCGACATCGACGCCCCCACGGCCGCCGAGCGGCTGACCGCCTCCCAGGGCCACCTGCGCGCGGCGCTGCACGCGCCCACCGCGTGACCCCCCGCGTGACCGCGTGATCCCCCGCGTGATCCCCCCTGTGGGCCCCCGCCCCGTCACCGGCAGAGAACGTCCTCCGCGGGCCGCACGCCCTCGGTGAGGAAACGGGTCACGGCCCGGTCGCCGCACGCGTTCCCGTTCCCGAGGTAGACCCCGTGGCCGCCCCTGTCGACCGAGACGAGCCGCGCCCGGTCGCCGAGGGCCGCCCGCATCCTCAGCCCCACGGAGTGCGGGGTCGACGGGTCGCGCAGGTTCTGGATCATCAGGACGTTCGACGGGCCCCGGTCGGTGATCCGGGTCGGCTTCTCCACCGCGCCGCCCTTCCAGAAGGCGCACGGCGTGATGTTCGCCGGCATCCCGGCCGTCAGCGGGTACCGCTCCCGGTCCGCGGCGACGGCCCTCCCGTACGCCGGCACGGAGGCGGGCCAGTCCACGTCGTTGCAGATCACGCCCACGCTGACGGTGGCCGCCTCGTCGGGCATCGGCCCCGCCAGCTCGGGCGGAAGGACCGGCACGCCCGCCGGGTCGAGGGCCTGGGACATCAGTCGCGCGAAGGCCGGGAAGGAGGCGTCGGAGTACAGGGCCTGCTGGAGCGCCTGCCGCAGCACGGTGCCGGTCAGCGGTGCGCCGGGGGTCGCCGAGGCGCGCGGCGCGCGGTCGAGACGGGCGGCGAGGTCGAGGAACAACGGCCGTACGTCCTCCGGGCGTTCGGCGAGGCGCAGCCCTTCGCCGGACCGCTCGGGGCGGGCGGCCCAGGCCGCGAAGTCCGGGAAGCGGTCCTCGGCGCCGCGCGACATGCCCGCCAGCCAGCCCCGGGCGACGCGCTTCGGGTCGGGGTCGGAGCTGCTGTCGAGGACCCAGCGGTCGGTGCGCTCCGGGAACTCCTGGGCGTACACGGCGGCCACGTACGTCCCGTACGACACGCTCCACGCGGACAGCTTCCGCTCGCCGAGCGCCTGCCGCAGCCGGTCGAGGTCCCGCACCTGGTTGGCCGTCGTCAGCCCGCGCAGCATCGCGCCGCCGTTGCGCTCGCACGCCTCGGCCATCCGGCGCGAGCGGGCCACGTTCTCGCCGATGCCGCCGTCGGCGGCGGGCCAGGACCGCAGGGTCACCAGTCGCCGGTCCTCCTCGGCGAAGCCGCACCGGGCCTTCGCGGAGCCGCCGACGCCGCGCGGGTCGAAGGCCACCAGGTCGTACGCGCCGTCCGTCTCCTTCGCCAGGGCGGCCCCCTTCTGCCCGAGCCGCTGCACACCGGAGCTGCCCGGACCGCCCGGGATCACCATGAGCGTCCCGCGCCGCGCCTCGGGCCGGGTGCTGGGCAGCCGGGCCACGGCGAGGCCGATCTGCTCGCCGTCGGGGGCGGCGTAGTCGAGGGGCACGGAGAGCGTGGCGCACCGCTGTCCCGGCAACGGCTTCACGGCGGGGTCGCAGTCGCCCCAGTCCAGCCCGGCGGGGGCGGCAGCGGCGGCGGGGGCGGCACTGCCGCCGACGAGTCCGACGCCGGCGACGGCGGCGACGGAGAGGGCGAGCATCAGGGCCTTGCGTCCACGATTCGTTGTCATGCGCACAGCTTCACGGACCGGGCCGTCGGCCCCCATCCGGTGGGCCGCCGGGTCGGGGGTGGGGCCAACCCCCTTACGCCCGGGCGGGATCGCGGACCGCCGCGCCTCCGGTCCGGGCGCGGAAGCCCGGCCCCGGGAGGGCGATCCGCTGGCGCCGCCCCGCCTCCCGGGAGATCATCCCCGCCATGACCACCACAGGCTCGGCCACCACGGACACGTCCGTCACCACCCCCCACGCCTCCGACTCCGGCAGCTGGACCCTCGGCGGGGACCTCGCCGTCAACCGGGTCGGCTTCGGCGCCATGCGGCTCCCCCAGCACGGCGAGGCGCTCGTCGCGAACGCCGTGCCGAGGGACCGCGACCACGCGATGGCCGTACTGCGCAAGGCGGTCGACCTCGGCGTCAACCACATCGACACGGCCGCCTTCTACTTCTCGCCGCTGCGCTCCGCGAACGAGCTGATCAACAGCGCCCTCGGCGGCCCCTACCCCGACGACCTGGTCATCACCACCAAGGTCGGCCCGGCCCGTGACGCCTCCGGTGCCTGGAGCGAGCACGCCCGGACCCCCGCCGCGCTGCGCGCCCAGGTCGAGGAGAACCTGAGGCAGCTCGGCCGCGACCACCTCGACGTCGTCAACCTCCGTGTCGTCGGCGACGATTCGGTCGCCGAGCGCTTCGGCGCGCTCGCCGAGCTCCGCGAGGCGGGCCTCATCCGCCACCTCGGCCTCTCCAACATCACCCCGGCGCACCTCGCCGAGGCGCGGGAGATCGCCCCGGTGGTCTGCGTGCAGAACATGTACGGGATCGGGGTCCGCCCCGAGTACGACGAGTTCGTCCGCCACTGCGGCGAACAGGGCATCGCGTTCGTGCCCTTCTACGCGATCGCCGCCGCCGGACGCGAGACGGGGGCGACCGCCCCGGAGAGCGAGGAGGTCCTCGCCGTCGCGGCGGCCCACGACGCCACCCCCGCCCAGGTCCGCATCGCCTGGACCCTCCACCAGGGCCCCCACCTCCTGGCCATCCCCGGCACCGGCGACCCCGGCCATCTGACCGCCAACGTCGCCGCCGGCGCCCTCCGCCTCACGCCCGAGGAGCTGGCGCTCCTCGACCGCGTCCACCGGAGCACCGGCGCCTAGACTCCGCCCATGACGACCGCGCCGCAGTCCCTCGCTTCCGACCTCGCCCCCACCGGAGTCCTGCGGGCCTCGATCAACCTCGGGAACCCGGTGCTCGCCCAGGGCACGCCCGAGGCGCCGGGCGGGGTCACCGTGGACCTGGCGCGGGAGATCGGGGCGCGGCTCGGCCTCCCCGTCGAGCTGCTCTGCTTCGACGCGGCGCGGAAGTCCTTCGAGGCGATGGCGGACGGCCGGGCCGACCTCTGCTTCCTCGCCGTGGACCCGGCGCGGGAGACGGAGGTCGCGTTCACCGCCCCGTACGTCGTCATCGAGGGGGTGTACGCCGTGCCGCGCGGCTCGGAGCTCACCACCGTGGACGGGGTGGACGCGCCGGGCGTGCGGATCGGCGTCAAGAAGGGCTCCGCGTACGACCTGTTCCTTTCGAGGAACCTCGTGCACGCGACCGTGGTGCGCGGCGACGAGGGCGTCGACACGTTCCGGTCCGAGGCGCTGGAGGCGGGCGCGGGCATCCGCGAGCCGATGACCGCGTACGCCGCCGCGCACCCGGATGTGCGGCTGATCGAGGGCCGGTTCATGGAGATCCGGCAGGCCGTGGGGACGACGGTCGGGCGCCGCCCCGAGACGGTCGCCTTCCTCCGGGACACGGTCGAGGAGCTGAAGGCGAACGGTTTCGTCGCGGAGTCGCTGCGCCGCTCGGGCCAGGACGAGGGCCTGCTGGCGCCGTCGGCCTGACGGGAGGCCCGGACGCCCGAGGGCCCGGCCGTGGTCGTACGGCCGGGCCCTCGGGGTCGAAGGGGGTGTCGAAGGGGGCGTCAGTAGAGGCCCTTGAAGCCGTTCCATCCGCCGGAGCCGATCAGCACCCGGGTTCCGTAGAGGCCGGTCCCGGTGCCGCTGTGGCGCCACAGACGGCCGGCGGTGTCGCGGGCGACGAGGTCCGCGCGGCCGTCACCCGACAGATCGCCGATGCCGACGAGCGCGGAATAGGCGCCCCAGCCGCCGCCGACCTTCACGCGCGCGGTGACGCCGCCGGTCGCGGTGCCGTGGTAGCGCCAGAGCACGCCCGAGGCGTCGACGCCGAGGAGGTCGCCGCGACCGTCGCCGTTGAGGTCGCCGGCGCCGACGAGCTTCCTGTACAGCTTCCAGTTCGTGCCGATCCGGACCCGGCCCTTCAGGCGGTGGTCGGCCGTACCGCCGAAGAGGTACACGTCACCGGTCGATGCCTGACGCGCGATCAGGTCGGCGTACCCGTCGCCGTTCGCGTCGCCCGGGGAGGTGAGGGCGTCGTACTGCCCCCAGCCGGAGCCGAGCAGCGCGTACGGCGAGGAGGCCGAGACCACCTTCCCGCATCCGGGCCGGTACGCCCGCAGCTGGTCGCCCACGCGCGCGTAGACGTCGGCGCACCGGTCGCCGCTGAGGTCGCCCGTCGGCACGAACACGGAGGTCGCCGGGAACTTGGTCCCCGTCCCGGCGATCCGCGCGGACAGCGCGCCCGCCCCGGTCCCCCGGTACATGGACACGAGCCCGGTCGTGTCCATCACCAGCAGGTCACCGAAGCCGTCGTCCCCGGCGAGGTCGCGCCAGACGGCCGCGCCGCCGGAGACGGACACCGTCCCGGACGAGGACAGGTCCGCGCCCTGGCCGTCGGCGGGCCTCGCGGTGAGCGTCCACGTGTAGGCGCCGTTCGCGACGAGCCGTCCCGCCGCGTCCTTCCCCTCCCAGGCGGGGGTGACGATGCCGCGCGCCTCGCCCCCGGCCAGGGTGCGGACGACCCTGCCGGTCGCCTTGTGCTTCAGCGTCAGCGTCCAGGAGGCGGCGGGCTTGGAGAGCCACCACCGGGGCTTCCAGGTGCCCGTCCTCAGGTTCACTCCGGCCGCCGCGTCGGCGTCGATGACGGCGATCCGGGACGTCGGGACGCCGGACGGGACGATCCGCACGCGGCGGTCGTCACCGGTGTAGGCGACGTGACCGCCGAAGCGGTCGACGGTCCAGCCGGCCCGGGGGGCGGTGTTCCTGCCGAGGTCGGCGGGGGCGGCGACGACGCGGTGCGGGGCGTCGGCGGCGTTTCCGCTCGTCGGGAGGCCGTCGTGGACGTCGTAGAGCGTGAGGCCGTCGGCGTCCGAGCGGGAGACGAAGTAGCCGTCGCCGAGAAGGACGTCGTCCTTGCCGAGGCGCAGGGTGCGCCCGCTGGCCTGGTCGTACAGGCCCGCGCCCTTGAAGTCGTCGCCCCAGAAGTTCGTGCACTTCCAGTACACCAGGCGGCCCACGGCCTGGAGCCGGCCGGGGACGCAGCCCGCGTCGAAGGACCGCACGGTGGCGGTCCCGGACGGGAGGGTCCTGGCGACCACGGTGGTCGACACCGTGCCGCTGCCGTCCGAGCGGCCGAGGGCGCTCCACAGCGTGTTGCCCCAGACGGCCGAGGCGACCGGCGTGCGCTTCTGGAGCACGGCGCCGGAGTCGGTGCCGCGGAACTCGACGACGGCCTGGCCGCCGTCCCAGCCCTGGTTCACGACGCCGAACCTGCCGGAGAGGTCGACGAGCTGGGGGCTGCCGAGTCCGGTCGACAGCCGGGGGCCCCAGGTCGTGGAGCCGTTCCGGTAGAGCATGGTCACGTCCTGCTCGGTGCCCGCCTTGCGGCCGTGGGCGCCGTCGCCGCTCGCGAACATGGTGACGCAGTAGGTGCCGTCGTGGTTTCCGCAGTCGTCGTCCCGGCCGTTCGTGGTGCCGTCGGCCGTCGAGCGCAGCTCCTCGGGCCGCCCGGAGGTCTTCAGCCACGTGCTCCGGTAGCCGCCGATGGAGGTGTAGGGGTTGTAGAGGTGGGAGTCGTCGGCCGTCGTCAGGATGCCGCTGCCGAGGGAGATCCCGGCGGGCTGGGCCTCCATGTCCGCGATGTCCGCGATCCGCTTGCGGGTGACCGTGCCGTCGGCGGCCTCGGTGAAGAGGTAGTACCCCCAGTCGAGGGCTCCGTAGGTGGTGTTCTGCTCCGCACCGGCCACCAGGAGCGAGCCGTCGGGCGTGCGGTGCACGGCCGGGGAGGCCACGGCCAGCAGGGACTTCCAGCTCCCCGTGGCATCGCGCAGGACGAGGTGGTTGCCCCGGTACCCGCCGTCGTTGCCGGGGCTGGGCGGGGTCACGGTGACGAAGGAGTCGCCGAAGCGCCGGACGACGTCGTCGTAGGAGGCGATGTCCCGCATGTCCACGGTGACCGGTTCCGCGTCCAGGTCGTCGCGGCGGTACACCTGGGCGTCGCTGCCGGACGGGGCGCCGTAGTGCAGGACGGTGTCCCGGTCGAACGAGACGCTCTCGCCCCGCGTGGAGAGCGTCTTGATCTTCCCGCTCGCGAGGTCGACGACCCACCACCCCTGGCTCATCGTGGAGTCCACCCACTTGATGCCGCGGACGGCGATCGACCGCGCGTCACCCTCGCTGACGGAGAGGTTCCAGCCCTCGGGCAGGCCCTCCAGCAGCTGGTCCCGGACACCGCCGCCGGACGGGTGCAGGAGGTGCAGGCCGGTGACGGCCCTCTCGGTGCCGGTCCGGGTGATGACGGTGTCGCCGTACGTCGCGACGTACGTCTGGCCCTCCGGGATCGGGACCGTGACCGTCTCGCCCCCACCGGCCCGCTGCCGGAGCGTCACGTGCGGGGTCGGGCCCTCCGCATAGACGGCCACGGTGTCGGAGCCGTGCCCGAAGTCCGCCGGGTACTCGGCGAATCGGTACGCGTCGACGTCGTACGAGAGCGGCTTCGGCAGACGGTGGTCGAGGACGGTCGTCGCGCCGGTCGCGTAGTCGATCCAGCGGAGCCGGTCGTCGCCCTCCTGCGCGGTGAGGAAGCCGGTCTCGCCGGCGTTCAGGACGATGGTGGCGCGGGGCACGAAGCGGGCGCCCGGGCTGACGACGACGGCTTCGCCGGCCGTCGTCACGGGCGCGTCGGCCGCCACCGCCCCCACGGTGGCGCCGGCACCGGCCGTCACCGCGAGGGTGACGGCGAGTGCGATGCGGCCGAGCGCGCGACGACGCGGCCGTCGAGACAACGGGTTGATCACGTGGAAGTCCCTCCCCAGGGCTTACGGCGCGGGGAAGGGGCCTCGTGGTCACGCCTCTCGTCCCCCGCGCGAGCAGGCCGACCCTAACAGAGCTCCGCCCCCACGGGGAGGCAATTTCGAACCCGTTCAACTCGACTTCGGGAGACGGGCGGAAAAGGCCCCCCGGCGACCGCCGGAAGTGCCCCTTCCCGGGCCTGGAGGCGGCCTTCCGGGGTCCGCGCACCCCCCCTGCCCCCAGGGGGAGGCCCGCCCGCCCACAAGCCGCACAGCCCCCGCACGGCCGGTCCGTACACCATCTCTGACCTGGGGTTTCGCCTCAACTCCCCGTATTCTTGGGGGACTCGGAGGGGAGATCCACATGAGCCAGACCGACCGCACCATCCGCACCGTCGACGACGTACTCACCCTGCTCGACGGCCTGTTCTCGCCCGGCGCCGACCGGTGGACGGAGGGCGGGGCCGAGTGGTGGGACGGGTTCTACGCGGACCGGGACAAGCCGGTGCCGTTCTTCGTCGCCAAGCCCGACGAGAACCTCGTGTCGTACGTCGAGCAGGGCCTGCTCCCGGCCGGCGGCCGGGTGCTCGACCTCGGCTGCGGGCCCGGCCGGAACGCGCTCCACCTCGCCTCCCTCGGCTTCGACGTGACCGCGGTCGACCTCTCGCCCACCGCGATCGCCTGGGCCGGGGAACGGGCCGCCGAGGCGGGCGCCGAGAACATCCGGTTCGTGTGCGGCGACGCCTTCACCGCCGCCCTCGACGGCCCGTACGACCTCGTCTACGACTCCGGCTGCTTCCACCACCTGCCCCCGCACCGCCGTGTCAGCTACCTCGCCCTCCTCGACCGTGCCCTCGCCCCCGGCGGCCACTTCGCGCTGACCGCGTTCGCGGCCGGCGAGGGCGGCATGGGCTCCGAACTCCCGGACGCCGACTTCTACCGCGAGGGCGGGCTGCACGGCGGCCTCGCCTACACCGACGCCTCGCTCCGCACGATCTTCGGCGGCCCGACGGAGACCGGCCTCACGGAGATCGAACTCCGCCGCATGCGCGACGAACCCTCCGACTCCCCGGTCTTCGGCGAGCCCTTCCTCTGGACGGCCCTCTTCCGGCGCCGACCCCGCCGCTGACTCACCCCATCCCGTCCAGGTGCTCCGCCAGCCGGTCGTACTGCTCCCTCACCCCCGCCTCCATGCCCGCCGCCAGCGCCTGGTCCCTGATCTCGTTCGAGGGCCAGAAGGAGGTGCTGGTCAGGGCCGTGCCGCCGTCGGGGGTCGCGTCGAAGGTGAGGGTCACGCGGACGGGCCCGGCGTCCGGCATCTGCTCGAAGACCTCCGTGTAGTCGAGCCGCTCCACCGGGACGACGTCCTCGTACGTGCCGGAGAAGACGATCTCCTGACCGCCCGGCCCGGTCTGGCCCCAGCGCCAGGCGCCGCCCGCCCGCAGGTCGATGTCGACGACGGACATGGTCAGCCCGGCTCCCCCGTACCACTCCCGCACGTGCTCGGGCCGCGTCCAGGCCTCCCAGACGCGGCCCGGCGGGGCGTCGAAGGTGCGCGTGACGACCAACTCGCGGTCGGCCGGTGTCGTCAGAAGGGTGACCATCGGACTTTCCCTCCACGAAGGGACCATTCCAGGATCACCCCGGCGCCCCGGTAAAGCGAGTGAACGCGTTCAACACCTTGGCGCTATGGTGCTCCCACGCGGCCGCCTCGATCATGCGAGCCGCCATCACGACCTGTGGGGGGTCCCTCTTGCCGCGCTCGACGCGCAGGCTCCCGCACGCCCTCGTGCGTGCCGCAGCCGTTCTCGCACTCTCGGCGGGCGTCACCGTGCCCGCCGCCATCCACGCCCCGGCGGCCCACGCCGACTGGACGAACATCACCGGCATCACCGAGGACAGCGGACGCTACACCGTCACGCTGCCCTCCACCGCCCTCTGGGTGAAGGTCAGCGTCCTGGCCTCCACCGCTCCCGACGCCGCCGTCCTCGCCTCCACGGAGGAGGTGACCCCGTCCGGCAGCTGGGTGACGACGAAGGAACCGCTCGCCCTGCCCCAGGGCACCGCCCTCGGCGACTACCCGGTCCGGGTCGACTACCGCCTCCCCGACGAGACCACCAAGCAGTGGACCGGCGGCACCTACGGCCACCACAAGCACGTCGGCGTCGGGAAGATCTCCTTCGACCGTCCCTCGACGGACTGGGACCACCGCACGGTCGTGCTCTCCGGCACCACCACCCTGTGGGACCCGTCCACCGGCGAGCGGACCACCGCCCCCGAGGGCACGAAGGTGCGGCTCTCGCTTCCCGTCGAGGACAGCGGCATCACCCACCGCACCCTCACCGCCGACGCCCTCGTGCGCGCCGACGGCACGTTCGCGCTGCCCGTCACGCCCAACGGTTCCCTCCAGAACGGCACGGCCACCGTGCTCACGGCGGGCACCGACCTCGACCCCGACCGCGCCACGGCCGTGCCGACCTTCGGGATCGACGCGACCGTCGTCTACCGGATCAGCTCGAACGTCGACAGGTACCGCGTCCTGGCCGGGACCGACGTCCTCGTGACCGGGCGGGTCGAGCGGCTCACCCCGGACGGCTGGAAGCCCTTCGCCGGCGCTCCCGTCGTCGCCTCCGGCGGCGCCCAGCCCACCTTCGCCACCACGCCGACCTCGCTGGGCGGCGTCACCGCCGCCGCGGACGGCACCTTCTCCCTGAACGTACGGCCGTACTACGGCACCGACGCCATCTACACCGCGCTGCGCCCGTCGCCGTACTACGCGAACGACTCCCGTCCGTACGACCGGAACGACATCGCCGTCCCGCAGCCGTTCTCGTACTCCTCGTACCGGATCACCCTGGACGAGTACGGCAAGGTCACCGCCACCGGCTCCCTCGGCGGCAACTGCTACGAGACCCAGCCGGTCGTCCTCCAGTACTCCCGCGACGGCGGGCGCACCTGGGGCACCCTGCGCTCCGGCACCGCCCCCTACTGCGGGGGGTACAACCTGTCCGCCTGGGGCTACACCGACGCCCGCTACCGGGTCCACCACCCGGTGACGGACCAGCTCGTCGCCAAGGCGGGCGCGAGCATCCACCTCGCCCGCTACGAGACCCGCTTCTCCGCCTTCACCATCAGCCCCACCCGGCCCGTGCTGAACGGCAGGATGACCGTCTCCGGCACCGTCCAGCGCAAGGTCAACGGCGTCTGGAAGGCCTACCCGGGCGCGCGGCTGACGCTGTACCTCAAGCCCAAGGGCGACACCCGGTGGTACTGGGTCACCAAGAGCATCACCACCAACGCCTACGGCAACTTCAGCTACCGCGCCACCGCCTACGAGGACGGCTACTGGGTCATGGGCCTGCAGCCTCCGGCCGGCTACTTCTACAGCGAGACGAATGCGAAGTACATCGATGCGCGCTGACCTCCGCCCCCGCCTCTCCCTGGTCGCGGCGCTGACCGCCGCCGCGCTGTCCGCCGCCGCCCTCCCCGCCCTCGCGGAGGAGGCGCCGGCCGCACCCGGCCCGATCGGCATCGGAACGGCCGTCACCGACGACGGCCAGCGCGGCACCTTCAAGGTGGCCGCCTGGACCGACGCCCCGCAGGCCAAGGTCACCCAGGTCTCGGCCCGGATCCGGCAGGGCGACACCGTCCTCGCCGAGATCCCCGCCCTGGCCCCCGGCAACACCTGGGACCCGTACCTCGCGGGCCGCTTCCTCGTGCCCGCCGAGGCCGCGCTCAAGCTCACCGAGGACGGCGGCACCATCCCGGCGCTCGGCACGTACGCCATCGACGTCACGGCCACCGACTCGCTGGGCAACACGTCCACCCGCACCGGCGCCGGAACGCTCGACTTCCGGCTGCGGCCCCAGCTCACCTTCGGCGTCGGCACCCCCGCCTGGGACGACCGGAACGCCCACCCGCAGGGCACGCTGGTCGGCATCCAGCCCGGCTCCGGCGACGCCGTGCCGCTGTCCGGCCGCACGGTCACCGTCGAGCCCGTGGGCTCGACGCCGGGCTCCCCGACGACGGCGGTCACCGACGACACGGGCGCCTACGTCGGCGGTCCGCTCGCCGTGGCCACGCCCGGCTGGGGCACACAGCTCAAGGCCGTCTTCTCCGAGGACAGCGCCGAGGTGCACGGCTCCGACGAGCAGTACCGCTACGTGACCGACGTCAAGCCCCGTACGGTGACGGTCACCGCCGCCGCGGACAAGAAGCGGGCGCTCAGCGGCGAGACCGTCACCGTCAGCGGCCGGATGACCGACCCGGGCGCGGCGGGCGCCCCGCTCGCCGACCAGCCGGTCCTCGTGTCCCTCGGCTCCTACGACTACGGCACCCCGTACGGGAAGACGGTCTACACCGACGCCGACGGCCGCTTCTCGGCGCGGCTCGTCGCCGCCGCGGGCGTGCAGTACGGCGAGTACTGGCGGGTCTCGTCCGTCGACCCGTACCTGAACTTCGCCGAGCGCGGCGGCGCCGTCGCCGTGCCGTGGGAGTCCCGCATCGACCTGGTCGGCGGCGGTCTCACGGCCGACTCGAAGGTCTGGGTGACGGGCGTCTTCCGGCCCCGGTACTCGGTGTACTCGCGCAGCACCTCGACCACCCAGTACGTCCAGCTGGAGCAGTCGGCCGACGGAAGGACCGGCTGGCGGAAGCTGTCCGCCGCGACGGCGTCCGCCGACTACTGGACGACGTTCTACGCCGGGGCCACCAGCAACGGCGGCTACTTCCGCGTCCGGCACCTGACGACCGACGAGTACGCCGAGTCCGTCAGCCGGGTCTTCCGCCTCGTCCGCACGCCCACGCGGATCGCGGGGATGAACGCCGGCCCGGAGCCGGTCGCCAAGGGCGCGTACGTCACCGCGACGGGCACGCTCCAGCACTACACGGGCGGTGCCTGGCGGGTGTACGGCTACGCGCCGGTCGCGCTGCAGTTCCAGGCGAAGGGCACGACGACCTGGCGTCAGGTCGCCACGGGCCGGACCGGGGCGCACGGGGAGATCTCGCTGAAGGCGAAGGCGTCCGTGGACGGCAGCTGGCGCATCCGGTACTGGGGCGACTCCACGCACTTCCACTCGCCGGCCCCGTGGGCCGATTACGTCGACGTGCGCTGAGTCCTCCCGCAGGACGGCGGAACGCCCGAGGGCGGCACCCCCACCAGGGGGTGCCGCCCTCGTTCGCGTTCAGCGATGGACAGCCGATCCGTCAGGATCAGAAGTCCATGTCACCGCCCGGCATGCCGCCGCCGGCCGGCGCGGCGGCCTTCTCCGGCTTGTCGGCGATGACGGCCTCGGTGGTGAGGAACAGCGCGGCGATCGACGCGGCGTTCTGCAGCGCGGAGCGCGTGACCTTGGCCGGGTCGATGATGCCCTCGGCGATGAGGTCGACGTACTCGTTGGTCGCGGCGTTCAGGCCGTGGCCGACGGGCAGGTTGCGGACCTTCTCCGCCACGACGCCGCCCTCGAGGCCGGCGTTGACGGCGATCTGCTTCAGCGGGGCCTCGAGGGCCAGCTTGACGATGTTGGCACCGGTGGCCTCGTCGCCCGCCAGGTCGGCCTCGAGCTTCTCGAAGACGTTCGACGCCTGGAGCAGGGCCACGCCACCGCCGGCGACGATGCCCTCCTCGACGGCCGCCTTCGCGTTGCGAACGGCGTCCTCGATGCGGTGCTTGCGCTCCTTGAGCTCGACCTCGGTCGCGGCACCGGCCTTGATGACGGCCACGCCGCCGGCCAGCTTCGCGAGGCGCTCCTGGAGCTTCTCGCGGTCGTAGTCCGAGTCGGAGTTCTCGATCTCGGCGCGGATCTGGTTCACGCGACCGGCGACCTGGTCGCTGTCACCGGCACCGTCGACGATGGTGGTCTCGTCCTTGGTGATGACGACCTTGCGGGCGCGGCCCAGCAGGTCCAGGCCCGCGTTCTCGAGCTTGAGGCCGACCTCCTCGGAGATGACCGTGCCGCCCGTGAGGATGGCGATGTCGTTCAGCATGGCCTTGCGGCGGTCGCCGAAGCCCGGGGCCTTGACGGCGACGGACTTGAAGGTGCCACGGATCTTGTTGACGACCAGGGTCGACAGGGCCTCGCCCTCGACGTCCTCGGCGATGATCAGCAGCGGCTTGCCCGACTGCATGACCTTCTCCAGGAGCGGGAGGAGGTCCTTCACGGAGGAGATCTTGGAGTTGACGATCAGGAGGTACGGGTCGTCGAGCGACGCCTCCATGCGCTCCATGTCGGTGGCGAAGTACGCCGAGATGTAGCCCTTGTCGAAGCGCATGCCCTCGGTGAGCTCCAGCTCCAGACCGAAGGTCTGGGACTCCTCGACGGTGATGACGCCTTCCTTGCCGACCTTGTCCATCGCCTCGGCGATGAGCTCGCCGATCTGGGTGTCGGCGGCGGAGATGGAGGCCGTGGAAGCGATCTGCTCCTTGGTCTCGACATCCTTCGCCTGCTCGAGCAGGGCGCCGGAGACGGCCTCGACGGCCTTCTCGATGCCGCGCTTGAGGGCCATCGGGTTGGCACCGGCGGCCACGTTGCGGAGGCCCTCGCGGACGAGCGCCTGGGCGAGGACGGTGGCGGTGGTCGTACCGTCGCCGGCGACGTCGTCCGTCTTCTTGGCGACTTCCTTGACCAGCTCGGCGCCGATCTTCTCGTACGGGTCCTCGAGCTCGATCTCCTTGGCGATGGAGACACCATCGTTGGTGATCGTGGGGGCGCCCCACTTCTTCTCGAGGACGACGTTGCGGCCCTTGGGGCCGAGGGTGACCTTGACGGCGTCAGCGAGCTGGTTCATGCCGCGCTCGAGACCGCGCCGGGCCTCCTCGTCGAACGCGATGATCTTGGCCATGTGAAGTGGTCCTCCCGGACATGGGGTGGATAACGCTCCAGGACCGCGCCGACGCCCGCGACGGACGGCCTCCGCGACTCCGCGTGGTTCCTTGCCCCACCCGGCCGGCGACCTCGTCTGCCCGATCCTCGTAGCACTCTCACCTTCCGAGTGCTAACGCCAATGATTAGCACTCGCCCTATGAGAGTGCAAGCGACTCTCGCGTTTCGGGAGGTCGACCGGGACGTCGATCAAGGAGGGCCCGGGCGGGCGGGAGCGGGGCGGGGGCGGGAACGCGCGAGGGGTCCGCATCCCCTCAGGGATGCGGACCCCTCGACGGCGTTGCGTCGTCGGCCGATCGCGCCGCGCTCAGACGGCGAGCTTGACCATGTCCGCCTGCGGACCCTTCTGGCCCTGCGAGATCTCGAACTCGACCCGCTGGCCCTCTTCGAGGCTGCGGTAGCCATCCATCTGGATCGCGCTGTAGTGGACGAAAACATCCGCACCACCGTCTACCGCGATGAAGCCGTAGCCCTTCTCCGCGTTGAACCACTTGACGGTGCCCTGAGCCATGCCTAACTCCCCTATTACTGGCCCTTGCGCGGGACCCGCACTTCGCGGACCCGGGTCAGACCTCTGCGCCGGAACGCGTCGACCGCGGCTGAATGTATCTGCCCAACTGCCCTCTGCAACAGGTCATTCGACCGAGAATTCTGGGCGCGACCGAAAGGGGAATTGGGGAGAATCCCCTGGATCACGGGGCAAGTCGGGCCCGGCAAAGCGCGCAGAAGGTACACAACGCGCACACACTTTGGCTGCATCTAGTCGGGCGGAGACGCATTCTCATATGCGCCTGGCATGAGCAGCGGAGGGGACTTCCCCAACTCTACCGCGCTCAACCATGCAGAATTGCCCCTTCCGCTTTTCGCGCGGAAGGGGCAATTCGTACTGACCGGTAAGGCTCGACCGCGGCTCAGCAGCCGCCGGCGACGGCCGGGATGATCGAGACGCCCGCGCCGGCCGGGGTGGCCGTCTCCAGGCCCTGCTCGAAGCGCACGTCGTCGTCGTTCACGTAGACGTTGACGAAGCGGCGCAGCTTGCCCTGGTCGTCCAGGACGCGGGCGGCGATGCCCGTGTGGTTCTTCTCCAGGTCCGCGATGACCTCGGCGAGGGTCGCGCCCTCGGCCTGGACCTCGGACTGACCGCCCGTGTAGGTGCGGAGGATGGTGGGGATGCGGACGTTCACGGCCATGTGTTCGTAACCTTTCAGAGCGCCAGGCCGGCGTCGCGGAACGCGTCCAGGCTCGGGCGGATGGTGGCGGTCGCCTGAGAGGTGTCGGCCACCGCGTCCAGGGTCTTGAGTCCGTCGCCGGTGTTGAGGACGACGGTGGTGAGGTTCGGGTCGATCAGACCCGCCTCGACGAGCTTCCTGGTGACGCCGACGGTGACGCCGCCGGCGGTCTCCGCGAAGACGCCCTCGGTCTGGGCGAGGAGCTTGATCGCGTCCACGACCTGCTCGTCGTTCACGTCCTCCACGGCGCCGCCGGTCCGGCGGGCGATGTCGAGGACGTAGGGGCCGTCGGCCGGGTTCCCGATGGCGAGCGACTTGGCGATGGTGTTCGGCTTCTGCGGCCGGACGACGTCGTGACCGGCCTTGAAGGCGGCGGAGACCGGGGAGCAGCCCTCGGCCTGGGCGCCGAAGATCTTGTACGGCTTGTCCTCGACGAGGCCCAGCTTGATGAGCTCCTGCAGACCCTTGTCGATCTTCGTGAGCTGGGAGCCGGAGGCGATCGGGATGACGAGCTGGTCGGGGATGACCCAGCCGAGCTGCTCGCAGATCTCGTACGCGAGCGTCTTGGAGCCCTCGCCGTAGTACGGGCGGAGGTTGACGTTCACGAAGCCCCAGCCCTCGCCGAGCGGGTCGCCGATGAGCTCCGAGCAGAAGCGGTTGACGTCGTCGTAGTTGCCCTCGATGGCGACCAGGTCACCGCCGTAGACACCGGCCATGACGACCTTGCCCTGCTCCAGGTCGTGCGGGATGAACACGCAGGAGCGGAAGCCGGCGCGGGCGGCGGCGGCGCCGACGGCGCCGGCCAGGTTGCCGGTGGAGGAGCAGGAGAGGGTGGTGAAGCCGAAGGCGCGGGCGGCTTCGAGGGCCTGGGCGACGACCCGGTCCTTGAAGGAGTGGGTCGGGTTGCCGGAGTCGTCCTTGACGAAGAGCCTGCCGGGGGCGACGCCGATCTCGCGGGCCAGGTTGTCGGCCTGGACGAGCTTGGTCCAGCCGGGGTTCAGGTTCGGCTTCTCGGCGACGTCGGCGGGGACGGGCAGCAGCGGGGCGTAGCGCCAGATGTTGGCGGGGCCGGCCTCGATCTGCTTGCGCAGCGCCTCGGGGTCGCCGGTGGGAAGGTCGTACGCGACCTCGAGCGGTCCGAAACAGAGCTCGCAGGCGAAGATCGGGCCGAGCGGGAAGTGCTCACCGCATTCGCGACAGGAGAGCCCGGACGCGGGACCGAGGTCGACGGTGGTGGGGGTAGCGGTCTGTACAGCCATGGAGGCGAGGCCCTTTCTCCTCATCTTTCCCATTGGCGAATTTTTCGCCATGAGACGGATTTGGCACCTTCCCTAGCCGGGGACCTCGCTGGAGGACGAGTAATGACCGACTGGAGGGTTGCCGGGGCTTCAACGGGCCGTTTCCCTCTGCCCCTCTGGATGAGCGGTATTCGATTGTGAAGCGCGGTGGACTTTCGTTCCTGCGCTCCGACGCGGTCGGCACCCCGACGTGCATCGGGCATCCGCGTTGTTCAAGACTGTAACCGAAGGCCCGGACGCTTGAACCGGCCGTCCGAACCGCGAGATGGAGATCACGTGCTGGAAGAGGTGGAGCGCTGGCTGGGCCGGCGGTCCTGGTCCGTGGCGGACCGGCCGCTGGAGCGGATCCTCGCCGCCAAGCGGAACACGAAGGTCAGCGTCGTCCTGCCGGCGCTGAACGAGGAGGCGACGGTCGGGGACATCGTCGCCGTGATCCGCCGCGAGCTGATGACGGAGGCGGTGCCGCTCGTCGACGAGCTGGTGGTGATCGACTCGGGCTCCACGGACCGCACGGCGGAGGTGGCCGCGGCCGCCGGCGCGCGGGTGGTCGCGCGGGACTCGATACTCCCCCGGATACCGGCCGTGCCCGGCAAGGGCGAGGTCCTGTGGCGGTCACTGATGGTGACCAGCGGGGACGTCGTGTGCTTCGTGGACGCGGATCTGCGGGACTTCTCGGCGGACTTCGTGACGGGGATCGTGGGCCCGCTGCTCACCGACCCGGACGTCGACTTCGTCAAGGCGATGTACGACCGCCCGTTCGGCGACACCCCAGGTCAGGGCGGCCGGGTCACGGAGCTGGTGGCCCGCCCGCTGCTCAACCTCCACTGGCCGCGGCTGGCGGGCTTCGTGCAGCCGCTGGGCGGCGAGTACGCGGCGCGGCGCTCGCTGCTGGAACGGCTGCCCTTCCCGGTCGGTTACGGAGTGGAGCTGGGGCTGCTCGTGGACGCCCTGCACACGGTGGGCCTGGACGCGCTCGCACAGGTGGACGTGGGGGTGCGCAAGCACCGGCACCAGGACGGGCAGGCGCTGGGCCGGATGGCGGCGGCGATCTACCGGACGGCGCAGCTGCGGCTCTCGCGGGGGCACCTGGTGCGGCCGCGGCTGACGCAGTTCGAGCGGGGCCGGCAGGGCTTCGAGCCGCGGACGTACGCGGTGGACACGGAGGAGCGCCCGCCGATGGCCGAGATCACGGAGTACGCGCGGCGCCGCGTGGCGTGACGGGCCCGCGGCGACCGAGCGTGGCCGGATCAGCCTGTCTCGTATACGTACGTTTGAGCGTTTACGGGACGGGCTAGGTTCGCCACATGGCTACTGTGCTCGTCGCATCCAACCGGGGCCCCGTCTCGTACGTGCTCGGCGAGGACGGCTCGCTCGACGCCCGGAGGGGCGGCGGCGGCCTGGTCTCGGGCCTGAGCGCCATCGGCTCCCGTGACAGTCTCTGGGTCTGTGCGGCCCTCGGCGAGGGCGACCGGGAGGCGGTCCGGCGCGGGACCGGCGAGCCGGGCGTGCGGATGCTGGACATCGACCCGGGGGTGTACGCCGACGCGTACAACGGCATCGCGAACTCGGTGCTGTGGTTCCTCCACCACCACCTGTACGACATCCCGCGCGAGCCGGTCTTCGACGCGGAGTTCCGCCGCCGCTGGGAGTCGTACCGCGCCTACAACCGCGCCTTCGCCGAGGCGCTCGCGGCGGAGGCCGCGGAGGGCGCGGCGGTCCTGGTGCAGGACTACCACCTGGCCCTCGTCCCGGGTCAGCTCCGCGAGCTCCGCCCCGACCTGCGCATCGCGCACTTCACGCACACGCCGTGGGCGTCCCCGCAGTACCTCGGGATGCTCCCGACCGACATCCGCGAGGAGCTCCTCCGGGGCATGCTCGGCGCGGACCGGCTGGGCTTCCACACCAGGGCCTGGGCGTCGGCGTTCGAGGACTGCGCGGGCGACCTCGGACGCACGCGGGTGGCGGCGCACCCCCTGGGCGTCGACGGCGAGGAGCTGCGGGCCCTCGCGCACCGTCCGGAGGTGGACGAGCGCCTCGCGGGGCTCCGCGCGGAGATCGGCGACCGCAGGAGCATCGTCCGGGTCGACCGCACGGAACTGTCGAAGAACATCCTGCGCGGCCTGCTGGCCTACCGGGAGCTCCTCACCGTCCACCCGGAGTGGCGCGAGCGGGTGGTCCACCTGGCCTCGGCCTACCCCTCCCGCCAGGACCTCGACTCCTACCGCTCGTACACGGCGGCGGTGAAGGAGCTGGCGGAGGAGATCAACACCGAGTTCGGCACGGCGGACTGGCAGCCGGTGCTGGTCTCGGTGAAGGACGACTTCACCCGCTCCCTGGCCGCCTACCGCCTGGCGGACGTGGCCCTGGTGAACCCGGTGCGCGACGGCATGAACCTGGTCGCCAAGGAGATACCGGTCGTCTCGGAGGCGGGCTGCGCCCTGGTCCTGTCCCGCGAGGCGGGCGCCTACGAGGAGCTCCGCGAGGACGCGCTCACGGTGAACCCCTTCGACGTGACGGAGACCGCCGAGGCCCTGCACGCGGCCCTCTCGATGCCTCCGTCCGAGCGCGCGGACCGCACGAAACGCCTGGCGGCCACGGCCACCTCCCAGCCCCCGCAGCGCTGGTTCCTGGACCAGCTGGAGGCGCTCGGGGGCTAGGGTTCCCGAGGCGCTCGGGGGCCGGCGGCTGCCGAGGCGCTCAGGGGCCGGCGGCTCCCACGGTGGCCCCGGCCCGCTCCCTGCCCCACGCCGCCAGCGGCTCCAGGGCCTCGTTGAGGCGGATGCCGGACTCGGTCAGGGCGTACTCGACGCGGGGCGGGACCTCGTCGTGGGAGACGCGGTCGACGACGCCGTCCGCCTCCAGCTCGCGCAGGTGGGAGGCGAGGACCTTCTCGGTGATGCCCGGGACCAGCCGGCGCAGCTCCCCGAAGCGGCGGTGGGGCTGTTCGTGGAGCGCCCAGAGGATGAGCACCTTCCACTTGCCGCCGATCACCTCCATCGCGGTGTCGATGCCGCAGACGTGCCCGTCGGGCGCGCCCGGCCGGTTCAGTGTCGCCATCAGCCCCGTCCCTCCGACCTGTTCGCTCACCTCAGGGTAACCACCCACTTCCAAGTGGGTACTTGAGCGGGCCGGAGGCGTCGGCGCAGCCTTTCGGGCATGACGCAGAACAGTGCAGTGAAGTCCCCCGTCACCCTCCTCGGCCTCGGCTCGATGGGTACCGCCCTGGCCCGCGCCTGGCTCGCCGCCGGGCATCCGCTCACCGTCTGGAACCGCACCCCGGCCCGCGCCGAGGCGCTCGCCGCCGAGGGCGCGAAGGTCGCGGACAGCCCGGCCGCGGCCGTCGCGGCGAGCGACCTCGTCGTGGTCTGCCTCCTCGACGACGACTCCGTGGGCGCCGCCCTGGACGGTGTCGACCTGGACGGCAAGGACCTGGTCGACCTGACCACCACGACGCCCGCGCGGGCCCGGGCCCGCGCCGCGTGGGCCGCGGAGCGGGGCGCCCGCCACCTGGACGGCGGGATCATGGCCGTACCGCCGATGGTGGGCGTCCCGGGGGCCGGGGGGTACGTCTTCTACAGCGGCTCGCGGGAGCTGTTCGAGCTGCACCGGGAGACCCTGGCCGTCCCGGTCGGGACCGAGTACGTCGGCGAGGACCCCGGCTTCGCCGCCCTGCACGACGTGGCCCTGCTCAGCGCGATGTACGGGATGTTCGCCGGGGCCGCGCACGCCTTCGCGCTGATCCGGCGGGAGGACATCGATCCCGTCGCCTTCGCCCCGCTGCTCGCCGACTGGCTCGCCGCCATGGCCCAGGGCGTCCACGGGACCGCCGCCGGGCTCAAGAGCGGCGACTACACCGAGAACGTCGTCTCCCGCCTCGCCATGCAGGTGGCCGGGACGCCGACCTTCCTGGCCACGGCCGAACAGCAGGGCGTGAGCACCGAGTTGCTCCGGCCGTACTTCGCGCTGATGCGCCGCCGTCTCGACATGGGCGGCGGCGAGGAGGACCTGACCGGTGTGGTGGACCTTCTGTTCCGGTAATCGGTGACGACCCCTCCTCCTGGAGGGGCCTCCCGTGGCACACTCGCGGCGATCGTTCCCCCAGGCGATCCGTTTCTCCCCATGAGGCGCATGAGGCGCATGAGGCAAGCGGAAGGATCGCAGAACACGTGAAGAAGATTGTCGTGAGCATGACCCTCGGGTCGGCGCTCACCGCACTCCTCGCCGCGGGGCTCACCCCCGCCGCCGCGCAGGAGGCCCGGGACGCCGCACCGGCGGGCGCGAACGCGCACCGGCCCGACAACCGTCCCGGGCCCCTCACGAAGCAGCGCACCCAGCTGCGCGAGCAGGCGATCGACCTGATCGCCAAGGGCAAGGCCAAGGCGAACGCCAAGGGCGTCGTCGAGGTCGCACCCGGCAAGTTCACCGAGACCGAGAGCACCACCGCCACCCGCCAGGAGAGGATCTTCACGATCCTCTCCGAGTTCGGCGACCAGGGCTCCGGCAAGCTCGGCACCGTCCCCGGCCCGCTGCACAACCGGATACCCCGGCCGGACCGCAGCACCGACAACTCCAACGCCTGGACCGCGGACTTCTCCAAGGCCCACTACGAGGAACTCTTCAACGGTTCCGGCGAGTCCATGAAGACCTTCTACGAGGGCCTGTCCAGCGGCCGGTACTCGGTGACCAACACCGTCGAGGACTGGGTCAGGGTCCCCGGCAACGCCTCCACCTACGGCGACAACTCCGTCGAGGACACCGGCGGCTCCTGGGCCTTCATCCAGGACACCGGCGACGCCTGGTGGAACGCGCAGCTCGCGGCCGGCAAGTCGCCCGCCGAGATCGACGCGTACCTCGCCCGGTTCGACGTCTGGGACCGCAACGACTGGGACCACGACGGCGACTTCGACGAGCCCGACGGCTACATCGACCACTTCCAGGCCGTGCACGCCGGCATGGGCGAGGACGCCGGCGGCGGCGCGCAGGGCGAGGACGCCATCTGGTCCCACCGCTGGTACGTCAACGGCGACGACTACGGCCTCACCGGCCCCGACGTCTCCGGCGCCCAGAACAAGGCCGGCGGCGCCCGCATCGGCCAGTCCAAGTACTGGCTCGGCGACTACACCACCGAGGGCGAGAACGGCGGACTCGGCGTCTTCTGCCACGAGTTCGGCCACGACCTCGGCCTGCCGGACTACTACGACACCGACGGCGGCGAGAACTCCACCGCCTTCTGGACCCTCATGAGCTCCGGCTCCTGGCTCGGCCACGGCGCCGCCGCCGACGAGGGCATCGGCACCCACCCGGGCCTCATGGGCGCCGAGGAGAAGCTGTTCCTCGGCTGGCTGGACCACGCCGACGCACCGCTCGGCGCCACCGGCACGTACACCCTGAACCCGGCCGCGCTCCAGGTCGCCGGCAAGGAGCAGGCCGTCCGCATCGCGCTCCCGGACAAGACGAGCAGCACCACCTACGCCACGCCCGCCTCGGGCACGCACGCCTGGTGGACCGGCTCCGCCGACGGCCTCAACCAGTCCCTCACCCGCTCCGTGCCGGCCGCGCCGCGCGTCACGGTCAAAGCGAGCGCCTGGTACGAGATCGAGGCCGACTTCGACTACCTCTTCGCCGAGTACTCCCTCGACGGCGGCGCGACCTGGGCCCGCGCGGGCGACCCCGTCACCGGCTCCTCCGGCGGCAGGTGGACGACGCTGCGCTTCACGTACGACTCCGCCGGCAAGCCGTCCCTCTTCCGCTTCCGCCACCAGAGCGACGGCGGCGTGCACTTCGCCGGCGCGTTCCTGGACGACATCGCGCTGACCTCAGGCGGGACGACCCTGGCGTCGGACGACGTCGAGCAGGGCGTGGGCGGCTGGACCACGCAGGGCCGCTGGAAGATCTCGACCGGCACCGAGACGGCCACCTCCCCGCGGTACTACCTCGTGGAGAACCGCGAGTACGTCGGCGCCGACGCCCTCCTCGCCGAGGGCCCGTACCAGTTCAGCAAGGGCATCACCGCCCCGGACTGGGTCGAGTGGTTCAAGTTCCAGAACGGCATGCTCGTCTGGTACGTCGACCGGTCCTTCGACGACAACAACGTCAGCAACCACCCCGGCGGCGGCTCGGCCATGGCCGTCGACGCCCGCCCGGCGCCCTTCACGTACGCCGACGGGACCGCGCCCACCAACCGGCGCCAGCCCTTCGACGCGACCTTCGGCCTGGAGGCCACGGACGCCACCTGCCTCCACAAGGAGGTCCTGGTGGGCAAGGGCGGCAACAAGACCGTCCAGACGCTGGCGGCCTGCGCCCCCTCCGTCCCGGGCGTCCCGGTCTTCGACGACACCGACCCGAACGCGTACTACGACACGACGGCCCCGCAGGCCAGCGTGAAGGTCGCCGGTCACGGCGTGCGCGTCACGGTCACCGGTGACGCCGGCGACGACCTGACGATCAGCGTCGCCAACCCGGCCGCGCACTGATCCGTACGGAGAGGACGGCGAGGGCGGTGCGGGAGGGGCTCAGGCCTCCTCCCCCACCGCCTTCGCCAGTTCCGTCAGGAACTCCACCACGCCCGGCGGCCCCGCCACGGACAGGTCCGCGCGGTCGGCCAGCTCCGGGACCTCGGTGGAGCCGCTGCACACCAGGACGCCCGGGGTCCCGTCGGAGCGGAGCTTCTCGACCGCCGCGAAGGCCGGCAGGTCGCCCAGGTCGTCGCCCGCGTAGAGCACGGACCCGGCACCCACCTCCCGTACGTACTTCGCGAGCGCCACGCCCTTGTCCATGCCCGGCGGCCGCAGCTCCAGGACCATGCGGCCGGGCTCCAGGACCAGGCCGTGGGAGGCGGCCAGCTCGCCCAGCGGGCCCTTGAGCGCCTCGAAGGCGCCCTCCGGGTCCTGGGCGCGGCGGGTGTGGACCGCGACCGCGCGGCCCTTCTCCTCGATCCAGACGCCCTGCCAGGCCCCGGCCCGGTCCAGGAAGCCGGGGAGCTCGGCGCGGACGGAGGCCACGCCGGGGTGCGGGGCGGCGGCCCGGACGGTGCCGGTGACGGCGTCCCAGCGTTCGGCGCCGTAGTGGCCGAGGACGACGAGGTGCTCCAGGCCGGGGACGCCGGCGAAGCCGCCGTAGCGGACGGCGACCCCGGCGGGGCGGCCGGTCACGACGGCGATGGAGCCGACCCTGGGGGCGAGGGCGGCGAGGGCGGCCACGGCACCGGGGTGGGCGCGGGCCTGCTCGGGGTCGGGGACGATGTCGGCGAGGGTGCCGTCGAAGTCGAGGGCGACGACGGCGTCCGCCGGGCGCGCGAGGAGCGCGTCCAGTCCGTCGCGGCCGGACGGTGTGGTCGGGTGCTGAAGGCTGCTGACCATGTTCTCGACCCTACCCACGTACGGGAGTCACGTCAGCGTGGCCGGGGTCACCCGGGGAGGGTCACCCCTCCCTGCGCCGCTGCTTCTCCTCGCGGACCCGGCGCAGCCGGTTGACGGTCACCGGGTCGTGGGCCAGGGCGCGCGGGTCGTCGAGGAGCGCGTTGAGCAGCTGGTAGTAGCGGGTCGGGGAGAGCCCGAGTCGCTCGCGGACGGCCCGCTCCTTCGCGCCGGGGCCGGGCCAGGAGCGACGCTCGACGGCGAGCAGCGCCCGCTCGCGCTCCCCGAGCCCGCTCCCGCCGTCCACCGTCTCCTCGGTCATAGGACCAACCTATTACTCGGCTGCCTCCGCCGCCGTCGCCGCCCGGCCGATCCGGCCGAGGACGTCGGCGGGGCGGCCGCCGGGGGCGACGGCCCTGCCGATGTTCTGCTTGACGTCCTCGCTGACCTTGGCCCAGGAGGTCTTGCCGACCGGCGGGAGCTGCGCGTCGGGGAGGACCTTGAGGAAGACGCGCAGGTTGGCGTGGGCGGGGTCGGTCTCCATGCGGGTGGAGGCGGTGACGGTGACCGGCAGCAGGTCGTTGTCCCCGGCGAACTTCAGGACGTTCTCGTCGCTGAAGACGAAGTTCAGGAAGTCGCCGATCTCCTTGCGGTGACCGTTCTGCCGGAAGCCCATGATCCAGTCGGCGACGCCCATGGAGGTCTTGGGCGGGCCGTCGACGCCGGGGAGGGGGACCTGTCCGACCTGGACGCCCTTCTTCGCGGCCTCCTTGAGGAGCGAGGGGTGGCCGTTGAGCATGCCGACCTCGCCGTTCGCGAAGGCGGCGAAGGCGGCCTTGCGGTTGAGCCTGCCGGGGGCGACCGGTCCGGTGAGGTCCTTGCCGACGAGGTTCTTGCGGAGCCACTCGAAGGTGCGCACGTTGGCGTCGGAGTCGACGGCGTAGCGGTCGGAGGCGTCGGTCCAGCCACCGCCTCCGCTGAGCAGCCACATGAGGGCCTCGGCCTGGGCCTCCTCGGGGCCGAGGGGCAGCGCGAAGGGGGTGGGGACGCCCTCGGCCTTGAGCTTCTCGGCGGCCTCGACGAGCTCGTCCCAGGTGGTGGGGGCCTTGGCGCCGGCCTCCTGGAAGAGGTCCTTGTTGTAGAAGAGCGGCCGGGTGGAGGCGACGAACGGCATGCCGTACTGGGTGCGCTTGTACTCGCCGGCCGCGACGAGGGGGCCGAGGAAGTTGGCCTGGACGGGTATGGAGAGGAGCTCGTCGGCGGCGTAGAGCTGCCCGGCGGCCGCGTAGTCGGCGTAGGCGCCGATCTGCGCGATGTCGGGGGCCTTGCCGGCCTCGACCATCTCGGCGACCTTGCGGTCGACGTCGTCCCAGGACTCGACCTGGACCTCGACCTTGACGCCGGGGTGCTTCGCCTCGAAGGCGGCGACGAGGCCGGCCCAGTACTTCCTGGTGGTGTCGCCGCCGGTCAGGTCGTAGTCGGCGGCGACCAGCCGCAGGGTCACGTCGCCGGAGTCGCCGCCCAGGACGCCGCAGCCGGCGACCGTCGCGGTCAGTCCGAGGGCGGCGGCGGCCGCGGTCAGTCCAAGGAATCGTCGCCGCTCCACGGCTTCATCCACCTTTTGCTCGTCGTTGAGCTGCATGTTTGCTCGTCTTCGGGCCGCAAGTCTCTCCCGTGTACGGGCATGAGGTCTAGTCCACTCGGGTATCACTTCCGCAACTGCGGCGGGACCATGACCGCATGACGGCTCCCGAATTTGTATCCGTACGCAACAATCCTCGAAAGTGGACTAGACCTTTTGGGTCCTCTAGCGACACACTGTCCCCCGTGAGACACGTCATCGCCCTGGATGTGGGCGGCACCGGCATGAAGGCCGCCCTCGTCGGCGCGGACGGCACCCTGCTGCACGAGGCCCGCCGCGCCACCGGGCGCGAGCGCGGCCCCGAGGCCGTGGTGGAGACGATCCTCGGCTTCGCCGAAGAGCTCCGCGCCCTCGGCCAGGAGCGGTACGGAGAGCCCGCCGCGGCCGCCGGAGTCGCCGTCCCCGGCATCGTCGACGCCGAGAACGGCACCGCCGTCTACGCCTCCAACCTCGGCTGGCGCGACGTTCCCATGCGCGAACTCCTCAGCCGCCGCCTCGACGGCATCCCCGTCGCCCTCGGCCACGACGTCCGCACCGGCGGCCTCGCCGAAGGCCGCATCGGCGCGGGCAACGGCGCCGACCGCTTCCTCTTCGTCCCCCTCGGCACCGGCATCGCCGGAGCCATCGGCATCGGCGACCGCATCGAGGCCGGCGCCCACGGCTACGCCGGAGAGATCGGCCACATCGTCGTCCGTCCCGGCGGCACCGCCTGCGGCTGCGGCCAGCGCGGCTGCCTGGAGCGGTACGCCTCCGCCTCCGCCGTCTCCCTCGCCTGGGCCGAGGCCGGCGGCGACCCCGAGGCCGACGCCGCCGACTGCGCGAAGGCCGTCGAATCCGGCGACCCCACGGCCGCACGGGTCTGGCAGGACGCCGTCGACGCCCTCGCCGACGGGCTCGTCACCGCGCTCACCCTGCTGGACCCCCGCACGCTCATCATCGGTGGCGGTCTCGCCGAGGCCGGGGAAACCTTGTTCACACCACTCCGGGCCGCCGTGGAGGAACGCGTCACGTTCCAGAAGCTGCCCGCCATCGTCCCGGCGGCCCTCGGGGACACCGCCGGATGCCTGGGCGCGGGCCTCCTCGCCTGGGACCTTCTCTCCCTCGACTCGGAGGTTTCCGCCTGATGGCCGATCACAAGGTTCTCGCCGGCGCACACGTCGTGCTGCCCACCGGAACGGTCGAGAACGGACGCGTGATCGTCGACGGCGACCGCATCGCCGGCTCGGCGCCCGAGGGCGCCCCGACCGTCGACCTCACCGGCCACTGGCTCGTCCCCGGCTTCGTCGACATGCACAACCACGGCGGCGGCGGCGCCTCCTTCACCTCCGGCACCGGCGACGAGGTCCTCAAGGGCGTCCACACCCACCGCCTGCACGGCACCACCACCACCGTCGCCTCCTTCGTCACCGGCGAGATGGACTTCCTCACCCGGCGCGCCGGACTGCTCTCCGAGCTCGCCGAGCAGGGCGACCTCGCCGGCCTCCACTTCGAGGGCCCCTTCATCTCCCCCTGCCGCAAGGGCGCCCACGACGAGACCCTGCTCCGCGACCCCGACCCGGCCGAGGTCCGCAAGCTGATCGACGCCGCCCGCGGCCAGGCCAGGATGGTCACCCTCGCCACCGAACTGCCCGGCGGCCTCGACTCCGTACGCCTCCTCGCCGAGCACGGCGTCATCGCCGCCATCGGCCACACCGACGCCACGTACGAGCAGACGCGGGCGGCCATCGACGCGGGCGCCACCGTCGCCACCCACCTCTACAACGCGATGCCCGCCCTCGGACACCGCGCCCCCGGCCCGATCGCCGCCCTCCTGGAGGACGAGCGGATCACCGTCGAGCTCATCAACGACGGCACCCACCTCCACCCCGCCGCCCTGGAGCTCGCCTTCCACCACGCGGGACCCGAACGCGTCGCCTTCATCACCGACGCCATGGACGCCGCCGGCTTCGGCGACGGCCGCTACATGCTCGGCCCGCTCGCGGTCGACGTGAAGGACAGCGTCGCCCGCCTCGTCGAGGGCGGCTCCATCGCCGGCTCCACCCTGACCCTGGACCGCGCCTTCCGGCGCGCGGCGACCGTCGACGGCCTCCCCGTCGAGTCGATCGTCCAGGCCGTCTCCGCCAACCCGGCCCGGCTCCTCGGCATGTACGACCGCGTCGGCTCCCTGGAGCCCGGCAAGGACGCCGACGTCGTCGTCCTCGACGCCGGGTTCCAGCTCAAGGGCGTCATGCGCAAGGGCGAGTGGATCGTCGACCCGACGGCGGACACGGCCGCCTGATCAGGTGTCACACGCGAAGGCGGTCGGCCACGGGTCTGGGCCAACCGCCTTTCCTTTGGCATGATCGGTGCCCGTCGGAACGCACGTTCCACAGGACTTCACACCGAGGACGGGGGGCGGACAGGTCGTGATCCTCACGGTCACCCTCAACACGGCACTGGACCTCACCTACCGGGTCCCCGCCCTCACCCCGCACACCTCCCACCGGGTCACCCAGGTCATCGAGCGGCCCGGCGGCAAGGGCCTCAACGTCGCCCGCGTCCTCGCCGCCCTCGGGTACGAGACGGTCGCCACCGGCTTCGCGGGCGGCGTCACCGGCGCGACCCTGCGGGACCAGCTCGCGCCGACGCCCGTACGGGACGAGCTCGTCGAGACCGCCGGGCCCACCCGCCGCACGGTCGCGGTGGTCGACGCCACGAGCGGGGACACCACCCAGCTCAACGAACCGGGCCCGACCGTCACCGCCGCCGAATGGACCGCCTTCCGCACCCGCTTCACGGCGCTCCTCGACGGAGCCCGCGCGGTCGCCCTCTGCGGCAGCCTCCCGCCGGGCATCCACGTCGGCGCGTACGCGGAACTGATCCGCCTCGCGCGCGCGGCCGCCGTCCCCGTCCTCCTGGACACCAGCGGCGAACCCCTCCGCCGGGGCATCGCCGCCCGCCCCGACCTGGTCAAGCCCAACGCCGAGGAACTCGCCCGGCTCACCGGAGCCCGCGAACCCCACCGGGCCACCCGCGACGCCCGCCGCCGGGGCGCCCGCGCGGTGGTCTCCTCGCTCGGCCCCGAGGGCCTGCTCGCCGCCACCCCCGAGGGCGTCTGGCGCGCGACCCCGCCCGCCACCGTGAAGGGCAACCCCACGGGCGCGGGCGACTCCGCCGTCGCCGGCCTCCTCTCGGGCCTGGTCGACGAAACCCCCTGGCCCGACCGCCTCACCCGCGCGGTCGCCCTCTCGGCGGCGACGGTCCTCTCCCCGGTGGCCGGCGAATTCGACCCGACGGCGTACGAGGAGCTGCTGACGCGGGTGAAGGTCGCCGAGGAGGCCCCGTAAGGGGCCCTCGCGTCAGTTACCGGTGTGCCCGGCCTCCAGGTAGACCTGGTCGAGGATCGCCTCGCACTGGTTGCCCGGCTCGCAGGAGATCTTGAGCGCGTTGGAGCCCTTGTTGAGGTTCACGTAGGCGTACGTGTACGTCCAGCCCTTCTCCCAGTCGCCCTCGGCGGCCTTGGCGAAGTTGGACATGTTGATCTCGCGCGGCGTCTCGCCGTTGACCGTCAGGGACGTCTTGGCGTCCTTGCCGGGCACGCTGTACGTGATGCGGAGCGTGTACTCGCCGGTGTTCGGCACGTCGACCGACCAGCTCGCGGAGCTGCCCACACCGCTCAGGGTCACGTAGGCGCCGTTCGTGCCCTTCGCGCCCTTCACGCCGCTCCCCGTCGTCGCCGACCCGCCCAGCGTCAGCGTCGCCGCGTCCTGCTTGGGGAGCTCCTCCGGGGTCTTCTCGGCGGTCGGCTCCGTGCTCGGCGTCTCGGAGACCTGGGTGGACGCGGCCGACGGCGTGCTGCCGCCGGCCTGGGAGTTCTTGTCGTCCTCCTTGCCCGAGTTGTTGATCAGGGCGACCCCGATGCCGATCACCACGACCGCGACGACCGCGATGGCACCCGCGAGAAGGCCCTTGGTGTTGGGGCCCCGGCCGGAGCCGCCGCCGCGCTGGGGCGGGACCGGGCGGGTCTGCGGCTGGGCGCCGTAGGTCTCGGGCGCCGCGTACTGCGCCTGCGGCTGGCCGTACGGGGCCTGCTGCTGCGGCGGCACGTACGCCTGCTGCTGGTGGCCGTACTTGCGCTCGCCGACCGTTCTGACCTGGTTGTACGAGGTCCGGGGCACGCCCGGCTGGGCGGGGGCGGGGCCGGGGTAGCCGTAGCCGCCGCCCTGCGGAGGCCGGGCACCCGCCGCTTGGCCGTCCTCGTAGAGGTAGCCGAAAGGATCGTCGTCCTCGGGCTTGTTCGCGCCGTCGTTACCGGCAGCCATCCGGGTCATCCTCTCCATGCTCGCCAGCCGTCGCCGACCGGGCGAGCCTACCCCGAACGGACCAGCGCGCGGCTCAGCCCGCCCGCCGGTGGACCTTGGCGCGGGAGCGTTTCTCCACGTACATCCGCTGGTCCGCCGAGTTCAGGACCTCTTCCACGGTCATCCCGCACTCGGCCCAGCCGATGCCGAAACTCGCCCCGACACGGACCGCCCGTCCGTCCACCCGGATCGGCGGGATGATCGCGTTGCGCAGGCGCACGGCCAGGTCGGCGGCGTCGGCGGCGCCGAGGCCGTCGGCGAGGACGACGAACTCGTCACCGCCGAGCCGGGCGACGGTGTCGCCGTCCCGCACGCCGGTGGTGAGCCGGCGCGCGACCTCGATGAGGACGGCGTCGCCGGTGTGGTGCCCGAAGCGGTCGTTGATCGACTTGAAGCCGTCGAGGTCGCAGAAGAGGACCGCGAGCCCCTTGGTCCCGTCGTCGGTCTCGCCGCCCGTGGGCGCGACGATGTGGACGTGGTGGTCGTACGGTCCGGCGCCGCCCGCCGGCTCGAAACCGAAGCCGTGCTCGTGCTCGTGCTCGTACGGCTGCGGCTCGTAGCCCGCGTCGTACGCGGGGTCGTGGGCGCCGGTTTCGTGGCCCGTGCCGTAGCCGCCGTCCCGCCGCGGGTCGTACCCGCCGTACGCCGTCTCGCCTCCCAGCGCCGACGGGCGCTCGCAGAGCCGGGCGGAGAGCCGGGAGCGCAGCTCGGCGCTGTTGGGGAGGCCGGTGAGGGCGTCGTGCGAGGCGCGGTGGGCGAGCTGGAGCTCGTGCCGCTTGCGCTCCTCGATGTCCTCGACGTGGGTGAGGAGGAAGCGAGGGCCGTCGGCGGTGTCGGCGACCACCGAGTTCCGCAGGGAGACCCAGACGTACGTGCCGTCCCGCCGCCCGAGCCGCAGCTCGGCCCGGCCGCCCTCGGCGGAGGTGCGGAGCAGCGTCCCGATGTCCTCGGGGTGGACGAGGTCCGCGAAGGAGTAGCGCCGCATGACGGAGGCGGGGCGGCCGAGGAGCCGGCACAGGGCGTCGTTCGTGCGGAGGAGGCGGCCGTGCTGGTCGCCGCCCATCTCGGCGATGGCCATGCCGGAGGGGGCGTACTCGAAGGCCTGCCGGAAGGACTCCTCGCTGGCCCGCAGGGCCTGCTGCTCGCGCTCCAGGCGGACCAGGGCGCGCTGCATGTTGGAGCGGAGGCGGGCGTTGCTGATGGCGATCGCCGACTGCGAGGCGTACATCTGGAGCGCCTCCTGGCCCCAGGGGCCGGGGTGCCGGCCGTTGCGCGGGCGGTCGACGGATATGACGCCGAGGAGCTCACGGCCGGAGGCGGACGGGGCTCCTCCCGCGCGGGCGGAGCCGAGCGTGGGCGCGTACATCGGGGCGTAGAGGCGGTCGTGCGGGTGCCACTCGTCCTCGAAGCGGGGCGCGGGGCCGTCGGTGTGCCACTGGGGGACGTCGTCCTCCATGAGGACCCAGCCCTCGGTGTGCGGGATGAACCGCAGGTCGCCCCAGGCGACGCCCATGGACAGACGGCGGTCCCAGGAGGATCGGGAGCCGACGCGGCCGGTGATCAGGGCCTCCGCGGCGGAGCTTCCGGCGAAGGCGGCGACGACGAGGTCACCGTCGGGGCGGACGAGGTTGACGCAGGCAAGCTCGTAGTTGAGACCGGCGACCACACCGTCGGCGACGGTCTGCAGGGTGTCCGCCAGGCTCCGGGCAGTGTTGAGGTCCGCCACGACCTGATGCAGCTGCCGCAGGGTCGAGAGACGGACGTAAGGCTCCGACTCGGTCTCCATCGCTCGCTCTCCCCGAGACCTCGACAGCAACTCCAGGGTTCTCATCGGCTTCGTACTGCACTGTCACCGCCACTGAATCACAGCGAGCTGCGCACCCGGTACACAGGGTCAGCAATTACTGCCCTCTGTGACTCAAGTCACAGCAGCTCATGCGAGTCCTTCCGCCCTGCGGCATATGCCAGGACCTAGGTCCGGCGTCCGTGCCCGGCTGGTCCCCCGGTCCGATGCGGGACCCGGCGGGCCGGGGTTAGCGTGCGAGGGTGCTTCAGAAGTCTCCCGCCTCGCCCCCCGTGTCCGACCTGGCCATCCCTCATGCTGAGGGGGTGAGCAACGACGAGTTCCGGGCGGCGATGTCCCGCCTCGCGGCGGGCGTGGTCCTGGTGACCGCGCACGACCCCGACGACGGCCCGCGCGGCGAGGACGTCGGCATGACGGCCACCGCCTTCATGTCGGTCTCCCTCGACCCGCCCCTGGTCCTCGTCAGCCTCCGCAACGGCTCCCGCATGGACGACCTGCTCGCCGACGTCCCGGTCTGGGCGGTGTCGATCCTCGCCGAGGACCAGCGGCACGTCGCCGGGCGGTTCGCCATGAAGAACCGGGTCAGCGACCGGCTCCTCTTCGCCGACCTGCCGTACACGCGCGGCGAGGAGAGCGGCGCCCCGCTCGTGGGCGGCGCGCTGTCGGTCCTGGAGTGCCGCACGGAGAGCCGTGTCGTGGCCGGCGACCACACGCTGGTGGTGGGCAGGGTCCTGACGGTCGGTCTGTCCTCGGGGAGCGGCGGCCCCCTGACGTACTTCCAGGGGAAGTACCGGCACCTCGGCTGACCCGCTCAGCTCCAGTCGCGGGACCGGCGGATGCGCTTGGTCTCGGATCGCTGCTTCTTCTCGCGCAGCCGCCGCTCGTTGATCCCGCGCGGGATCTTCGTGGGCCGGCGGGGCTTCGGCGGCGGGGCCGTCGCCTCGGCGAGGAGCGCGGCCAGGCGGACCGCCGCCGTCTCGCGGTTGCGCCACTGGGAGCGGTGCTCAGAGGCGCGGACCGTGACGACCCCGCCCACCAGGCGGGAGGCGAGCCGCTCCAGGGCGCGGGCCTTCCACACCTCGGGCAGCGCGTCGGTGGCCGCGAGGTCGAAGCGGAGCTCCACCTGCGAGTCGCTGGTGTTCACGTGCTGGCCGCCCGGCCCCGACGACCGCGAGAAACGCCACTGGAGCTCGGCCTCGGGCAGCGAGACGGAGCCGCGGATGGGATACGGACCGGACATGCCCTCCATGTTCCCCGGAGGGGCGGGGAGGAGTCATCCTGTTTTCGCGCTGACCGCCCCACGCGGCACGCGTGCGTGGAGACGGCGGGAACCGCCGGCGGCCGAACCGCGTTTCTCCAGGCGACGACAGAACGATGAAAGGGACTTTCCATGGCTGTGAGCCTGTCCAAGGGCGGCAACGTCTCCCTGACCAAGGAGGCCCCGGGCCTCACCGCCGTCACCGTGGGCCTCGGCTGGGACGTCCGCACCACGACCGGCACCGACTTCGACCTGGACGCCTCCGCGATCGGCGTGGACGCCGCCGGGCGGGTCGCCTCGGACGCCCACTTCGTCTTCTTCAACAACAAGTCGACGCCGGACCAGACCATCGTGCACACCGGTGACAACCGCACCGGCGAGGGCGGCGGCGACGACGAGCAGATCAACGTCAACCTCGCGGCCCTCCCGCCGAACGTCGACAAGATCGTCTTCCCGGTCTCCATCTACGACGCGGTGTCCCGCTCGCAGAACTTCGGCCAGGTGCGCAACGCGTACATCCGCATCGTGAACCAGGCCGGCGGCACCGAGATCGCCCGCTACGACCTCTCCGAGGACGCCGCCGTCGAGACGGCCATGATCTTCGGCGAGCTGTACCGCAACGGCGCCGAGTGGAAGTTCCGCGCCGTCGGCCAGGGCTACGCCTCGGGCCTGGAGGGCATCGCCCGCGACTTCGGCGTCAACCTCTGACGGACCCGTCCACCTCTGACGGACCCGTCCACCTCTGACGGACCCGTCCACCTCTGACGGACCCGTCACCTTCTGACGGACGCCACGCACCGGAAGGGCCCCGGCGGGACACTCGCCGGGGCCTACCCTTTCCGCGTGATCGTCGAAGCCCTCCCGCGCACGGAAGCGCACGCCCTCCCCGGGCCGCTGCTCACCGAACTCACCGCGCTGTACGCGTCGAACCAGGAGTTCCAGCAGCTCAGCGGAGACTTCCCGGACCCCGACGACATCCGGCCCGAGCAGGTCGCCGCCGCCCTCGCCGACGAACTCGCGCAGCCGACGGCCGAGGTGCTCCTCGCCCGCGCGGAGGGCCGGCTCGTCGCCGTCGCGGTCACGCTCGGCCGCCACCCCGACCCGCTCCAGACCGACCCGTGGCTCGGCCTGCTGATGGTCCACGCCGACGCGCGGCGCGCCGGGTACGGCCGCCGGCTCGCCGCGTACGTCGAGACCGGCTTCCGCGCCGAGGGCCGCACCGGGCTGCGGCTCGCCGTCCTGGAGAACAACCCGAAGGCGCTGGCCTTCTGGACCGCGCTGGGCTACGAGGAGACGGACCGCCGCCCGGACCTCGCCCACGGCCGCCCGTGCGTCGTGATGCGCAAGAGCCTGGTCTAGGGGGCGTCCGGCTTCTTGTCGCCGTAGAGCCAGACGTCCCACAGGGCGTCGAGGTCGCGGCCCGCCACGCTCTCCGCGTAGGCCGTGAAGTCGTCCGTGGTCGCGTTGGCGTGGCGGTACTTCGCGGGCCAGCCGCGCATGATCTCGTCGAAGACCCGGTCGCCGACCGTCTCGCGCAGCTTGTGCAGGACCATCGCGCCCCGCTGGTAGACGGGCGGGTCGAAGAGGTTCTCGGCGGCGGGCGGGGCGGCCGGCGGGAAGGCCCAGTTCGCGTCCTGGGCGAAGGCCCGCTCGAAGCGGGTCCGCGCGGGCACGTGCTCGTACTCCTCCGAGTACAGCCACTCCGCGTACGTCGCGAAGCCCTCGTTCAGCCAGATGTCCCGCCAGGTCCTCGGCGTGACCGAGTTGCCGAACCACTGGTGGGCCTGCTCGTGGACGAGGGTCGTCCGGTCGAAGGAGTCGGCCGGGAAGACGGGGCGGGTCTGGGTCTCCAGGGCGTAGCCGAGGCTTCCGTTCCCGGTGACGACGGCCCCGGCGGCGGAGAAGGGGTAGGGCCCGAAGCGTTTCACCTGGCGGGCGAGGATCCCCGGGATCTCCTTCCGCAGCGCGGCGCTGCCCGCCGCGGCGGGGGGCTCGGCGGCGGTGAGGACGGGCACGGTGCCGAGCGCGGTCGCCGTCGCCGTCTCGTACCGGCCGATCGCGACCGTCGCCAGGTAGCTCGCCATCGGCTCGGCCGTGTGCCACACGGTGGTGACGCGCCCGTCCGGTTCGGTGCGCCGCGTGGTCCTGACGCCGTTGGAGATGCCGTCGACCCCGGCGGGGAGGGTGAGCGTGAGGTCGTAGGAGGCCTTGTCGGAGGGGTGGTGGTTGCCGGGGAACCAGGTCATGGAGCCGGCGGGTTCGCCGACGGCGACCGCCCCGCCCGTCGTGCGCAGCCAGCCCTCCTCGGAGCCGTCGGCGTCCGTGAGCGGTTCGGGCACGCCCGAGTAGGTGACGGTGGCCCGGAACTCCGCCCCTTCGGGGAGCTCCTCGCGGGGGCGGAGGGTCAGCTCGTTCCCGGCCCGGTTGTACGCGGCGGGGGCGCCGTCGACGGTCGCGCGGCGCACGGTGAGGCCGGCGAGGTCGAGGTTGAAGGCGCTGAGGTCCTGGGTGGCGCGGGCGGTGATCTCGGCGGTGCCGTCGAGGCGGCCGGAGGCGGGGTCGTAGGCGAGGGCGAGGCCGTAGTGCCCGACGTCGTAGCCGCCGTTGCCGAGCTTCGGGAAGTACGGGTCGCGCAGCCCGGCGGCCCCGGGGGTGCCCCGGACGCCGCCGCCGACGTCGGTGCATGCGGCCGCGAGCAGCGCGAGGACTGCGGCGAGGGCGGCGACTGGGGTCCGGCTGCGCTGTGACACGTACCGATCTTAAAAGGTCAAAAACGAAAAAAGGTGGTGCGCCCGGCGGGGGGTCCGGGCGCCACCACCGGCTGGGGGCGTTACTTCGCCAGGGAGGCGACGCCGGCCTGGGCGAACTTCTCGTCGAGGTCGCCCGAGGGGGCGCCGGCGACGCCGATGCCCGCGATCGGGGCGCCCTTGGCGGTGACCGGGGCGCCGCCGGCGAGGAAGAGGGTGCCGGGGATGTCCTTCAGGGTCGGCGCGTTCGTGAGGCGGCCCGCGAGGACGGAGGTCGGGGCGTTCCAGGAGACGGCGGTGTACGCCTTCTTCACGGCCGACTCGTAGGACTGCGGGCCCGCGCCGTCGCCGCGCAGGGTGACGACGGTGTTGCCGTTGCGGTCCACGACCGCGACCGACACCCGCTGGTTCTCCTGCTCGGCCGCGTCGAGGGCCGCCCGCGCGGCCTTGACGGCCGCCTCGATCGTCAGGTGCGTCGACGTCTGCAGATTGCCGTTGTCCGCGTCGGCCATGACGGCGGCGGGAGCGGCGGCCGGGGCGGCGGCGTTCGCGGAGACCACGCCGAAGGTACCGGCGGCGACGACAGCGGCGGCGGTGGCACCGAGGAGGATCTTCTTCATGAGGGACTCCGTGGAGGTGAGGAGGAGAGAGGAGGAGAAACCTTCGAGCCCGGAGCGGCCCGCCGGGTCTCTCGCCCCGCCCGGTCCGTCCTTCGCTCTGCCTCCATCCTCCGGGCGGAACCGGCGCCCCCCGGTCCACGGTCCGGCTGCCCTCCGCGCGCACACCGGACGACGGGCCTGTCAGCCGATCGGTTGATGCCCCCCTGGTCCCTCCGGGCCACCATGGACGGGTACACCCAGGTCAGGACGGCAGGGAGGCGGCACGGTGACCCGGCCCACGGAGCACGACCCGGACGCCCGCTGGCTCGCACGGGTCATGCACATCGCGTTCTTCCTGCTGCTCGGCGCCTCCCTCGCCCGCTTCCTGCTGCGGCACGCGTGGGAGCCCCGCAGCCCCTGGATCATCGCCCTCACCGGCGCGCTCGCCTCCCTCTACCTCCTCGGCCCGGTGCTCGGCACCCGCGCCACCCCGCGCCGGATCGCCTGGCTCGGCACGGTCGTCGCCGTCTGGGTCCTCCTCGTCGTCCTCGCGCCCAGCTTCGCCTGGTGCGCGGTGCCGCTCTTCTACACGGGCCTGCGCACCCTCCCGCCGCGCGCCGCGCTCGGCCTGGTCGCCCTGCTCACCGCGTTCGTGGTCTTCGCGCAGGTCCAGCTCTCGCACGGCGGCTGGGATCCCAACCTGATCGTCGCCCCGCCGGCCGTCGCCGCCCTCGCCACCGGCGTCTTCGTCCACTCCGACCGGCAGGCCGCCCGGCAGCGGGCACTCATCGACGACCTGATCCGGACCCGCCGCGAACTCGCCGCGATCGAACGCCGCGAGGGCACCCTCGCGGAGCGCCAGCGGCTGTCCATGGAGATCCACGACACCCTCGCCCAGGGCCTGTCCAGCCAGCAGATGCTGCTCCAGGCCGCCGACCGGCTCTGGGACACCGACCCGGCCGCCGCCCGCCGGCACGTCCGCACCGCCGAGTCCATCGCCGAACGCAACCTCGCCGAGGCCCGCCGCTTCGTGCAGGACCTCGCCCCCGTCGACCTCGCCGGAGGCGGCGGCCTGGAGGAGGCGCTGCGCTCCCTCGCCGCCCGCGAGTCGGCGGCCTTCCGGATCGACGGGATCGCCGTGCCGCTGCCCGACAGGGCGCAGTCGGCGCTGCTGCGGATAGCGCAGGGCGCCCTCGCCAACATCCGGGAGCACGCCGGCGCCGACTCCGCCGCCCTGACCCTCACCTACCTCGACGACCAGGTGGTCCTGGACATCGCCGACGACGGCCGCGGCTTCGACCCGGCGCTCGCCCGCGAGCAGGCGGAGCGCGGCCACGGCCTGCCCGCGATGCGGGTGCGCGCCCAGCAGCTCGGTGGCACCCTGACGGTCGAGTCCACCCCGGGCGAGGGCACGGTGCTCTCCGCCGCGATCCCGCTCACCCTGGAGTCCTGATGTCCGTACGGATCCTCCTCTGCGACGACCACGTCGTCGTCCGCGCCGGTCTGCTCGCGCTGCTCGGCAGCACCCCCGACATCGAGGTGGTGGGCGAGGCGGGCAGCGGCGAGGAGGCCGTCGCGATGGCGGCGAAGCTGCGGCCGGACGTGGTCCTGATGGACCTCCAGCTCGGCGCGGGCATCGACGGCGTGGAGGCGACCCGGCGGATCGCGCCCACCGGCGTCCACGTCCTGGTCCTCACCACGTACGACACGGACGCGGACATCACGCGGGCGATCGAGGCGGGCGCGACGGGCTACCTGCTGAAGGCCGAGCGGCCCGAGGAGCTGTTCGCCGCGATCCACTCCGCCGCCCAGGGCCGCACGGCCCTCTCCCCGCCGGTGGCCAGCAGGGTCATGGACCGCATGCGGGGCGCGGCGGGCCCCTCGCTCACCGACCGGGAGCGGGACATCCTCGGCCAGCTGGGGCGCGGCCTCGGCAACCGGGAGATCGCGCGGGCGCTGTTCATCAGCGAGGCGACCGTGAAGACGCACCTCGGCCGGATCTACGCCAAGCTCGGCGTCGACACCCGCGCCGGCGCGGTCGCGGTGGCGAAGGAGCGCCGCCTGCTGCCGTAGCCCGTTGGGCTGGTCCCCGGCGCCGTTCCCGGGCACCGGACGACCCCCCACTGCTACCGTGCGTCGTCACTCGACCGCACGGTGTCATGTCTCAGTGGGAGCGCACGTGAAGCTCGCGATCGTCGGCGGCGGACCCGCCGGCCTCTACCTCTCGATCCTGCTGAAGCGGCAGGACCCGTCCCACGACATCGCCGTGTACGAGAGGAACCCCGAGGGCTCCACGTACGGCTGGGGCGTCACCTACTGGGCCGGGCTCCTCGACAAGCTGCGCGCCGGTGACCCCGAGTCCGCGTCGGCCGTCGCCGAGGCGTCCGTGACCTGGACCGACGGGATCGCCATCGTCCGCGACGAACGGACCGTCCACCGCGGCGACGCCGGCTTCGGCATCGGACGGCGCCGGATGCTCGCGCTGCTCGCCGACCGCGCCGAGGAGCTCGGCGTGCGGGTCCGGTTCGAGCACGACATCGCGGGCCCCGACGCGCCCGAACTGACGGGCGCGGACCTGGTCGTCGCCGCCGACGGCGTCAACAGTGTGCTCCGCGAAGCGCACGCCGACCACTTCGGAAGCGAGGTCACCAGCGGCCGCAACCACTACATCTGGCTCGGCACCACCAAGGTCTTCGACTCCTTCAGCTTCGCCTTCAAGGAGACCGAGCACGGCTGGATCTGGTGCTACGCCTACGGCTTCAGCGGCGAGCGCTCCACCTGCGTCGTCGAATGCTCCCCGGAGACCTGGACCGGGCTCGGCCTCGACACGCGCGGCGAGGCCGACAGCCTGAACCTCCTGGAGAAGCTCTTCCACGACCTCCTCGACGGACACGAGCTGATCGGCCGCGAACGCGCCGACGGCGCCGCCCAGTGGCTGACCTTCCGCACCCTCACCAACCGGGTCTGGCACCGCGGCAACCTCGTCCTCCTCGGCGACGCCGCCCACACCACGCACTACTCCATCGGCGCGGGCACCACCCTGGCCCTGGAGGACGCGCTCGCCCTCGCGGGCGCCCTGCGCGCCCCCGGCGACCTGGACGCCGCCCTCACCGCGTACGGCGAGCGGCGCCGCGCCGAACTCGTCTCCGCGCAGAGCGCCGCCCGCTACAGCGCCCAGTGGTACGAGAACCTGCCGCGCTACATGAGCCTGGAGCCGGCCAAGATGTTCGCGCTCCTCGGCCAGCGCCACTCGCCGCTGCTGCCGCACGTCCCGCCGCAGCTGTACTACCGGATCGACCGGGCCGCCGAGCAGCTGGAGGCCCTGCGCCGGCTCAAGCGCTGGCTCGGCCCCCGGGTGGCGCGGGCGGTGCACGGCCGCCGCTGACCCCCCGTACCGGCTCACCCGTCCGTACCGGCTCACACGCCCGTACCGGCTCACCCGTCCGTACCGGCTCACACGTCCCGGCGGTGGACGGCGAGGAAGGCCACCACCGCCCCGCCCACCGCCCAGGCCGCGTACACCGTCCACGCCCCGCCCGCGGTCCACGGGTGGTCCACCGGCACCGGCGACACCCCCACCTCCGTGAGCCGCTTCCACGCGCCCTGCGGCAGCGCGTGCAGGAACGTCGCGCCCCAGCGGTTGCGCTCGTCCATCAGGGCCGGCAGCAGGAGCAGCACACCGGTCAGGGAGACGATCGTCGTCGCCGTGTGCCGCAGCAGCGCCCCGATCCCGAAGCCGGCGAGCGCGCACACCGGCGCGAGGAGCGCCGACGCGGCGACGGCCCGCGCCACGCCCTCGTCACCGATCGCCATGCCGACGCCCCGGCCGTCGAGCACGGCCTGCGTGGCGGCGAAGGAGACCACGGCGACCAGCGCCCCGTACGCCAGCATCACGGCGGCGAGCACCAGCGTCTTCGCCGCGACGACCGACCGGCGGGCCGGGACGGCCGCGAAGGTCGTACGGATCTGGCCGGTGCCGTACTCGCCGACGATCATCAGCGCGCCGATCGAGCCGGTCGCGAGGACGAACACCATCGCCCCGCCGAGCGTGAACGCGTCCCGCATCGCCCAGATCGGCACGAAGAGCTCCTTGATGCCGTCCGAGTAGTCCGGATAGTTGCGGTAGTCGGCGAGGGTCGCGTTGAGGTTGACGCCGAGGACGGCGACCGCGCCGACGGCGAACGCCCAGGGCGTGGAGCGGAGCGACCACAGCTTCATCCACTCGGCTGCGAGCAGGTCACGGAAACGGGCGTCCGGCATCAGCGGTACTCCACACTGTCGGCGGTGAGCTCCATGAACGCCTCTTCCAGGGAGGAGGCGCGCGCGGTCAGTTCGGCGAGCGGGACGCCCCGCCGGAAGGCGAGGAGACCGACCCGGTCCGTGTCGGCCCCGGTCACGGCGAGGCGCCCTTCTTCCCGCCGTACGGTGGCGCCCGCTGCCTCCAGGGCATCGGCGAGGCCCCGGGCGGCCGCCGGATCGACCGTCCGCACCGTCACGCTCCGGCGGGTGCCGCGGGCGGCGAAGGCAGCCGCGCTCTCGGCCGCGATGAGCCGGCCGCGGCCGATGACGACGAGGTCGTCGGCGGTGTGCTCCATCTCGCTCATCAGATGGCTGGAGACGAACACCGTCCGCCCCTCGGCGGCGAGCCGCCGGAAGAGCCCCCGCGCCCACAGCACGCCCTCCGGGTCGAGGCCGTTGACCGGCTCGTCGAAGAGCAGCACGGGAGGATCGCCGAGCAGCGCGGCGGCGATCCCGAGACGCTGTCTCATGCCCAGCGAGTAGCCGCCGATCCGGCGCCGCCCCGCCTCGGCGAGCCCGACCTCGTCGAGGACCTCGGCGGCCCGGCGGCGGGGAATGCCGTTGGTGCGGGCCAGCGCCGCCAGATGGGCCTCGGCGGTCCGGCCGCCGTGCACGTCGTGCGCGTCGAGCAGCGCCCCGACGTCCCGCAGCCCGCGCGGCAGCTCCCGGAAGCGCCGCCCGCCGACGGTGGCGGTCCCGGACGTCGGCTCGTCGAGCCCCAGGATCAACCGCAGGGTCGTCGACTTCCCGGCCCCGTTGGGCCCGAGAAACCCGGTCACCCGCCCGGGCTTCACGGAGAAGCCCAACCGGTCGACGGCGAGGCGACCGGAAGCGGAGCCCCCGAGGCGGGACGGGCCCCGGCCCCGGCCGTAGTGCTTGGTCAGTTCGTGGACTTCGATCATGCGGCCCACAGTGGCCGCCCGGCACCCCCCGGCACATCGGCCCGGCGGCCACGACACGGGCGAAGGAACGGCCCGGGGGCGTACGCCCGTGGGCCGATGCCCCCGCGGACGGCCGCGCCTACGATCACGCTCATGCCCGCCACCACGACCGACCGTCCCGCCCGCGGGCGGACACCGGCGGCCCTCGCCTGGGGCGCGGCCGTCGCACACCCCTTCCTGCTCCTCACGGCCCTGCGGACCGGCCCGTACCGCTCCACCGGGCTGCGGCTGTTCCTCACCGCCGTCGCCGTCGGCCTGACCCTGCCCCTGGCCCGCCGCAACCCGATCGCCGCCCTCGGGCTGCTGCTCACCGGGCTGTTCACGGCGGCCACCACCCGGCCGGACGCCGTGCTCCTCTACCTCCCGGTGCTCGCCGCCGACGCCGTCGTCGGCCGGATCGCCGCCACGCGCCCGCTCCGGATCCTGCTGCCCGCCGCCCTCGGCGCACTCGTCGTACAGATCGCGGCGGCGACGTACACCACCTCCGGGCAGGACGTCTTCGTCAGCACCGTCGTGGCCCTCGCGCTCGCCCTGCTCACCGCCGGGCTCCTCGGCCGGTCCGTACGTGATCGGCGCAGCCACACGGCCGAACTGCGCGCCGCGACCGCCGCCGAGGCCGTCGCCGCCGAACGCCTCAGGATCGCCCGCGAACTGCACGACGTCGTCGCGCACAGCATCGGCGTCATCGCCATCCAGGCGGGTGTCGGCCGCCGTGTCATCGACACCCAGCCCGCCGAGGCCCGCAACGCGCTCGCCACCATCGAGACCACCAGCCGGGAGACCCTCGCCGGGCTGCGCCGCACCCTGGGCGCGCTGCGGGGCGCCGCAGCCGACGGCCGTCCCGCGCCGCGCGACCCGGCACCCGGCCTCGCCGACCTGGACCGGCTCGCCGCGTCCACGGCCGCCGCGGGGGTACGGGTCGAACTGCGGCACCTCGGCAACCCCGACGCGGCGCTCCCGCCGGAGGTCGACCTCGCCGCGTACCGGATCGTGCAGGAGTCCCTCACCAACGTCGTCCGCCACGCGGCCGTGCCCACCTGCCGGGTGACGGTGGAGCGGCGCACCGACACCCTGCTCGTCGAGATCGCCGACGAAGGCCGCGCCGGCGGCGCCGCCGGCGCGGCCCCCGGGGGCGGCTACGGTCTCGTCGGGATGCGCGAACGCGCCGCGCTCCTCGGCGGCAGCCTCACCGCGGGGCCCCGGCCCGGCGGCGGCTTCCACGTCTCCGCGCTGCTGCCGCTGCCCGCCGGCCTCCCGGAAGGAACCCGCACGCCGTGATCCCGCAGATCCGCGTCCTCCTCGTCGACGACCAGCCCCTGGTCCGGGCCGGGCTGCGCGTCCTCATGGCCGACACCCCCGACCTGGCGGTGGTCGGCGAGGCGGGCACGGGCACGGAGGCGGTCGCGCTGGCCCGGGACCTCCGGCCCGACGTGGTGGTGATGGACGTACGGATGCCCGGCATGGACGGCATCGAGGCCACCCGGATCGTCACGGCGGGCCCCGGCGCGCCCCGGGTCCTCGTCCTCACCACGTTCGACGACGACGAGTACGTGTACGGCGCGCTCCGCTCCGGCGCGAGCGGCTTCCTCGTCAAGGACATGGCCCTCGACGACATCCTCGCCGCGATCCGGGTGGTGGCCTCCGGCGACGCCCTGATCGCACCGGGCGTGACGCGCCGCCTGATCGAGGAGTTCGCGGCACGGCCCGACCCCGTACGCCGCCCCCCGCGCGGACTCGACGGGGTCACCGAACGCGAACGGGAAGTGCTCACCCTCGTCGGCCGGGGCCTGTCGAACGGCGAGATCGCCGACCGGCTCCACATCAGCGCGGCCACCGCGAAGGCGCACGTGGCGCGCCTCTTCTCCAAACTGGACGCGCGCGACCGGGTGCAACTGGTGATCCTCGCGTACGAGACGGGGCTGGTGCCGTGAGGACGGGCCGGTGGTCCTCGCGCACGGGACGGCCTGGCGCCGTGACACCATCGGTCCCGTGCTCGACATCGGCTACTCCCTCTCGCGTCGCTTCCCCGACCCGCCGCAGACCGACTACCGCCACGCGGACGTCCACGCCCTGCGCCACGACCTGTTCTGCGGGGACGTGTACCTCGCCGACACGGAAACCGACCGCGAGGTGTCCACGGCCTGGGGGTGGGTGCCGGTGCTCGACTTCGCGTGGGCCCTGTGCGACATCGTCGAGCAGCTCGACCAGGACCCGCGCGGCAGCCGCGCCGCGCAGCCGCAGTACGCGGAGCTCGACTTCACCGAGTCCACGGACCGGATGCTCTTCGAGCGGCGCTTCGGGTGGGTGGACGTCGAGGCCGACTGGATGCCGGGGGACGAGCCGCCGGTCACCTTCAACCACGCCGAACTGCGGCGCGAGGCACGGGACTTCCTGCACGACCTGATCGCGGACCTCACGGACATGCACGAGGGCCTGGCGGACAACCCGACGATCTGGACCCTCCAGTCACGCTTCCCCCGGCTGCCCTAGCCGCCACACGGGGCGGGGCGGGCCGGGCGGTGCCGCCCCGCCCCGCCCCGGCCGGCGCTGGCCCACCGCCGCCGCGCGGGGTCAGTCCTCCACCCGCACCCCCAGCCGCGCCGCCAGCACCGGCGCCAGGTCCAGGAGCTGCGCCGCGGAGATCACCGCGCCCGCCAGGGACTCCACCCCCCGCGCGATCTCCAGCCGCTGCACCCCCCGCAGGTCCACGTCCGTGAGCCGCGCCCCCGTGAAGTCCACGCCCGTGAGCACGCAGTCCACGAACTCGACCCGCTCCAGGACCGCGCCCCCGAAGTCCGGCTCGCTCAGCACGCACCCCTCGAAGACGACGTCCTTCAGCTTCGCCGCCCGCAGGTTGAGGTAGTCGCTCTTGCCGCCCCGGACGACGACCCTCTCCAAGGCCGCCCCGTGCAGCTGCGCCCCGCCGAGCCGCGCCTCCACGAGCTCCACGTCCCGCAGCTGCGCCCCGGCGAGCTCGGTGCCCACCCCCCGTACCCCCGTCAGCACCGAGTCGAGGAACCGCGCCCCCGTGAGCCGCGTGCCGTCGAGCCCGCACTCCCGCAGCGCGCAGTCCAGGAACCGGGCCCCTTCGCCCGACTGGCCCGTCAGGTCGAGCCCGGCCAGTTCGAGGCCGTCGTAGTCCCCGTCCGGGTCGAGCCCGCCCCCGTACGCCTCCAGCGGGGGCAGCCGCACCTCCGGCCGCCGTGCCCCCGCCACCTTCTTCTGCCGATTCGCCATGCACCCCATCGTGACGTGCGCCACTGACAACGCCCCCGATGTCACGTCCCCGGCCCCGCCCTTCGTCCCCCGTACAAGGACCACACGAGGGAGACGGACATGCGGAAGCTCACGATCATCGGCGGCGGTTTCGCCGGACTGACCGCCGCCATCACGGCCGCCGAGGCCGGTACCGAGGTGACCCTCCACGAGGCGCACCGGACGCTCGGCGGCCGGGGCCGTACCGCCGACGGCCCGTACCGCACCAACGAGGGCCCGCACGCGCTCTACAACGGCGGCCCCCACTGGACCTGGCTGGAGCAGCGGGGTCTCGTCCCCCCGCTCGCCGTGCTGCCGACGGCCGAGGCACTCCGGTTCCGCGTCCACCTCGACGGCGCCGTGCGCCGCACCCCGCCGCTGAGCCTGTTCCGTCAGGCCCGCCGCGGCCCCGAACAGGCCCCCGTCGACCTCGACTTCCGCACCTGGGCCACCGGGCTCGCGGGCGAGCGCACCGCGCGCGTGGCCGCGGCGTACAGCGGGGTCGCGCTCTTCCACCACGACCCCGGCTCCCTCTCGGCCCGCTTCGTGCAGGAGCGGCTGCACCGGGCCGCGGCCCTGCCGCCCGAGGCGCACTACGTCCGGGGCGGCTGGGGCGAGCTGATCGAGCGGATGGCCACGCGCGCGCGTGAGCTGGGCGTGCGGATCGAGACCTCGTCCCGCGTCGACTCCCTGCCGCTCGGCGGCGGTCCCGTGATCGTCGCGACCGCCCTGCCGGCCGCCGCCCGGCTCCTCGGCGACCCGTCGGTGACCTGGGAGAGCGGCCGCACGGTCCTGTTCGACCTGGCGCTGCGGACCCGGAAGGGCGATCCGTTCGTGGTGTCCGACCTGGACGCGCCCGGCTGGATCGAACGGTTCACGGCGCAGGACCCCTCGCTGGCCCCGGCGGGGCAGCAGCTGCTCCAGGCTCAGTTGCCGATCGGCCCCGAGGCGTCGAAGGCGAACGGCGTCGCCCACGCGGAGCGGCTCCTCGACCTCGGCTTCCCCGGCTGGCGGGAGCGGACGGTGTGGCGGCGGGAGTCCGTCTCCCAGGGCCGTACGGGTGCGGTGGACCGGCCGGGCACGACCTGGCGCGACCGGCCGGCCGTCGACCGGGGCGACGGGGTGTACCTGGCGGGCGACCAGGTGGCGGCGCCGGGGGTGCTCTCGGAGGTGTCGTTCACGAGCGCGGTCGAGGCGGTGTCACTGGCCCTGCGCGCGGACCTCGTGGGCCGCCGCCACAAGCACGGCCTTGACCTCAAGCGCGCTTGAGGTCGGAGGCTGGTCGCGTCACCGCACCCGCCCGCCCGTACGACGACAGGGGAACGCCATGCACGCCGTCCGCCTCCACGCCTTCGGCCCCGCCGAGAACCTCACCTACGAGGAGACGCCCGACCCCCAGCCGGGCCCCGGCCAGGTCCGCGTCCGGGTCGCGGCGGCCGGCGTGCACCTCCTCGACACCGCCCTCCGCGAGGGCGCCACGGGCCCCTTCCCCGCGCCCGCCGCGCTCCCCACGATCCCCGGCCGCGAGGTCGCCGGCACCGTCGACGCCCTCGGCGAGGGCACCGACCCGGCCTGGCTCGGCCGGCGCGTCGTCGCCCACCTGGGCATGAACCCCGGCGGCTACGCCGAACTCGCCGTCACCGACGCCGCCCGCCTGCACGCCCTGCCCGACCACCTCGGCGAGGCGGAGGCCGTCGCCATGATCGGCACCGGCCGCACGACCCTGGGCATCCTGGGGTTCACCGAACTCGGACCCGACTCGGTCGCGATCGTCCCGGCCGCCGCCGGCGGCATCGGCACCCTGCTCGTCCAGTACGCCAAGAACGCCGGCGCCACCGTCATCGGCCTCGCCGGCGGTCCCGCGAAGGTCGCCCTCGTCGAGGCGAACGGCGCCGACCTGGCCGTCGACTACAAGCTGCCGGACTGGCCGGAGAAGGTCCGCGCGTACCTGACCGCCGGGAACCGCGCCGCGACCGTCGTCTTCGACTCGGTCGGCGGCGACACCGGCCGCGCCGCCGTCGACCTGCTCGGCAAGGGCGGGCAACACCTGGTCTTCGGCTGGTCCGGAGCCGGACTCCACGACGGCGAACCGCTCACCTTCACCGAGGAGGAGCTCACCGCCCGCGGGATCACCTCGGAGTCCGTCCTCGGCCCCGTCATGATCCAGAAGGCGGGCGGCGACATCCGCACCCTCGAACTCGCCGCCCTCGACGCCGCGGCCACCGGCACGCTGCGCCCGGCGGTCCACCGCTTCCCCCTCGCGCAGGCGGCGCAGGCCCATCGCGCCCTGGAGAACCGGGGCACGACCGGCAAGGTGGTGCTCGTCCCCTGAGGGTCAGACGCCCAGCACGTCCCAGGAGTGCGCCTTGAACTCCTTCGTGAAGTCGGGGTGGTCCTCCCACATCCGGGCGATGGAGCGCAGCACGTCCCAGTTGTGCTCCAGCGCCTGGTCGACGACCTGCCGCAGCTCCGGCGCCGTCTCCCGCTTCTCCACCAGCCCGTTCACCGCCGACGCGGCCTGCACGGTGTAGCGCAGGGCGCGCAGCGCCCGCGACGTGTCGTCCATGCCGAATCCGTGGTCGCTGCCGTTGGCGGGGTCGAAGAGCGGCGTCAGCCGCGCCTCGATGAAGCCGGTGATCCGCTGGAACCGCTGCTCAATGTCCATGCCCCCTTCCTACACCGTCGCTCCGCCCAGCTCCGCCAGGGCCCCGTCCGTCAGCCGGTAGACCGTCCACTCGTCCTGCGGACGGGCGCCCAGGGACTCGTAGAAGTCGATCGAGGGCTTGTTCCAGTTCAGGACCGACCACTCCAGGCGCTCGTAGCCGCGCTCGACGCAGATGCGGGCCAGCTCGCGCAGCAGGGCCTTGCCGTGGCCGCCGCCCCGGGCCTCCGGGCGGACGTACAGGTCCTCCAGGTAGATGCCGTGGACCCCGCGCCAGGTCGAGAAGTTGAGGAACCAGAGCGCGAAGCCCACCGCCTCGCCCGTCTCCGTCTCGGCGATGTGCGCATAGGCGGCGGGCCGCTCGCCGAACAGGGCCTCGTGGAGCTGTTCGGGGGTCGCACGGACCTCGTCGAGGGCCTTCTCGTATGCGGCGAGGTCACGGATCAGGGCGTGGACGACGGGGACGTCGTCGGGCGTGGCTGTACGGATCATGGGCCCAGCCTGCCCCGGGTCAGGCCCTTCTGGCCAGCAGGATCCGCGCGAGGGCGACCTGCTCGGGGTCGAGGCCGGGCTCGCCGTCCTCGACGTCCCACAGGCCGTTCTGCAGGACCCGGCCCAGCGTCCAGGCCACGGCACGGCGCCGGTCCCCCACGACCTCGGCGAGCAGGTCGAACCGCCACAGCGCCTCGTCCGGATCGAAGCGGTCCATGAGGGCCGGGAGCAGGTCGAAGCCCGGGTTCCCCGCCAGCGGCTTCGGGTCGATCGCCAGCCAGGGCTCCCGCCCGCCCGCCAGGACGTTCCCGAAGTGCAGGTCCCAGTGGAGCAGCCGGTCGCCGGGCTCGCCCGCCACCTCCCGTACGGCCGCCGCGCAGTCCCGCAGCACCGCCGCGTCGTCCGCGCCGAGCAGGGCCGTCGCCTCCGGGACCTCGGCGAGCATCCCGGCCGCGATGTCCGCGAGCGTCCGCAGCCCCTCCGGGGCGGGGACGGCGACGAGCCGGGCGAGGAGGTCCGCGACGATCCCGAGCGCCTCGCGGGTGTCCGCGACCGTGGACAGCGGCCGGGCCTCGTCGAGCCGTTCCAGGAGCATCGTCCCGGTCGCGGCGTCGTGATCGAGGAGCCGCACCGCGCCCGCCCCGTCCCAGACGCGCAGGCCGACGGGCTCCCCCTCCGTCTCCTCGTCGAGGAGCTGCATCTTGAGGGCGGCCCGCACACCGTCCCGCTCCACCGGCAGCACCAGCGAGGCCACCCCGTGCATCGAGGGCCCGGTGACCCGCAGCCCCCACCGCCCCAGGAACTCCTCGGCCCGCCCGGGCAGCCCGTCGACGAACAGCCGCCCGGCCTCGCCGTTGTACTTCACCTGCGAACGGGCCAGTTCCTCCGGTACGCGGATCACCCGACGACCCTAGACGCCGAACGCCCGCCGATCGACCCCGTATCCACGGAACCCGCGCCACCGGTAACCTCCCGCCCACGCACCCGGAAGAGGGATACACATGAGCACGGTCAACGGCGGAATATCGTTCTGGTACGCGCAGGAGGGCGCCCCCGCGCCCCGCGAACCGCTCCCCGGCGACACCGGCGCCGACGTCTGCATCGTCGGCGGCGGATACACGGGACTGTGGACCGCCTACTACCTCAAGAAGGCCGTCCCCTTCCTCAACATCACCGTCCTCGAAGCCAAGTTCTGCGGCTACGGCGCCTCCGGCCGCAACGGCGGCTGGCTCTACAACGGCATCGCCGGACGCGACCGCTACGCCCGGCTCCACGGCCACGAGGCCGCCGTCCGCCTCCAGCAGGCCATGAACGCCACCGTCACCGAGGTCCTCGACGTCTGCGACGCCGAGAAGATCGACGCCGACCAGCACCGCGGCGGCGTCCTGGAGGTGGCCCTCTCCCCCGCCCAGCTCGCCCGCCTCAAGGCCTTCCACGCCGCCGAGCTCGCCTTCGGCGAGACCGACCGCGAGCTCCACGGCGCCCGCGAGACCGCCGAACGCGTCCGCGTCGCCGGGGCCGTCGGCTCCTCCTGGACCCCGCACGGCGCCCGCCTCCACCCGGTCAAGCTCGTCCAGGGCCTCGCGGCGGCCGTCGAGGCCCTCGGCGTCACGATCCACGAGTCGACCCCCGTCACCGAGATCAAGCCGAAGCACGCGGTCACCCCGTACGGCACCGTCCGCGCCCCGTACGTCCTGCGCTGCACCGAGGGCTTCACCGCCTCCCTCGCCGGCCAGCGCCGCACCTGGCTCCCCATGAACTCCTCGATGATCGCCACCGAGCCCCTCACCGACGCCCAGTGGGAGTCCATCGGCTGGGCCGGCCGCGAGACCCTCGGCGACATGGCCCACGCCTACATGTACGCCCAGCGCACCGCCGACGGCCGCATCGCGCTCGGCGGCCGGGGCGTCCCGTACCGCTTCGGCTCGAAGACCGACAACGACGGCCGCACCCAGCCGCAGACGATCGAAGCCCTCCGCGAGATCCTGATCCGCTTCTTCCCGCAGCTCGCCGGCGTACGGATCGACCACGCCTGGTCCGGCGTCCTCGGCGTCCCCCGCGACTGGTGCGCCACCGTCACCCTCGACCGCTCCACCGGCCTCGGCTGGGCCGGCGGCTACGTCGGCTCCGGCGTCGCCACCGCCAACCTCGCGGCCCGCACCCTCCGCGACCTGATCCAGCAGGACTCGGGCCAGTCGGGCCCCACCGACCTCACGGCCCTGCCGTGGGTGAACCACAGGGTCCGCAAGTGGGAGCCGGAACCGCTGCGCTGGCTCGGCGTCCAGACCATGTACGCCGCCTTCCGGGGCGCCGACCGCCGCGAGACCACGACCCACACGGCCACGACGGACCGCGTGGCCCTCCTGGCGAACCGCCTGAGCGGCCGCTGAGAGAGGCGTCGGGCGGGGCGCCGTGTGGGGGCCCGCCTGCGTGAGGGCGCCGCGTGCCGCGTAAGGGGCCCGCACGCAGGGGCGCCGCGTGAGGGTCCCGCCTGCGTGAGGGCGCGCCCCTTCACGCAGGCGCGGCCCTTCACACAGGCGCGGCCCTTCACACAGGCGCGCCCCTTCACGCAGGCGTGCCCCTCACGCAGGCGCGGCCCCCATCCGGCGAACGGACCTACTCCACCTCGATCCCGAAGTCCCCCACGAGCTCCTCCAAGCCGCCCCGGTACCCCTTCCCGCCGAGGACGAAGTCCCAGTCCCCGCCGGCCCGCCGGCGGAACGACCCGAGGACGAGCGCCTTCTCCCCCGGCCGCCCGTCGGACACCTCCAGCCGGTCGAGCTCGGCGCCCGAGTCGTCCCGCAGCCGTATCCCGGCCTCCGTGAACCCGCCCAGATCCGCGTCGGGGTTCACCTCCGGGTCCACGGCCGCCACCAGGACCAGCCGGTCCGCCCGCGCGGGCAGCGCGTCGAAGCCGACCCGCACGGCCGCGCGGTCCCCCGGCGCGGCCGCCACCACGGCGACCGAACCGTCGGGCGTCGCGGGGTTGTTGAAGAAGACGAACCACTCGTCGCCGAGGACCCGGTTCCCGGCGCAGACCAGCGCGCAGACGTCGAGGGCGGCGGCCCCCGACCACACCATCCCGAGCAGGTTGAAGCCCTCGGCGGCCTCGGCGGGAGCGGACACGGGCGCGGCCACGGGCGCCGCCGCCGGGGCGGCCCCGCCAAGCCGGCCCCGCAGACCGTGCTGGTGCAGCAGGTCCACCAGCTCGGTCCCCGATATCAGCGTCAGCGGCTTGCCGTTGGCGAAGGTGTACGAGCCCGGACCGAACCTCGACGTCGTGACGAGGACGCCCTTGTTGGCCCCCTTGTCCTGCACGGTCCCGAACAGATCCCGTACGGCGCTCGGCGGCACGGTGTTCCGGTACCGCTTCACCTGCACCACGATCGACCCGCCGCTGATCGGATCGGGATCCAGCGCCTCCACGTCGACCCCGCCGTCGCCCGACCGCTGCGTCGTCACCGCCTGGAGGCCCCGCGCCCGGAACAGCTCGGCCACGAGCCCCTCGAAGGCGATCGGGTCCATGGCGAGCAGGTCCGGCTCCTCGCCGTCCCCCTGGAACACCACGTCCGACCCGACCTGGCCCGGCACCCTCAGCGGCTCCACCGCCACCCGCTCCTCGGGCTTCGCCGACAGACGGCCCCCGAGCGCCCCCGTCAGGCACTCCACGGCCCCCACCAGCTCCAGGTTCAGCCGCTCGAAGGCCTGCCGCTCCACGACCACGGACGCCACGCACACCCGCGCGTCCAGGCCCGTCGCCGGGTCCACCCCGCTCACGTACCCGTTCAGGGCCACCCCGTCGAGCGCCCCGAACCGGTCCGCGGCGAACAGCTCCCGCACCGCGAGCAGCGCGCTCTGCGCCAGCACGTCCCGGTACAGCGCCCGCCGCTGCGTCACCGGCCGGGGGACCTCCTTCTCCTGGTCGGTGCTCGGCAGGTACTTGACGCCCTTGGCCTCCGGAACCACCTCGTACCCGGGCAGGTCCCAGTCGAGGACGAGCCCGCGCCCGGCCCGGTCGTAGGCGGCCGACACCTCGCGGGGGAACCCCTCGGGCCAGGCGGTCGACGCGAACAGCACGGCGGAGAAGTACTCGACGACCGTGCCGGCCTCCCCGCTCCGCAGGGCCTCGCCGGTCCCGTCGATCCCGCTGTTGTGGGCGCGTATCTCGGCGAGCCGGGCGGCCGCCCAGGCGTCGTACTCCCGTCGGTACGCGGCGAGTTGCTCGACCCTCCGCGCCTCGGCGGCCTGTGCCGCGTACCAGTCGTGCTCGAACCGGGCCCGCGCGTCCCGCTCGGCCTGGGCGCGCCCGGAGGGCGTCCAGGCGGACTGCGGCTGGTAGAAGCGCTGATCGGGCATGGCGACGGGCTCGGCGAGCGGGCCGGGCGAGAAGGGCTCGACGTCCTCGGCGCGGCGCAGGGACTCCACGGAGAAGGCGGGCGCGCGGCAGCCGGCCGCGAGCAGCCCCTCCAGGAGGGCGACCTGCTCCTCCAACTCGCGGGTGCGCCGCAGGGCGTCGGCGTCCCGCTGCTGCCGGTAGGCGGCGCGCTGCTCCCGTTGCGTCCGGGCGACGTCCCGCTCGTACGCCCGCTGCGCCCGCTCGGCGTCCCGCTGCTGCCGCAGCACCGCCTGGTGCTGTCCTTCCCGCTGCCTCTGCGCCACCCGCTGCTGCTCGGCCCACACGCCGATCAGCCCACCGGAACGCCGACTCATCCGCGCACCCCTCCCACGACCCCGACACCTGCACGCCCCCGTGTCGCACAAGTGTCCCTGACGGCGGCGGGCCGGGGCACGAGAACGCCGGAGTGCCCCCGACGTCGTGCCCCGACCCGCCGGGGGTCAGCCGAGCGGCAGCGTCGCGGTGCGGCTCTCGCTGTACGGGGAGTGGTTCCCGGCCTCGTCGTAGGTGCGGGCCCGGTACTCGTAGGCGACGCCGTCGGCGGCCTGCGGGGCGCAGACGGTGGCCTCGGCCGGGTCGAGGCGCGGGTCGTACTCCTCGTGCAGGACGACCGACCAGGTGGACGCCCCCGCCGCGCGGCGCGTGATCTCGAAGCCGGAGAAGTCGCGGATCGGGGCGGGGGTCCAGTCGGTGGCGGTGGCCCGCACCCCGCCGGCGCAGGAGCCCAGGGTCAGGTCCGGGGCGGAGGCGGGGGCGATGCCGTCGGGGATGTCGAGCCACAGCTCGTTGAGCGCGGTGGCGTCGAGCCAGTTCGGGTTGTACGTGGTGGTGCCGCCGTCGTTGGTGACGAGGACGCGGTAGTGACGGGTCTCGCCGTCGGCGGCGACGGGGGCGGTGGTCCAGGTGTTGCCCTTGGTGGTGCCGAGGGGGACCCAGACGTAGGAGCCGTCGACCTTGTCGTTGCTCAGGACCGTGTAGTGGTCGAAGTGCGGCTCGGTGTTGAGGGGCCACTTCAGGGTGACCTTGCGGGTCGCCTTGTCGAAGGTGCCGGTCAGGGAGGTGACGACGGGCAGCGGGCGCACGATGACGTCCGCGCTGCCGGCCGAGACGTTGCCCGCCTTGTCCCTGGCGCGCACCTCGTAGTAGTAGGGCGTGCGGTCGTCGGGGTTCACCAGGGGGTCGGTGAAGCTGCGCGCGGTGGTGGAGGCGGTGACGGTCGTCCAGGTGCTGGAGCCGACGGCGCGCCGGTGCAGGGAGTACCCGGCGAGGTCCATCTCCTTGTTGCCCGCCCAGGAGACGGTCGTCCGGCGGGAGGTGGTGTTGTAGGCGGTCGCCACGCCGGTGGGGGCGAGCGGCTTCACCTTGTCGTACGTGGCCGAGGTCCGGGGCGCGTAGGCGAAGTTGACCTTGGCGGCGCCGCTCCAGTTCACGTGGTCGACGCGGACGGTGTGCCGGCCGGAGGGCACGGTGAGGTTGACGCTCCGGGAGCGCGCGGTGTCCCCGGTGTTCGCCCACAGGTCGATCTTGCGGACGCCGTCCACGTAGACGCGGACTCCGTCGGTGGCGGACACGGCGAACGTGAAGGGCCCGCCGGAGCCGAAGTCGCGGGACACCCACCAGCGGACACCGAAGTTGTTCGCGGCCACGCCGGCGGCCGGGCTGCCCGCCCAGCTCTCGGCGACGACGGCGTCGCAGTCGGTCTTCACGGGCGTCCCGGAGAACGAGGCGTTGTTGTAGAAGGTCCGCATGGGGACGTTGGTGGGGCAGACGACACCGGCGGCGGCCGCCTGCGGGGCGACGACCACCAGACCGCCGAGGACGACGGCGGACATGACGCCACCGCCGAGAGCGGCGACGAGACTCTTCGAGGACACGGGAACCCTTCGGACAGGACAGAGGAAACGCTCAGCACGAAGACTCCCGACCCACCCCGAAGGTTGCCCCCGGCCCGCCGCCCGGTCGGACACGGAAGGAACACACCGAACGCGCAGAACCGTGCTGTCCGCAGGAGGCGGAGGCCATGAAGGACGAAGCGAAGGCACTCGCGGTGGTGTGGGGGTGTCGGCTGTTGTCGGGGGCGAAACACGAAGCTCCCGCTTCTTCGCTTCGGCTTCCTTCTTCGGAGCCCCGCGCTTCGGCTGGGTCACACCCCATCCTCTCCCTGTGGGGGACTCGTACGGATCCTGGCAGCGTCCAGCCGACGCCAAGGCCGAGGAAGGCGCACACGGGTGCGCGGTGAGGCCCACGGCTCCGGAGGCCTCGTGCGTCTCCCGTGTTTTCGCGGGTCGGGAGTTCGCGCGGGGCTTGCCGGGCGGCCTCGGTCCACGAAGGGTCCGCAGGCCGGCCCTCCACCGGGTTCGGTGCGCCGGCAGGAAGTGAGCTGTTGCCCGCGCTCATAGCTGCGCTCTCTTTCGGGCTAGCTCCGAACGGCCTGTTTCCGGGCGCGACCGTACTGTGGTGCCATGAGCTGGCTCCCCGAGCCGGGCGCTGGCCGTGAGCCCCAGCCGCTGACGGCGGAACCCGACGAGGCCCAGGCCAGAGTCGGCAAGCGCCGCCTGGACGACGTTGCCAAGATCCTGGCCGGCGCCCTGGTCGCCGTCGCGGGAATCATGACCACCCTCGGCTTGACGAGCGATGTGGTCTTCGTCGCCCTCAACAACGAGTCCTGGCCCATCTACGTCGCCTCCCTCTGCGCCATTCTGGCCATCACATGCAGCGTCGTGGCCCTGCTCATCCACCCCACCCGCCGGGGCAACGTTTGGGAGACCGTGGTCCTGGTGCTGGGGGTGGTCTTCTACATGACGGCATTGAGCGTGGCCGTCGTCGGCGCTGCCCAGGCGGCGGGCGGAAACGGGCGCCCGAACGTCACTGCCGTCGTCATCGAAGGCCACAGACCCGATCTGAAACTGAACTTCGACGTCCACGCGGACGGTGTCGACCGGTGGGCCACCATCGACGTGTTCGTCAATGGCGTGGACAAGGACGGAGAACCCGTCGGGGGCGAAAATCTGTACGAAGGCACCCTCCGGCCCAATGACAAGGGCGAGGTCGCCCAGCGCGTCAGCGTGCCCGTCTCGGTCCCGCAGAACGCGTGGGGTATCCAGGTCACCGCACAGTCTGCGGGGGGCGGGGAGAAGTGCGAGGTCCGTTCATCGCGTGGTCCCACCTGCGTGACACTCAAACTGCCGTAGCCCGCCGCGACCGGCCACACCGTACCCGACAGGAGACGCTGGTGGGCGCCCCGCATCGCATCGCCTTCGAGCAGTATCCGGACCTCGACCAGCTCCTCTGGCCCCCGTCCGACTCACCATCACGCGACCAGCTCAACGAGGCGCCCAGGGAGAAGAAACCGACCGCAGCAGTCAGCGCGGTCCGGGGAATCGAGCCGCGCAGCTCCGAGGCCTCCCCCGAGTGCCCAGCGGGAAGAGGTGTGGCACGACGGCGAAGCCGTCGATGGGGGCGTCTACCAATCGCGCCACTTGTCCGTGAGCTCATGTCGCCCGAGCCCGTGCCGGGCGGTCAGCGCCGCCACGTCGACGCCGTGCTCAGTCAGAGCCGTGTCGATGTAGTCGCACAGCGCCTCACGTTCATCCGTCTCGTAGCCGCAGTGGGTGTCGTCGACGGCATTCAGGGCCAGGACGACGCGCTCGACCACGGCGAAGACTTCGACATCCTCTGCGCTGTTCAGCCCGGCCACGTCCGCGTCGAAGGCGTCGAGGACGGTGTCAGTCGCCACCAGGAGCTCATCCGGGTACAAGTCGGCCATGCAAGCGCAGCCGGGATCCAGGGTGCCGGCAGCCAGTTGCTCGGCCTCACGGCCTATGCCCTCGCGCCAGCTCGTTGTCGGTCTCTCAGCCATGGCGCGGACCGTACAACGCGCCTCTGACAGCAGGTCTGCTGCGCGATCACGGCATGAGCCGGGGAACCGCCCGGTACCCGCACGTGGAAACGTCGCCTGAACTGCGGGAACGGCCGTAATCGCGCTGGCATCCCCCGGAGGCGTCCCGCCGGCCCGAAGTGGTCGTTCTGATGCGTTCTGGGCAGCTCACCCCGTGACCCGGGTTCGCTGGTCGATGGGGCTGGACGGGTGCAGTTCGGACCTGGCTCCGGTGCCCTCGGCCGGAGCGGCGCGTCGCCGGGTTACACATGGGCCTGCGCCTCGGCGCGGGGCGTGCCGGTGCCCTTCACGGCCCGGGACCCGACGACTGGAAGAGCACCATGGCAAAGCGCGACCCTCGCACCCGCACCGGCCGGAGCCCGCTACGTCGCGGGCTCGTGACCGCCGTGCTCGCAGCCGGCATGCTGACGGCTTCGACGCCACCCGGATACGGGACCGACGCGGCCGGTCCAGCCCCCGGCCCACAGTTCACGCCGTTGACGGCGGCGGTGATGACCGAACCGACGCCGTTCCATGCCACGGACGGCAGGACGCACCTCTCGTACGAACTGCTCACCACGAACGCACTGCCCAGCAGCACGCAGGTGCGCCTCGACCGTGTCGAGGTCCGGGACGCCCGCACACACCGGGTGGTGGGCTCGCTGAGCGGGCAGGCGCTGGCCGATGCCGCCAATCCCGTGGGTGATCCCCTGCCGGGCGCGGACGGGTACACCCCGGCGCCCCCGGGGCCCACGCCGACCGTCATCCCGGGCTCCCAGGAGTGGGTCATCTGGCTCGACCTGGCTCTCGACCGAGGTCAGCGGGTGCCCAAGGTCCTCGAACACCACCTCTCGGGTGCTGTCGTCACCGCCTCCGGTTCCTCCCCGTTCGAGGAGACGGTTCAGATCACCCCGACCGGCCGCACCGCGCCGATGAACCTGAACGCGCCGGTCCGCCCCGGCACCTGGTACTCCAGCGAGTCGTGTTGCGGCAACACCCACCACCGGCGCGGCCTCGGCCCGATCAACGGTCGCTTCGACGTGCCGCAGCGCTTCGCGATCGACTGGTACCGGGTCGGCGAGCAAGGACAGACCTGGGAAGGCGACCCCGCGCGGCTCACCAGCTACCTGAGCTACCGGCAGCCGGTGGTCGCCGCGGCCGGCGGCAGAGTGGTGGAGGTCCAGGACGGGATCCCGGACAACGCGCCGCCCGTCACCCCACCGGTCCCGCCGATCGAGGAGACCGTCGGCAACCACGTCACCCTGGAGGTCGCGCCGGGCCGCTATCTGCTCTACGCCCACCTGAAGCCCGGCTCGCTCATGGTCCGGGAAGGCGACCGCGTCGAACCAGGCCGGGTTCTCGGGCTGATCGGCAACAGCGGCAACTCGACCACGCCGCACCTGCACTTCCAGGTGATGACCACAGCCGAGTTCTTCCCGACCGACAGCCCGCCGTTCACCTTCCGGGAGTTCCGCGTCGTCGGACAGGTCGAACCCCGCATCTGGGACGACAACCTGGGCCTGCAGCCGACCGGCGTCCTGCCGATCACGCCCTCGCCGTACGAGGGCCCTCACCGTGCGCGGTATCCGCTCGACCGCGAGGTGCTGGAGTTCTGACCGGATTCCGGTCGCGCGGACGGTCGAGACACCGACAAGGCCCAGGTCGCTGACCTGGGCCTTCGTATCTGAGCGGATGACGGGAATCGAACCCGCGCCATGAGCTCGGGAATCACCGAGCTGTGACGCCTGATAGGTGCTGTGAACTGCGGAAACGGCCGCCGAGCCGAGCCGTGCGGCCCTTGCGAGTCCCCGTTGTCATCCGTGGTTCCCCGTCCCACCTGGCACGGAAACGGCACGACGACCTCTTCGTCCCGAAGCAACTCGGGCGGGCGCTCTGCCATGTGCTGCTGCGCCCCTCACCTGTGCTGATGGTCCGCAGACGTTCGTGCTCGTCTGCCGATGTCCGTTGTGGAGGAACGGATTCACGCGGGCCTCCTGGGGGACCATCCAGGCCTGGCTGTTCCGTCCCGGGAGGTCGTGGACGAGCGAGCCAGGTCTCGGCCGAGGGATCTTGAAGGGGTGTGACCCAGATGCGCCAGAGACCCGCCAGAACGTGATCTTGGCCTGCTGAGTGCCTGCCGCTGTCGGGGATCTTGGTGATGACGGTCGGCCATGCCCTCGACATCTCGGTCTCCAAGATCCCCGACCTCGTCACCCGCGATCAGCTCTGCGTCTCCTCGCGGCGTCCGATAGCGGCCGCATCGGGTACGACGAGCAGCTTGCCGGTGGTACGCCGAGCCTCCAGGTCGCTGTGGGCCCGGGCGGCCTCGGACAACGCGTAGCGGCCCGTCACGGTGACCTCCAGCGCCTTGGAGCGCACCCACTCGAACACGTCGGCGGCCCGTCGGAGCAGTTCGGACCGATCGGCGATGAAGTGCCCGAGGCTGGGCCGGATCAGGGTCAGCGAACCGCCGTGGGCGAGCCGCATCGGATCAAACGGAGGCACGGCACCACTTGCCGCGCCGAAGAGCACGAGATGGCCGCGGGGTCGCAGGCTGGCGAGGCTCGCATCGAAGGTGTGCGCGCCGACGCCGTCGAAGACGACCGGCAGTCCCTGACCGTCGTTGAACCGCCTCACCTCGGCTGCGAGATCGTCGACCTCGGAGGAGAGGATCACCTCGGCGGCCCCGGCACGCTTCGCCAGCTCGGCCTTCGCCGTGGTCGACGTCGTGCCGATCACCCTGCCGCCGAGATGGGTGACGAGCTGGGTCAGAAGCAGCCCCATGCCACCGGCGGCCGCATGCACGAGCACCGTGTCGCCCTCCTGGACCGGGTAGGCGTCCTTGACGAGATAGTGCGCGGTCATGCCTTGGAGGAGCACGGCGGCGGCTGTCTCGAAGCCGATGTCGTCGGGCAGCGGCACCAGCCGGGAGGAGTCCACGACGGCCCGCTCGGCATACGTGCCGGGAATCTCCACCCAACCGACCCGGTCCCCGACTGCGACGTCAGCGACGCCGGGTCCGACTTCGACGACCGTGCCGGCGCCCTCGGAGCCCGGGGTGAAGGGCAGCGGGAGGCTGTACCGGCCTTCGCGGTGGTAGACGTCGAGGAAGTTGACCCCGGATGCGGCGACCTCCACGACCGCCTCGCCCGGACCCGGCCGCGGCTGGTCCACCTCGGCCTCCTGGAGCACCTCGGGACCGCCCACTTCGTACACCTGAATCGCTCGCATGACCCCCACCAACCCCGTTGACGGCGATCCGATTCCCGGCAAGCAGACCGGCCCGCCGCCCCCGCCGAGAGCCGAGACGCATCCTTTGCACCCGGGTCCGGGACGGGAGACCGAGGCCGTCAGCGCAGGCCCGGGCGACGGGCCGCGCGCGTTGCGCCGTGCGCGGCGGGTGCCTTGACGAGGTGGAGAAACCCGTACCAGCTCGCTTCGGCTTCGCGCTCCGGACCACTACTCGACGGTGATGTCTTCGTAGGTGATCGTCACCTGCTCCGTCGCGGTCCCGGACTCGGAGGCTCCCAGCGAGGGCCCCTCCCAGCGGGACGCCCAGGCGTTGCCGAGGTGGATGCGGCGGACGGTCTGCTTCTGCGCGTCCTTCCATGCGATCGTGAGGTTCTGACGGGCGGAGTCGAGGTCGGCGTCGACCAGAGCGGCCTTGATCCAGTCGGTGAACGCGGTGCTCTTGTCCATGCCACGGGTGATCGTGATCTCGCCGGTCCTGCGCGCCCCCGGCTGCTTTCGAACGATCAGCTCACCGGTCGAGGAGACCTGCCGGGTCTCCACCACGTCCTGCTCCAGAGTGAGCCCCGAGACGTCCTGGACCGTCTCCACCTGGAACTTGCCCAGCTCGATGGCGAAGGTAGTGCTGCTGAAGGTGTCACCGGTCAACACGTTCCCTCCCTCCACTGCTCATGACTGAAGGGCCGGTGGTCGTCTTCTCCGGCCCGCTGCGCGTATGCCTAACCTCATGAGCATGAGGAGGTCACATGATCCACCCGCCAGGCTTAGCGGGTGGGAGTGAGGGCCTGACCCTCACTGTCTCGCAGCAGACGGCTCGTGAATCCGCCTTGGCGGAGACGTTCGTATGAGGCGATCACTGCGGCGGGTGCCGCCGATGGAGACGACGTGGTCCTGAAGCGTCATGGGGATCGAAGCGCTGACGATCTCGACGTCGGGCCACAGCTTCCTCGCCGTGGCGTACGCCCGTCGCTCCTCGGAGGGCTTGCCGATCAGCAGGGCAAAGGAGCTCCCGGGAGAAGCGGATGTTCTCTCCGGTGTTCCGGGCCCGCGGTTCCACCACCACCGCTGAGGCGGGGACGCCCAGTTCGATCGCTCGCTCCTGGCAGTACAGACCGGCTGCCGATTCGGAAGCGGCCCGACCGGCGCCGACCATCGCCGTTGATGTCACCCGCAGATGTCGAAGACCCCCGACCAAGATCGGTCGGGGGTCTTCGCGTTTCCCACCTGGAGCCCCCTGTCGGGTTCGAACCGACGACCCCCGCTTTACAAGAGCGGGAGGACGCCCCTGGGCTTGACCTGTACAAACGCTGCGGGAGCTGATCGACATCTCAGACCCCGGCACCGCCCCTCGTTCCCCGTGGTTCCCCGCACGATCTGGCACGGATGTGGCACGGCTTTCGCCGCCATCTGTCAGTGCCTCGGGATAGCGTTCACCTGCGCGCGGTTGGCTGCTCTCACTTGCCGAACACGTGCGGGAAGGGGCACAGCTCCATGGGTGCATCCGGTTGATCGGCCCAATGCCACCAAAGCTGCCGGTCTGGGCACCGCCACAGAGCGCGGCATGTCCGCTTGCCGTCCTCCTGCCGCTGCATGAGCGCAAAGCCGCCCGATTTCATCGGCTGAGCACACTCGGGGCAGATGGGAGGTCCGCTAGGCATGCCGCGCACCATACCCAAGAGATCACGAGCTTAGGAATCACCGAGCTTGGAGCCCGTTGCCCCCCGCTGGCCAGGGAAAACGGGTGTCGACGCGCCCCCTGGGGCTCCTTTGCCGCACCGGCGTTGACCGCTGTTGCCCAACCCATCTGGCATGCGACTGCGAGGCGCCTGGCCGAGAACGAAGCGGCGGGCCTCAGCAGCCGAGCAACGTCTGAGGTCCGCCCGCGTATCGTTCGAAACCCCTTCGGACTGTTGGTGCTGTAGGCCACACTGGGCGTCTGTGAAGCCGAGGGGGAACCATGACGAATCCGTATCTCAACGCGCCCATCCAGGCTCGCATGTACGCGACGACCGTCCACAAGGTTGTCTGGGTCGTCGCGGTCGTGGCGTCGGCCGGCCTGCTCGCCCCACCTCTGTTCTTCATCGCAGCCAAGAAGCACGTGGTCACCATGGTGGTTCCGGCTGCGTACGCGGCAATCATCTACGGGTCGGCCATTCTGGGATCGATCCTCGGTAACCCGAAGAACTGGATGGGTGGCGTTCTCGCGATCACGATGATCGTTGCTGCAGTGCATGCCGCGATTCTTGATGCGGACTGGAAGCCGGGGCGGTAGCGGTCGAGAAGCACCATCAACTCGCCGAGGCGGTTCAGCACAGAGGTCGCACCAAACCGCCTCCCGCAAGTCGCCACACGATCTAACACAGGTGTGGGGGACCTCTGCGTCCCGAAGTAACTGGGTGGCAACGCTGCTTTGGGCTACTGCGCCCCTCACTTGCACTGATGGTCCACAGATGTTCACGCTCGCCCGCCGCTGTTCCTCGGCCTTGCCAGGCAGGGAGACACTCACTCGGGGTACTGCTAGAGCGGCAGCGTGGCCGCATTCGTCAGCCCTGCAAGTGATTGGCCCATGCAGCCTTAATCTGCTCACCCTGCTCGGCCGTAATGATCCCAGCGTCCATCGCCACGGCCACGAGATCGGTACCAGCTGCCAGCTTGAGAGCGTTGAAAGCATCATTCATGCGGTCGGTGCTCCGCGGTGTACCGACGTGACCCAGCTCCAGGTCACCGGGGAGGAAGTTCGCTACCTCGCCGTCGTGGTCCTCGAACGCGGCCTTGTCCATCCTTACGTGGACCCGCTTGGTGCCTACGGTGACGACGGTCCCGTGTGACCTGTGGTGGTACAGGGGTCTGTCGCTTGGCACTCTGACAGTGACCTTGTCTCCCACCTTGAAACTGCTCAGGGTGCGTGTACTACCGAGCATGTGAGTCCCCCTCTGGACATTGGGTGATGCGACACTTCGTTCAGGCCACTCTGCCTACAAGCACACCTCGGCCAGGCTTACCCGGTCCCTCTTAGCCACTCCGAAGGCGAGACCGCTGCGACTCCCACATGCACCCCCGCCTGCGCTTGCAACCAGTCTGCCGCCGATGGTTCAGCCGATGAGTGGTGGGCCCTACATAGAGAACTCCGCGCACACCATCAGATGAAGGTCTGATGATGCTTCTGAAATTTCCTCTAGAATGTCCCGCTGCTTCACGTCTTTCGGGAGAGGGGATGGCGCACCTTGGACCTCATCACACCAGTCGGCAACATGATAAAAGATTGCTCCGGCCAGATCTGAAACCTCCGATTCACCCCAAGCTGATTGAAAGTCAGCTATAGCGCCGATTGCCCATGCACACTTACTCGCCGCATTCGACCTGCTGGTTTCAACTTCTTCATGCGAGGAGGATCGGCGGGACTTGATTTCCGCATGCTCCACCTCGGCCGGGATCCACTCTGCGAACCTTCCTCTTAGCTCCTGGTAGGCAGCGAGCATGTCGGCTTGCCCGCCTCGACTCGCAAGACTGATCGCCAGCAGGGGATTCAAGTCCGCCTTATATTGGCGCATGGCTTTTCGATCTATTGGGCTATGCGGATCGTCAAAACGCGTGTGACACGTCGGACATAGGGCAATCAAATTCTTGAACTCATGTTTTTGCACCTTCGCCCACGGAATGATGTGCGCGATCTCTACGGGCGTGGACTTGCAAGTCGGAATCGCGCAGCGATGACCGGCCTCAATGAGTACGCGGCGACGTAGCTCGCTCGGAATTTTAGGTCTCGACGTTGCCATGCCATGCATGCTAGCCATGCGACTGACAGTTAGTCTCGATTTCTACAGCAAGCCTCCCCAGCTCCCATCCCGTCTGCCGTCGACCCGCACACCGTGACGCGGGCCCGGGTCCCGGTGTCAGACGACACGCTCCTCCGCCACGGTGATACGGGCACCGACGCGGAGCGACCACACCGGCCTCCGCCGCATCGCGGCAGCAGCTGCTCCCCGCCCGCCCATCCCCGGTGGTGCGGTCGCCTCACGCTCCCGTCATCCGTGACGGCGGGGGTACGGCGCCACGCCCTCCTCGGGCCCGGCAGTCGGCCGGCCGTGCGCAAGAGGCCACCCCTCCCTCGCTGCTGGCCGTCTTTTAGTTGCCCGCATTGGCCGCGGTCGGCAGCGTTCGTGGCTACGCGTGCCATGTGACGGTTGCCGTGCTTGAAGGCTTGCTTCGACTGCCCATCAACCCGAGCCGTAGGCGTGCGGACGGCGGCCGGGCTGGAGCGGGGCGCAGACAGGAGCGCAGGCCCGGGCGACGGGCCGCGCGCGCCGCGCCGTGCGCGGCGGGTGCCTTGATGAGGTAGAGAAACTTGTAACAACTGCTCCAGCTAAGTGTTGAGCTCAAGGAGGTCAGGGTGTTGTTCATCGGACCATCCGCCCTTCGGCACCTCCATGAGCGTGAGAGCTCCATCCTCTGCCTCGAGGACTCTCACGAAGATCCCGCTGTTGTCCTCGCCGGGAAACACAACGGAGAAGTAGGGGTCCATCTCCATCAAGAAGTCCCAGCCCTCCCGCTGGGCCGTGTCCAGGACATGGGTATGCCGACCGGTTGCCTGCCACATGCCGGTCGTGTTGACGGTGTTGGCGATGTCGATGGCGTACTTCTCAAGGCACGTCGCGTGGTTAGCCCACCATTCCAGGCTCGCCTGACCCACGAATCGATCCATGCGCACACTATGCACGGCGCTCCGGCCGGGCGGGCAAGTTCGTGCGGCTGCCGACTGTCGCAGACCAGGTCAGGTCACGAGACAGAGTTGCACGCGGCACGGGTCTGTCCGGACCGCCAGACAGCCACGATGGACCGCACAGCTCCTAGACGGTGGGCTTGAGGGCCTCGCCCTCGTCATCTCGCAGCAAGCGGCTTATGTATCCGCCCTGGGACAGACGGTCGTACGCGTCGAGCACATCGGCGGGTACCTGCTGGCTGATCATGAAGCCCTGCTCCGGGTAGACCAGTAGTCGCTGTAGGGCCCCCACAAGCATGTCGATGACCAAGCGGGCATCTCCGATGGAATCTACGTAGTCCTGGAGCGTCATCGGGCTTGAGGCGCTGACAATCTCGACTTCCGGCCACAGCTTCCGTGCCGTGGCGTACGACCGTCGTTCCTCGTACGGCTTGCTGATCAGCAGGACGGAGGACACGGTGATGCCGGCCTCGTCCAGGAGGTCGCGGGAGAAGCGGATGTTCTCGCCCGTGTTCCGGGCTCGCGGCTCCACCATCACCGCCGAGGCGGGGACGCCCAGTTCAATCGCTCGCTCCTGGTAGTGCACGGCCTCGCCGCGGGGCATGCGTTCGCGGGTGGTCGGGCTGGTCGCCCCGGTGAACACGAGGAGCGGTGCCATGCCGCGCTTGTACAGGTCGACCGCCGTGTCGGCCACCCCCAGGTCATGGCTGCCGAGTCCGATCGCCACCGAGCACGGCCGGGGGGTGTGGCCCATCTGGTGGTAGTCCCAGAGGCGTTGGGTGTCGGCCCAGTCCTGGGTGGAGATCACTGCTGAGCTTCCTTGTCCTTCGCGGAGTCGGGGACCTTGAAGTCGTACTCCCAGGCGAAGCGGGAGGCGGCATGGATGCCGATGGCGAACTCGACCACGGTGCCGTCGGCCGTATACGTCGTCCGGTGCAGCTCGACCACCGGTTCGCCGGGCGGCAGTTGCAGGAGCTTCACCTCGTCCGCCGTGGGTGTACGGGCGAAGAGCGCCTCCTTCATATGGTCGATCTCGTACCCCGCGTCGTACAGGACGCGGTAGCCACCGCCTCGGCCGGCCGGACCGGGCTTGGGGTCGACCAAGCGCGTGCCCTCCACGTGCTCGGGGCGGTAGTAGCTGGTCAGCGTATGCGTCGGCTGGTCGCCTTCCTTGACCAGTCGGGCCCGCGCGTAGACCGGGGCCCCTGTCTCCAGGCCATGGGCGGCAGCCACGGCTGGCGGAGCTTCGACGAGGCTGACCGTCTGCGTCTGTTCGTTGCGGCGGTACGCCCGTCCTGAGGCGACCCGGTCCGCGATGAACGCCACCTCGTCGCCGTCTCGCCACTTGGCCTTGTCGTAGCGGGCGATGCCGAGCCGCTTGAGGGGTACTTGCTGGCGTACGACGGTCCCGTGGCCGCGCGTGGAGGTGACCAGGCCTTCCGCCTCCAGTGCCTTGTAGGCGGCATGGACCGTGGCCTTGGAGCCTTCGCCAGCGTCGACCAGGTCCCTGATCTGCGGCAAACGCTGCCCCGGCTCGTACTCACCCCTCCTGATCTCCTCAGCCAGCTTGTCTGCCAGCTCCCGCCATTTGGGCGCCATCTCGTACCCCTCTCAACGAGAACAAGTCAAACACAGTCCTAGGACTGTTGACAGTCCTAGGACAGCGGGCCACTATCTACTCAGCCGCTCGCAGTCCTAGGACAGCACGGCCGGTAGTTCCCATTCGGGCTGCCCAACAACGTAGGGAGTGCTCATGCCGTCCTTCAAGATCGACCTTTCTACCGCCGTCGTGTTCGTCGCGACCGCTCCCACGCCGAAGCTCGTGAGCAAGCAGACCGGCGAGCGCGCCATGGACCGGGAGACCGGCGCCGGCCTCTCCACCGTCGGGCTCCTCATCTCCGACGAGGGGGAGGGCAACCTCTACCAGGTCACCATCCCGGAGACCGGCCTCCCCGACGGACTCGCCCCGGGCATGCCGGTGACGGTCATCGGCCTCAAGGCCCGCGACTGGGAGAACACGTTCAACGGCCAGACCCGGCACGGCATCTCGTTCCGCGCCGTCGCCGTGACCCCGATGGGGGCCTGACCATGACCGACATCGCGACCTTATGGGAGGTCGGCCTCCCGCTCGCCGCAACCGCCGGCGGCCTCGGCTACGCGAAGGTCCGCGCGCCGCGTGTCTTCTGGTCGCTGGCGGGTCTGCCGGTGGCCACGACGCGGTTCGCGCTGACCTACCGCTCCACGATGGACGTGTGCGGGCTGACGGTGCAGCCGTCCCGCCTGCGGGCGTTCATGGTCCGCAACCTCGCCCGCCGCCCCGACGTCCAGCCCGTTCCGCCGAAGGTCCGCCGGTTCCGGGGCACGTCGACCGGCCTGCGGGTGACCCTCCGTCTCCCGGCCGGTCTGGAGCCCGCCGATGTGATGGCGGCCTCGGAGCGGCTGCGGCACGCCTGGGGCGTCCACTCGGTGAATGTGGTGGAGACCAAGCCCGGCTTCGTCGAGCTGCGGATGACCGGCTACGACGTCCTCCACCGGGTACGGATGCCCCGCCGCTCAGTGGCCTCCGGGCCGATGACGGTGCCGGTCGCCCTCCGCGAGGACGGCACCGCGTTCGTCCGCGACTACCTCAAGGTCCCCCACGCGCTGACCCTCGGCGCCAACCAGTCCGGCAAGTCCATGTACCAGCGCAACCTGATCGCCGGGCTCGCCCGGCTGCCGGTCGCCCTGGTCGGCATCGACTGCAAGCGCGGCGTCGAGCACCGCGGCTACGCACCCCGCCTCTCCGCCCTGGCCATCACCCCGGAGGAGGCGGACGGCCTGCTGGACGGGCTGGTCGGGGAGATGGAAGAGCGCTTCGACCTGCTCAGCGAGCACGGTGTCGCCGACATCTGGGCCCTCCCGGAGCATGTCCGCCCGGTGCCGGTCGTGGTCCTGGTCGACGAGGTCGCCGAGCTGTTCCTCGTGGCGACACGGAAGGACGAGGAACGCCGGGACCGGATGGTCACCCAGCTCATCCGCCTGGGCCAGATGGCCCGCGCGGCCGGCATCTTCCTGGAGGTGTGTGGGCAGCGGTTCGGCTCCGACCTCGGCAAGGGCGCCACCGCCCTGCGCGCCCAGCTCACCGGCCGGACCGTGCACCGGGTCAACGACAAGCAGACCGCCGAGATGGGCGTCGGCGACATCGCCCCGGACGCGGTGGTCACCGTCCTGACCATCCCGCCGGACCGGCCCGGCGTCGCGGTGGCCGGGGACACCTCCGGCGGCTGGTCCCGCATCCGCACCCCCGCCCTCACCGCCGCCGAAGCCGCCGCGATCTGCGCCGAACACGCGTATCTCACCCCGGACCTGGCCGCCGTCGCCGCCTGGCGCCCGATCGCCCCGGCCAGCGTTGGGGACCCGGAGCCGGTGCCGCTGGCGAAGCCGAGTCCGGCCACCGCGTAGCGCTGCTGTCCCGCCTCGGTCGGCGTGACCGTCTCACGCCAGGTCCCTACCCGACCCATGCCCGAAAGGAGGTGAACCCTCGTGTTCCGCACCCTGCGCCCCGACGCCGTCCTGGTCCAGGCCGTCATCGCCGGGGCCCTGTCCTTCGCCCACCTGCACGACCTGGCGGCCGCGGCCGGTCAGGACGGCTGGAAGGCGTGGGCCTACCCGGTCTCCGTCGACCTGCTGCTGGTCGCCGCCTGGCGCCGGATGCGCACCGACACCGGCAACCGCGACGCGTGGCTGTGGTTCGCCATCGCCCTGATCGCCTCGCTCGGCGCCAACGTCGCCACCGCCGGACTCCTCGACATGACCGACGTCCCGCCGTGGCTGCGCATCCTCGTCGCCGGATGGCCCGCCCTGGCCTTCCTCGGCGGCACCCTCCTCGCCCACGCCTCCCACCCCACACCCGCCCCCGAACCCGTGCCGGAGCCCGAACCGGTCGACCTCGTCGTCGAGCGGACCCCGGAACCGGCGCCCGAACTCCCGCCGGCCGAACCCGAACCCGTACCCGTGGAAGTTCAGCTGGAGCCCGTCCCGCAGGAAGAACGGCCGGAGCCCGCCCCCTCGGCACCCGCCGTCCCGGTGCCGCCCGCGCTCCTCGCCCACGCCCAGAAGATCGCGGACGCCCACCGCGCCCAGACCGGCGAGCCGATCGACGCGGAGACCCTCCGCACCCGGCACGGCCTGCCCGCCGCCCTCGCCGACTCCATCGCCCTCCAGCTCGCCTGATCCGGAAGGAGCAAGACCCGTGCGCCCGAACCGCTTCCACCACGTGATCCGCATCGGCCCGGTGCAGGTCGGCACCCACCGCGACGGCCGGGGCCGCACCAAGCACACCGCCGTGTGCACCGCCCCCGGCTGCGACTTCTCCGCCGACTACCACACCCGCGCCGCCGCCGAACTCGCCGCCCGCACCCACCGCTGCAACCCCCGCTGACACTCAAGGAGTTCCGCGTCATGGACGTCCCGCTCTGGCTCGCCCTGATCGTCGTCGGCGGCCTCGGTATCAAGCTCATCCGCCCACCCTGGTGGCTCGTCGTCGTGATCCTCCTCGGCGGCTACCTCCTCGCCGACAGCCTCCTCGCCCCGCTCATCGACCCGATCACCAAGTAGGGAGACCCCGCCATGCTCCGACCGCACGTCCCGGTCAACCCGCTCCCGACCGGCCTCGTCACCCCGCTCGCCCAGCCGACCGCCGCCGACATCGAGCCGACCGCCCCGGCCTCCGCCCCGGTGCCGGTAGCCCCGGCCCGCACGGCCATCCAGCTCACCCCGGGCAGCGCGCTCGCCCTCGCCGCCGGCGGTGGTGCCGTCGTCCTGGTCGTCGGCGCCGTCCTGGTCTCCATGCTCCTCGCCGTCGCCATCACCGGGGCCTCCGTCGCCCTGATCGCCGTCGTCCTGCGGCTGCTGGTCCGCGACATGCAGAAGGGCCGGTGAGCATCGTGGACACGTACACCATGGCCGCCGCGGGCTTACCGGCCCTGGGCTGGGCTCTGCACGGCGGACTGCTCGCGCGCCGTCTGGCCACCGCCCGCCGCGACCCCCTGACCGGCCTGCACACCCGCGCCGGATGGACCACCCGCGCCGAACGCCTGCTGGCCAAGCACTCGGGTGCGCTCGTGCTCCTGGTCGATCTGGACGACTTCAAGGCGATCAACGACACCCACGGCCACGCCGCCGGAGACACCGTCCTCACCGCCACCGCCGACCGGCTGAGCAACTGGTGCGGGCGTCACGGGGTCGCCGCCCGGCTCGGCGGGGACGAGTTCGCCGCCATCGTCACCGACCTCGGCGCCGTCAACCTCTTCGACCTCTGGTCCGCCCTGGACAGCCCGGTCACCCATCAGGGGCACGTTCTGCCGGTCTCCGCCTCGGTCGGCTGCTGTTCCCCCGGCGACCTGCCGGTCCCCACCCTCACCGATGCCCTGTCCGCCGCCGACGCGGCGATGTACGCGGCCAAGGGCCACGGCAGGCGCAACACACACTGAGCGGCCCCCGGAGCGGCCTCCGTCGCCAAACTTCCGCCGCCCCGGGCGCCTTCAACCCCTCCCAGATCCACCGGACCCGAAAGGGAAACCTCATGATGCCCCAGACCCCGACCGCCCGCGTCTGCTCCCACTGCGACGGCTTCCCCGTCGTCCACATCACCACCGGCACCCTCACCCCCGACGGCCGCCGCCGCACCCTGGCCGCCGCCTGCCCCGCCTGCCAGGGCACCGGCACCCGCACCCCCGCCGCCCTCACCTCGGCCGGGCGGTGACCGACATGAACAGCCTCTCCGTCTCCGGTCACCTCCAGCCGGACACCCGCACCCGCGTCACCCCCTTCCCCGACAGCAGCCGCCCCTTCGTCAGCCTCCGCATCGAGGGCGACGACATCGAGATCGCGCTTCTCGTCCGCCCCGGATCCGCCGGCGCCCTGCGCATCCTCGCCGCCGCCGCGACAGAGGCCGCTGCCACCCTCGACACCCTCACCGCCGACGCCACAGAGGTGCCCCGGTCGTGACCGACACCGCCACCGCGGCGGGCCTGGACCCGGCCACCCTGAGCGATCTGCTCCGGCTGGCCGGGTCCCCCGGCTTCGACCGCCTCACCGAACAACTCCGCCGCACCGGCGGCTGCACCGCCCCCATCCGCCTCACCGGCGGAACCAAGACCCTCGACCCCGCCACCAAGACCGTGCTCCACGCCTACGACACCGACGCGGAACCCGGCGGCGTCCTCCGTGTCGCCTGCGGCAACCGGCGGGCCTCCCGCTGCCCGGCCTGCGCCTGGACCTACGCGGGCGACACCTACCACCTCATCCGCGCCGGACTCACCGGAGATCCCGACAAGGGCACCCCGGAAACCATCCGGGACCACCCCCGGGTCTTCGCCACCCTGACCGCCCCGTCCTTCGGCCCGGTCCACAACCGGCCCGGGAATCGGCCCTGCCGCTGCGGCACCCGGCACGCCGAGGACGCCCCGGAGCTGGGCACCCCGCTCGACCCGGCCGCGTACGACTACGCGGGCGCGGTGCTGTGGAACAACCACGCCTCCGAGCTGTGGCGGTATTTCACGATCTACCTGCGCCGCGAGATCGCCGCCCGCGCCGGCCTCACCCAGAAAGCCGCCCGCGAACAGTCCCGCGTCTCCTTCGGCAAGGTCGCCGAGTACCAGAAGCGCGGCGCCGTCCACTTCCACGCCGTCATCCGCTTCGACGGCCCCGGCGGACCGCACACCCCGCCCCCGGCCTGGGCCACCCTCGACCTGCTCACCGACGCCATCCGCGCCGCCGCCGCCCGCGTCCGCGTCGTCGTCCCCGCCGCACCCGCGCACGGCGTCGGCCAGGACCTCACCCTCACCTGGGGCACCCAGCTCGACGTCCAGCCCATCGGCGCCTTCGGCCACGGCGAGGAACTCACCGAGCAGGCCGTCGCCGCCTACGTCGCCAAGTACGCCACCAAGGCCGCCGAGACCACCGGCACCGTCGACCGCCCCGTCGGCAACAAGGAGGCCCTGATCCTCCTCGACGTCCCCGACCACCCCCGGCGCCTCATCGAAGCCTGCATGGACCTCGACGCCGCCTACCCGGACCGGCGCCTGCGGGCCTGGGCCCACATGCTCGGCTTCCGCGGCCACTTCTCCACCAAATCCCGCGCCTACTCCACCACCCTCGGCGCCCTGCGCCAGGTCCGCGCCGACTACCGCGCCGCCCAGCAACGCGCCGCCCTGGGCCTGCCCGACCCCGACGAACACCCCGAAGCCACCGTCCTCACGGTCGCCCACTGGGCCTACGCCGGCCACGGCGCCACACCCGGCGAGTCCTGGCTCGCCGCCAACATCCGCCGCGACCTCCAGCACAACCGCGAACACGCCCGCGAACTCCGCGCCCAGCTCGAAGCGTCCACCGAACAGGAGTGGTGACCATGTCCGCACGTCTGCTCACCGTCGACCAGGTCGCCGAACTCCTCGGCACCTCCGCCCGGTTCCCCCGGCGACTGATCGAGGAACGACGCATCACCTTCGTCAAGGTCGGCCGCCACGTCCGCATCCCCGAGCCCGCCGTCCACGAGTACATCGAGACCCACACCGTGCAGCCCATCGTGCGGCGCTTCGGAAAGGCGGCGTGATGGCGAACAGCAAAGGCCGGCGCCGTCGCTTCGGCACCGTGCGGCAACTCGCCTCCGGACGCTGGCAGGCCCGTTACCGCGATCCGCTGTCGGGCGAGACGAAGTCAGCGCCGCACACCTTCGACACCAAGACGGACGCCGACCTCTGGCTGACCACGATCGAGGCGGAGATCATCCGGGGCACCTACCAGGCCCCGACGCGGGCAAGGTCGCCTTCGGACCGTACGCCGACGACTGGTTGAAGCACCGCAAGCTGGAAGACCGCTCCCGGGAGCGGAACGAGAGCGTGATCCGGCTCCACATCAAGCCGACCTTCGGCGCCGGGACGCTCGCCGCCATCACCACACCCCGCGTGCGTGCCTGGCGGACCGCCCTCCTGGAAGACGGTGTGGGAGAGCCGACCGTCGTCAAGGCGTACCAACTCCTCCGCGCGATCCTGAACACGGCCGTCGATGACGAGCTGATCCGCCGCAACCCGTGCCGCATCAAGGGCGCCGACCGCTACGACGTGCCGGAGCGGCCCGTCCTCACCGTGGCCGAGGTGTACGCGGTGGCCGACGCCATCCAGCCGCACTACCGAGTGCTCGTCCTCCTCGCCGCGTTCACCACCCTCCGCTTCGGCGAGCTGGCCTCACTGCGCCGCCGGGACCTCGACCTGACCCGCTCCGTGGTCCTGGTCCGTCGTGCCCAGTCCGAGCTGCAGAACGGCAAGCTCGCCGACAAGGCGCCGAAGTCCGCCGCCGGTGTCCGGCCGGTCGCCTTCCCGGCCGAACTCGTCCCCGAGCTCGCTCACCACCTGGAGCACTTCGCCGGGGCCGGACAGGACGGCCACCTGTTCCAGGGGCCCCGCGGCGGTCTCCTCCGCCGCAGCAACTTCCGGGACGACTGGACCGCCGCCCGCGCCAAGGCCGGCATCTCCGGGGATGTGCACTTCCATGACCTCCGGCACACCGGGAACACCCTGGCCTCCAGCGCCGGGGCCAGCACCCGCGAGCTCATGACGCGGATGGGGCACAGCACGACCCGGGCCGCGCTGATCTACCAACACATGACGAGCGACCGTGATCAGCACATCGCGGGGAAGCTCGGGGAGATGATTCGCCAGGCCCGTGGAGAGGGCGATCCGACGGACACGAGATGATGTCCTCCTTGTAGGACAAATCCTAGGGAGACCATGCGCGCCCGCACCATAACCGCCACTACGACTGGCCTGCTCCTCGCCGTCCTCACCGCGTGCAGCAGCGGCGTCCAGGAGGACAAGGCGGTGGAGGCGCCAAAGGTGGCGGACCTGCCCAAGGCGCCGGCCTATACCGTGGCAAACAAGATCGAGAAGTTCGGGGTGGGGAGCGTTGACCTCGTCATCCCGAGCGCCACGGTGGAGAGCGCCAAGGCAGCCATCCAGGACTACGCCAAGACCATCGATGGCCCGCTGAGCTATGGAATCAACGTGATCCGTAGCAAGGCGGACAAGGGCATCAAAGACTACGTCTGCCACGGCGAGTGGGCCAGAGACGAGCAGGCCGCCCAGGTATACACGGGCGGCCGCATCACCTCGGACACCTGGCCCGCCATCAAGATGTACTGCTCGAACCCCAAGGGTTGAGCCGCACCCGCCCTCGCTACCGACACATGCCGAGCGACCGTGATCGGCACATATCGGTGAAGCTCAGAGAGCGATCCGCTAGGGCCGGAAGGACAGCGATCCAGGGCCTTCTGGCACGTAGGCGGCACGGCCGTGATCATGCGAAAGGGCCAGCTCAGGGGAATCATGCCCCTGCGCTGGCCCTTCGTCTTGAGCCCCCTGTCGGGTTCGAACCGACGACCCCCGCTTTACAAGAGCGGTGCTCTGGCCAGCTGAGCTAAGGAGGCAGCGAGTGAAGTGTAACCAACCCGGCCCCGGAGGCGGTCGGAAATCTCACGGGGCCGTGAGTGCTGACAGAACGGGCGTCGCCAGGTAGCGTCGCCTGGAGTTCACCCAGGTGGACTAGACCTCAATCCTTCCTTTACTCGGATCGTCCGGCACGTTCCTGCCGGTGAAGGGACGCATCACCATGGCTTCCGTCACGTTCGACAAGGCCACCCGGATCTACCCGGGTGCCACCAAGCCCTCCGTCGACCAGCTCGACATCGAGATCGCGGACGGCGAGTTCCTCGTCCTCGTCGGCCCCTCCGGCTGTGGCAAGTCGACCTCCCTGCGCATGCTCGCGGGTCTCGAGGACGTCAACGCCGGCTCCATCCGCATCGGTGACCGCGACGTCACGCACCTGCCGCCGAAGGACCGGGACATCGCGATGGTGTTCCAGAACTACGCGCTGTACCCGCACATGACCGTCGCCGACAACATGGGCTTCGCGCTCAAGATCGCGGGCGTCAACAAGTCCGAGATCCGCGCCAAGGTCGAAGAGGCCGCGAAGATCCTCGACCTCACCGAGTACCTGGACCGCAAGCCGAAGGCGCTCTCCGGCGGTCAGCGCCAGCGCGTCGCGATGGGCCGCGCCATCGTCCGCGAGCCGCAGGTCTTCCTCATGGACGAGCCGCTGTCGAACCTCGACGCCAAGCTCCGCGTGTCCACCCGTACGCAGATCGCCGGTCTGCAGCGCCGCCTCGGCATCACCACGGTCTACGTCACGCACGACCAGACCGAGGCGCTCACCATGGGCGACCGCGTCGCCGTCCTGAAGGACGGCCTGCTCCAGCAGGTCGACTCGCCGCGCAACATGTACGACAAGCCCGCGAACCTCTTCGTCGCCGGCTTCATCGGCTCCCCGGCCATGAACCTGGTCGAGGTCCCGATCACCGACGGCGGCGTGAAGTTCGGCAACAGCCTCGTGCCGGTCTCCCGCGACGCGATCGCCGCGGCCTCCGCCAACGGCGACACCACGGTGACCGTCGGCGTCCGCCCCGAGCACTTCGACGTCTCGGGCCCGACGAGCAAGGACGGCCTGGCCGTCACGGTCAACGTCGTCGAGGAGCTCGGCTCGGACGGCTTCGTGTACGGCACCACCCGCGTCGGCGGCGAGGACAAGGAGCTCGTGGTCCGCGTCGGCGGCCGTGACGTGCCCGCCAAGGGCTCCACGCTGCACGTCGTCCCGCGCGCCGACGAGCTGCACGTCTTCTCGACCTCCACGGGCGCCCGCCTCAGCGACTGAGACCGCCCCCTGGCTCTGCCGTACGGCCCCGCGTCTGTTGCAGACGCGGGGCCGTTCGTTTAAACGGGCTTACTCCGGAAAACCCCGGCATTCAGGGCCTCGCCCCGGCCCCCGCGTCAACACGGGATTCGAAAAGCCGCCTCGAACCATCCCTCGCGAGAGTGACTAAATGTCGCCATATCACTACCGGCCGCTACGCTCGCCTGCGTGACGCACACTGCCCGCCGAATCGGCCGCTCTCTCGCCCTCGTCCTGCCCGTCGTCCTGGTGCTCTCGGGAACGCTCGCGGTGTCCGCCGTTCCGTGGGCCGGCCAGGACTCCGGGACCCAGCTCACGGCGTCCTCCACGGACGTCTCCACCCGGGCCAAGTCCCGTGCCCCGCAGGATATTCTCCGCGACCAGCTCCTCGCAGAGCTTCAGGAGAAGGACCCGGGCGTGGCCCTCACCCACCTCCAGCGCGAGGTGGAGAACCGGCCCTCCCTCGCCCAGCACTGCTTCTCCATCGCCCGCGCCCTCGGCCGCGCCGCCGTCGAGCACTACGGCCCCTCGCGCGCCCAGTCCTTCTCCCGCCCGGTCTGCGACACCTCGTACGCGACCGGCGTGATGCGCGCGAGCTGAACGCCCGCGAGCTGACCGGCCGAGCACGTACGGGGCACCTATCGTTCCCCGTATGCACATCACTCCGACGCAGGCCGTGGTCCTGGCGGGCGGCCAGGGCTCACGGCTCCGCCCGTACACCGACGACCGCCCCAAGCCGATGGTCGAGATCCCGGGCACCGGGACCCCGATCATCGGCCATCAGCTTTCCTGGCTGGCCGCCGAGGGCGTGACGGACGCCGTCGTCTCCTGCGGCCACCTCGCCGAGGTGCTCCAGGAGTGGCTGGCCTCCGCGAACCTGCCGCTGAGGGTGACGACGGTCGTCGAGACCGAACCCCTCGGCCGCGGCGGCGGCCTCAAGTACGCCGCCGCGCACCTGCCCGCCCCGGACCAGCCCTGGTACGCCACCAACGGCGACATCTGGACCCGCTTCTCGCTGCGCGAGATGGCCGCCTTCCACACGGAGCGGGACGCCCTCGCGACGCTCGCCCTGGCCCGCCCCCGGATCCCGTGGGGCGCCGTCGAGACCGACACCTTCGGGAACATCACCGACTTCATCGAGGCGCCGCCCTCGCCGTTCCTGATCAACGCGGGCGTGTACGTCTTCTCCGCGGCCTTCACCGAGCTCCTCCCCGACGTCGGCGACCACGAGCGGGCCACCTTCCCCCGCCTCGCCCGCGAGCGCCGCCTGGCGGGCTTCCCGCTGCCCCACGGCGCGTACTGGAGGGCCATCGACACCGCCAAGGACCTGACGGAGGCGGCCAAGGAGCTGGCCGCCCAGAAGGCCTGACCGACGGGCGTACGGAAAGGCCGGCACCGCGTCCCTCGCGGTGCCGGCCTTCTCGTTCCCGTACGGCAGCCTCTCGTACGTCAGCTCCTGTACGTCAGCTGCCGTACGGCAGCCGCCCGTACGTCAGCCCAGCAGGCCGCCGATCGGGTTCCGCGCGCCGCCCGTCGTCGAGCCGCTCTCGGACGGGGTGGAGGTGGAACCCGTCGAACCGCCGCTCGTCGTGCCGCCGGTGGTGCCGGCCGGGCTGTCGCTGGTGGTCGGCGGGGGCGCCGGCTCGGACTTCGTGGGCGTACGGCTGGTGGTGCCGCCGGTGCTGGTGCCCTGGGTGGCGGTCGGGCGCTGCTCCTGGGTCCGGGTGGACTCGCGGGTCGTCTCGGTGGGCCGGGCGGCCTCCTCGGTCTCCTCGCTCCGCGCGGGCGCCTCGCTGGTCGCGGTGGCGGGCTCGGGCGCGGTGGAGGCGGCCTTCGAGGGGGCGCGGCGGGTCGGCTCCTGGGGGAGCGGCTGGCCGGGGAGGTGGTTGATCGGGTCGTCGTTGGGGCCCGGGACGGTGACCATCTCGGTGGAGCGGACGGCGCCGCCGAGGACGGAGCCGACGAGGAGGGTGAGGCCGACGACGACGGCGGCGAGGAGGGTGCTGCGGCGGGTGACGCGGCGGCGGAGGTCCCAGAGCTCGGCGCGGGGGCCGAGGGTGCGCCAGGCCTCGCCGGCGAGGCGGCCGTCGAGGGAGTAGACGGGGGCGCCGGCGATGATCAGCGGCGACCAGGCGGCCAGGTAGATGATGTCGGCGGAGTCGTAGACCGGGACGGTCTTCCAGCTGACGGTCAGGAGGAGGGCGGCGGAGAGCAGGCCGCCGACGACGGCGGCGACGCGCTGCCAGAGTCCGAGGACCGTGAGGACGCCGACGACGACCTGGAGGAAGGCGACGGTGAGTCCGGCGCCGACGGGGTGCTGGAGGGCGAAGTCGCGCAGCGGTTCGGCGAGCGCCCAGGGGTGCAGGGAGTTGAGCCACTTCACCATGGAGCCGCGCTCGCCGCCGTCGAAGTAGACGGGGTCGCAGAGCTTGCCCATGCCCGCGTAGATGGAGATGAAGCCGAGGAAGACGCGGAGCGGGAGGAGGACGACGCCGAGGTTCATCCGGCGCCCGGGGTAGTAGGCGTGCCGGACGTTGTCCTGTCCGTGGCGCTGCGCGGTCCGGGCGCCCGGCTCCTCGTCCTCGTACGGCTCGGCCGGCTCGGTCCTGAGCTCGTACAGCTCGTCGTAGGCGCCCTCGGCGCGGCGCATCGGCGGCAGCAGGGGCGGCGGCGCCTCGCCGGGCACCACGGGATGGGCCATGGTGCTGTCGATGCGCGGGATGGCCTGGGTGTCGCCGACGCCGTGGCCGCCGTGCCCGACGGGTTCGAGCGTGGAGACGGACGACTCGCGCACGGCCTGGAGGAGGCCGGTCGCGCCCGGCGTGGACTTCCCGGTCCACACGACGGGGCGACGGCGCGGACCGGCCGCGCCCACTCCGGACAGGGCGGCGGTACGGCCCGCGAACTTCGGCTGCGGGGCCGGCGCGAGCCGCACACGGAAGCTGGCGTGGTTCACGATCACCTGGGCGGGATCGGAATCCACCTTGACCATGCTCAGCGCCGGCTGATCGTCGAACCCCGGCCGGGGCGTTCTGGTGTCCACACTCATCTAACCGAGTGACGCGGGGTTAGGACACTGCTTTGACGGTTGCCAAATGTCCGAGACCCGTCAAGATCACGCCACCGGGGAACGCGCGCACCGGGGAACCGTTGTTCTCTGTCGGTGCGTCAGTTTACTTTGAGAGACGCGTGATGCGCGCGATGCGAGTCGAGGGGAGCGACAGCATGGCAAGCCCCGTCCACGACGAACCCGACGACCTGACCCGGCGAGACGCCGAGGTCCGGGTCCCCCACCAGCGGGCCCCGGACACGCCCGCGCGCCGGCCCAACCAGCTCGTCTTCTCGGACCTGACCCACTACCCGGTCATGGCCCAGGCGCTCGACAACCAGTGGCTGCCGGCGGACCTCGCCGAGGGACGGCAGGAGGCCGACGCCCCGCGGCGGACGCCCGGCGCCGTCGCCGCCACCTCGGCCGAACTGCGCCGCGCCCTCGTCAACAGCGGCACCCTGGTGGTCAACCGCGCCTTCTTCCTCAACAACGAGGGGCTGTACGGGAACTTCGTGCCGCAGGCCGATCCCGCCGACCGCACCGCGTTCGCCCGGCTCCTCGACGACCGGGCGATCGTCCCGTACCTGTTCCTGGAGCGGGACGGCACGGAGGAGTTCTCCTTCGGGTACGACGAGCGCGCGGGGCGCGCCTGGCGGCGGCTCATCCAGGAGGAGTCCGACCCCGCGTTCGTACGCCTCGACTGGGACGACGAGGCGAACCGCGCCGCGGCGGACCGCGTCGGCCAGCGCTTCACCGGCCAGCTGGCCAAGCTGAGGAACCTGCGGGACGAGCAGCTCGCGGTGGACCTCGGGATCTCGCGGGAACTGGCCCGGTCGATGGGCGAGGGCATCCTCACGGACATCCTCCTCTGGTCGGCGACGCAGGACCGCACCGCCAACATCACCAGGAACGCGGTCTACAAGGAGTTCCTGACCCGCCCGGGCACCGACCCGTACCAGCACCTGCTGCGGGAGGGCGCAGAGATCCTGCCGACGAAGCAGCTGATCGACCTCATGTACAACCTGGGCGTGCCCGACGCGAGCGGGCTCGTCGCCCTGACGCCGCCCGGGTCCCCGCCGCGCCGCGCGCTCCAGGAGGACGTCTCGCCGCAGGCGCGGGCGCAGGACCCGGAGGCCGTCGGCCGGCTGATCCGGAACCTCGTCGCCGATTCGCTGCACCGCTCGGTCGACGGCCCCAACTCGTACGCGGGGCTCTCGCTCTCCGACATCGTCGCCCTGCGGGAGACCGGCGAGTGGCAGACGTACGTGTCGTCCCTGGACGCGTTCCTGCACGACAGCTTCCGGGGCGGACGCATCCCGGACGGGGACGAGTTCACGGACCGGACGGCCACGATCGCCCGGGACCACGCCCGGATGCTGCGGACGGCGCGCCGGGCCGGCCGCTCGGACAGGGGCCTCACCCGGGAGATCTCCACGGTCCTCGTGCTGGAGTCGGGTGGCGTCGCGGTCCAGATCGCGAGCGGCGAACCGGTGACCGTGCTCCAGGGCGCGATCGGGATGCTGACGGCGGTGGGCGGGGCGCTGAGCGTCCGGCTGGAGTTCTGGGACAAGGCCGCCCGGAGCCGCCGCGCCGGCCTCGGGCACTCGCTGACATTGCCGTCGCTGCGGCTGGGCAACCTGAGGAAGGACTGGGAGACCATCCGGGCCGTGTCCGGCGTCGAGTTCGTCGAGATCGGGCACGCGTCCCGGGGCGCCCAGGCCGACCAGCAGGCACGGCACGACTAGAGGGGGAAGCGCCCATGAGCGGCGAACCGGTACGGCGGTACGAGTTGCTGCGCGCCGAGCGTCCCGAGCTGTTCCGCAACGAGCCGGGCGGGATCGAGATCCTGACCGACCCGGACGCCGTGGAGGCCGCCGGCGGGGTGGTGTACCAGGACCCCTACGTGCTGCTCGTACGGGACGCGGTGCGCTTCCCCGACGGCCGTACCGGTGTGTACATCCGCTCGGTGAGCGCCACCGCCGAGCAGGGGTGCGTCGTCCTGCCGCTCCTGGGTGACCGGATCGTGCTCGTCGAGCACTTCCGGCACGCCACCCGGTCCTGGCACTGGGAGGTGCCGCGCGGTTTCGGCACGGCGGGTCTCTCGGACGCGGCGAACGCGGCGAAGGAGCTCCAGGAGGAGATCGGGGCGCCGGTGCGGGAGCTCGTCCCGCTCGGTGCGGTGCATCCCGACTCGGGGGCGACCGGCGACCGGGTGCTGCTGTTCGCCGCCCGGATCGACGCGGTGGGGCGCCTCGAGGGCGGCGCGGGCATCCGCCGTTCCCTGGCGGTGCCGTTCGCCGAGGCCGAGGCCATGATCGCCGACGGGCGGATCACCGACGGGTTCACCATCGCCGTGCTGACCCGCGCCCGCCTCGCGGGCCTGACGGCCTGAGGCGGGTGCGGGGACGACGGTCCGGGCTCAGCCCCTGCCGGGGCGGGCTCGGTCCGTGCCGTACAAGCTCAGCCCATGCGGCGGCGGGCGGCCTCGTAGAGGACGACGCCGGCGGCGACGCCGGCGTTGAGGGACTCGGCGCCGCCCGGCATCGGGATGCGGACGAGGAAGTCGCAGGTCTCGCCGACGAGGCGGGACAGGCCCTTGCCCTCGGAGCCGACGACGATGACGACCGGGCCGCCGAGCGCCTCCAGGTCCTGCACCTCGTGCGCGCCCTCGGCGGCGAGGCCGACGACGGTGATGCCGGCCTTCTTGTACTCCTGCAGGGCGCGGGTCAGGTTGGTGACGCGGGCGACCGGGGTGCGCGCGGCGGTGCCGGCGGAGGTCTTCCAGGCACCGGCGGTCATGCCGGCGGCGCGGCGCTCGGGGACGACCACGCCGTGGCCGGCGAAGGCGGAGACGGAGCGGACGATCGCGCCGAGGTTGCGCGGGTCGGTGACGCCGTCGAGGGCGACGATCAGCGGGTCCTCGCCGTCGTCGTAGGCGGCGGCGGTGAGGTCCTCGGGGTGCGCGTACTCGTACGGCGGGACGACGAGGACCAGACCCTGGTGGTTCAGCCCGTTGGTCATGCGGTCGAGCTCGGGGCGCGGGGCTTCCATCAGGTTGATGTTGCCGCGCGCGCCGGCGAGCTGGAGGGCCTCGCGCACGCGCTCGTCGTTGTCGATGAACTGCTGCACGTACAGCGTGGTGGCGGGCACGCCGTCGCGGAGCGCCTCGAAGACCGGGTTGCGGCCGACGACCATCTCGCTGGCGCCCTTGGGGCCGCCGCGGCGGGGCGCGGGACGGCGCTTGGCCGCCTGCCGGGCCATCGCGTTGGAGACGCGGTACGCCTTGTGGCCCTTGCGGTCCTCGGCCTTGGGCGTCGGGCCCTTGCCTTCGAGGCCCTTGCGCCGCTGGCCACCGCTGCCGACCGTCGCACCCTTCTTGTTGGACGTGCGACGGTTCCTGCGCTGGCTGTTCCCGGCCATGACTACCTGTTTCCTCTGCTGACGTACAAAGTCTGTAACTGAAGTGTGCCGCCCGGTGTCCCGAGCGGCACTTCTTCTAACGGTTGCCCAGCGTCCAGCGGGGGCCGTCGGGGCTGTCCTCGATGGCGAGGCCGGACTGGGCCAGCTGGTCGCGGATCGCGTCCGCGGCCGCCCAGTCCTTGCGCCCGCGCGCCGCCTCGCGCTGCTGGAGCACGAGGCGCACGAGGGTGTCGACGACGCCGTGGAGCTCCTCGCCGCCGCCGGACTCCTCGGCCCAGTGGGGGTCGAGCGGGTCCAGGCCGAGGACGCCGAGCATGGCGCGGACCTCGGCGAGGCGGGCGATGGCCTCGTCCTTGTCGTCCGCGGCGAGGGCGCTGTTGCCCTGGCGGACGGTGGTGTGGATGATCGCCAGCGCGTGCGGCACGCCCAGGTCGTCGTCCATGGCCTCGGCGAAGGCCGGCGGCACCTCGGCGGCGGGGGCGACGGTCGTCCCGGCCTTCTCGGTGGCGCGCTGGACGAAGCCCTCGATGCGGGCGAACGCCGACTCGGCCTCGCGCAGGGACTCCTCGCTGTACTCGATCATCGAGCGGTAGTGCGGGGTGCCCAGGTAGTAGCGGAGGACGATGGGGCGCCAGTTCTTCACCATCTCGGACACCAGCACGCTGTTGCCGAGCGACTTCGACATCTTCTCGCCGCTCATGGTGACCCAGGCGTTGTGCACCCAGTACCGGGCGAACTCGTCGCCGAAGGCCTTGGCCTGGGCGATCTCGTTCTCGTGGTGCGGGAAGATCAGGTCGAGGCCGCCGCCGTGGATGTCGAAGGCGGAGCCCAGGTACTTGTGGGCCATGGCCGAGCACTCCAGGTGCCAGCCGGGACGGCCGCGGCCCCACGGGGTCTCCCAGTCGGGCTCGCCCGGCTTGGTCGCCTTCCACATGGCGAAGTCACGCGGGTCGCGCTTGCCGGAGACGCCCTCGTCGGGCTGACGGAGGTCGTCGATGTCCTGGTTGGACAGCTCCAGGTACCCCGGGAAGGAGCGCACGTCGAAGTAGACGCTGCCGTCCGCCTCGTAGGCGTGGCCGCGCTCGATCAGACCCCGCATCATCTCGATCATCTCGGGGACGTGACCGGTGGCGCGGGGCTCGTAGGTCGGCGGGAGGCAACCGAGGGCCTCGTAACCGGCGTTGAACGCGCGCTCGTTCTCGTATCCGATGGACCACCAGGGGCGGCCCTGCTCGGCGCCCTTCCTGATGATCTTGTCGTCGATGTCGGTGACGTTGCGGATGAACGTGACGTCGTAGCCGCGGTAGGCGAACCAGCGGCGCATGATGTCGAAGTTCAGCCCCGAACGGATGTGGCCGATGTGCGGGGCCGCCTGCACGGTGGCACCACAGAGGTAGATCGAGACGCGGCCCGGCGTGAGCGGGGTGAAGTCACGGATCTGCCGGGCGCTGGTGTCGTACAGGCGAATAGTCACCACTCCAGGGTAGTGGGCGTGTGGTGGTGCCCCGATACCTGATCGGGGTCACCGATGACGTTTTTCACCGCGCCTGGGGCGATGCGGGGTACACGAGTGCGGTCGCGAGGGCGGCGAGGCCCTCGGCGCGGCCGGTGAGGCCGAGTCCGTCCGTGGTGGTGCCGGAGACGGAGACGGGGGCGCCCGCCGCCTCGCTCAGCGCCTTCTGGGCCTCGTCGCGCCGCTTGCCGATCTTGGGGCGGACGCCGACGACCTGCACGGCGATGTTCCCGATCTCGTACCCCTCGGCGCGGACGATCCGGGCGGCCTCGGCGAGCAGGGTGACGCCGGAGGCGCCGGACCACTCGGGGCGCGAGGTCCCGAAGTGGGCGCCGAGGTCGCCGATGCCGGCGGCGGAGAAGAGCGCGTCGCAGGCGGCGTGGGCGGCGACGTCACCGTCGGAGTGCCCGGCGAGGCCGTACCCGTCGCTGTCGGAGCCCTCCCAGAGGAGGCCCGCGCACCACAGCTCGCGGCCCTCCTCGAAGGCGTGGACGTCCGTGCCGATGCCGGTGCGGGGGATGAGGGGCGGCTCAGAAGCCATCGTTGGCCCTCCTGCGGGCGAGTACGGCCTCGGCGAGGACGAGGTCGAGGGGGCGGGTCACCTTGAAGGCCTCTTCGTGGCCGGGCACGACGACGACGGGCGCGCCGAGCTTCTCGACCATGCCGGCGTCGTCGGTGGCTCCCTCACCGGTGAGGGCGATGGTGGCGTGGGCGTTGACCAGGGTGTCGCGGTCGAAGCCCTGCGGGGTCTGGACGGCGCGGAGGCGGGCGCGGACCGGGGTGGCGACGACCTGCTCGGGGTCGCCGGGCCGCTCGGCCGGCTCGACCTCCTTGACGGTGTCGGCGACGGGCAGCGCGGGGACGACGGCGACGGCCCCGTCCCGTACGGCCTCGATGACGGCGTCCACGGTCTCGACGGGGACCAGGGGGCGGGCCGCGTCGTGGACGAGGACGGTGGCGATGCCCTCGGGGAGCGCCTGGAGGCCGAGGTGGACGGACTCCTGGCGGGTCTCGCCGCCGGGGACGACGAGGTAGTCGGTCCGCTCGGGCAGGGCGTGGGCGTCGAGGAGGTTCTTGACCTCGGCGGCCCCGCCCGCGCTGTCGGGGGGTGCGACCACGACGACGAGCGAGACCGCGCGGGAGGCGGCCATCGCGCGGACGGCGTGGATGAGCATGGGTGTGCCGTTCAGCGCGCGGAGCGCCTTGGGGGCGCCCGGGCCGAGGCGTACGCCCCGCCCTGCGGCCGGGATCACCACGGCGGTACGACGGGGACGCGCTTCGTCTGTCATCGGTTGCACTCCGGCAGGTTTGTTTCCGCGGCCGACATGGGTATGGCCTCACCGTGCCGGACGCTCCGCCTTGACCGGGCCCTTTCCGTGACGACGGTCGAGGCGCGGCCGCGTCGGCACAGGGGCTCGGACGTAGAGAAGTTCAGGGGGTGCGGGTTACTGCAGCGGTGCGGTCACATGGACGAGTCGCATACGTATGCGGACATGCCGCAGCGCCCGGCGACAGCACTGTGTGGATCACAGTACGCCAGCGGGCACCGCGGCATAGCTCACTGCTTCGCTACTTCACGTGCTTCACCGCGGAGTCGCGGCTCAGGACGCGAGGACCTCGTCGAGGAGAGCCTCGGCCTTGTCCTCGTTCGTGTTCTCCGCGAGGGCCAGCTCGCTCACCAGGATCTGCCGAGCCTTGGCGAGCATGCGCTTCTCACCTGCGGAAAGTCCGCGCTCGCGCTCACGACGCCACAGGTCGCGCACCACTTCGGCGACCTTGATGACATCGCCGGAGGCGAGCTTCTCGAGATTTGCCTTGTAGCGACGGGACCAGTTCGTGGGCTCTTCGGCGTACGGCGCACGCAGCACCTCGAAGACCCGGTCCAGCCCGTCCTGACCGACCACGTCGCGAACACCGACGAACTCCGCATTGTCCGCCGGCACACGAACCGTCAGGTCGCCCTGCGCGACCTTGAGCACCAAGTAGGTCTTGTCCACGCCTTTGATCTGGCGAGTTTCGATGGCCTCGATCAGCGCGGCCCCGTGATGGGGATAGACCACGGTGTCGCCAACCTTGAACGTCATGTGACAGGTACCCCTTCCGTGGCTATCCAGGGTAACACGGATTCGGCTTCTTCTGAATGGCGTTTTCGCAGGTCAGGGCATATCTCGGGGCTTGACAACGGCGACACGGACGTGCTGCGGAGGGCTTCCGGAAGGCGGTATTCGCAGGTCGGAGCGGCTACGTGGACGGAGAGAAACGCGCACGTTACACATACCCGGAGGTCCCCCAAGAAGGGGTGATGTCCCGTTTTGTCCGGCTCGGAGTGGCCTTCTTCACCTGCTCCGTTCGAGGATCGCCCACCCGTACGGAGGCATGTGGGGGTGATTCCCGAAATTGATCAGTGGACATCAAGTGACGTCGGTGCGGGATTTTCCGCGGGAGCGGCTGCGGGGAATGCGGGGACGTCTCCGAATTGATCAAGGCGGTTATGTGAACAACAGGTCAATGGGTCGTGATCCAGCCACATGGGCGCGTACGCGACGAGCGCGCCGCCCGGCCGGCGGCGAGCCGCGGGAGGGCTGCCGCGGGCGCCCCCGGCGGCGCCCCCGGGGGCGGGTCTGACCGGTTAGGGGCGGGTCGGGTGCGGGACGCGGAGTGAGGCTCGGTAACCTAAGCGCGCTGACACACCCTTAGCTGTTCATTGGTTTCCACGCCCGTCCGTACGTCCTAGGAGATGCCGCCGCCGTGAGCCGCAGCCTTCGACGCGGCGCCCTCGCCGCCACCGCCCTCGTGTTCTCCGTCGCCGCGCTGTCCGCCTGTGGTGCGGGCAACGACGCGCAGACGCTGGAAGTGCGTCCGGACAACGCCGCCGTCACGGTGGACGACGTCAAGGTCCAGAACGCGCTGGTCATCACCCAGCCCCTGCCCGGCGCCAAGGGCCCGGCCGCCGTCTCGGCCACCGTCTTCAACAACGGCCGCCTGCCGCAGACCCTCGACTCGATCAGCCTGCCGGGCATGCGCGCCACGGTGACGCTGAAGGCCGCCGAGGGCACGGGCCCGATCGTCGTCCCGGCCCAGGGCTCCGTCACCATCGGCGGCGAGGGCAACGCCTCCGCCGTGATCGAGAACGGCTCCGAGGCCGCCCGCGACGGCGACGCGCAGAAGGTCGTCTTCAAGCTGAGCAGGACCGGCGACGTCGCCCTGAACGCCTTCGTCGTCCCGGCGAAGAGCTACTTCAAGGACTACGGCCCGACCGTCGTCCCGGCCCTCCCGGAGGCGGCGCCGACCGCGACGCCGTCCTCCTCCGCGTCGCCCTCGGGCGAGGCCTCGCACGGCGCGGAGCACGGCGCCGAGACCCCGGCGTCGGGCGAGCCGACGACCGCCGGCCACTGAGGCACACCGGCACACGCCGAAGGGGCGCCCCCGGACGGGGGCGCCCCTTCGGCGTGTGTACGACGGTCGTCCACGGCTCGAACCTGTGGCCCAGGGCCCGCACCGTCACCGGATACCGCGGCGCACCCGGGTCCGGCTCGAACCCCACCCGCAACGCGCCCCTCGCACCGCGGGGCCCCAGGGGGCCCCACGGGCTTCGGCACGCTGTGCCGGACTCCGCCCGGCGTCCTGGCCCCGGCCGGCCTACGGCTCGAACTTGTAGCCCAGACCCCGCACCGTCACCAGATACCGCGGCGCACCCGGGTCCGGCTCGATCTTGGCGCGGAGGCGCTTCACGTGGACGTCGAGGGTCTTGGTGTCGCCGACGTAGTCCGCGCCCCACACCCGGTCGATGAGCTGCATGCGGGTCAGCACGCGGCCCGCGTTGCGCAGCAGCATCTCCAGGAGGTCGAACTCCTTCAGCGGCAGGTCGACCTTGCCGCCGGAGACCGTCACCACGTGGCGGTCGACGTCCATGCGGACCGGGCCGGCCTCCAGGGCCGCCGGGGTGACCTCCTCCGGCTCGCCGCGGCGGCGCAGCACCGCGCGGATGCGGGCGACCAGCTCGCGCGAGGAGAAGGGCTTGGTCACGTAGTCGTCGGCTCCTATCTCCAGGCCGACGACCTTGTCGATCTCGCTGTCCTTGGCGGTCACCATGATCACCGGGACGTTCGAGCGGCCGCGCAGCTGGCGGCACACCTCGGTGCCGGGCAGGCCCGGAAGCATCAGGTCGAGGAGGACGAGGTCGGCTCCGTTGCGCTCGAACTCGTCGAGGCCGTCGGGCCCGGTCGCCGCGACGGCGACCTCGAAGCCCTCCTTGCGGAGCATGTACGACAGGGCGTCGCTGAAGGATTCCTCATCCTCGACGACGAGCACTCGGGTCATGGAAGGACCTCCGGGGCGGGAAGCGGTTCGGTCATGAGATCGGGGGTGGGAGAAGAGGCGGACCGGCGGTCCCGTACGGCGCCCGCCTCGGGCAGCCGCAGGGTGAAGGTGGAGCCCTGACCCTCGGTGCTCCAGACGGTGACCTCCCCGCCGTGGGAGGCGGCCACGTGCTTGACGATGGCCAGGCCGAGCCCCGTACCGCCGGTGGCACGGGAGCGGGCCGGGTCGACGCGGTAGAAGCGCTCGAAGATCCGCTCGCGGTCCTTCTCCGAGATGCCTATGCCCTGGTCGGTCACGGCGATCTCGATCAGGTCCCCGCCGGGCGCCGACACGTGACGGGCGGCGATGCCCACCCTCGTACGGGCCGGCGAGTAGTTGACGGCGTTCTCGACGAGGTTGCCGAGGGCCGCGGCGAGCTGGCCCCGGCTGCCCCACACGTAGAGGCCGGCGGCGCCGCCGGAGACCATGCTGATCTGCTTGGTGGAGGCGGGCTGCCGGGAGCGGTCGATCGCCTCGGCGACGAGCTCGTCCACGGACACCGGCTCGGAGTCCTCCAGCGGGTCGTCGTTCTGCACGCGGGAGAGGTCGATGAGCTCCTGTACGAGGTTGGTCAGGCGGGTCGCCTCGATCTGCATCCGGCCGGCGAAGCGGGTGACCGCCTCGGGGTCGTCGGAGGCGTCCATGACCGCCTCGGAGAGCAGGGAGAGCGCGCCGACGGGAGTCTTGAGCTCATGGCTCACGTTGGCGACGAAGTCACGACGCACCGCTTCGATACGGCGGGCCTCGGTGAGGTCTTCGACCAGGAGCAGCACGAGCCGCGAGCCCAGCGGGGCGACCCGGGCGGAGACGGCGAGGGCCTCCCCGCGTCCGTTGCCTCGCCGGGCCAGGTCCAGCTCCACCTGCCGTATCTCGCCGTCGCGGCGGGTGTCACGGGCCATGTTGAGCATGGGCTCGACGGCCAGTTTGCCGCCGCGGACCAGGCCGAGCGCGTACGCCGCCGAGCTGGCCTTCACCACGGAGTCGCTCTCGTCGAGGACGACCGCGGAGGAGCGCAGCACGGACAGCACGGTGTCGACGCCGGGCGGGAGCACGGCATCGGTGTGCAGGGAGGAGCGGGTGGGGCGCGCGTGGTCACGCTCGCTCCAGCGGAACGCCAGCATGGCGATCACGCCGGTGCACACGCCGGCGATCGCTGCCAATGCGGCGACCGCCGCGTTCACGTCCATGTCTCCAAGGTTATGCGGGGTCACGGACACTCTCCCAGCCGTCCGAGCGGCTGCTCGAACAGTCGTCGCCCAGAGTTCACCGAGGGGATGCGGGTGGTTCATTTGCCCCGGCGACCGGGGTGGCGCGCGTCGCCCAGAGTTCACCTGGGGGAAAGTACTGATTCACATCAGGGGGTGGAACCGGACGCACAGGGGGTCGAACGTGGGAGCGTGGGGGTCCGAAGCCCCACCCGGACCCCGGAGTTTTGCGGAGAGAGGGACATCCATGCGGGACGCGTACCACGAGGAACTGGACTCGATCGGCGAGGGCCTGGTCGAGATGGCCCGGCTCGTCGGGTCGGCGATCGGGCGCGCCACGACGGCGATGCTCGACGCGGATCTCAAGCTCGCGGAGAGCGTGATCGCGGCGGACCAGAAGGTCGACGACCTCCAGCACGACCTGGAGGCGCGGGCGATAGCGCTGCTGGCCCGGCAGCAGCCGGTGGCGACGGACCTGCGGATCGTGGTGACCTCGCTGCGGATGAGCGCCGACCTGGAGCGCTCCGGCGACCTGGCGCAGCACGTGGCGAAGCTGGCGCGGCTGCGGTTCCCGGACACGGCGGTGCCGCGGGACCTGCACGCGACCATCCTGGAGATGGGACAGCTGGCGCAGCGCCTGATGGCGAAGGCGGCGGAGGTCATCATCACGAAGGACGTCGACCTGGCGCTCCAGCTGGAGCAGGACGACGACGAGATGGACCTGCTGCACCGGGCGCTCTTCCAGCACCTGATGGACGACCGCTGGAAGCACGGCATCGAGACGGCCGTGGACGTGACGCTGCTCGGCCGGTACTACGAGCGGTTCGCGGACCACGCGGTGTCGGTGGCGAAGCGCGTCGTGTACCTGGTGACGGGCGAGCACGCGGACGAGCTGCAGACGGCGGACGCGCCGGTGGAGGGCGCGTAGGCGCACGGGCGCCGATGCGCCGTTGATGCGCCGGTCCGAGTGGGCATGCAATGGGGGGAGGCGAAGCGCGCCTCGAAAGGGAGGGACCCCCATGGCCGAATCCCCCATGACGACCGAATCCGGGGCGGAGGCGCCGCGTGAGGCGGTGTTCCTGCCCGTGCTCGGCGCCTGCGGCTGCGGCTCGGGCTGCGGCTGCGGCTGCCAGTCGGGCTCCCCGTGCCAGTGCGGGGGCTGCTCGGGCTGACCGGTGAGGGGGCGGGGCGCGGACACGCGCCCCGCCCCCTGCCCCGTGCCCCTATATGTCGAGTACGCCGACGACCTGGCCGCCGCTGACCTCGCCGGTCGTACGGAACCCCAGCCGCTCGTAGAAGGCGCCGGGCCCGTCCTCGCCGGGCTCCCAGGTCACGTGGAGCCGCCGCTCGCCGCGCCAGCGCAGCTCGTCGCGCACGGCTTCGACGGCGAAGCGCCCGTACCCCTTGCTCTGTGCGTCGGCGGCGATGTTGAGCCGCCAGAGGCCGCTGCGCCGGTCGTCCGGGTCCCGCTCCTCGTTCCACGGGATGTCGAGGAAGGCCATCAGGAAGCCGACGAGCTCGTCGCCGTCGAAGATCAGCCGCGGCCAGGCGTTCTCCCCGAAGGCGTAGGCCTCCGCGAGGGAGCGCGCGACGGGGGCGACGTTGCGCTCCTGATGGGGGTGGACGCGCAGTTCGAGTGCGGCGTCGATGGTGGCGGGGGTGACCTGCTCCAGGCGGAGTGACGTGCTCATGCGGTGGACGGTATCCACGGACCCGCGGTGACCGCGCGCGAATATCGAGAGGAGCGCGCGGTCACGACGATCGGGGGCCCGCAGGGACCGGAAGCCCGACCCCGAGGTCCTAGGGGGTGAAGACCTCTTCGAGACGGTGGATCGCCCCGTCGTCCCCGGTCTCGTACCGGAAGACGAGCCCCGAGTCGGGGTGGGCCTTCACCCAGTCGATCAGCTCCTGCACGCCGATCCGCTGGTTCTCGGTGCTGGTGACGATCGGGTTGGTGGCGGTGACGTACGCGGCCTGGTCGAGGGCCCAGCGGCTCTCCTCGCCGGTGACGACGAACGGCCCCCCGTCGGAGTCGGGCGACCCGCAGCCCCAGGCACCGTGCTGGACGACGAGGTTCACCTTGCCGGTGCTGCCGTCGAGCTCCTCGATCCGGTAGAGGGCGAACTCGTCGGGATCGACGTCGTCGGGCCCGGGCGTCGAGTCGACACAGGCGGGTGCGGGCGCGTCGCTCTTGGGCTTCGGCGCGGGCACGGGCTTGGAGGTCTTCGGGGCCTTCGGGGAGGCCGGCTTCTTCACGGTCGGGGCGGCGGTCGGCGCGTCGGTGGGAGCGGCGGTCGGCGTGCCGCCCCCACCCGAGCCGGCCGGTCCGGGAGCGGCGGTGCTCACGGTGGGCGCGCTCGGCGCGGCTCCACCGGCGGCGGCGCCGCCCTGCTGGCATCCGGTGAGCACGACGGCCAGCGCACCGGCGGCGAGTGCGAGGACGGCGGGTCTGAGACGGTCGGCGTTCACAGGGAGGTCCCCTCTTCCACGGGCGACACCCACACGGCCACCCCCTTGGCCGGAACGTAGCAACGTCCCGCCCCCGGGCACAGCTCCTCACCCCGCGATGTCACACACCTGGTACGCCCCCAGAACACCCGCAGAACACGACGAACCCCCACCCGCCGAAGACCGGCGAGCGGGGGGCCGACGTGCCCGCGGGGCGTCAGGACCACTTCTGGCCCCGGGCCTTGGCGGGGATCTCGACGACCCGCGTTCTCCTGCTCGGAGGCGGTGGGCTCGTGCGCCTGGTGGTCATCGTCGGTCGTCTGATCCCCTCCCCGCTCGCTCCCCGGGGCTCAACCAAGCAGCTCCAGCCCGTTCCAGCTGCGTTCGCCGCCCGTCGCCCACGCGTCCAGCAGCTGCCGGGCCTCGGTCTCGGGGGCGGCCAGCCAGACGGTCTGTGAGCCGCCGTGTGTCGGCACGCCGGCCTCATCCCAGTCGACCCGCCCCTCGCTGCAGCATGCGCACAGCATGTGGAAGCTGCTCGCCGGCTCGGCACCGAAGTCCTGCGCGAAGAACGAATCCACCAGGGCGTCGACGTCGGATGCATCCGCTGCGTTCACGGTCGCATGCAGCGTCGGCAGCGAAGAGGCCTCGAAGAGCAGCAACTCGTCGAAGACGGCGACCCTCTGGCCGTTGTACGTCCGCTCGCCGGTCGGCTCCCCGTCGTGCACGACGATCTCCCCGAAGCGCCGGCCCTTCGTGGCAGGGACGTTCATCACGCGTCCTCGCGTCGGGCAGAGCCGCTGGATCCAGACCACCTCGCGCTCGCCACCCGTGTCCAGCCGTACGCACGCCGGGCCGAAGGCGCCGTTGATCTCCCCCTCGCCCTCCGGCATCGGGATCCCGAAGCCCTCCCAGGCGTCACGGGCGGTCGGCCAGTCACGCTGGATCGTGGCGGCGACCCCCAGGTTCCAGAACGCCGGGTCCTGCTCGCCGCGCGGCGAGCGGGCAGCAGCCTCACGGCCGAGTGCGTAGGCCTTTGCCCAGTTACGCAGAAACTTGTACGCCAGTGCCGCGTCGTACCACCACTCCGCGCTGGGACCCTCGTCCGGATAGTGAGCGAGGACCTGCTCGTACAGCTCGGCGGAACGCAGCCACTCCTCCGCGTCCCACATCTCGCGGGCCCGTTCCAGCAACTGCTTCGCCTCGGACTTCTCCACGCCCCTGCCCCTTCCTCTGACCAGGGAGGGAGTCTCGCACGACGTCGGTGGACCTGCGGTTCGCCTTCGAGTTCGGCATGAGCCGGAGTGCGGGCGCCGGGCGGCCCCGCCCCGCTGACGGCCCACAGGCCGCCCCAGACCACGAAGAAGCCCCCCTCCCAGCGGAGAAACCGCAGGCAGGGGGCTCTTTCGTGGGTAAGGGTTACTTCTTGCCCTGGGTCTGGCGGGCCCGTCTTCCGCCCCTGGTCAGAGAGTCGCGCACCCCAAGTGACCTGCGGTCGAGCGGTCGTTGTTGGTCGCTGGTGGTCGTCGCCGGTCGCCGTCGCAGGGCCCAGAGAGGGCCCAGAGAGGACCCGGCTTTGAGGCAGAAGGTGCCTGCTAACGATAGTGGCACTGCTAGCGGCCCAAACGGGTTGTGAGCAGCGCGTTAGCGGATAGCGGCCTCTGACTGCCACTCCGAATCTGTTCGTGAGGCGCGGAGTTGGGGTCAGTCGGCGGGCCGCTATCGCCGGTCATTGAGGAAGCGTAAGAAGGACCGCCCTTTGGGTAGACATCCCTCGGGCGCCTACCGCCCCGTATCAGTCTGCCCGTGGGCGACTGTTGGGTAGTACGTGCCCCCTACCCAGTAGCGCGTCCGAGCAGGAGCCGAGGTGCAGCCGATAGTGTCGTCCCGGTCACGTCCCGGCGCCGCGCACATAAAGGTCCCGGACCCTCGCTGATATGGCCTCGTAGGCAGCCTCTACTGCGCGGCTTTCTTCCTCGAATTCGGCGGTTTGGCGGCCGAGCTCGTCAGCCATGCGGGACATCTCCACGAACCGGGGGCGTGGATCGGCCAGGTACACGCGGCCGACCCTGTCGCTGATGACGTGGACTGCTTTCAGAACTAGCACCCGAACACGGTCGTCGAGGATGAACCCCACCTGGGCCGACAGCGCATCCTCCGCATTCCGCGCCTCATGGAAGGCGGCTTCGTTGCGCCGGCGCACCTCCTCCTCGCCGACCTCTGGCTGCAAGGGCTGGAACTTCGACACGGCGAGATCGTTCTGCCGTTCCCGCAGGACACGCAGTAATTGGCTCACCTCGACAAGGTGTCGCAGCTCGAACTCCTCGCGGCGACGAACCAGTTCTTCCCGAAAGATCGCGTGTCTCTCCGCCCGCTTGCTGCGAGTGTCCACAAACGCGCTTAGGTGCGTCGACGCGATGCCGAGGAGCAGCGCGACGACTACCCACCAGAACGGCGCTCCGTCCATGAAACGAGTCTAGGATCGGTGTCCTCCGTTGGCGCGTCACACCGGCGCGAGGGCGCCCAAGGTGGCGACCCACACCGTCGGCATCCCGAGCCAGGTAGCGCGCCGTGACCTGGCCTCCCGCTGACTAGCACGGAAGAATCCACGAGTCGGCCGCGCGGCGTGGTCCTTTGCCTGACCGCCGGAGCCGTAGCCGGGTTGATCTGAGGGGCCCCGGGCGCCTGCCTCCGCATAAAGATCCGGGAGGGCTTTTCAGATGGGGACGGCGGTGCGCTTCCTCGGCTGCCCCACTCCTGAAAAGCCTCTTCCTCTCGCCCTAGAGAGTTGAGAGAAAACAGCGTCCACAGCGTCCACAACCCTTCCCGTATCGTTCCTGACCTGCGATTTCCGTGTGGACGCTAAACAAAATGTATAGCGTCCGCCAGTATCCGCAGCGTCCGCAAGATCCACTCCCCCTCTGAGAGCGTCACCCAGGTCAGAGCGCTCTTAGAGCAGACCGGCCGTCGGACGCTGCGCACGCTATGCCTCTCCTGTCACGGCACCGCGTACAGACAAGAGGAGCACGCCGCCGCCCGCCCGGGTGCTCCTCTTGTCTGTACGCGGCTACCGCTCTGGGGTACTCGGCCGCCGAGGACGGAGCGCGGGCACTTGTCTTGTCGCTTGTCTTGTCGCTTGTCGCCCCGCAGGTCAGAGCGTCCTGGGCGACGCCAAGACCGGCGATCGGGTGTGTCCGGTCGGGCGACAAGACAAGCGACAAGGCGAGGAGCGCATGCCAGCCCGTCCCCGACGGCGATCGCCGCAGCGCGAGCGGAGCGAGCTGCCAAAGGTCGCGTGCCCGCAGGGCACCCCGTCTTCGTTCTTGCTTCGATCGGAACACCGGGCCTGACAGCAGCCTGACGCCTGACACCGTCACGGGCCCCTGACACCCAAACCCTTAGGACTTGTCCGGTCGATCATGTGATCAGCACTCGCCTTGCTCGTTGGTCCGGGCATGGGGCGGGGTGATCTGACGGATGCCGAGTGGGAACGGCTGCGGCCGTTCCTGCCGGTCAGCAACAGGCGTTGTGGTCGGTGGCGGGACCATCGGCAGGTGATCGACGGGATTCTGCACCGGGTGCGGACCGGGGTGCACTGGCGTGACCTGCCCGAGCGGTTCGGTCCCTGGAAGACGGTCTACGAGCGTCACCGGCTGTGGTCGGCCGACGGGACCTGGGAGCGCCTGCTCCAGCGGGTCCAGGCGGGGGTGCCCGCCCGGCCGGAACGGTCCCGGGGTCAGGGCAGGGTGACCGGTTCGTACAGGAGGTAGTCGGACTGGGGAGTGGTCGGTAGGAGGGTGCTCTGCTCCCAGGTGTCGTCGTGGAAGCCGGGGCAGAGCCACATCCTGTCGCCGAGGCGCCGGAATGCGATGCGGAATCCGGCGGCGAGTCGTAGATCCGAGAACTGGTGGTCCCGCGGGGGGACTGTGCTGTGCGGACCCTTCTGCCAAGCGGGGATCTGGTCGGCGGGCCGGCCGGCGGGGCCGAGGTCGATGACGGTCTGCTCGCAGGTGTCGTCGAGGGTGGCGACCCACAGCCCTCCCTGCGTGCCGTCCCAGGACGTGCTGCCGGTTGCCTCGTCGTACTCGGCGACCAGCGGCTCGCACAGGGCCACGCCGTCACGGGCGGACAGGCGCAGGCCGACCATGACGTACTTCGGGTCGAAGACGATGGGCTGCGCGTAGTAGCGCAGGTACTTGTGCGTCGCTCCGGTGGCGGGGTTCTCCTCCTCACGGGCCGTCATGAAGAAGGGCGCCATGATGGTCTTGCCGTCCGTGAGCTCGGTCACGGTCTGGACCGAGGCGGGGTCGATGCGGCGGCTGCGGGGCACAGGCTTGCCGACGTAGAACTCCACCTGGCTGCGCGCCGGGGTCGCGGTGGGGTCCCACGCGAACGCCATGCCGGCGATCACCTGACGGTTGTCCTTCGTGACGAAGTACCTGGTCTCCGAGGGCGCAATGCTGCCGTAGGACGGGATGCTGTTGGTGATCCAGTCCTTCCTGGTGACTGCGTCGTTCCACTCCGAGACCCCGTAGCCGGACTCCAGGGCCGCGTTGACGCTCTGCGTCTGGAGGAGGAGCCGCTCGTGGAACAGCCGGGCGTAGTCGATCTCGGGCAGGCTGATGGCCTGACGGGCCTTGCTCAGCGCGGCGTAGCCCTTGGCCTGGACGGAGGCGAGCTTGAAGAAATAGCTGGACGCCCCCCGGTAGTCGACCTCCTGCTTGTGTGCCATCAGATGGCAGAAGACCTGCATGAGTGACTTGCCGAGCAGGTTGTCCCCCATGAGGACGCGGTGGAGGCAGTACAGCGAGTACGGCAGACCGCTCACCTCGTCGGTGACCGCCCGCGCCCAGCCGTCGAGTCCGCCGGCGTCCACCTGCAGCACCGGTCCGCCGTCCCGCTGCTCCTCGGAGCCGGTGGGCCGGACGGTGATCGCCATCATCATCTCGATGCAGTAGCCGACCCGGTGCTCGTGCTCGGTGAACATCGAGATGACCGCGTTCCAGTCGACCCGGTCGTGGAGCTCGGCGATCTCCGCCAGCACCTCCTCCAGGAGCTCCTCGATACGGGCGAGCTGCTCCTGGATCTCCGCGAGGGTGTCCGCCAGGCCTGCCATCGCGGAGATCGTCAGAGCGAACCAGCTGTTCATCTCCGTCCACATGCCCTGGACCTGGTTGGAGATGACCTGGAGATTCCGGTTGATCTGCTGCGCCTGCTGGCGCTGCTCGGCCAGGATCCGTTCCAGGAGTTCCCTGGCTTCCTCCTGGCCTTCGCCGATCTGGCCGATCAGGTCCTTGATGTGGTCGATATCGGAGCCGATGCCCTGGAGGCTGTCGTTGATCCCGCCGATGCCCTCCTGGATCTCCTTCTGCTCCTGCAGGATCTGGTCGAGGATCTGCTGGTGGTTGTCGAGAATGTCCTCGATGTCCATGCCTGGTCCACCGCCCGCGATGGAGTCCACCAGGTCGACGAGATCGATGATCGTGCCGATGTGGTCGAGAAACCGACCCTGCCGTTGCCCCCGGCGCAGTGCCAGGCCCGCCGGAGTGGCGAGGAACTCCCGCGCGGTCATGGGCCGCACTGCCGGCGCACTGGTCATCCGTGTTCCCTTTCCGTCCAAGGCGACGCGGCCGGGCGCGCCCGGCCGGAACTCATTCGCTCTCACACTAAGTGTCTCTTTGGTCACGGAGCGGGTTCACCCGCCGAGTCGAGGTCCGGTGCCGTGTCCGGAGCCGTCGGTGGTGGGTCCGGATGAAGGGCGGGGTGCGCCCGCCTGGCGGCGTGAGGGCCTGCCCGGTGGCACCGTCGTCGCGGCCTCCACCGCCACTCGATGTTGGCTGCCCCTGCCGCCGCCGCACCGGTTGCTGCCCATCCGGCGGGGGAGACGGTCGCCACGCTGAGCGGCGCGGTGGACGCGCTGCCGGTCTCGGACGGACATCGTTGGGGGAGATGACCTCTCCCGGAACGCCGTTCACCTGAAGCGACGCTGAGGATGGGCAGAGTTGCCGACACCTCGGCCTCGCTGGAAACGCTGCGGCGTTCTCGCGGCCAGCCGGCCAGACTCCTTGATGCCCGCGCGAGAACGGAATCTCCCGATGGTCCACCTCCTGGCATACCGGCCGTCCGTATCCGTCAGATCACCCCGCCCCATGCCCGGACCAACGAGCAGGCGAGTGCTGATCACATGATCGACCGGACAAGTCCTAGGCGAACGCGGGTGTCACGCACTCTGACACCCGCGTGACACTGCCCTGACACCTGCGAGTGACGCCTCCTGACACCACAGCGCCCCTGCTAGATCTAGCAGCCTTTGCCGCTAGGTCTAGCAGGGGCGCTAGCAGTCGAGTGGGCTCCTGACCTGCGGTCTAGCGTCTAGCACTCGGTTTTCAGCCCAGCCCCCTCGAGCGCTTTCAGCACCGAATCGGGGTCACCGCTGTAGAGGACGTGAGGCTCCGCAGCATCCGGGGGGACGAACCGGGCCCGGTAGCGGGCAAGGTCGTTCTCCGAGAAATAGATCGAGTTCGGATCAGCTTCGTGCTGGGCGTTCCTCTGACTCACTCGCGACCAGAGCTCTTCGTGACTCGCTTCGAGGTAGACCAGCAGCGGCAGGGCGCCGGCGTCCGTGGCGATCGCCATCCACCGGGCGCGGTCGTCGGGGGTCCAGAAGCCGTGGTCGACCACCACGTTGCGGCCGGCCCGGAGGTGGTCACCGAGCTCCACGGCGATCTCTTCGAGCACCGGGCGCTCCAGGGTGGGGAACGTGCCCCGCGGGAAGTCGACGCCGTACACGCCATGCCGGCGGAACATCTCCTCGTCCGGGCACAGCCGGACGAACCCGCGAGCCGTGAGCGCGCGAGAGAGCGTCGTCTTGCCCGACCCCGGAAGCCCCGCCATGAGCACGCAGAAGGGCCCCGTGGCCTGGTCCGCCGTCACTGCGCGAGCTCCGATTCCGTGAGCCACGTCCGACCCGGGCCGCCGAGGTCCACGCCGTACTCCACCACGTGGTCGCCGCTGTCGACGAATTTCGCGGTCATCACGACCACCGGTTCCGCGGGCGGGTTCGCGGGGTCCAGCTCCAGGAGCTGCGCGTCCGCCGGCGTCAGGAGTCGGGCCGACGCCGTGTCGATTCGGCGGGTGATCGGCCGCCCTGTGGCCTGGGCGATGAGCTGGAGGGACGTTCCGCCGGTCAGACGCTCGCTCTCCGCCAGCTGGGGGACGAGCTTCCCGTATTGCACCGGGATCCACGACGTGGAGTGCGCGACGATGCCGTGCCGGTCGCGGTAGACGCGGCTACGGCGGATCACGTCCGCGCCGGGCTCAATGTCGAGCACCTGCGCCACGTCGGCCGGCGCCGGGACCACCGCTGCTTCGTGGGAGTCGGATCGTTCGCCCGCTCCCCAGCTCGACCCGCTGCGGCGGCCCCGATCCTGGCGCTGGGCGCCGGAGGACATGGGGGCGGGGCGGTCGATCACCTCGGTGCCGATGCCGTGGATTCCCCGGACGAGCCCGTCGGTGCGGAGCTTCCGGAGTGCCTTTTCGGCGGTCGCGGTGCTGACGCTCCACTCCTGGGAGAGGGCCTTGATGCTGGGCAGAAGTTCGCCCGGCTGCAGCTTGCCGGACGTGATCAGTTCCTCGTAGTGCGCGGCGATCCGTGCGTACGGCGCCCGATGGCCGGCCTGATCCGACACCACGTCAACTCCCTTACTCATTGGATGCGTTCCCTAGCGTACCGCTTGACACCCTAGGGTGCCCTAGGGAACCTTAGGGATGTGCCCGCCGGTCGGATCGATCGAAGCGGGTACGGCTCCCTGCATGGGGGCTGAGGCATGGAAACGTCCTGGTCAATGACCTAGGACGAAGCAGGGAGCGGCTCCCTACCGCCAAGCAGATAGCCGCTCCCCGACCCACGAAGGGGCAATCCCATGATGCCTGGATCTCTTGCTCTTCGGTTAGCCGATCGCCCGGCCGGCGGTCACGTCGACGTGTTCGGCGGTGCGGACCCGAACGAGCCGGTACGGATCAGCATTCCCGTCACGGCGCACGTGTCGTTCGCGGAGCTGCTGACGCTGCTGGTAACGACCCCGGGCGTATGCCTGGAGTACGCGGACCTGGTCAGTGACGACGTAGTGCGTGACTCGGTGCGGTTCGCGCTGATCACCACGGACCTCCTCTCGCTGGACCAGCGGTCCGAGCGCGTCATGGCCGTCTACCGGGGCGACGCACCCGGGAGCCACGCCCTGCCGCCGCTCGCGTACCTGCGGTGCGTCGGATCCGCGATCACCCGCGTGTTCGGGCTGGAGGCGGCGCTGTGACGATCGCACCCGAAACCCCGCTGAACCTGTCCGCCCCGGTGCCCGCCGAGGGAAACCTGCGGCTGGCGGCGGCCATCGTCGAAGCCGACCTGACCTACGCCGAACTCGCCGAACAGCTCCAGGTCGACCCCAAGACCGTAGAGCGCTGGGTGAACGAGCCCGGACGGCGTCCCTACGCCCGTCACGCCCATGCCGTCGCCCGCGTTCTGGGGACGACCGTGTGGGACCTGTGGCCCGCCATGCGGCCGAAGGAGCTCACGCCGCAGACACCGTCCGTGGTGCTGGTCCCGCCCGTGCTGCTGACGGCCGCCCGGGACGCGCTGAGCCGGGTCGAGAACCTCGACCTCGGCACGGCGAGCCCGACCGCCATGGCCATGCACCTGGGTTCCCTGTCCGCCGCGCTGCGGACCGTGCTCGACCTGGTCGACGTCTCCGGGGTGACCGGGTGAGCCTGCACGCCTCTCCACGGCTCAACGCTGCCCGTCGTCGCAGCCGCAAGGCACAGCTCGCGGCCCGCGACGGCTGGCGGTGCGCCTACTGCTGTCACCTCTTCCGCGACCTGCGGGAGGCGACCATGGACCACGTCGTGCCGATCTCGCTCTACCGGACGTGGTCCGCGAACGCGCTCGTGCTCGCCTGCCAGCCCTGCAATCACATCAAGGCCGACCGACTGTTCCTCTCGCTCGCGCTCCTGCTGGTCTGGTCGACCGACCCCGCGTTCACGGGTGTTCAGCCGACCGACCGGACGTCCCCCGTAACCGACCCGTCGGCCGACTCGGAGTCGAGTCGGTTCGGGCCGGATCAGGTCGACTGGTTGATGCTCGCGCGGATCGTTCACGCCCGTTCAACGGCCGCACGGTCCACCCCTGACCAGGCAAAGCGCCGCGAACCGGCCGAGCGCCATGTGCGGGTCGGTCGACTCGACCACCAGCGGCGTGCGACCCGGATGAACACCTGTGAACAGTCGACCGATCAAGGGGTGAGCGCGTGAACAGCACCACCAAGCCGGTGAACGGAACCGCCCGACCGATCGACCCCGACCGGTCGACCGACCCGGCGCCCGTGAACACCGGGCAGTCGGCCGTGAACACCGGACGAGGGTCCGTGAACACGCGCCCGCCGGTCGACGACGGGGGCAAGAAGCCGTCAGCTGCCGTGCGGCTGGTCGCCCTCGCGCGGGAGCGGTACCGGTTCGTCATGTCGACCGACGGACGGCCCTACGCCGTCGCGATCGACGGCCCGAACATCGCCCTGCCCCTGCGCGGCCGGTCCGGGGTCCGGCAGCGCCTGGCCCGCCTGTACGCGGAGACGTTCGACGGCGACGTGGCCTCGCAGTCCGCGCTGGCGGACGCCATGACCGTGCTGGAGGGCATCGCCGAGTCGGACGACCCGGTACAGGTGAACCTGCGGGTCGGGCACGACGACGCCGGGACGATCGTGGTGGACCTCGGCACCGCCGACGGCCGCGCGGTCACCGTCACCGCCGGCGGGTGGCACGTCGTCGAGCGCTCCCCGGTCCTCTTCCGCCGGTCCGGGGCCATGGCTCCCATGCCCGCGCCGACGCTGGTCGGGGACGGCCTGTCCATGCTCCACAGCCTGCTGAACATGGACGAGTCCGCCTTCCGGCAGCTCGTCACGTGGCTGATCGCCGCGTGGATGCCGACCATCCCCCACCCTGTCCTCACCTTCAAGGGCGAGCAGGGCACCGGGAAGTCCGCCGCCGCGCAGATGATGGTCAACCTGATCGACCCCTCCCCGGCCGCGAAGCGCTCGCAGCCGCGGGACCACAAGGCGTGGGCGACACAGGCGTTCAGCTCCTGGGCGCTGTGCCTGGACAACATCTCCACCCTGCCGCAGTGGCTCTCCGACACCCTGTGCAAGGCGGTCACCGGCGACGGGATCGTCGACCGGGCCCTCTACACCGACGACGACGTCGTGGTCCTCTCCTTCCGCCGCGTGCTGGCCATGACGACCATCGACGCCGGAGCTCTCGCCGGGGACCTGGCCGAGCGGCTGCTGATGCTCGACCTGCAGCTGATCGCCCCGGAGCAGCGGCGTACGGAGGAGGAGTTGGCGACCGCGTTCGAGACGATCCGGCCGGCCGTCCTCGGTTCGCTCTTCGACCTCCTCGCGTCCGTCCTCGCCGTCCTGCCGCACGTGAAGCTGGACTCGCTTCCCCGCATGGCCGACTTCGCCCGCATCCTCGCGGCCGTCGACCAGGTCATGGAGTGGACGACGCTGGACGACTACCTGGCCGCGTCCGCGAACGTCGCCGGGGACGCCCTGGAGGGAGACCCGTTCGGCTCTGCCGTCGCCGCCCTGGTCGAGCAGTGCGGAACGTGGACGGGGACCGCCGCCCAGCTCCTGGAGCACGTCCAGCCCCCCGGCGGCATCCGGCCGCCCACGTGGCCCAAGGACGCCACCCGCGCCGGCGGGAAGGTCAAGCGCCTCGCCCCGCTCCTGCGGTCGATCGGCATCACCGTGGACGACACGCAACGCAGCCGGGACCGGCACCGCCACAAGCTCCTCATCCTGACCCGGACCGACCTCCCACAGGAGACAGCGTCCACACCCCCGGCAGGCTCCCTGTGGCCCGACGTACCCCCGATCGGACAGGGCCACAGGCCCTCTGACCAGTACTGACGATGCCGGACCGGGCCGCAACACCAGCGGCCCGGACACGGCCAGAGCTGCGGACGCTACAGCCGTCCAGTGCCCGCAGCGTCCGCACCAGAGTCCGCAACCCTCACCCCATCCGACCTGCGAAGTCTGATCGGCGCGGACGCTGGGACGCTGCGGACGCTGAAATGCAGCAACTCTCCAGGACGGCCACCGGCACCACTCCCACCCTCCGCGCACCGGACACGAGGAGTCACCCAACCCCATGGCCACCGAGCCGATCGAGACCCTGCGCGCCGGACTCCCGGACCGCTACCTCACCCCCGAGGACATCGCCGTGATGTTCTCCGTCCCCATCGAGACCGTCTACCGCTGGCGCAAGCAGCGCACCGGCCCGCCCGGCTTCCGCGTCGGTCGCCACGTCCGCTACGACCCCGCCGCCGTCCGCACCTGGGTCCAGCACCAGGAAGCCGCCGACACCGCCGCATGACCCGCCGGCCGAGCGGGAGGTAGAGCCCCCCCTCCCGCTACCCGTGACGGCGTCACACCCCCGTCACGCCCCACCGTCACACCCCCGCCGGAGCCACTCAGGTAGAGGGAGCCCTTTACCCCGGTAGAGGGGGCGGTAAGGGCCACTGACCTGCGAGGTAAGGCGGGTAAAGGGGGCCCGTCACGGCCGTGACTCCGCCCGTCACACGCCCGTCACGGGCAGGGAGGCGCCAGGGAGGCAGGGAGAACTCCCTAACCGCCTCCCTGACCCACCTCCCTGCCAGTGACCTGCCCAAATCCCCATCCAGGGAGGCAGGGAGGCAACCTCCCCAGCCGCCCCGAACCCCCTCCACAGCCGCTTCCACGGCACCCCCATGCCTCCCTCCCCGAGGGCAGGCACGCCACCACCCGAGAGGACACAGCCCACATGGCTGGCAGCATCCAAGACCGCTGGTTCAAGACCGAGACCGACGCCAACGGAAAGACCGTCCGCACCAAGACCGCCCGCCACGGCAGCGGCCTGCGCTACCGGGCCCGCTACTTCGCGCCTGACGGCAAGCGGAAGTCCAAGTCCTTCGCCGACGGGCAGAAGCGCCTCGCCGAGCAGTGGCTCAGCAGCATCAGCGCAGATGTGGCCCGGGGCCAGTACATCGACCCGAACGCGGCCCGGACGACCTTCCAGGAGTTCGCGGAGGGGTGGCTGGCGAGCCAGAGCGGCGACCCGAACACCAAGGCGTCGATGACGTCTCAGCTCAAGCTGCACGCCTTCCCGCGTATCGGGGCGCGTCCGCTGGGCTCGTTCCAGCCGAGCCACATCCGCGAGTTCGTGACGCAGCTCGAAGCCTCCGGCATGTCCGGCTCGTACGCCCGCGTCATCTTCTCCAACGTGCGCGCCATCCTGAGCGCGGCCGTCGAGGACGGCTGCCTCCCCCGGAACCCCTGCAACTCGCGCACGGTGACGCTCCCGGAGATGGGCGCGCGGCGGGTGGTCCCCTGGACGCCGGAACGGGTCTTCGCCATGCGGGCGGCCTTGGTCGAGCGGTTCCAGCCCATGGTGGACGTGGGCGCCGGATGCGGTCTCCGGCAGGGCGAGATCCTCGGGCTGTCCGTCGAGGAGCTGGACTTCGAGAACGCAACGCTGCACGTCGTACAGCAGCTCAAGCTGAGCCTGAGTCAGCCGGTGTTCGCCCCGCCGAAGGGCGGCAAGCTGCGTGACGTACCCCTGCCTGACCCGGTGGCGGACGCGCTCAAGGCCCACATGAAGCTCTTCCCGCCGGTCGAGATCACGCTGCCCTGGATGCGCGCCGGCGGTCCGCCGGTGACCAAGCGGCTGCTCTTCACCGGACCGCTGGGCGGGCACGTCTGGCGCACGTCGCTGAACGAGGACCACTGGAAGCCCGCGCTGGCCAAGGTGGGCGTCATTCCCACAGCAAAGAGCCGGGAGCACGCCGCCGCGCGGGAGCACGGCATGCACGCCCTGAGGCACTTCTACGCCTCGGTGCTGCTGGACGCCGGCGAGAGCATCAAGGCCGTCAGCGAGTACCTGGGCCACTCCGACCCGGGGCTCACGCTGAAGGTCTACGCCCACCTGATGCCGAGCAGCCGTGACCGCGCACGGCTTGCCCTCGGCAGGGCCCTGAGGCCGGACGACTCTCCGCGCTGAGGGCCCAGGGTGGGCCCAGGGCGCGAAAATGCCCCTGATCTGCGCCGTGTGCGCAGGTCAGGGCCATGATCACTATTCCTACTTCTTCTTGCCCTGGTTCTTGACGGCCTCGATGGCGGCCGCCGCGGCCTCCGGGTCGAGGTAGGTGCCGCCCGGGTTGAGGGGCTTGAAGTTCTCGTCCAGCTCGTAGGCGAGCGGGATGCCCGTCGGGATGTTGAGGCCCGCGATGTCGGCGTCCGAGATGCCGTCCAGGTGCTTCACCAGGGCGCGGAGGCTGTTGCCGTGGGCGGCGACCAGGACCGTGCGGCCGGCGAGGAGGTCCGGGACGATCGAGTCGTACCAGTAGGGGAGCATCCGCTCGACGACGTCCTTGAGGCACTCGGTCTGCGGGCGCAGCTCCGGCGGGATCGTCTGGTAGCGGGCGTCGTGGGCCTGCGAGTACTCGCTGTCGTCGGACAGGGCCGGCGGCGGGGTGTCGTACGAGCGGCGCCACAGCATGAACTGCTCCTCGCCGAACTCGGCGAGCGTCTGGGCCTTGTCCTTGCCCTGGAGGGCACCGTAGTGGCGCTCGTTGAGGCGCCACGAGCGGCTGACCGGGATCCAGTGGCGGTCGGCGGCCTCGAGGGCGAGCTGCGCGGTGCGGATGGCGCGCTTCTGGAGGGAGGTGTGCAGCACGTCGGGCAGCAGGCCGGCGTCCTTGAGCAGCTCGCCGCCGCGCGTCGCCTCCTTCTCGCCCTTGGCGGTGAGGTTCACGTCCACCCATCCGGTGAACAGGTTCTTCTCGTTCCACTCGCTCTCGCCGTGGCGGAGGAGGATCAGCTTGTACGGTGCGTCGGCCATGCGTACGAGCCTAATAGACCGCTGACGATTGACGCGCGTCGTCAATTCGCTGGCGTCCGACGTATGAGATGCGTAAGTTACGTGAGCCGGAAGCAGGGCTTACGCACCACAGGGGGCCGCCACACATGTCCATCGATTCGCTCAGACGATCAGCCCGGGCGACGGTCTCCGGCCTCCCGCAGGGCTTCTGGTGGCTCTGGCTGTCGACCCTGGTCAACCGGACCGGGGCCTTCGTCCTGACCTTCCTCTCCCTCTACCTGACCGTCGAGCTCGGACACTCCGCCTGGTTCGCCGGACTCGTCGTCGCCCTCCACGGCCTCGGGGGCGTGGCCGGATCCCCGCTCGGCGGCATGCTCACCGACCGCTGGGGCCGCCGCCCCACCATGGTCTCCATGCACCTCGCGGCCGCCGCCTGCGCCGCCGCCCTCGCCGTCGTCACCAGCGCCTGGGCCATCGCCGCCGTCGTCCTCCTCATGGGCGTCGCCATGCAGGCCGTCCGCCCCTCCATCAACGCGACCATCGCCGACATGGTCCCCGCCCACGACGTGCGCCGGGCGTACGCCCTCAACTACTGGGCCCTCAACCTCGGCTTCGCCATCGCCTCCATCGGCGGCGGCGCCGCCGCCTTCCTCGGCTACCGCACCCTCTTCGTCGTCGACGCCGTCGCCACCACCCTCTGCGCCGTCATCGTCTTCCTCCGGCTCCCCGAGACCCGCCCCGAGGCCGCCGTCGACCGGCAGGGCGAGCCGGTCGCCGAGGAGAAGGTCAGCATGCTCACCGTGCTGCGCGACGCGCCCTTCCGCACGCTCGTCCTCCTCAACCTCCTCGTCTGCCTGGTCTTCACCGCCCCCTGGATCGGCCTGCCGCTCACCATGGCGGACCAGGGCCTCTCCCCCTCCTCGTACGGCGTCGTCATCGCCGTCAACGGCATCGTGATCGTCGGCTTCCAGCTGCTCGTCAACAAGCTGACCGACAAGCGCTCGCCGGTGCTCCTGCTGACCCTCTCGGCCCTGCTCTTCGCCGTCGGCACCGGGGCCACCGCCCTCGCCGGGTCCCCCGTCGCCTTCGCCGCGACCGTGATCGTCTGGACGGTCGGCGAGATGATCCATGTCCCGACGAACGCCGCCGCCACCGCCCGCCTCGCCCCCGAGCACGCCCGGGGCCGCTACCAGGGCGTGATGGGCATGTCCTGGGCCGTCGCCGGTTTCGTCGCCCCGATCGGCGCCGGCGCGATCGTCGGCGGCCCCGGTCCCGACGTCCTGTGGGCCGCGACCACCGCGATCGGCGCCGTCGCCGCCGTCGGCTACTTCACCCGACTGCGGAAGGCCCTCTCCGAGGAGACCGAGAAGGACGCCGTCACCGCCGCGCCCGTCTCCGAGGGCACCTCGGCCTCCTCCGCCGTCAGCGCCTGACCCGGTCGCCGTCGTAGGCCGCCCAGCCGGCCAGGGCGAACCCCTCCCCCTCCCTGCGCACTTCGGCGGCGCCCGCCCCGCCGAAGTGCGCGGGGACGACCAGTTCCCGCGCGTCGGCGGCCCGTTCGAGGATCCGGCGGCGGCTGGCCGCCGCCCCGGCCGCGTCCAGGCAGAAGCAGCCGGCGCGCGCCGGGTCGAGGATCTGCACCGGGCTGTGGAGGAGGTCGCCGACGAAGACCGCGCGGTCGGTCCCGGAGGCCAGCCGCAGCACGGCGGAGCCCGGCGTGTGACCGGGCGCCGACTCCAGGGCGAGGTTCTCGTCGATGCGGTGGGACCCGTCCCAGAGCGTGATCCGACCGGCGCGGTGCACGGGCGCCACGCTGTCCCCGTAGACCAGCCGGTCCTCCTCGCGGAGGCCGCCGCCGTACGCGTTCGCCGGGCCGAAGTGGAAGTCGTCGGCGGCCGGGAGGAGGTAGCGGGCGTTCGGGAACGTCGGCACCCACTCCCCCGCCCCTTCCGCGTACCGCGTGTTCCAGCCGACGTGGTCCGCGTGCAGGTGGGTGTTGACGACGACGTCCACGTCCTCGGGCCTGATGCCCGCCCCCTCCAGACGGCCGAGGAGACCGTCCCGCCGCCGGTGGAAGTGCGGCGACTGCGGCCGCTCCCGTCCGTCGCCCACCCCGGTGTCGACCAGGACGGTCCGCCCCCCGCTGCGCAGCACCCAGGTCTGCAGCGCCATGACCGCGCTGTCGCTCTCCGGCGCCCAGTGGTCCGGCGCCAGCCACTCCTCGTTCTCCCTCCACACCTCGGCCCCGGCGTCCGGGACGAGGGTGCGGGCGGGCGCGAACGGCCCCTGCCACTCGACGATCCGGATGACCTCGACGTCCCCCAGGACGATGCTCTGTGCGCTCTCGTTCGTCATGCGACCGACAGTAGGGAGGGGCGGCTGAGCCCCTCAATGCTCGTTCCGCTCTTCCCGATGCGCGGAAAGCTCATCCTCCGCCGACCGGAGCGGCGGTACGCTCCCGGCCATGGACGTGGTGAGCGACGCGATCGCGGCCGTACGCGTCGGACGGCCGTCCTCCGAACGGGTGCGGGTCACCGGGCGCTGGTGCGCGCGGTTCGATCCGTACGAAGGGGCCGGCTTCCACGTCGTCCTCAGGGGCGGCTGCTGGCTGCTGCCCGACGGCGGCGAACCGGTCGTGCTCGGCGCGGGCGACGCGGTGCTACTGCCGCACGGCACCGGCCACGTCATCGCCGACGCGCCCGCCGACGCGGCGACGGCCGCCCGGGCGGTGCCCTTCGAGCGGTGGGCCGACGGAGGCCTTCCGCGCCCGCCCCGGACGACCGACGGCGGGCACGAGGTCGAGATGCTGTGCGGCAAGTACCGGCTCGACCGCAGCCGTGCGCACCCCCTGCTCGCGGAGCTCCCGCCGCTCGTGCACCTGCCGGCCCGGCCCGACGGCGACGCCGGACTCGGGGCCGCCCTCGCCCTCCTGGCGGGCGAACTGGAGGAACAGCGGCCCGGCGCCTCCCTCGCGCTCCCCAGCCTGCTCGACCTGCTGTTCGTCTACATGGTCCGGGCCTGGATGGCCGAGAGCACGGCCGGGGCGTGGCCGGCGGTCCTGGGCGACCGGGTGGCCGCCGCCGCGCTGCGCGCACTGCACGCAGACCCGGCCGCGCCGTGGACGGTCGGCCGTCTCGCGGCCGAGGCGGGCGTCTCCCGGCCCACCCTGGCCCGCCGCTTCACCGCCCTGGTGGGCCGGCCCCCGATGGCGTACCTCGCCTGGTGGCGGCTGACCCGGGCCGCCGCGCTGCTCCGGGACACCGGGGACCCGCTGGCCGCCGTCGCCCGCCGGGTGGGCTACGGCTCGCCGTACGCCCTGTCCCACGCCTTCCGCCGCGAGTTCGGCGTGGCGCCGGGGCGGTACCGGACGGGACCGGGCGTCAGCTCGCGGGCTTCTGCGTCAGGTTCTTGAACGCGTCGAGGTTGCGGGTCGACTCGCCGCGGGAGACGCGCCACTCGTACTCCCGGCGGATCGCCGACGCGAAGCCCAGTTCCAGGAGCGTGTTGAAGTCGCCGTCCGCCGCCTCCAGGACCGAGCCGAGCAGCCGGTCCAGCTCCTCCGGCGTGACGGCGGAGAGCGGGAGCTTGCCGGCGAGGTAGACGTCGCCGAGGCCGTCGACCGCGTAACTCACCCCGTACAGCCTGAGGTTGCGCTCCAGGAGCCAGCGGTGGACGCCCGCCTCGTTCTCGTCGGGGTGCCGGATGACGAAGGCGTTCAGGGAGAGGGAGTGGCGGCCCACGCGGAGCGACAGGGTGGTGAACAGCTTGCGCGTGCCCGGGAGCTTCACGACGTACGAGCCGGGCTCCGGGGACTCCCAGTCCAGCTCCGCGTCGTTGAACGTGTCCTCGATGATCCGCCGAACGTCCTCAGCCATGGTGCGAGCGTACGCGACGGCGGTTCTCGCGCAGCCGGTGGTCGTGCATGGCGGCCGTGTACACGTCCGCCGTGCCCGAGGCCGCCGTGTCCCAGCCGAAGGAGCCGGCGTGCAGCGCCGCCGCCTCCCCCATCCGGGCCGACAGCGACGGGTCCGCCACGAACCGGCCGAGCGCCCTGGCGTAGTCCGCCGGGTCGTGCCCCTGCACGAGGAAGCCGGTCACGTCGTCCCGTACGGCCACGGGCAGGCCGCCGACCGCCGCCGCGACGACCGGGGTGCCGGCCGCCTGCGCCTCGATCGCGACCAGGCCGAAGGACTCGCTGTACGAGGGCATGACGAGGACGCTCGCCGCGCGGAACCAGTCGGCCAGCCGGTCCTGCCCCACCGGCGGGTGGAAGCGCACGACGTCCGAGATGCCGAGCCTGGCGGCCAGCTTCTGCAGCTGCTCCGGCTTGGCCAGGCCGCTGCCGCTGGGGCCGCCGACCACCGGGACGACCATCCGGGAGCGGAGGGAGGGGTCCTGCTCCAGGAGCCGGGCGGCGGCGCGCAGCAGGATGTCCGGGGCCTTCAGCGGCTGTATCCGGCCGGCGAAGACGGGGATGAACGCGTCCTGCGGCAGCCCGAGCCGGGCGCGGGCCGCGGCGCGTCCGTCGGCGGGGCGGAAGTGGTCGAGGTTGACGCCCGGGTGCACGACGGCGATCTTGCCGGGGTCGGCCTCGTAGAAGCGGGCGAGCTCGTCGGCCTCCTCCGCGGTGTTGGCGATCAGCCGGTCCGCGGCGGAGACGATCTGCGTCTCGCCGATCACCCGGGCCGCGGGCTCGGGCGTGTCGCCCTCGGCGAGCGCGGCGTTCTTGACCTTCGCCATGGTGTGCATGGCGTGGACGAGCGGGACGCCCCAGCGCTCGGCGGCGAGCCAGCCGACGTGGCCGGAGAGCCAGTAGTGGGAGTGGACGAGGTCGTAGTGGCCGGGGCGGTGGCCCGCCCACGCCTGCATCACGCCGTGGGTGAAGGCGCAGAGCTGCGCCGGCAGCTCCTCCTTGGCCAGGCCCTCGTACGGGCCGGCGTCCACGTGCCGGACGAGCACGCCCGGCGTCAGCTCGACGACCGGCGGGAGGCCGCCGGTGGTGGCCCGGGTGAAGATCTCCACCTCGATGTCGATGGCGGCGAGTCGTTTCGCCAGCTCGACGATGTAGACGTTCATGCCGCCCGCGTCCCCCGTGCCGGGCTGGTGCAGCGGCGAAGTGTGGACGCTGAGCATGGCCACGCGCCGGGGGGTGCGGTGCCGGCCGGGGAGCCGGAGCCTGGTCGGCGCCGGGTGCCGGTGCCGGGTACCGGCGAACCGGGACACGTACTGGCTCACGTCGGCGGTCCTTCCGCTCGGGGGCCGCTCACGGGCCCCGGGGCTGAGCTGAGCTGGGCGGGCATGGCAGGTGGAGGACGCGGTACGTCCTCCAGCCGCGACAACACCGGAATGGTCCCTTTCATTTCCGGCAGAAGGGGTGCTTTGCCAATTCGTTGCCGGGGCCACCGTCCGGGGCGGGCCCTCCGGGCCGGACGGAGGGGAAGCGGGCCCCCTCGCTCCGGGCGGGAGGGAGCGCTCCGGGCGGGAGGGAGCAGGCGCCCTCACGTCCGGGGCCGGCCCCTTCCCCGCACCCCTTACGCTCATGGCATGGCCCCGCGCACCACCCGCCCCGTCGGCACCCCGACCCGCGGGACCACCAACCCGAACCGGCTGCGCCGCATGGACCGCTGGATCGCCGCCGTCCACGGCCCCGCCCTGCGCCGCTTCCCCGAGCCGCCGCTCGCCGTGGACCTCGGATACGGGGCCGCCCCCTGGACCGCCGTGGAGCTCCTGGCCCGGCTGCGCACCGTCGAGCCCCGCACCCGCCTCTACGGCATCGAGATCGAGCCGGCCAGGGTCGAGGCCGCGAAGCCGTACGAGCGGGAGGGCCTCTCCTTCCTGCACGGCGGCTTCGAGGTGCCGGTGCCCGGCCCGGTCGCCCTGATCCGGGCGGCGAACGTGCTGCGCCAGTACGACGAGGAGCAGGTCGCGGCCGTCTGGGCGAGGCTCTGCGGGCGGCTGGCGCCCGGCGGGCTGCTCGTGGAGGGGACCTGCGACGAGATCGGCCGCCGGCACGTGTGGGTGGCGCTCGACGCGGACGGGCCGCGCACGGTGACCTTCGCGACCCGGCTCGGCTCGCTCGACCGGCCCTCGGACCTCGCGGAGCGGCTGCCGAAGGCGCTGATCCACCGGAACGTGCCGGGCGAGCCGGTGCACGCCTTCCTGCGGGACTTCGACCGGGCGTGGGCGGCGGCCGCCCCGTACGCCTCGCTGGGCGCGCGGCAGCGGTGGATCCGCTCCGTCCGCGACCTCGCGGCGGACTGGCCGCTGACGGACGGCCCGCGCCGCTGGCGGCAGGGCGAGGTGACGGTGCGCTGGGAGGCGCTGGCGCCACGCGGGTGACGGCGCGTCCGCGGGAGCGCCCTCCGGGTTTTCCCCGCTTCTCCCAACTCCCGCTGAATTTCCCGTACGGAGGGAACGCCACACGCACCTCACTCGTCCCCCGTGAGGGGGATGGGCCCGGCAGGCCCCGGTTTCCCCTGTCGCTTTCCGGTTTCGCATGGCACTATCGCCAGGTCACCATCAAGTTACTGACGGTAAATCAGATTTGGGTCACTCGAGGGGGAGCTCGTGAACCGACGCCGCCACGCCACTGCCGCGATCACCGTGATCTGCGCCCTGACCGTGCTGGCCTCTCCCGCACTGACCCTCCAGGCCTCCGCCGCGCCGCTCCCGCCTCCCCCTCCGAAGAAGAGCCTGGAGGAGGTGCGCGCGGAGATCGACGACCTGTACCGGAAGGCCGCCGTCGCCACCGACGCGTACAACCTCGCCGAGGAGAAGACGGAGGAGCAGTCCGCCGAGATCGTCCGGCTCGCCCGGATGATCGTGGACGGCCGGGAGAAGATCGAGGACCTCAAGGCCAGGGCCGGCGCCGCCGCCCGCGCCCAGTACCGCAACGGCGGGCTCCCGGAGGGCGCGCAGCTCGTCCTCACGAACGACCCCCAGCTCTTCCTCGACGCCACCGGACGGCTCAAGGCCGGCGCGAAGGCCACCCACGACCTCCTGGGCGAGATGACCCGCGCCCAGGCCGAGTTGGACACCTACGCCAAGGACGCCAGCGTCAACTGGACCAAGCTGGAGGCCAACCGCGTCCGGCAGGCGAAGGCGAAGAAGGAGATCAACGACAGGATCGCCGCCGCCGAGAAGCTGGAGTCCGAGCTCGCCGCCGAGGAGCGCGAGCGGCTGCGGCTCCTGGAGGAGCAGGCCCAGAACAGGGCCCAGACGACCTGGCTCGGCACCGGCGTCCTCAAGGGCCTGCGGGAGGACGCGACCCTGGAGGGCAGGAAGGCGGTCGAGTTCGCGACGGCCCAGATCGGCAAGCCGTACGTCTGGGGCGCCGAGGGGCCGCGCTCGTACGACTGCTCCGGGCTGACCCAGCGCGCCTGGGGCGAGGCCGGCCTGGGCATCCCGCGCACCTCGCAGGAGCAGTGGCGGCTCCTCCCGCACGTGGACGTCAAGGACATGCGGCCCGGCGACCTGATCGTCTACTTCAAGGACGCGAGCCACATCGGGATGTACGTCGGGAACGGGATGATCGTGCACGCGCCGCGCCCGGGGCGGAACGTGACCCTCGCGGGCGCGGGCTCGATGGAGATCCTGGGAGTGGTCCGCCCCTCGTGAGCGCCCGCCCGTCGTGACCCGCTCCCGCGTGACACGAGCCACCTTGGCGGCCCGACGGGCGTGACGGGAGCCACGTCCGGGGCGTGACGGGCACCACGTCCGGGGCGTGACGTTTCTCATGGGACCGGGGCCCCGTCCGGCACCGTACGGGGGCAAGTACCTCCCCTTCCGCGGCATATGCCAAGCACGGCACGCCCTCTCACAGGCTGATCACCATTCCGCTGCGCACCGCCCTACCGCTATGGTCCGGGACGGGCGGGACGCCACCCGGCGCCCTGCGCACCCTCGGGGGAGGGAAGGAAACCCGGACCGATGCCCGTATCCGTACCGCGTCAGAGAAACGTCTCTGCCGCTGCGGGACCCGGCGACGCCACCCCAATGGACGCCACTCCCATGACAGGCACAGTCACAGGCACCGACCGCACCGATCTCACCCTCCTGGTCGTCGAGGACGACCCGGCGGGTGCCCTTGCCGTGCCCGAACTGCTCGACGCGGCCGACGCCGCCGGCACCCGGGTCCGCATCCGTACCGCCCGGAACCTCACCGAGGCCGAGCGGCTCCTCACCGACGACGTCCACTGCGTCCTCGTCGACCTCTCCCTGCCCGGCCCCCGGGCCGCCGCCGGCGACGACCCGCTCGCCCCGCTGCGCCACATCCTGCGCCTCGCCCCGCGCCACGCCGTCCTCGCGCTCGCGGCCTCCGCGGACGCCGAGCTGGCGGCCGAGGCGGTACGCGTCGGAGCCCAGGACCACCTCTTCCGCGAGGAGCTCGACGGGCGGCTGCTCAGCCGGGCCATCCGCTACGCCGTCGAACGCAAGCGGGCCGACGCCGTCCAGGTGAAGCTCGCCGAGTCCCGGCTGCGCGCCCAGGAGAACGCCCGGCTGGAGCGCGGCCTGCTGCCGACCCCGCTCCTGGAGGGCTCCGACCTGCGGTTCGCCTCCCGCTACCGGCCCGGCCGCTCCCGCGCCCTGCTCGGCGGCGACTTCTACGACACCGTCCGCACCCCCGACGGCACCGTCCACGCCATGATCGGCGACGTCTGCGGGCACGGCCCCGACGAGGCCGCGCTCGGCGTCGAGCTGCGGATCGCCTGGCGGGCCCTGACCTTCGCGGGCCTCTGCGGGGACGAGCTGCTCTCGACGATGCAGCAGGTCCTGGAGCACGAGCGGGAGAGCGACGAGATCTTCGCGACCCTCTGCACCGTCGACATCGCGCCCGACGGGCGCCGGGCCGGACTCTGCCTGGCCGGCCACCCCTCGCCGCTGATCGCCCGGCAGGGGCGGGCCGCGCGCCTCCTCCCGTACGAGGACGGCGGCCCGGCCCTCGGGCTGCTGCCGCGCGCCCGCTGGCCGCGCCGCCAGGTCGAGCTGGGCGGGGCGTGGAGCCTGCTCATGTACACGGACGGGCTCATCGAGGGGCGCTCGGCGGGCCCCGGCTCCCCGCGGCTCGGCCAGGACGGGATGGTCGAGATGATCAACCGCCAGCTGGCCTCGGGCCTGCGGGGCGAGGAGCTCCTGGAGGCGGCCGTGACGGAGGTCCGGTCCCTGAACGGCGGCGAGCTGACGGACGACGTCGCCGTCCTGGCCCTGGAAAGGGACAGGACCCGGGGGTGAGCACCACCCGGGTCCTGTCCGTCGTACCGCTCTACCGGCCGCCGTTGTAGGGGCCGTACGGTCCGTCGCTGCTGGAGCCGCCGCCACGGCGGCCGCCACGGCCTCCGCCGGAGACCTGCGCGAGCGCGGGGCGCACGTCCACCATGAAGACGATGGCGGCGATCAGCCCCGCGATCTGCAGGAACAGCATCGGCAGCAGCAGGTTCAGGGCGAGGTTGATGCCCAGGATGATCAGCCAGAACTTCTTGGTCTGCTTGTCGGCGGCCCGGTAGGCGTCCTCGCGCGCCATGGCGGCGAAGACGAGCGCGGCGACGGCGAAGCCGGTGAAGACCAGGAAGATCACCAGGGAGAGAAGGGAGTCGAATCCCGCGCGCAACATGCTGAGCACCGCCTAGTGGGGATGGAGAGAGAGCGCCTCGCGGTCAAGGTACCCGGTACAACGCACCGGGTACCCCCATTGGTGCCCGCCCTACTCCGTCTCGGCGGCGACGGCCGCCTTCTTGGCGGAGGTCCTGCGGGCGGTGGTCTTCCGCGCGGGCGCCTTCCCGGCCTCGGCGCCCTCGTCGGCCTTGGCCTCGGACTCCGCCGCGGCCCCGGCCTCCTGCTCCGGCTTCCGCGCGGGCTCCGGCTCGACGACGACGGCGATCTCGGTGATCTCCTCGGCGACCTCGCCGCGCCAGGCCCGGACGGCCTCCTCGCCGTGCGCGGCGACCTCCTCGTACTTCTCGCGGGCCTTGACCGCGTACTCGGCGGCGACGCCGACCCCGCGCAGGGCCAGGTCCTGGGCGGTCTCGCCGAGCTTCTTGAGGTCGGTGTCGAGGCCGCCGACGACCTCGGCGAACTTCGACTGCACGGTGGCCTGGGCCTCCTTGGCCTGCGCGGTCACCTTCTCCTGCACGACCTTCGGGTCCGTCTTCCGTACGGCGTCGATGCGCGCGGGCGCCTCGGCGGCGAGCTGCTCGATCAGGCCGGGAACCTTCCGGGCCTGCCGCACGGCGAGGTCGGCGGTGCCGGCGGCGAAGTAGAGGGGGGTACGCAGTTCGTCGATGATGGCCATGCTGGTGGTCCTCCCGGATGTGACGTACTGGGGCGTACTAGCTCGAAGGCGGCACGGCGTCCTCGTCGGCCGCGGCGGCGTCGGCGGCGTTCTCCTTGCGGAAGGAGTCGTAGATCTGGAGCAGCACCTGCTTCTGCCGCTCGTTGATCGAGGGATCGGCCAGGATGACGGCGCGCGTCTCCAGCTCCTCCCGCTCCTTCTCGTCGAGGATCCCGGCCCGTACGTAGAGCGTCTCGGCGGAGATCCGCAGCGCCTTCGCGACCTGCTGCAGGACCTCGGCGCTGGGCTTGCGCAGCCCGCGCTCGATCTGGCTGAGGTACGGATTCGACACCCCGGCGGCGTCGGCGAGCTGTCGCAGGGAGAGCTGCGCGGTCCGCCGCTGCTCGCGGAGGTACTCGCCGAGATTGCCGACGTTGAGCGATGCCATGCCCCGACCATGCCAGCCGTTGCTAACTTTTGCAAGCAGCCGCTTGCAAAAGTCGCGGCCGGGGCGGGGCGGGCCGTGCCATGCTGGAGGCGTGGATCTTGACGACCTGAAACGACTGCGCCGCGCGCGGGACACGATGGACCGCGACTACGCGTCGCCACTGGACGTCCCGGCCCTGGCCAGGGTCGCCCTGATGTCCACGGGGCACTTCGCCCGCAGCTTCCGCGCCGCCTTCGGCGAGACGCCGTACAGCTACCTCATGACCCGCCGCGTCGAGCGGGCGAAGGCACTGCTGCGACGGGGGGACCTGAGCGTGACCGAGGTCTGCTTCGAGGTCGGCTGCACCTCGCTCGGGTCGTTCAGCTCGCGCTTCACCGAACTGGTCGGCGAGACGCCGAGCGCGTACCGCGCGCGGAGCCACGACACGCGGAGCCACGAGGAGGACGCCGCGATCCCCGCGTGCGTCGCCAAGGTGCTCACCCGGCCGGTGAAGAACGGCGGACCCGCGCGCGGCGCCGAACCGGTCAGGAACGGAGAAGCGGGTCCGAGCGCCTCGCCGTAGCGTCGACGGCATGAACGACATCAAGCTCTCGCAGTGCTTCATCACCGTCGACGACGCCGACGAGGCGCTCGTCTTCTACCGCGACGCCCTCGGCCTGGAGGTCCGCAACGACGTCGGCTACGAGGGGATGCGCTGGGTGACCCTCGGCTCGCCCGCGCAGCCGGACGTGGCGGTCGTCCTCGAGACCCCGCTCCCCGATCCGGGCGCCTCGGAGGCCGACCGCCGGGCGGTCACGGACCTGCTCGCCAAGGGCCTGCTGCGCGGCGTGATCTTCTCCACCGACGACGTCGACGCCACCTTCGAGCGCGTCCGGGCGGCCGGCGGCGAGGTGCTCCAGGAGCCGGTCGACCAGCACTACGGCGTCCGCGACTGCGCCTTCCGCGACCCGGCCGGCAACATGATCCGCTTCGCCCGGCCCAAGGGCTGACCCCTCCGGCCCGACAGCCGGACCACCGGCCGGTGCGGGCGCGGTGAGGGCCGGGGTGCCGACCGCCTTCGCGCAGATCGCGAAGACCTTCAGGGTGCCCGGGTCGCTGGTGTCGGCGTTCGTGGCGAACGCCCACCAGCGCTCCCCGCCGACCGGCCGGGTCGAGTGCAGCAGGTACCGCTCGGCGTGCGAGTCGCCCGCGACCACGGTGGCGCCGCACCGCGCGATCCGCGTCGCGGGCGGGGCGCAGCCGTGCCAGCATGGACCGAGGTCCAACGGGGAGGAAGAACATGACAGTTGACGAGCGGCGACGACGGGCGGACGTCCTCGACGAGACGGCGGCCCCGGGGCCGGGACGCTTCACCGGACCCGCGACCGGGGACGAACTGCCCATGCTCGCCGGGTTCCTCGCGGACCAGCGGGCGACCCTGGTGCTGAAGTGCGCGGGCCTGGGGGAGGAGTTGGCCCACCGGTCCGTGGAGCCGTCGACCCTGTCCCTCCTGGGCCTGGTCCGGCACCTGGCCGACGTGGAGCGCCACTGGTTCCGCGAGATCCTCGCCGGCCAGAAGGACGCACGCCCCCTCTTCTCCTCGCCGGCCTCCCCCGACGGGGACTTCGACGAGGCCTCGGCCGGCCCGGCGGCCGTCGCGGAGGCCTGGGAGGCCTGGCGGGCGGCGGTGGACTTCGCCGACCGCTTCACGGCGGAGGCCCCGCACCTCGACGTCACGGGCGAGGACGAGTGGCGGGGCGAGGTCTCGCTGCGCTGGGTCCTGATCCACATGATCGAGGAGTACGCCCGCCACAACGGCCACGCGGACCTCCTGCGCGAACGCATCGACGGGACGCGGGGCGTGTGATCCCGGACCCAGCTCAACCCCGGGCCCCCGCTCCACCCCGGGCGCCCGCTCCACCCCGGGCGCCCGCTCGTCCGCTTCGTGATCGTCCGTGACGGATCGGTTCTCGTTACGCTGGCGGACATGACTTCCATGGCCCCCGCCCGCACCGAGCCCGACCTCTCCTACCTCCTCGACCACACCAGCCACGTCCTGCGGACGCGGATGGCGGCCGCGCTCGGGGAGATCGGGCTCACCGCGCGGATGCACTGCGTGCTGGTGCACGCCCTGGAGGAGGAGCGGACGCAGGCGCAGCTCGCCGAGATCGGGGACATGGACAAGACCACGATGGTGGTGACCGTGGACGCCCTGGAGAAGGCCGGGCTCGCCGAGCGCAGGCCGTCGACCACCGACCGCCGGGCCCGGATCATCGCGGTGACCGAGGCGGGGGCGCGGGTCGCGCGGGAGAGCCAGAAGATCGTGGACGGGGTGCACGAGGGCGCCCTCTCCTCGCTGCCCGACGACGAGCGCGAGGTGCTGGTGCGCGCCCTCGGCCGGCTGGCCGCCGGGCATCTGGAGGCGCCCGTCGAGAGCCCCCGGCCCGCCCGCCGGGCCCGCCAGCGGGCATGAGCCCGAACTCCTCCCGTAAAAAATAGTCTGCAACAAAACCATCTGCTAGCGTCTCTCCTGTCGGCTCCGTCGGACAGGAGAGTCCCCATGCGCACGCCCGCCAGTCCCCGCCTCGCCCTCGGCGTCCTCGCCACCGGCATGCTGATGACGGTCCTCGACGGCAGCATCGTCACCGTCGCCATGCCCGCCATCCAGAGCGACCTCGGCTTCACCCCCGTCGGCCTCAGCTGGGTCGTCAACGCCTACCTGATCGCCTTCGGCTCGCTCCTCCTCCTCGCCGGACGGCTCGGCGACCTCGTCGGCCGCAAGCGGATGTTCCTCGCGGGCACCGGCCTCTTCACCGCCGCCTCGCTCCTCGCCGGCGTCGCCGCCTCCCCCGCCGTCCTCATCGCCGCCCGCTTCCTCCAGGGCGTCGGCAGCGCGACGGCCTCCGCCGTCGGCCTCGGCATCCTCGTCACCCTCCACCCCGAGCCCCGCGAACGCGCCCGCGCCATCGCCGTCTTCAGCTTCACCGGCGCCGCCGGCGCCTCCCTCGGCCAGGTCCTCGGCGGCGTCCTCACCGACGCCCTCGCCTGGAACTGGATCTTCTTCATCAACCTGCCCATCGGCGCCGCCACCGTCCTCGTCGCCCTCCGCGCCCTCCCCGCCGACCGCGCCCCGGGCCTCGGGGCCGGCGCCGACGTCATCGGCGCGCTGCTGGTGACCGCCGGCCTCATGGCCGGGATCTACGCCGTCGTCAAGATCGAGGAGCACGGGGCCGGTTCGGCGCACACCCTCGGCTTCGGGCTCCTCGCCCTCGTCCTCCTGGCCGGTTTCCTGCTCCGCCAGGCGAAGGCCGCGACCCCCCTCATGCCGCTGCGGATCCTCCGCTCCCGCAGCGTCGCCGGCGCGAACGCCGTCCAGATGCTGATGGTCGCCGCGCTCTTCTCCTTCCAGGTCCTCGTCGCCCTCTACCTGCAGAAGGTCCTCGGGTACGGGGCCGCCGAGACCGGCTTCGCGATGCTGCCCGCCGCGCTCGTCATCGGCGCCGTCTCCCTCGGCGTCTCCGCGCCCCTCATCGGCCGCTTCGGCGAGCGGAACGTCCTGCTCACCGGCCTCGTGCTGCTCGTCGGCGTCCTCGGCCTGCTGACCCGCGTCCCCGTCCACGCCTCGTACGCCGCCGACCTGCTCCCCGTCATGCTGCTCGCCGCCGGCTTCGGCCTCGCGCTCCCCGCCCTCACCGCGCTCGCCATGTCCGGCGCGCGGGAGGAGGACGCCGGTCTGGCCTCCGGCGTCTTCAACACCACCCAGCAGATCGGCATGGCCCTCGGCGTCGCGGTCCTCTCCACCCTCGCCGCCGCCCGCACCGAGTCCCTCACGGCCGCCGGCCGGCCGAGCCCCGAGGCGCTGACGGGCGGCTACCACCTCGCCTTCGGCGCCGGCGCCGGCCTCCTCCTCGTCGCCCTGGCCGTCGCCCTCACCGTCCTGCGCCCGGCCGCCGCCGGGAGGACCCGGCAGAAGGACGAGCCGTTGACGACGGCGGCATGAGAGCCGGCCGACGCGTCGCCGTCCCGCTCTCCCCGCAGCCGCCCCGGCGACGGGCCACCGGCGCCGAACTCACCGCGCTGTACGGGGAGCCGGTGCCAGGAACTCCGGCAGCTCCGCCTCGTGCACCAGCGCGAGGCGCGACACCGCCCGGGTGAGCACCACGTACAGCCGGTTCGGCCCGCGCGCCTCGGCCGCCACGATCGCGGCCGGTTCGACGACCACGACGTGGTCGAACTCCAGGCCCTTGACGACGGTCGCGGGCAGCACGGTCACCCGTTCCGGCGCCCCGCAGGAGCGGACCGCCTCCGCCACCGCGTCGACGAGGTGGTCGGCCGTGACGACCCCCACCGAACCCTCCGCCGCGAGCGCGGCCCGCACGGCCTCGCGGGCCCCGGCGGCCAGGTCCGCCGTCCGGTGGACCGTCACCTCGCCGTCCCGGCGGACCGAACGCCCGGCGGGCACGTCGGCGCCCAGCCTCGGCAGGAGCCGGTTGGCGAGGTCGACGATCGCCGCCGGCACCCGGTAGCCGAGGGTCAGCGGCACGACCGGCGTCCCGGGCTTGCCCAGGTGCGCCAGCTGCTCGTCCCAGGCGCGGGCCGCCCACGGGGTGGTGCCCTGGGCGAGGTCCCCGAGGACGGTGAGCGAACCGAACTCGGTGCGGCGGGCGATGGCCCGGCACTGCATGGGCGAGAGGTCCTGGGCCTCGTCGACGACGACGTGCCCGTAGCCCTCGGGGCGTTCGATCAGGCCGGCGAGCTCGTCGAGGAGGACGAGGTCGGCGGCGGTCCAGCGCGCCGAGCGGTAGGAGCGCGGCGGCCGCGCCCAGCGGATCGCGGCGAGCTCGGCCTCGGTCAGGCCGGGGTCCGCCGGGTCCGTCAGGACCTCCGCGAGGACCTCCTCCGGAACGGTCTTCGGCCAGCAGGCGTCGAGGAACGCCGTCACCGCCCGCGCCCGCTCGATCCGCCGCGCCCAGGCCGCGCCCATCGGCCCGGAGCGGCGCTCGGCCCGGAGCTGGAGGGCCCGGACGACACGGGCCCGGACCCGTTCGCGGCCCGTCGCGTAGGGCGGCGCCTCCTCCCGTACCGCCGAGACGATCGCGGCGAGCTCCGCCGCCGGGAGCCGCCAGTGGTACGAGCCGTCGGGGACGGTCAGGTCCTCCGCCGGGGCCGGGTCGACCCTGCCGTACAGCGCGCGGTGCAGCAGCTCCGCCATGCGGGCGTCGTGCTTGACCCGGGCCGCCGCCTCGTCGTCCTCGGCCCGGACGGGGTGGCGGGCGACCTCCTCGTCGAGGGTGGCCTGCCGGATCCCCGTCTCGCCGAGCGAGGGCAGCACCTCGGCGATGTACGAGAGGAAGGCCCGGTGGGGGCCGAGGACGAGGAGGCCGGAGCGGCGGATCCGCTGCGGGTGCGTGTAGAGGAGGTACGCCGCCCGGTGCAGGCCCACGGCGGTCTTGCCGGTGCCGGGGGCGCCCTGCACGCACAGGGAGGCGGCCGGCTCGGAGCGCACGAGGTCGTCCTGTTCGGGCTGGATGGTGGCGGCGATGTCCCGCATGGGGCCGACGCGGGGGCGCTCGATCTCGCCAGCGAGAAGGGCGCTGACCGTCCCCGTCCCGCCGTCCGCGAGGCGTTCGTCCTCCAGGGCGGTCAGGTCCTCGGTCGCGCCCCGGCTGTTCGGGGCCCAGCCGAAGCGGCGTCGGCGCAGGACGCCCTGCGGGTCGTGGGCGCCGGCCTGGTAGTAGGCGCGGGAGACGGGCGCGCGCCAGTCGACGACGAGCGGCGGGGCGGCCGGGTGCTCGGCGATCCGGCGGCGGCCGATGTGGTGGATCTGGCCGTCCTCGCGGTCGAGGCGGCCGAAGAACAGCGGCCCGGGCGGCTGTTCGCCCATCTCCTTGGCGCGGCTGCGCAGGTGGTGGCCGAGCGCCTCGGCGTCGGCGCCGGAGGCGGCGACGTCCTCGCCGGTGACGACCTGCTCGGCCACGTCCTCGGTCATGCGGATCAGGGCGGCGCGGCAGGCGTCGTGGTGGGAGCGTTCGCGGGCGAGCTCAAGGTCCAGTGACGTCATTCCGTCAAGCCTAACGGAAAACGTTACCGGGTTACATTTTTTACCGAGTCACGGAGGGGGGATCAGTACGGCAGCCCCTCCCGCAGCGACCGGAACGCCTCCCTCGCCGCGGCCGTCGCGTCCCGCGCCACCGCGTCGAGCGCCTCTCCGGCCGTCAGGCGTGCCACGTTCTCGTTCGCCAGGACCCGCAGCACGGCCGTGATCTGCCCGGCCGCGAGCCGCGCCGTCAGGGGGTCGCCGCCGAGCGCCCGCGCGAGGGCCTCCTCCGAACGCTGCTGGTAGGCGTGGATCCCGGCGAGCAGGGCCGGCGTCCCGTACAGGAGGCGGTGGTACGCGAGGACCGCCGGCACGTCACAGAGCCCGGTCACCGGATCGCGCCGCTGAAGGCCCGCGAGCAGGTGCTCGCACAGCGCGTCGAGCGGGGCCCTGCCGTCCGCCCGCCCGCCCGTCACCACGCGCGCGGACTCGTCCTCGTGGTCGGCGAACCGGTGCAGGACCAGGTCCTCCTTGGCGGGGAAGTACCGGAAGAGCGTCGGCTTCGAGACCTCTGCGGCGGCGGCCACCTCCGCGACGGACACCGCGTCGAAACCCTTCTCCAGGAAGAGCGCGATCGCCGCGTCCGACAGGGCCTGCCGGGTCCGCGCCTTCTTCCGCTCGCGAAGACCGGCCGGGCTGGTCACACCGTCCTCCGCCACCAGGCGCCTCCTTCGTAGGACGCCATCCTAGGACGCCCGCCGACACCGCCCGGGTCTCAGAAGAGGTCGGGCGAGAAGGGCCGCAGCGGGGTGCGGAACAGCAGGTCGGCGCGGGCGGCCGCGCCGGGCGTCAGCTCCTCCACGCGCCCGAGCCGGGCCAGCCGTACCGCCGACTCGTCACCGAACGCGAGCGTTCCCACCTCCGCGACGCCGAGGGCCAGATCGGCCGACCCGGTCGTACGGACACAGGCCGCGCCCACCGGTGAGGCGTCGAGCCGGAAGCGCCCGCCGGCGAGCCCGTCGGCGTCCCGCACCTCCAGGACCAGGCTCTCCTCCACCGGATACGTCCGGCCCTCCAGGACCCGGACCACGTCCAGGACCCGGGCCCACAGCATGTCCACGTACGTCAGCATCCTGGCCGCGCGCGGGTCGGGCAGCAGCAGCGGCAGCGGGTCGTCGGGCGCCCGGTAGCCGGAGCGGACCGTGGCGATCCAGTCGATCGAGCAGAGGTAGTGCCACAGGGCGCGCTCGGCGGCCGGGGTGACGGCCACCAGGTCCCGCACGGTCGCCGTGTTCAGCGGACGCTTCGCGTCGTCCCACTTGTCGTCGGCGGTGTACGCGGCGTACCCCTCTACCTCGCCGGACTCCGACCGGTACACCGCGTAGTACGGCTCCCGCCACGGGTGGCTCTGGTGGCCGAGCCCGGTGCCCTGCTCCCAGCCCCGCTCGTCGCGGTTCGTGACCCCGGCGCGGACGCCGGCCAGACGGCGGTGCACCCCGGGGCCCACCCGGCGGATCTCGTCGCCGTCCGTCAGGTCGATCCGGCCGCCGTCCTCCGGACGGCCCGAGCGGCGCGGGTCGAGACCGGCCCGGTTCACGTCGACGCTCCACTCGGCGGTCCAGCTCACCGGACCGAAACCGAACCTCCCGTAGATCGGGTACTCGGCGGCGATCAGCGTCGCGATCGCGTCGCCCCGCTCCTTCGCGGCGGCGAGGTCCGCGGCCATCATCCGGCTCAGCAGCCCGCGCCTGCGGTGCGTCGGCGAGACCGTCACCTGGGTGATCGCGTCGGCGGTCAGACCGCCTCCGCCGACCGTGCTGACCTCCTGGCGGAAGGACCGGAAGGTGGCGACGATCCGGTCCCCGTCGAAGGCGCCGAGCGTCCGCGCCAGATCCGCGTGGGCCAGCCGGTCCGCGACCTCCTCGTCGGAGACGACCGGGGTCCTCAGGAACCCGGTGCGCAACGCCCGCTGCCAGTCGTGGAACTCGGACTCCGTCACCGCGCGCACGTCGACACCCATCCCCCGACCCTACGCACGGCGCGGCCGGCACCGCACCCCACTTTCCCCCCGCGGTCAGGCCAGCAGGTCGTCGACCTGGGCCTCGCCCTCCCGGTAGCGTCGGGCGATCTCCGCGCTGCAGTCGTCGGCGGTCCGCTGGAGGTGCTGCCGGCGCCGCGAGACCTGCTGCTCGTACCCCGCGAGCCTGCCCATCGCCGCGTGCAGCTCGTCGTCCGTCCGGGCCGTCAGGTCCGACAGCTCGACCTCCGACAGCATCTCGGTCGCGAGCCGCCGGTACTCCTCGCCGCGCGGGGTCGACAGCGTCACGTGCCGCGCCGAGCTGCGGTGCCGCGAGGGCACGTCGGCGAGGATCTCGGAGAGCCGGTCGAGGACCGGGGCCTCCGGATCGGTCCGCCGCGCCAGCTCGGCCCGCAGGATGTCGATCCGGCCCTGGAGCATCCGGCGCACATAGCTCAGATCGGCCTCGTCGCTCTGCGCGTCCCGGCGCAGCGCCCGCAGCTCGGGCAGCCTCAGGGCGCCGAGGTCGGGCTGCGTCCGGTCCGCCGGATCGGCGGTCCGCTGCACGGGTGGGCGCGTCGCGGGTCCTCCGCCCGGTCCCCCGCCCCGGGCTCCGGAGCGGATCAGCGGTACGGGACCGGACGGCGTCGGCCCGGTGCCAGGTGCACTCATGAGAATCGTCCCCTCGACCGGTGCGGTCGGCCGCACCGCCTCACACGCATGGTGCCACTCCTGCACGCGCGCGTGCAGGCGCTCTGCACCCGTTCGGCCCCTCGTCCTTCGGCCCGCCACCCGCTCGGTAGGTTGGTGCGCATGCGAGCAGTGGTGCAGAGGGTCGACGGGGCGAGCGTCGTCGTCGCAGGGGAGACCGTCGGGGAGATCACCGGCGAAGGGCTGTGCGTCCTGGTCGGGGTGACCCACGACGACACCCCGGAGAAGGCCGCCCAAATGGCCAGAAAGCTCTGGTCCGTCCGAGTGCTGAACGACGAGAAGTCGTGCTCCGACGTGAACGCGCCGCTGCTCGTCGTCTCCCAGTTCACCCTCTACGGAGACGCCCGCAAGGGCCGCCGCCCCACCTGGAACGCGGCGGCCCCCGGCCCGGTCGCCGAACCCCTCGTCGACGAGGTCGTCGCCCGGCTCCGCGACCTGGGCGCCCACGTGGAGACGGGCCGCTTCGGAGCGAAGATGCGCGTCTCCCTCACGAACGACGGCCCGTTCACGGTGCTGATCGAGGTCTGAGCCCTCAGGGCTCGACGACCGTCTCCTGCGCGGCGGCCGTCGTCCCGGCGATCAGCGGGGCGTCCACCGGCACGTTGCGCTTCACCAGGGCCAGGGCGATCGGCCCGAGCTCGTGGTGGCGGACGGCCGTCGTGACGAAACCGAGCTGGCGGCCCTCCTCGCCGTCGGACGCGAGCCGCACCGGGGTGCCGTGGGCGGGCAGCAGGACCTCGCTGCCGTCCAGGTGCAGGAAGACCAGGCGGCGCGGCGGCTTCCCCAGGTTCTGCACCCGGGCGACGGTCTCCTGGCCCCGGTAGCAGCCCTTCTGGAGGTGGACGGCGCTGCCGATGAGGCCGACCTCGTGCGGGATGGTCCGGTGGTCGGTCTCGAAGCCGAGCCGCGGCCGGTGCGCCTCGACCCGCAGCGCCTCGTACGCGAGGATCCCGGCGGCCGGCCCGTGCGAGGCCGCGAAGGCCTCCAGGTCCTCACGCGGCAGGAACAGATCACGTCCGTGCGCGGTCTCCCGTACGACCACGCCCTCGGGCACCTCGGCGATCGAACCGGCCGGAAGGTGGACGACCGCGAGGTCCTCCGTGCGGTCGGCGACCTCCACCCGGTAGAAGAACTTCATCGACTCCAGGTACGCGACGAGCTCCTCGCGCGTCCCCGGCTCGACGTGCGCCCACACCGTCTCGCCGTCGTCGACGAGGTACAGGGCGTGCTCGATGTGCCCGTTGGCGGAGAGGATCAGCGCCTCGGTCGCCTGGCCGCGCGGCAGCTCGGTCATGTGCTGGGTGACGAGCAGGTGCAGCCAGCTCAGCCGGTCGTCGCCGGAGACGGCGACGACCCCCCGGTGCGAGAGGTCGACGAAGCCGTTGCCTTCGGCGAGGGCGCGCTGCTCGCGGAACAGGTCGCCGTAGTGGGCGGCGACGCCTTCGTCGCGGCCTTCGGCGGGGACGGCGCCGGGCAGGGACAACAGAGGGCTCTTCATACAGAAGAGCCTACGACTCGGCGGCAGCTTCCTTGTTCGAACAGTCCCGGCAGCGGCCGAAGATCGCGAAGTGCTTCATGTCCGTCTCGAACCCGAAGGTCTCACGGAGCTTCCCCGTGAACTCGGCGGCCACCTCGACGTCCGCCTCGATCACCTCGGAGCAGTCCCGGCACACCAGGTGCAGATGGTGGTGCCGGTCGGCGAGGTGGTAGGTCGGGGCGCCGTGCCCCAGATGCGCGTGACTGACCAGCCCCAGCTCCTCCAGGAGCTCCAGTGTCCGGTACACGGTGGAGATGTTCACCCCGGAGGCCGTCCTGCGGACCTCGACGAGGATGTCGTCCGGGGTCGCGTGCTCCAGCCTGTCCACGGCTTCCAGGACAAGCTGCCGCTGCGGCGTCAGCCGATAGCCGCGCTGCCGCAGATCGCTCTTCCAGTCGGTGCTCACCACGCCCCCAGTTTGACATCCCCCGCCCTTGAACGGGCAGAGCCCTTCTCAGGCCGCACGCGGCCCAGTAGGCGGTTGACGCTTCACAGACCGGGTGCCCCGAGGTCTCCACGTCCTGCGGTTCGACGACGAGTGATCACCCACCCCGACGTGGGTGCTCCGGTGGGCACGCCGAAGGGCCCGTCGGGCATGTCGACGGGCCCTTCGGGAGTTGCGTGTCTAGCGGAAGAAGGCGATGCCGTCGTCCGGCATGTCGGGCAGGTTGCGGGCCATCTCCGCGACCTCCTCCGGCGTCACGACCTTCTTCAGGTGCGCCGACATGTACGGGCGGAGCGGGACCTCGGGGGTCGACTTCTCGCCGACCCACATCAGGTCGCTCTTCACGTAGCCGTAGAGCCGCTTGCCACCGCTGTACGCGTCCGAGGCGGCGGTCCGGGCGACGGCGTCCGTCGCCAGGTCGATCTGCGGCTTCTGGTCGGCGAGCTCGCCGTACCAGATCTCGACGATGCCCTGGTCGCGGACCATGACGACCTCGACCTTGCGGTCCTTGTCGATCCGCCAGTAGCCGCTCTCGCTCTCCAGCGGGCGGACCTTGTTGCCCTCGTTGTCCAGGACCCACGAGTGCGAGTGGTACTCGAGGAAGTCCCGGCCGTCGTGGCTGAAGGTCACGGACTGGCCGAAGTTGCACTTCTCGGCGCCGGGGAAGTCGGAGACGCCCGCGCCCTCCCACGTACCGAGCAGGAACGCGAGGGGGACGAGGTCCGGGTTGAGGTCGGACGGGATCTCGATCATGAGCAGCTCTGGCGTTCTCTAGAAGTGGTTACCGCTGGCCCTGGTACAGCTTCTTCACGGTCAGACCGGCGAAGGCGATCACGCCGACGGCGACCAGGACCAGGAGGGTTTCGAAGAAAGCGATCACGGGGTGCTCCTCAGACTGAGCGGTGAAGGCGGAACGGGCCGGACCCCAGCTTAGTGGGCGGGGGTCCGGCCCACCCTGTGAGGTGGGTCTAGCGGAGTACGGCTAGCCGAGCAGCTGCGCCTGGAGCGCGACCGTCTGCTGGAACGGCACCGTGAGCGCCCCGCCCTTCCGGGTCTGGGTGACCACCGCGAGGGTGTCCCCTGCCTGGATGTAGGCCCAGCGGGTCTGCTCGGGGCCGTACGGCGCCTTCTCCTCGTAGGAGTAGACGGAGAGGTACGGCACGTCGACGCCCTGAGTGGACGTGTCGATCTCCGCCGACTCGACCCCGTCGGGCAGTCGGCGGACCTGCGCCGAGACCTCGCGCACCGACTCGTCCTTGTACGCCTCCGAGAACGCCACCGACGAGAACCGCAGCAGGTGGATCCGGGTGGTCGTGCCGTCCGGCATCGTCCAGCCGCGGGCGGCGACGTGCCGGAGCGCGGAGTCGGCCAGCTCCTCCTTCACCTCGCCCCGGTCCTTCTCCTTCATCAGCGCCAGATAGGAGTCGAGCCCGACCCAGCCGCCGTCGAGCTTCGGGTCGACCGTGGCCCCCGCCGGAGCGGGCAGCAGGAGCTTCCGCAGGTCGGCGTGGTGGATCTCGCCGTCGTTGCCTTCGGTGAACGGCCGCGGGGCGTCCGCGGGCAGCGCCGGAAGGGAGAGCTTCGGGTACTTCCAGCGCCCGTCGGACTCGGTCGCGAGTCCCGGCACGTCGGTGCGGTCCATGGCGGTGATCCCCATGGCCGTACCGGCTCCGACACCACCGCAGACGAGGACGGCGGCGGTCCAGCGGGCGATGCCCCGGAGGAGGGGCTTGCGGGACTTCTTCGGCTTGGCCGGCTGCTCCGGCGCGCGGACGGGCTCGGCCGCCGTCTGCGCGGGGACGAGCTCCTCGGTCTGCGTCTGCTCGGTCATACGTACTCCCCCGGGGATGCGATGTGGTCGAGCTGCTGCGTCAGCAGCTTCGCCACGGCCGCCTTGTCGAACGGCTTGGCGCCCGCCGCCGTCATGGTGACGAGGACCTCGGAGTCGTACGCGAGGCAGATCATCTCGTCCAGCGCCGCGGCCCGCTCCTTCTTGTCGAGGGAGTCGTCCACGGGCGCCATGTAGCAGACGGCGTTCCGGTGGTCCTTCACCTTGGGCCCCTTCGGGAACTCCAGGACGTCCATGACCTCCTTGCGGATCCGGTAGCTGGCCTTGATCTGCTTCTTGTCCTTCATCCGCGCGAGCTGGAACGTGACGACGACGTCGCTGTTCGAGTCGGCGAAGGAGCGGACTCCGATGCCTTCTATGCCGAGCTTGTCGACGTCCTTCTCGAACGCGCGGCGCTTCTTCCCGGACAGCCCCTCGCCCGCCTGCTTCATCAGCGCGGTGGCCTCCGCGGCGCCGAGCTCGCCGTCGTTCCCGTACAGCTCCTCGTCGGGGCCGAACTCGTACCCCTCCGGCAGGGGCAGCAGGAGCCTGCTCAGCGGCGTGCCGGCCTTGCCGCGCGCCAGGGCGGCGGCCGGGTCCTCGTTCTTCCCCGTCTTCTCCTCGGCGCTCCACAGCTGCGTCGGCGCGGTGCGGTCGGCGGAGGAGACGGTGACGGCGGTGTACGTGACGCCGCCGCCGATCAGGCCGAGGACGAGCACGGAGGGCAGGACGACGCCGAGCAGGATCCGCCGGGCACCCCGCTTCCTCGGCTTCTGATCCACCACGGGCTCGGTCACGGTTTCGGTCACGTCGTTCCGGTCCTCACTCACAGGCGCCCCAGCTGTCGCTCGGCCAGTGAACGGATCTCCTTCTCGGAGATCTTCTTCGTGTCGAACATGAAGATCTCGACCGCGATGTCACCGCGGTGGAAGTAGGCCCGGGCCTCGTAGATGTCCAGGTAGCCGGCCTCACGCTGGACGGGGAAGACGTAGTAGCGGCCGTTGGACGAGCCCTTGAGGGCTGTGCCCTCGCTGCGGGCGTACTCCTCCTGCGGCATGTAGGCCTGCTGGTCCTCGGTGTGCTCCTGCGCGCCGAGGGCGTCACCGGAGCGGTACTGGACGAGGCGGACCTCGGTCCGCCGGTGCTCGCCCGACGCCCAGGACGTCGCGGCGACCCGCCTGATGCCGAGGTCCAGCTGGTAGTCGAGAGCGGCGCTGGGCCTCTTGAAGTCCGAGGCGTACACGGGCACCGACATCCAGCCGTCGACGTTGTCGGCGAACTCGTCCGCCTTCGCGCCGGCCGGCTTGGCCACCAGCAGCTTCCGCAGGTCGCCCTGTGCCTTCGCCTGGCGGTCCTCCTTCGCCGAGAGCGGTGCCGGCTCCTGCCCCTTCGGCAGCGGCTTCGCCGGGTACGCGAGGCCGGGCTGGTTCAGCGGCGGCAGGGCGGTCGGCTCGCGGTCGGCCTGGATGCCGTAGCCGACGGCGGTGCCTCCGACGAGGCCGATGACGGCGGCGACGGCGATCAGTCCGACGGTACGGAGGACCCGGCGGCGCGGGCGCGGGACCGGAGGGGCGGTTTCCGCGGCCGCCTCCGCCCCTGGCGGTTCTGGTGTATCCACGTTTCGGATACTTTCTTCGACACTCAAGAGTCCCCCCACGAGACCTGAAGCGCGGGTTCCGTCACCCGCGCATCCAGCTGACCCGTGAGGGGCGCATGAGGTTGCACCGCCGCGCATTACAGTTCGGCATATGGCGAAGAAGCTCGTGATCAAGGTGACCGCAGGGGCCGACGCCCCCGAACGCTGCTCCCAGGCCTTCACGGTGGCCGCCGTCGCCGTCGCCAGCGGGGTCGAGGTCTCGCTCTGGCTGACCGGCGAGTCCTCCTGGTTCGCCCTCCCGGGCCGCGCGGCGGAGTTCGAGCTCCCGCACGCGGCGCCGCTGCCGGAGCTGATCGACTCGATCCTGGCGGCCGGCCGCGTCACGCTCTGCACGCAGTGCGCGGCCCGCCGCGAGATCACGGAGAAGGACGTCCTGGACGGCGTCCGCATCGCCGGCGCCCAGGTCTTCGTCCAGGAGGCGATGTCCGACGGGACGCAGGCCCTCGTCTACTGATTTCGACGCTCCGGGCGCGCCGGTCCCTCACGGCCCCCGGCGCTTCTTGCCGTCCAGCTCGTCCCACCACTCGTCCGACTGCGGGTCCCCGGACGGATCGTCCCACCAGCGGTCGTCCGGGCCCCGGCGGTTCGCGATCATCGCGGCGATCGGGGGGATGACCATGGCGACGACGCACATGCCGATGGCGACGGGCATCGAGAACAGGCGCACGACGGCCCAGGCGCCCACGAAAAGCACCAGGCAGACGCCCATCATCCAGAAGTAGACGCGCCGACGTCGTGCGATCACACCTTCAGCGTACGACCGGAACGGGAAAGACCGGAGGGCCGTGCCTCAGGTCCTGGAATAGGCGTCCAACCCCCCAGGAGGCACGGCCCTCCGGCCGTTCGATGGGACTTCGCGCCGCGCCGGCCCCGACGTGCGCCCTCCGCGGAGCGGCTGGTGTCACGTCGGCGCGGCGTGGCGAAGCCCGTGAGGCGCCCCGGCGCCGAGCGGCGCGTGGGGCGCGTCAGGGAATCAGACCGCGATGGCCACGTCCGTCAGGCCGCCGGCCTCGGTGACGACGACCTTGCGGTCGGCCTGGGCGCCGGGGACCAGGGCGCGGAGGGTCCACTCGCCGGTCGCCGCGTAGAAGCGGAACTGGCCGGTGGCCGAGGTCGGGACCTCGGCGGTGAACTCGCCGGAGCCGTCGAGGAGGCGCACGTAACCGGTGACGGGCTCGCCGTCCTTGGTCACCTGGCCCTGGATGGCCGTCTCACCGGGCTTGAGCGTGCTGACGTCGGGGCCGCCGACCTGGGCTCCACACATGTTCTCTGTCCTGTCCTAGAGGTTTCGGGGGTCGCGCGACCGGGTTACTTGTTGGCGCCGAGCTCGATCGGCACGCCGACGAGGGAGCCGTACTCGGTCCAGGAGCCGTCGTAGTTCTTGACGTTCGGGACCTCGAGCAGCTCGTGCAGGACGAACCAGGTGAGCGCGGAGCGCTCGCCGATGCGGCAGTAGGCGATGGTGTCCTTCGCCAGGTCGACCTGCTCGGCCTCGTAGAGGGCCTTGAGCTCGTCGTCCGACTTGAAGGTGCCGTCGTCGTTGGCGTTCTTCGACCACGGGATGTTGCGGGCGCTGGGCACGTGGCCGGGGCGCTGCGACTGCTCCTGCGGGAGGTGCGCCGGGGCGAGCAGCTTGCCGGAGAACTCGTCGGGCGAGCGGACGTCGACCAGGTTCTGGGCGCCGATCGCGGCCACGACGTCGTCGCGGAAGGCGCGGATGGAGGCGTCCTGGGCCTTGGCCTTGTACTCGGTGGCCGGGCGGGTCGGGACCTCGGCGACGAGGTCGCGGGAGTCGAGCTCCCACTTCTTGCGGCCGCCGTCGAGGAGCTTGACGTCCTGGTGGCCGTAGAGCTTGAAGTACCAGTAGGCGTAGGAGGCGAACCAGTTGTTGTTGCCGCCGTAGAGGACGACGGTGGTGTCGTTCGCGATGCCCTTGGCCGAGAGGAGCTTCTCGAAGCCCTCCTGGTCGATGAAGTCGCGGCGGACCGGGTCCTGCAGGTCCTTCGTCCAGTCGATGCGGATGGCGTTGCGGATGTGGTTCTTCTCGTAGGCCGAGGTGTCCTCGTCGACCTCGACGATGGCGACCTGCGGGTTGTCGAGGTTGGCCTCGACCCAGTCCGCGTCGACCAGGACGTCGCTGCGAGCCATGCTGTTCTCCTCCGGGGCAGTGTGCGGGGGCGTGCTGCGGTGGTGCGGCGTGCGGTGCGGTACGCGTCGGCGCGTGCGTACGGACGGCGGCATGCGTACGGCTCTGCACAAGGGCGGCCCGACATCGGTCAACGGGCCTGAGGGATACGGGAGTTGGCGTCCCGCTCAGACTGAGCGACAGAGCATGGCGGCGACGCGGCACAGGTCTACTGCCCGCCGCTTCGTGAGATCCGCCTGTCGCTTCATGCCCTCGATCGTAGGGACGGACAGGCGGCCGTGTCACCGGTGTGTCGTATTTTGAGACGCGATCGTCCGAGATGCGAGACGTGATCACCGTGGAAGTCGGCTCCGGACGCCTCCGCGCCGAGGTGTCCGCTTCACCTTCTGCGGATCGGACGGACCCGTCTCAGCATGTGACCAAGGGTGCGGTCCGGGCCCCCGTCAGCCCGCCAGGGCGACGTCCTTGCCGGTCACGGTGACCGCCAGGCCGTCCGGGCGCGGCTCGACCTTCTGCACCTTCATGCCGGCGATCACGCCGATCGGACGCTCGAAGTCGGTGCGCGCCCGGACCAGGTCCTCCACGCCCGGGATGCCCGCGCCCGGCACCTCGTCGGCGCGGACCCGGATGGTGTCGCCGTTCACGACGGTCACCGTGGACAGGACCGAACGGGTCAGGGTGCGGCCCAGGATGTCCACGCTGCCGGTGACCTTCACCTTGCCGTTCCCGCCGTAGGCGACGGTGGCCTCGCGGTCGGAGGCGGCGGTGAGGTCCGCGTACGAGATGAGGGCCGTGCCGCTCGCCGAGCCCGCCTTCGCGCCCGCCCAGTCGCCGGTCACGGTCACGTCCCGCAGGGCCACGGTGAGCTCGCCGACCCGGATGTCCTTGTCGCCGGCCTTCGCCCGCACGCCCGTCGCCCGCACGTCGACCTCGTCGAACCGCTTGTCCGCGACCTGGGTGAGGAAGGGGAAGCCCTTGATGTCGACCTCGATCGAGTCGCTGGTCGAGGCCGAGAGCTTCACCCGGCTCGACGCCTCCGACTCGGCGTACGCCACGGCCAGCCGGTCGACCCCGACGAGGATCCCGCCCAGCACGACGACCGTGATCAACAGAATCCGCAGTGCTCGCATGGGCTGTGCGTCCCCCCGTGATGGTTCTCGTGAAAGTTCCGGCCCCCCGACACGAAGATCGACGTGTCAGGGGGCCGGTTGGTTCCCGTGGCCGGGACGGGCCGCAGGTCAGACCAGGGCGCGGCCCAGCAGGTAGACGGCGGGCGCGGCGGCGGTGAGCGGCAGCGCGACGCCCGCGGTCATGTGGACGAAGCGCGACGGGTAGTCGTAGCTGGCCACCCGCAGGCCGACCAGCGCGCAGACCCCGGCGCCGAGGCCGAGCAGCGCTCCGGAGGTGCCCAGGTCGGTGAGGCCGCCGGCCGCGATCCCGGCGCCCGCCGAGGCGAGCAGGGCGGCGACCGCGGAGACCGGTCCGGGCAGCGGCAGCGCCCGGGCGAGGACGGCGGCGGCGACCGCGACCCCGCCGACGACCACGGCGTCCGGGGCGGCGCCGAGGTGGCCGGTGGCGACGACGGTCAGGGCGGCGGAGGCGATGGTGGCCATCAGGCCGTACATGCGCTCGTCGGGGTCGGCGTGGCTGCGCAGCTGGAGGACGAGGCAGAGCAGCACCCAGACGCCGAGGGTGCCCAGGATCGCGGCGGCCGCGTGCTCCCGGCCGGTGGCGAGCAGGGCGGCGTCGGCGACGAGGCCGCCGAGGAAGGCGAGGGCGATGCCCTGCCGGGCGGGCCACATGCCGTTGAGCCGGAACCAGCCGGCGGCGGTGAGGCCCTGGAGCAGGACGAGCGGGACGAGGAGCCCGTACGAGCCGAGGGCGGCGCCGCCCGCGAGCAGCAGGCCGAGGACGGCGGTGAGGGCGGCGGGCTGCATGCCGGGCTCGATGATCGGCGAACGGCCCTCGGCACGGGCGCGCTGGGCGTCGGTGACGCGGGTGTTCCCGGAGGTGGTGGGAGAGGAGTAGGCGGGCCCCTCGTCGGCCGCGGGAGCGGCCGCCGGCGCGGGCGCGGGCTCGGCGAAGGCCGCCGGCGCGGGCGTCGGGGCGGGCTCCGCGTAGTACGCGGCGGGGTTCCCCTGCGACGGGTACTGCTCGTACGGCTGCTGCTGGTACGGCCGCTGCTCGTACGGCTCCGGCGTCCAGTCGCCCGCGGGGTCCTGGGGCTGGTGCGGCGGCACGGCCTGCGGCTGGAACCGGGTCTCGGCGGCCTGCGCCTGGGCCTGCGCCTGGGCCCGGTCGGCCTGGATCCGGTCGTACGAGACGGCCGGCTGGTACTGGGTGTCCCAGGTCTGGCCCTCCCAGGTCTGGGTGACCTCGGCGGGGTTCTGCGGCCCGTTCGCGTCGGCGTACGGGTCGTGCTGCTGCCCGCCGTAGTACTGGTCGTTGCTCATGGTGTGGGGTTCACCCTCCTGCGAACGGGGGGAGCACCTCGACCGTGCCGCCCTCGGCAAGCCGTACCGTCTCATGGCTCCGGGTCCCGACGGGGTCGCCGTCGACCAGGAACGAGCACCGCTTGAGGACCTGGGCGAGCTCGCCCGGGTGCTGCGCGCGGACCGCGTCGAGTGCCTCGGACAGGGTTTCGGCGGTGTACGGCTCCTCGGCGACACCGGCCGCGGCCTTGGCCGCGGCCCAGTAGCGGATGGTTCCCGCTGCCATAGCGGCGCTCCCTTCGTTCGTGTGCGCGCCGCCCCCCATCATGAGCCATGCGCGCGTGGGCCGGTCCCCGCTGCCACGCGGGCGGGCCGGGCCGTGGCTACGCGCGCGTGAGCCAGTCCCCCAGCCGGGCGAGCAGCTTCTCGTCGGCCGCGTTCTCGGCGTGGCCCATCCCCCGCTCCAGCCAGAGCTCCGCGTCGCCCGCGGCGGCCAGCGTGCGCGGGTGGTCGAGCGGGAAGTACGCGTCGCGGTCGCCGTGCACGATCAGCAGGGGGGTCGGCGCGATCAGCGGGACGGCCTCCACGGGAGACAGGGGCACGGGGTCCCAGGCCCTGCTGTCGATCCGGGTGCCGAAGCCGTACCGCCCGACGAGGCGGCCCGCCGGCCGGGTGACCACCCAGTGGAGGCGGCGCATCGGGGCCGTGCCCCGGTAGTACCAGCGGGCGGGCGCGGACACGGCGGCCACCGCGTCGGCGCGGGCCTCCGTCCCCCGCTCCAGGGCCGCGTGGCGCAGGACCACGGAGCCGCCCATGGAGAAGCCGAGGGTCGCCACGCGCGCGTGGCCGAGGTCACGGGCCCAGCGGACGGCGGCGGACAGGTCGAGGACCTCCCGGTCGCCGACGGTGGAGCGGCCGCCGGACCGGCCGTGCCCGCGGAAGGAGAAGGTGACGACGGCCGCGCCGCGCTCCGCGAGGACGCCGGCGGCGCGCCGGACGGCCGGCCGGTCGGCCGACCCGGTGAAGCCGTGGGCGAGGACCACCGCCGTATCGGTGACACTTGCCCGTGAGGGTTCGTAAACCGCCTCGATCCGGACACCGTCATCGGTACGCAGCATCGCCCGCCGGGGCATCCGGGGGTGGACGGAAGTGAGCGAGGAAACATCCACCATGTGAAATCGGCCCTCTCCCTCGGAACTCATGTCGGCTATTCTGCTGCCAGAGGATCCGGGCAACGCAGCCCCCGGGTCCTTTTGTGTTTTCCGACCGTTGTTACGGATGGATGAACAAAAGCTCTCAGGGCGCGAGAGCCACACGTGAGTACACGTAGACGTCCTCGCAGGGACCGAGGAGGAACCGACGTCATGGACGAGCGAACGACGCACCACGGACCGACCACGGCATGGGCGGGTGAGGCGCGATGAGTTCACTGCTGCTCCTGACCAACGCCCTCCAGCCTTCGACCGAGGTGCTCCCCGCCCTCGGCCTGCTGCTCCACAGCGTCCGGGTCGCCCCGGCCGAGGGCCCCGCCCTCGTGGACACCCCCGGCGCGGACGTGATCCTCGTCGACGGGCGGCGCGACCTCCCGCAGGTGCGCTCGCTGTGCCAGCTGCTGCGCTCCACCGGGCCCGGCTGTCCGCTGATCCTGGTGGTCACGGAGGGCGGCCTGGCGGCGGTCACCGCCGACTGGGGCATCGACGACGTGCTGCTCGACACGGCGGGCCCCGCCGAGGTCGAGGCGCGCCTCCGGCTCGCGACGGGCCGCCAGCAGATCGTCTCCGACGACTCCCCGATGGAGATCCGCAACGGCGACCTGTCGGTCGACGAGGCGACGTACAGCGCGAAGCTCAAGGGCCGGGTCCTGGACCTGACCTTCAAGGAGTTCGAGCTGCTCAAGTACCTGGCCCAGCATCCGGGCCGGGTCTTCACGCGCGCCCAGCTCCTCCAGGAGGTGTGGGGGTACGACTACTTCGGCGGCACCCGTACGGTCGACGTCCACGTGCGGCGGCTTCGGGCCAAGCTCGGCCCCGAGCACGAGTCGCTCATCGGCACCGTGCGGAACGTCGGCTACCGCTTCGTCGCGCCCGAGAAGGTGGAGCGGGCGGCGGAGGAGGCCCGCGCCAAGGAGGGGGCCCGCGCGAACGGCCGTGTCAAGGGCGCCACGGAGGACATCACCCTCGCGGAGGACGGGAAGGTGGCGGATGCCACAGTACGACCTGCCGGTAGGTAGGTCCCCCCGCGTAGACTTCCGCGCGTGGCCAAGGTGACGCGGGATGACGTAGCTCGACTTGCAGGTACTTCTACCGCGGTCGTGAGCTACGTCATCAACAACGGACCCCGGCCGGTCGCCCCGGCCACGCGCGAGCGTGTCCTCGCCGCCATCAAGGAGCTGGGCTACCGGCCCGACCGGGTGGCCCAGGCGATGGCCTCGCGGCGCACCGACCTCATAGGCATGATCGTCCCGGACGCGCGGCAGCCGTTCTTCGCCGAGATGGCGCACGCGGTCGAGCAGGCCGCCGCCGAGCGCGGGAAGATGGTCCTCGTCGGCAACTCCGACTACCGGACCGAGCGCGAGGTCCACTACCTGCGGGCCTTCCTCGGGATGCGGGTCTCCGGCCTGATCCTGGTCAGCCAGGGCATGAGCGAGCAGGCCGCGAGCGAGATCGAGGCCTGGGACGCGCGCGTGGTGCTGCTGCACGAGCGGCCCGAGGCGATCGACGACGTGGCCGTGGTGACCGACGACATCGGCGGCGCCCAGCTCGCCACCCGGCACCTCCTGGAGCACGGCCACCCGTACGTGGCGTGCCTGGGCGGCATCCCGAACACCCCGGCCGTCGGCGACCCGGTCGCCGACCACGTCGAGGGCTGGCGGCGCGCCATGCTGGAGGCGGGCCGCTCGACCGAGGGCCGGCTCTTCGAGGCCCCGTACAACCGGTACGACGCCTATCAGGTCGCCCTGAAGCTGCTCGCCGGCCCCGACAGGCCGCCGGCCATCTTCTGCTCCACCGACGACCAGGCCTTCGGCGTCCTCCGGGCCGCCCGCGAGCTGCGCATCGAGGTGCCGACGGAGCTGGCGGTCGCGGGCTTCGACGACGTGAAGGAGGCGGCGCTCACCGATCCGCCGCTGACCACGATCTCCTCGGACCGCCCCGCGATGGCCCGGGCGGCCGTGGACCTGGTCCTCGACGACTCGGTCCGCGTGTCCGGCTCGCGCCGGGAGCGCGTGAAGCTCTTCCCGTCGGCCCTGATCGTCCGCCGCTCCTGCGGCTGCCACGAGTAGAGGACCCCGCAGGGACCGTCTTTATACGGGACATACGGGGTTCTGTCGGGCTTCTCAGCCGCTCCTCAGACCGTTCTCATGTACGGCTCCGAGAGTCATAGCCATGACGGACTTCCAGGAGCAGCAGCCGCAGCAGCCGTACTACCCGCCGCAGCCGCCGTACGAGCCGACGCGGCCGATGCGGGCGCCGTACGAGCAGACGCGGCCGATCACCACCGAGCCGGGCACGACCGTCTGGCCCTCGGGCGGTCACGTGCCGCCGCCGGTGGACCCGCCCCTCGTCGCCGCCGTCCCCGCTCCGGTCCCCTCGCCGCGCCGTCGTGCCAAGCGCGGGGTCGGGCTCATGGCGGCCGTGGCCATCGCGGCCGCGGCGGTCGGCGGCGGCGCGGCGACGCTGGTGCAGCAGCTCACCTCCGACGCCCCGGTGAGCGCGGCGGCCCCCGTCGCGAACGGCACCAACGTCTCCACCGGCACCAAGGGCACGGTCGCCGGGGTCGCCGAGGCGGTCTCCCCCTCCATCGTGGAGATCTCCGCGACCTCCGGCTCCGGCAAGTCCACCGGCTCGGGCGTGATCATCACCTCCGACGGCGAGATCGTCACCAACAACCACGTGGTCTCCGGCGCCTCCTCCGTCACCGTCCAGCTCAGCGACGGCAAGACGTACCGGGCCGAGGTCGTCGGCACGGACCCCGACAAGGACCTCGCCCTGATCAAGCTCCAGGGCGCCTCCGGGCTCAAGGCCGCCACGCTCGGCGACTCCTCGAAGATCAGGGTCGGCGACGAGGTCGTCGCGATCGGCTCCCCCGAGGGCCTGACCGGCACCGTCACCAGCGGCATCGTCTCCGCGCTCGACCGGGACGTGACCGTCGCCAAGGACGACGGCGGCCAGGACCAGCAGCAGGGGCAGCAGCAGTGGGACCCGCGGCAGGGCTGGCCGTTCGAGTTCGGCGGGCAGCAGTTCAACGGCGACACCGGCTCGTCGAAGACCACGTACAAGGCGATCCAGACCGACGCCTCGCTCAATCCGGGGAATTCCGGCGGCGCGTTGATCAATATGAACGGCGAGATCATCGGCATCAATTCGGCCATGTATTCGCCCAGTTCTTCGAGCGGCTCCACCGCCGGAAGCGTCGGTCTCGGATTCGCGATCCCGATCGACACGGTGAAGGCCGACCTGGACGGCCTCCGCTCGGGCGGCGGCAACTGAACACGTGGGACGCTGCCCCCATGACGGGACAGCAGAACGAAGCCGAGCGCATCCTCATCGTCGACGACGAGCCCGCCGTGCGGGAGGCCCTGCGCCGCAGCCTCGCCTTCGAGGGGTACGCGACGCGGGACGCCGTCGACGGTCTCGACGCGCTCGACGCCATGGAGTCGTACGCCCCCGATCTCGTCGTCCTCGACGTCCAGATGCCCCGCATGGACGGGCTGACGGCGGCCCGCCGGATCCGGGCCGCCGGCTCGACCGTGCCGATCCTGATGCTCACCGCCCGCGACACGGTCGGCGACCGGGTCACCGGCCTCGACGCCGGCGCGGACGACTACCTGGTGAAGCCCTTCGAGCTGGACGAGCTGTTCGCCCGCATCCGGGCCCTGCTCCGCCGCAGCTCCTACGCCTCGGCGTCCGCCGCCGCCCCGGCCGAGGACGACGTCCTGGCCTTCGAGGACCTGCGGATGAACCTGGCCACGCGCGAGGTGACCCGGGGCGGGCGGACCGTGGAGCTGACGCGGACCGAGTTCACGCTCCTGGAGATGTTCCTCGCGCACCCGCGCCAGGTCCTGACCCGGGAGCAGATCCTGAAGGCCGTGTGGGGCTTCGACTTCGAGCCCAGTTCCAACTCGCTGGACGTGTACGTGATGTATCTGCGGCGCAAGACCGAGGCCGGCGGCGAGCCGCGCCTCGTCCACACCGTACGGGGCGTGGGCTACGCGCTGCGCGGAGGAGGCGGGGAGTGACGGGCCCCCTGAGGACGACCGCGCCCCGGAGGGCGGTCGCCCCCCTGCGGAACTGGTTCCGCTCGCGGCCGCTGCGCTCGCGGCTCGCGCTGCTCACCGCGGCCGCCGTGGCGCTCGCGGTGGCCGGCGTGTCGCTGGCCTGCTGGTTCGTGACGCGGGCGCAGCTGGAGAACGAGCTGGACTCCTCCCTGCGCAGCACCCGACTGGACCCGGACGGCGTGCAGAGCCTGCTCGCGATGTGCCGCCAGGGCACGACGCCGCCGCCGGTGGCGGGCTCGTACACGGTGCAGGTCGTCCTGGCCAACGGCAGCGTGTGCACCTCGGGGAAGGCCGCGATCCCCGTCGGCTCCGGCGACCTCGGGGTGGCGCGCGGGCAGCTGGAGTACGTCCTGCACACGGTGAAGGACGACGCCGGCCGTGAGATGCGGGTCTACACCTATCCGCAGGACGGCCCCGTCGGGCTCGCGGTCTCCGTCGCCCGGCCGCTCTCCGAGATCGACAACTCGATGTCCACGCTCCGCTGGGTGCTGCTCCTGGTCTCCGGGATCGGCGTCGTCGGCGCGGGCGCGGCCGGCCTGTGGGTCGCGCGGACCGGCCTCGAACCGGTGGACCGGCTGACCGGCGCGGTCGAGCACGTCGCCGCGACCGAGGACCTCACCGTCCGCATCCCGGTGGAGGGCGAGGACGAGATCGCCCGCCTGTCCCGCTCCTTCAACGCGATGACGGCGGCGCTCGCGAGCTCCCGGGACCGGCAGGCGCAGCTCATCGCGGACGCGGGCCACGAGCTGCGGACGCCCCTCACGTCCCTCCGTACGAACGTCGAGCTCCTCGCGCGCAGCGAGGAGACCGGCCGGGCGATCCCGCCGGACGACCGGCGGGCCCTGATGGCCTCGGTGAAGGCGCAGATGACGGAGCTGGCCGCGCTGATCGGCGACCTCCAGGAGCTGGCCCGCCCGGACGCGGTGCAGCCGGGGCCCCTCGAAGTGGTGCCGCTCCACACGATCCTGCGGACGGCCCTGGACCGGGCGCGGCTGCGCGGCCCGGAGCTGACCTTCGTCACGGACCTCGCCCCCTGGTACGTACGGGCCGAGGCGCCGGCCCTCGAACGGGCCCTCGTGAACGTCCTGGACAACGCGGTGAAGTTCTCGCCGCCCCGGGGCACGGTCGAGGTGGGCCTGATGCGGGGCGAGCTGACCGTCCGCGACCACGGGCCCGGCATCGCCCCGGACGAGCTCCCGCACGTCTTCGACCGCTTCTGGCGCTCCCCGTCGGCCCGCAGCCTGCCGGGCTCGGGCCTGGGCCTGTCGATCGTGGCGCGCACGGTCCAGCAGGCGGGCGGCACGGTGTCGCTGGAGCCGGCGGAGGGCGGCGGCACGGTGGCGAGGCTGCGGCTGCCGGGGGCGCCGACGCCGCCGCCGGAGCTGTGAGGACCGTCCCGCCGGGGCGTCCTCCGGACCGGGCCGGGCTCGCGGGGCCCGGTCCGGGAGACAGGCCCTAGTTGTGCCGGAGCAGCGCCTCCACCAGCCCCGTCCGGGTGTTGGGGAAGTCCAGGGGCACGATCCCGAGGCCGACGCGCCCGGCCAGTTCGGAGCCGTCCAGGAAGCCGTGCACCCAGGGATTGAGCCGGTCGGAGTTCCAGCGGGGCGGCAGATAGGCGGAGGTGCTGACGAAGTTCACGTAGAGCCGGCCGGGCTGGGCGACGGCGGCGCGGAACTGGGCCTGGACCTTCGGGTACTTGGCGTCGGGCAGGGCGTTCCAGTCGTCCTGGACGGAGAAGACGGCCGGGTCGGCCCATCTCAGTCCGGGGAGACCGCCGTTGTCGGCGAGGAGCACGACCCGGCCGCGCGCCTCGCCGAGGAGGGGCAGGGTGTTCCCGATCCGGAAGAGGGAGCGCCATCCCCTCCGGTCGAGGTAGTCGTCGAAGACGGCGCGGAAGGTGGCGTCGGACTCCTCGGAGTACTCCTGCTTGACCCGCATGAGGACGGTCTCGGAGGGGTGCGCGGCGAGGAAGTCCCGGCAGGCGACGAGGACGTCGCCGAACATCATGTTCTGGTAGGAGGCGCCGTGGTGGATGGCGAAGGACCCGCCGGTCACCCGGCACCGCACGTCCAGGAACCGGACGCCGCTGTCCAGCTGCTGGGCGATCGTGGTGTTCTGGCACTCGCTCCAGGGCCCGCCGTACCGGGCGCCGGAGTCGTGCGTGCCGGGGATGGTGAGCCGTCGCAGATCGGTCCCGTCCCCCTGTGCCCCCATCCACGCGCGCGCGTCCACGGCCGAGGCGGCGGGCGCTCCCACGAGCAGAGCGGCTCCGGCGCCCGCGGCCCCCACGAGGAATCGTCGTCGGTCCATGGCTCGGACTATGGCAGGAGCACGTCAACTGCACCAGATGGCGTACGGAAAAGGGGGCGGCGCACCGCCGAAACGGTCCGCCGCCCCCTCCGGGCCCTACGGGGTCACTTGGTCACGGTGAATCCGCACCACGGCGTCCAGTCCGAGGCCTGGCTGCCGCCGATCGTGCGCAGCCGGAACCGGTACGCACCCGGCTCCAGTTCACCCGCGCCGAGCGCCAGGTTGAAGACCATGCCGTTCGGCCAGATCTTCTCGGTCCTGGTGATGAGCGCGGCCTCGCCGGGCCTGCCGACCTCGAACGCGGCCTTCAGGGAGTGGTAGCTCCTGTTCTTGCCCGCGTCCTTGCCGAACTTCACGGGCGAGGCGGCGAGCGCCCCGCCGTTCGCGCCCGAGATCACCGGGGCCGGGCCGTTCTCGCAGAACTGCGCCTGCTCGTAGGGTCCGGCGAAGACCCGGAGCGTTCCCGGCACGGTGGGCTCGACCTGCGATCCCGTCGCGTTCGTCGCGCTGACGACCGCGACGGAGACGAGCGCGGCGACCACACCGGCGGTCGCGCCGATGCGTCGGAGGTGCTTTCTGTTCACGGGAGGACCATCCTTTCCGGGACTAGCGCGGGGTGTAGTAGAGGTGCGTGGAGCCGTCGTAGCCGTTCGCGCATCCGTAGGAGTTCCAGATGAGCTGGTTGTAGACGTTCTCCGCCCCGTAGTCGTCGCAGTAGTACCAGGAGGCGTGGGCTCCGTCGTAGAAGTTCCCGACGGACGTGGCACCCATGGGCTTGATCAGCCACTGCTTGCCCACCGTGGTGACGCGGGCGCCGCCGTACACGGGCGTCTTGTCGCTGGGGCTCGTCGGGCCGTACGAGTTGTTGAGGATCTGCCCGGCGGCCTTCCGGCCCGTGGCGACGCCGAGGTCGCCGTCCCACTGGTAGTGCACCCCGAGGTAGACCCGGCTCCGGGCGTTCTCGGTGGCCGCCGCGCTGAAGTTGGCGAAGGTGCGGGTGACCCCGACCGCGTGCGGGTCCTCGGTGGTGCCGGTGAAGGAGATGTCGTCCGTACCGAAGAACTGCTTCATGGACTCGGCCCACGCCCCGGCGAAGGTCGCGTGTCCGGAGACGTACGCGGGGAACGGCGGGCTGAAGTGGTTCCCGGCCGCGTCGGCCGAGAGCGGCTGCCAGGAGCTGTTCTGCACGGTGTCCGGGTTGCCGTCCGAGTCCGCCAGCTTGACGGCGCTCTCGGGCCGCCACAGATCGATGGCGGTCTGGTACTTCTGGTCCCAGGCGGAGATCCCCGCGTCCGCCATCGCGCCCGCGATCAGCGCGAAGAGCTGGACGTTGGCGATCTGGTCGAGTCCGCGCTGCGTGGAGACGATCCGGGTGTGGGTGAAGAGCTGACCCGGCGGCTTGTAGGTGCCGTTCAGGTCGTTGGCCCAGAACCAGGCGATCTGCGTCTGCTCCGGGGTGCGCGTCGTGCTGTTGGCCGCGCCGAGCTCGGCGACCTCCTTGAACTGGGCCGTGTAGGCCGGGCTCTTCAGCAGCTCGGGCATCGTCGCGATCCCGGCGGGCGGCTGCGGACGCAGGTCGGCCGCCGTGGTCTTGGTGTGCGTCCACGGGTAGTCGCCGTAGTCGACGAACTTCTTGACCTTGCCCCAGTTCGGATCCGCCGCGGGACCCGAGCCCGTCGGCCGCCACTGGCCGGGGGCGGTGCTCGGGGTGTACGGCGTGGTGTCCTGCGATCCGTCGCCGGTACGGCGGGCGATCATCGCCGCGGCGGCCTTCTCGCCGACGCTCTTGCCCTCGGTGGTGGTGGCGTCGACCGGCTCGCCCGTACGGGCCGCCGTGAGGTACGGGGCGAAGTCCAGCGCGGGGAAGGTGGACTTGAGGACGTTGTAGGCGGCGTGGTCCAGGGCCGCGTCGACGTTGGGGGCGACGCCGGCCTTCACGCTGATGCCGGGGGTGTAGAGCGCCCCGATGCAGTTCTCCGGCTTGAAACCGCCGCTGCTGTGACATCGGCTCGCGTTCGCGGCGTCGTACATGGCCAGATGCATCATGGCCCCGGCCCGTGCGAGGGGGCCCGGAGAGCCGCCCACGGCGACGTAGGCGTCGAGCAGCACGTCGTTCCAGTAGAGGGCCCGGTCACCCACGGTCGAACTGGCGTGCGCGGGAGTCGATACGCCCGCGGACGCCAGTAACAGCGCCAGGACGACGACGATGGAGCGTCTGACGGGATGTCTCACGGTCTTGCCCCTCCAGAGATCGCATGAGTTGATCGTGCACTGACAAGATCACCAGCAGCATAGGGTCGTCCTCCGCCCGGGTCCCGGGTTCGGAGTGAAATGCCCGTGAACCATGCGGCCTGCGCCGGAGCCGGCTTTCGTACGGGAAGCACGGGACCCCGCCGGGCCGTCACGGCCCGGCGGGGTCCCGGCGCTGTGGCCCCGGAGGCCGGTTACGGCTTCGGGGGGTTCACCACGGTGATGCGGTCCGCCGCCGGCACCTGGAGCGGGGCCGCCGCCGAGGAGTGGGCCGCCAGGTAGCCGTTGAAGAGGTCGAGGTCCGAGGCGCCGACCAGCTTGTTCGTGCCCGTGGCCAGGGCGCCGAAGCCGTCGCCGCCGCCCGCGAGGAACTCGTTCATCGCGACGCGGTAGGTCTTCGCCGGGTCGATCGGCTCACCGTTCAGCCTGATCGTGCCGTCGACGACGCGGTCCGCGCCCGTCTTGGTCATGTCGAGCGTGTAGGTCAGGCCCCTGGAGACCTGGAGGATCTTCACCGACTTCAGGTTCGCGCCGCTGACCTGCTGCTTCAGCGCGGTGATCAGGTTCGCACCGGACAGGTCGACCACGTTCATCATGTTGGTGAAGGGCTGGACCGTGAAGGACTCGCGGTAGGTCACCACGCCGTCGCCCTCGGCGCCGGACGCCTTGAAGACGAGGTCGCCGCGGATGCCGCCCGGGTTCATCAGGGCCAGCTGCGCGCCGCCCTTGTCCGCCGGGGCGAGGCCCTCCAGCTGCGCGTCGGCGATCACGTCGCCGAGCGGCTTCTCGTACGCCGTGGAGCCGCGGCCGTTGATGTCGGCGGCGATCCAGCCCTGCGGACGGTTGGCGATCGGGGCCGCCAGCGTGTTCCAGTCCTGGATGAGCTTGGTCATGTCTCCGGCCTTCGGCACGTCGCGCGAGACGACGTGGTTGGCCGAGGCGACCGCGGTGCGCACGATGTCCTTCGTGCGGCGGTCGTAGGTCAGCGTGGTGTCCGTGTACAGCTTGCCGATCGAGGACGCCGAGGTGACCAGGCGCGGATTGCCCGCCGGGTCCGGGATGGTGCACACGTACGCCTGGTGGGTGTGGCCGGTGACCAGCGCGTCGACCTGCGGCGAGACGTTCTTGGCGATGTCGACGATCGCGCCGGACACGCCCTCGCCGTCCCCGTCGCCGTCCCCGTCGCAGTTGTAGTTGAACGCGTCCGAGGCCGGCATGCCGCCCTCGTGGACCAGCGCGACGATGGACTTGACGCCCTTGCGCTCCAGGATCTTCGTGTACTTGTTGATCGTCTCGACCTCGTCACCGAACTTGAGGCCCTTGACGCCCGCGGCGGTGACGACGTTCGGGGTGCCCTCCAGGGTCACGCCGATGAAGCCGATCCGGACGCCGTCCTTCTCCCAGATGAAGGTGGGGTCGAGGATCGGCTTGCCCGTCTTCTCGTTCGTCACGTTGGCCGCGAGGTACGGGAAGTCCGCGCCCTGGAAGGTCTTGCCGGCGACGTAGCAGCCGTCGGTCGGGTGACAGCCGCCGTTCTGCATACGGGCCAGCTCGGTCGCGCCCTCGTCGAACTCGTGGTTGCCCACGGAGGTGACGTCCAGGTCCAGGTCGTTGAGCGCCTCGATGGTCGGCTCGTCGTGGAAGAGACCGGACAGCAGCGGCGAGGCGCCGATCATGTCACCGGCGGCGGCGGTGATGGAGTAACGATTCCCCTGACGGGCCTGGCGCAGGTGCGTGGCCAGGTACTCGACGCCACCCGCGTCGATCTTCTCGGTGGTGCCGTCCTCCTTGATCCGGGTGACCTGGCCGGAGTTGCCGGCCGGCGGCTCCAGGTTGCCGTGCAGGTCGTTGAAGGACAGCAGCTGGACGTCGACCATCCGGCCCCATCCCTTGCCGTTCGTCCCCTGCCCGGCGGCGTACTCGTCCCCGGCCGCCCCGGCCGACGGCATCGCGGCGACGAGCGCGCCGACCGTCGCAAGCCCGGCCCCGGCGGCGAGAATTCGCCGTGCCGTCTTGTTCTTCCTCTGTGTCGCTGCCATCTCTCCCCTAGGCCCCTTGCCCCGTTTCGCGGCGTTGATCTGCTCCCCCGTTGCGCGTGCAGCCTAGAGTCAACGCGCGTAGCGCAACAGGGGGGAGTGGGTTACAAGACAGTTGCCCTTGGCTGACGAGGTGTCGCCGTAGGCTCGTAGCCATGACTTCCGACACGGTGCCGGCCCTCGAACCGGGACGGCAGATCCACACGTATGACGAGCTCACGCCCGAGCAGGTCCAGGACGTACTGGAGCTGCTCACGGCCGCCGCCCAGGCCGACGGCATGCACGCCGTGTCCGAGCAGGGGCGGCTCTACCTGCGCCACGGCAGGCGCGAGGGCGTGCGGCACTTCCTCCTCACCGTCGGCCCCCGGCTCTACGGCTACGCCCAGCTGGAGGAGACCGACCCGATCGAGGCCCCGGCCGCGGAGCTGGTCGTCCACCCCTCCCACCGGGGCCGCGGCCACGGCCGCGCGCTCGGCACCGCCCTGCTCAACGCCTCCGGCAAGCGGCTGCGCGTCTGGGCGCACGGCGGCAAGGCGGCGGCCCGGCACCTCGCCCAGGTCCTCGGCCTGACGCTCTTCCGCGAGCTGCGCCAGCTGCGCCGCCCCCTGGTGCCGCTCGACATCCCGGAGCCGGTGCTGCCCGAGGGCGTCACCGTCCGGACCTTCGTCCCCGGCCAGGACGACACGGCCTGGCTCACCGTCAACGCCGCCGCCTTCGCGCACCACCCGGAGCAGGGCTCGCTCGCGCAGCGGGACCTGGACGACCGGATGGCCGAGCCGTGGTTCGACCCGAAGGGCTTCTTCCTCGCGGAGAAGGACGGGCGGCTCGTCGGCTTCCACTGGACCAAGACGCACGCCGAGGAGCAGCTCGGCGAGGTGTACGTGGTCGGCATCCTGCCGGACGCCCAGGGCGGCGGCCTCGGCAAGGCGCTGACCGCGATCGGCCTGCGGCACCTGGCGGCGCAGGGGCTGCCGACGGCGATGCTGTACGTGGACGCGGACAACAAGGCGGCGGTGCGGGTCTACGAGGGCATCGGGTTCACGACGCACGAGGTGGACCTGATGTACCGCACGGAGTCGTGACCGGCCCGTACCGCACGGAGTCGTAAGTCGCTTCGGGAAGGGGGCGGTTGACACCGCCCCCTCCTTTCCACCACCCTTTCACTACTTGATTAGTGAAAGGGTGGTGGAAGGGATCGTGGTCGAGTACCGCATCGACCGGCGCAGCGGCGTCGCCACCTACCTCCAGATCGTCCAGCAGACGAAGCAGGCCCTCCGGATGGGCCTCCTGGAGCCCGGCGACCGGCTGCCCACCGCACGCGAGGTCGTCGAAGCGACGGCCATCAACCCCAACACGGTCCTCAAGGCCTACCGCGAGCTCGAACGCGAAGGCCTCGTCGAAGCCCGCCGCGGCCTCGGCACCTTCGTCCGCGCCACCCTCGGCACCGGCCCCGCCGACTCGCCGCTGCGCGGCGAACTCACCGACTGGGCCCGCCGGGCACGCGCCGCGGGACTGGAGCGGGAGGACGTGGCCGCGCTCTTCACATCCGTGCTGAAGGAACACTTCGAGGGGGACGAACGACCGACCCGGTGATCGAGGCCGAGGGCCTCGGCCTGCGCTACCGACGCCGTGGCGGGGCCTGGGCCCTGAAGGACTGCACGTTCGCCCTGCCCGCCGGCCGGGTCGTCGCCGTCGTCGGCCCCAACGGGGCGGGGAAGTCGACCCTCCTCGGCCTGGCCGCCGGCCTGCTGCGCCCCACGGAGGGCCGGATCACGGCCCCCGCGAGGGACGGCCTCGCGTACGTCGCCCAGGACAAGCCCCTGTACGGACAGCTCACCGTCGCCGAGACGCTGCGCCTGGGCCGCGAGCTCAACCCCGACCGCTGGGACCCGGCCGTCGCCGAGCGCGTCGTCGCGGCCGGCCCACTGGCCGCGGACGCCCGGGTCCGCTCCCTCTCCGGCGGGCAGCGCACCCGGCTCGCCCTCGCCCTCGCCCTCGGCAAGCGGCCCGAACTGCTGCTCCTGGACGAGCCGATGGCGGACCTCGACCCCCTCGCCCGGCGCGAACTCATGGGCGCCCTCCTGGCCGACGCCGCGGAACGCGGCACGACCGTCGTCATGTCCTCGCACATCCTCACCGAGCTGGAGGGCGCCTGCGACCACCTGCTCCTCGTGCAGGGCGGCCGCATCCGCCTCGACGGCGCGATCGACGACCTGCTCGCCGCGCACACCCTGGTGACCGGCCCGGTCTCCGACCTCTCCCCGCACACGGTCGTCGAGTCCCGGACGACGGGCCGTCAGCTCACCGCCCTCGTCCGCCGCGAGGGCCCCGTCGAAGGCCCGTGGGTGGCCACCGAACCCTCCCTGGAGGACCTCCTCCTCGCCCACCTCCGCACTCCCGAAGGAGCCCCGGCATGAGCACCCTCACCCTGAAGGGCCCCTCCTGGGCGACGGCCCGCCAGCACCGGCGGGCGCTGTGGCTGGCGGTCGCGGCGGTGGCCGTGTCCCTGGCGGTGATCGGGGGGCTGCGGATCTGGGACGCGAGCAAGGACGCCGAGCTCCCGGACAGGTGGGGCCGGGGCTACGACCTGCTGCGCGCCGCCATGGCGCAGTTCTCCCAGGGCATGCTCGCGCTGCCCCTGCTCGTCGGGGCTTTCGTCGCGGGCCCCCTGATCGCCCGCGAGTTCGAGTCGGGGACGTACAAGCTGTCGCTCACCCAGTCGATCACCCCGGTCACCTGGCTCCGGACCAAGCTCCTCACCGCGACCGCCGCCTCCCTCGCGACCACTCTCGCCCTCACGGCGGTCTATCTGATCGGCTGGCAGCGGGTCTCGGGCACCTACGGCCTCCACTGGGCCGAGCGCGGCCCGTACGAGGCCACCGGCACGGTCCTCGCCTCGTACGTCCTGCTCGCCATCGCCGTCGGCGCCCTCGTCGGCCAGCTGGTCCGCCGCACTCTGGTGGCCATGGCCGCCACCGGCGGGGTGGTGGGCCTGGTCATGCTCGCCCTCGGCGCCTTCCGCTGGGACCTCCTTCCGGTACGGACGATCACCGGCCGGGCCCACGAGGGCGTCTACGCCCTCCAGGCGCCCGGGAGCGGCCTGCTCATGGAACAGGGGCTGATCAGCGCCGGCGGACAGCGGCTCCCCGGGTACTTCTGCTACGACACGGACGTCCCCGACGGCAGCTGCCGTCCCGACGAGGCGATCAGCGCCCAGTACCTCGACTACCACCCCTTCGCCCATTTCTGGCCCACCCAGCTCATCGAGTCCGGCATCCTCCTCGCCCTCGCCGCCCTCGCGACCCACGCCGCCTTCCGCGTCCTGCGCGCCCGCCTCCCCCGGCACCGTCCCGGAAGACGCGCGTAGAGGACACGCGTAGACATACCGGGGGCGGGGCCCCGCCAAGGGCCCCACCCCCGATTCCCGTACGACATGTCGTCGTTACCGGCCATTCAGACGCGCTTGCGACGCTCACGCAATGCAGCGCTCCGTGTCCGCCCTCCCCAAGGGGAGACTTCCCTCCCCCACGGCCCGCTCCGACGCGCCCGACCACCCCTTCGCGCGGAAGAATGGGGCCATGAGCCAGCAGCCCGCCGAGGTCCCGGTCCAGTCCTCCGCCACGCCGTCCGTCCTGTCGTCCGGAACGCCGTCCACCACGCCGTCCCTCGGTTCCATGACCGCGCACCGCGCGGCCGTGGTGAACGGGGCCGTCGTGACCGACATCGACCCCGACCTGGACTCCGATCCCGACACCTACGAGGACGACGGCGCACTCGGCGACGACCTGCCGCAGGGCCGTTTCCTCGACCGGGAACGCAGCTGGCTCGCGTTCAACGAGCGCGTCCTCGAACTCGCCGAGGACCCGACGACCCCCCTCCTCGAACGAGCGAACTTCCTCGCGATCTTCGCCTCGAACCTCGACGAGTTCTTCATGGTCCGCGTCGCCGGCCTGAAGCGCCGCATCGCCACCGGCGTCGCCACCCGCTCCGCCTCCGGCCTCCAGCCCCGCGAGGTCCTCGACCTCATCTGGACCCGCTCGCGCGAGCTCATGGCCCGGCACGCCGCCTGCTACCAGCAGGACGTCGCCCCGGCCCTCGCCGACGAGGGCATCCACCTGATCCGCTGGCCCGAGCTCACGGAGAAGGAGCAGGCGCGGCTCTTCACCCTCTTCCGCCAGCAGATCTTCCCGGTCCTCACCCCGCTGGCCGTGGACCCGGCCCACCCCTTCCCGTACATCTCCGGCCTCAGCCTCAACCTCGCCGTGGTCGTGCGCAACCCGGTCAGCGGCCACCGCCACTTCGCGCGCGTGAAGGTGCCGCCGCTGCTCTCCCGCTTCCTGGAGGCCTCCCCGCAGCGGTACGTGCCCCTGGAGGACGTCATCGCCGCGCACCTGGAGGAGCTGTTCCCCGGCATGGAGGTGCTCGCGCACCACATGTTCCGGGTGACCAGGAACGAGGACCTGGAGGTCGAGGAGGACGACGCGGAGAACCTGCTCCAGGCCCTGGAGAAGGAGCTCATGCGGCGCCGCTTCGGGCCCCCGGTGCGCCTGGAGGTCGAGGAGTCCATCGACCCGTACGTCCTCGACCTGCTGGTGCGCGAGCTGAAGGTCTCCGACGCCGAGGTCTACCCGCTGCCCGGCCCGCTCGACCTCACCGGCCTCTTCGGGATCGCCGGCCAGGACCGGCCCGAGCTGAAGTACCCGAAGTTCGTCGCCGGCACCCACCGGGACCTCGCCGAGGTCGAGTCGGCGTCCGCGCCCGACATATTCGCCGCGCTGCGCGAGCGGGACGTGCTCCTGCACCACCCGTACGACTCCTTCTCCACGTCCGTGCAGGCCTTCCTGGAGCAGGCCGCGGCCGACCCGGACGTCCTCGCGATCAAGCAGACGCTGTACCGGACCTCCGGCGACTCCCCGATAGTGGACGCCCTCATCGACGCCGCCGAGTCCGGCAAGCAGGTCCTCGTCCTCGTCGAGATCAAGGCCCGCTTCGACGAGCAGGCCAACATCAAGTGGGCACGGAAGCTGGAGGAGGCCGGCTGCCACGTCGTCTACGGCCTCGTCGGCCTGAAGACCCACTGCAAGCTGTCGCTGGTCGTACGGCAGGAGGGCGAGCTCCTGCGCCGCTACTCGCACGTCGGCACCGGCAACTACCACCCGAAGACGGCCCGGCTCTACGAGGACCTGGGCCTGCTCACCGCGGACCCGCAGGTCGGCGCCGACCTCTCCGACCTGTTCAACCGGCTCTCCGGCTACTCCCGCCGCGAGACGTACCGCCGCCTGCTCACCGCCCCCAAGTCCCTGCGGGACGGCCTGGTCTCCCGGATCACCAAGGAGATCGCGCACCACCGCGCGGGACGCCCGGCGTACGTCCGCATCAAGGTCAACTCGATGGTCGACGAGGCCGTCATCGACGCCTGCTACCAGGCCTCCCGGGCCGGCGTCCCCGTCGACATCTGGGTCCGCGGCATCTGCGCCGTCCGCCCCGGCGTCACCGGCCTCTCGGAGAACATCCGGGTCCGCTCGATCCTCGGCCGCTTCCTGGAGCACTCCCGGGTCTTCGCCTTCGGCAACGGCGGCGAACCCGAGGTCTGGTTCGGCAGCGCCGACATGATGCACCGCAACCTGGACCGCCGGATCGAGGCCCTCGTACGGGTCTCCGACCCGGCGCACCGGGCAGCGCTCACCCGGCTCCTGGAGACCGGGATGTCCGACACCACCTCCTCCTGGCACCTCGGCCCCGACGGGAACTGGACGCGGCACGCGACCGACCCCGAGGGCAGGCCCCTGCGGCACGTCCAGGAGATGCTCATCGACGCGCGGAGGCGCCGGCGTGCACAACCCTGACCACTCGCAGGACGTCACGGCGGGCGAGGTCCTGGCCCCCTACCTGCACGCGCGGGCCGCGGACTTCCTCCGCGGCCTGCGCCTGCACACCGAGAGCGGCTCCGACACGGCCGGAGCGGAGGAGGCCGCCCGTACGCTGCGGGGCGCGGCCCGCCGGATCGGCGGCACCCTCCACACCTTCCGGCCGCTGCTCGACACGGCCTGGGCCGACCAGCTGCGCACCGAACTCGCCTGGCTCTCCGGCACGCTGGCCCTGGAACAGGCCTGCACCTCCCGGCTCGTCCGGCTGGTGGACGCACTGTCCCGCCTGTCGAGCGGCGGGGGTCCGGTGCCGGCGGCCAGGGGCACGGAGGGCGGCACGGGCCTCACGGTGGGTGCCGCCCGCGCCGGCGCCCTCCTCGAACGCCAGTTGACCCTGGCCCGCACGCGCGCCCACTCCGCCTCCCTCCAGGCGCTCGGCTCCGCCCGCTTCCACGCGGTCGCCGACGCCGTCGCCCTCCTCGCCTCCGAGGTCCCGCTCGGCCCGGCCGGCGCGGCCCCGGCCATCGAGGTCATCGACGCCCCCGCCGAGCTCGCCGAGCGGCGCCTCCTCGACGCGGTCGCCGCACTCCCCCTCGCCCGGGCGGCCCACCCGTACAACGCCGACGCCCTCGCCCTGGCCGCCGGCGAGAGCCAGGACGCGCCCTGGCACCAGACCCGGCTCCTGCTGCGCCTGCACCGGTACGCCACCGAGGCCCTGCACACCGGCGGCGAACCCGACTCCGTCCTGTACGAGGCGGCCAGGGCCCTGGACCGGCACCGCGACGCGGCGGAGGCCGCGGCGGCCGCCGCCACCGCCGCCCGCACCCCGCGCATCGCCCCCGCCACCGCCTACGCCCTGGGCGTCCTCCACGCCGACCAGCGCCACGAGGTCGAGGCCGCGCGCTTCGCCTTCCAGCGCGCCTGGCGCAGAACGACGGCACCGGTCCCATGAGCACGCCGACCCCCATCCTGGCGGCGGGCTGCGTGCTGTGGCGGCCGGCGATTTCCGGCCAGGGCATCGAGATCGCCCTGGTCCACCGACCGAAGTGGGACGACTGGTCGCACCCCAAGGGCAAACGGAAGCGCGGCGAGACGGCGGAGGCGTGCGCGCTGCGCGAGGTCCTGGAGGAGACGGGCCGGCGCTGCGAGCTCGGCCCGCGCCTGCCGACGGCCCACTACACGGTGGACGGGCGGCCCAAGGAGGTCGCGTACTGGTCGGCCCGGGCGCTGGACGGCGGCTTCGTCCCGACGAGGGAGATCGACGCCCTCGTCTGGCTCCCCCCGTCGACGGCCCGCCACCGCCTCACCCAACCGAGAGACCGAGAACTCCTGGACGTAGCCATGGCCACCACCCACCCCTGACCGACGCGGACCACACCCGCACCCCGGCGCCCCTGACCACCCCAGCCGTGTGGGCAAGCACCCCGCAGGGCGGCTCCCACCCGCCGTGTGGGCCGCACCCCGCTCCGGGGCTCCCGCCCCGCCCGTGTGGGCAATCGTCCCGCTGGGGCGGAACGCCTGCCCACAACGGAGCGGGGCCGGGGCGGGCACCGCCCCGGCAGAGGAAACGCCCACCCGCGACCGCCGCCCGCCCAAGGGCCCCGCACCCGCGCTTCCGGCACGGTTCACTTCCCGTTCACCCTCCCCCGTCGACCGCTTCACCTGTTCTGCCTAATTTCGGCCGTACACGGTGCAAGGAGCACAACGACGCACCGACCAACCGACACACGCCGCCGTAGAACGGTCAGGACACACGGTCCGCGACAAGGCGGCTTCTGGAAGGAACACCCGAAAGTGAAGCTTTCGCGCAAGAACGGGCTTCGCGCCTCCGCGATCGGTGCCCTCGTCGTCTCCGGTGCGCTCGTCCTCTCGGCGTGTGGCTCGGACAACAACACGGAGACCCCGACCAAGGACGGCGGCACCAAGACCTCCGCCGCCGCGTCGAACATCGCGTGTGACGGCGCCAAGGGCCAGCTCCTCGCCGCCGGATCCAGCGCGCAGAAGAACGCGATGGACCTGTGGGTCAAGAACTTCCAGGCCGCGTGCTCCGGCGTCGAGGTCAACTACCAGGCCATCGGCTCCGGCGGCGGCATCACCAAGTTCAACCAGGGCCAGGTCACCTTCGCCGGCTCCGACTCCGCCCTCAAGGACGAAGAGGTCGCCGAGTCGCAGAAGATCTGCAAGGGCGGCAAGGGCATCAACCTGCCGATGGTCGGCGGCCCCATCGCCATCGGCTACAAGCTGGAGGGCGTGGACAACCTGGTCCTGGACGCCCCCACCCTGGCCAAGATCTTCGACACGAAGATCACCAAGTGGAACGACCCGGCGATCTCCAAGCTGAACCCGGGCGCGAAGCTCCCCGACACCACCATCCAGGCCTTCCACCGCTCGGACGAGTCGGGCACCACCCAGAACCTGGGCAAGTACCTCTCGGCCACCGCGAAGGCCGACTGGAAGTACGACCCGAAGACGAAGTCGTGGCCCGCCCCGGGTGGCCAGGCCGCCAACGGCTCCTCCGGTGTCGCCACCGCGGTCAAGGACGCCGAGGGCTCCATCGGCTACTTCGAGCTCTCCTACGCGACGGCCAACAAGATCTCCACGGTCAGCATCAACACCGGTGCCGCCGCCCCGGTCGCCGCCTCCACGGAGAACGCCTCGAAGGCCATCGCCGCCGCCAAGGTCAAGGGCACGGGCAGCGACCTGGCCCTCTCCCTCGACTACACGACCAAGGCCGAGGGCGCCTACCCGCTGACCCTCGTCACGTACGAGATCGCCTGCGACAAGGGCAACAAGGCGGAGACCCTGCCGACCCTGAAGGCGTTCCTCACCTACACCGCCAGCGAGGAGGGCCAGAAGGTCCTCTCCGACGCCGGCTACGCCCCGCTCCCGGCCGAGATCGCGGCCAAGGTCCGCGCGATCGTCCCGACCCTGTCCTGACCCCCGGCCGGGTCCGGCCCCTCACCTCCCGTGGAGGGGCCGGCCCCGGCATCCGGTGCACCGCCGCCAGGGCCCCCGTACTCGCGTACGGGACCCGCAGACCGGAGAAAACCGATGGCTACCACCTCACCCGACATACACAGGAGCCGGAGCGCCAAGAGCGCGACCCGCCCCGGGGACCGCATCTTCAGCGGCCTGTCCCGAGGCTCCGGCATCACCCTCCTCGTGATCATGGCCGCGATCGCGGTCTTCCTGACCTACCGTGCCGTCCTCGCCATCTCGAAGGACAGCACCAGCTTCTTCACCACCTTCGAGTGGAACCCGGCGGGCAGCCCGCCGGTCTTCGGCATCGCCGTCCTCGCCTTCGGCACGCTCGTCTCCTCGGTCATCGCGATGCTCATCGCCGTGCCCGTCGCGATCGGGATCGCCCTCTTCATCTCGCACTACGCGCCGCGCAAGCTGGCCAAGCCGCTCGCGTACGTGGTCGACCTGCTCGCCGCCGTGCCCAGCATCATCTACGGCCTCTGGGGCGCGATCTTCCTCGTCCCGTACCTGGACGGCCTCAACAAGTGGCTCGACCAGTACCTGGGCTGGACGTACGTCTTCGACAAGTCCAGCGACGGCGTCGCCCGCAACCTCTTCACCGTGGGCATCCTGCTGGCGATCATGATCCTGCCGATCATCACCAACGTGACCCGCGAGGTCTTCCTCCAGGTCCCGCGGATGCACGAGGAAGCCGCCCTCGCCCTCGGCGCCACGCGCTGGGAGGTCATCCGCATGTCGGTGCTGCCCTTCGGCCGCTCCGGCATCATCTCCGCCTCCATGCTGGGCCTCGGCCGCGCGCTCGGCGAGACGATGGCCGTCGCCGTCGTCCTCTCCCCCAGCTTCGTGCTCTCGGGCCACCTGCTCGACCCGGGCGGCGGCACCTTCGCCCAGAACATCGCCGCGAAGTTCAACGAGGCCAACGAGTTCGGCCGGGACGCGCTGATCGCCTCCGGTCTCGTCCTCTTCGTCATCACCCTGCTGGTCAACGGCGCCGCCCGCTGGATCATCGGCCGCCGCAAGGAGTACTCGGGGGCCGCGGCATGAGCCACGCCATACAGGAACGTCCGGTCTCGGTGGCCCCGCGCCGCGGGTCCCTCTCCCACGCCCGGCTCCCCCGCTGGACCCCGGCCGCCGTCGCCGCGGGCTCGATCGCCGCGGGCATCGGCATCGGCCTCGCCGCCGGCTGGCACAGCAAGGTCCAGTGGGGCCTGATCTCCGCGCTGCTCTTCGTCCTCGTCACCTTCGCCGTGACCACCAAGGTCGAGGGCCGCCGCCAGGCCAAGGACCGCGTCGCGACCAGCCTCGTCTGGGTCTGCTTCGTCCTCGCCGTCGTCCCGCTGCTCTCCCTCGCCTGGGTCACGATCAGCAAGGGCCTGGAAGCCCTCAGCCCGTACTTCCTGACCCACTCGATGAACGGCGTCCTCGACGCCGAGGAGGGCGGCGGCGTCTACCACGCGCTGCTCGGCACCATCGAGCAGGTCGGCATCGCGACGCTGATCGCCGCGCCCATCGGCCTCCTCACCGCCGTCTACCTCGTCGAGTACGGCGGCGGAAAGCTGGCCCACGCCGTCACCTTCTTCGTCGACGTCATGACGGGCATCCCGTCGATCGTCGCCGGCCTCTTCATCCTCGCCACCTGGAACCTGATCCTGGGCTTCGGCCCCTCCGGTTTCGCCGGCGCGATGGCCCTCGCCATCCTGATGATGCCGGTCGTGGTCCGCTCCACCGAGGAGATGCTCAAGCTCGTCCCGAACGAGCTCCGCGAGGCCTCCCTCGCCCTCGGCATCCCCAAGTGGCGCACCATCCTGAAGGTGGTCCTGCCCACCGCGATCGGCGGCATCACCACGGGCGTCATGCTCGCGGTCGCCCGCATCACCGGTGAGACGGCCCCGGTCCTGCTCCTCGTGTTCGGTACGAAGCTCATCAACCCGAACCCCTTCGAAGGCGCCCAGTCCTCCCTGCCGCTCTACGTGTACGAGCAGTACGCGGTCGGCACCGACGCCGCCGTGGCCCGCGCCTGGGCCGCCGCGCTCGTCCTGATCGCCTTCGTCATGATCCTCAACCTGGTGGCCCGCGGCATCGCCCGCTGGAAGGCCCCGAAGACCGGCCGCTGACCGCGGTAAATTGGAAGTGATTCACATGGCCAAGCGAATCGACGTCAGCGGCCTCTCCGCCTACTACGGCGCCCACAAGGCGATCGACGACATCTCGATGACCGTCGAGCCCCGCTCCGTGACGGCCTTCATCGGCCCCTCCGGCTGCGGCAAGTCCACCTTCCTGCGCACCCTGAACCGCATGCACGAGGTCACCCCCGGCGGTCGCGTCGAGGGCAAGGTGATGCTGGACGACGAGAACCTGTACGGGGCGAACGTCGACCCCGTCGCCGTGCGCCGCACGGTCGGCATGGTCTTCCAGCGCCCGAACCCCTTCCCCACCATGTCGATCTTCGACAACGTGGCGGCGGGCCTGCGCCTCAACGGCAAGTACAAGAAGTCGCAGCTCAGCGACATCGTCGAGCGGTCCCTCAAGGGCGCCAACCTCTGGAACGAGGTCAAGGACCGCCTCAACAAGCCGGGCTCCGGCCTCTCCGGCGGCCAGCAGCAGCGTCTGTGCATCGCCCGCGCGATCGCGGTCGAGCCGGACGTCCTGCTGATGGACGAGCCCTGCTCGGCCCTCGACCCGATCTCCACCCTCGCCATCGAGGACCTGATCGGCGAGCTGAAGGAGCGCTTCACGATCGTCATCGTGACGCACAACATGCAGCAGGCCGCCCGCGTCTCGGACCGTACGGCCTTCTTCAACCTGGCGGCCGTCGGCCAGCCCGGCAAGCTGATCGAGCTGGACGACACCGAGCGCATCTTCTCCAACCCGAGCGTCCAGGCGACCGAGGACTACATCTCCGGCCGCTTCGGATAAGACCCGTCTTGTGGTGCTGCATGGCGGTGCCACCGCAAGACGAAGGGCCCGGCTCCCCCACGGGGGAGCCGGGCCCGACCACGTCCGGAGGGTCCTACCCGAAGATCAGCTGCACGACGTAGTAGCTCACCGCGGCGACGATCGCCGCCGCCGGCATCGTGATGAACCAGCCGAGGACGATGTTCTTGGCGACGCCCCAGCGGACCGCGTTGACGCGCTTGGTGGCGCCCACGCCCATGATCGCCGAGGTGATGACGTGGGTCGTGGAGATCGGCGCCTTGAAGATGAAGGCGGTGACGAACATGATCGACGCGCCCGTCGTCTCCGCGGCGAAGCCCTGCGGCGGGTCCAGCTCGATGATCTTGCGGCCGAGGGTCCGCATGATCCGCCAGCCGCCCGCGTACGTACCGAGCGAGAGCATCACGGCGCAGGCGAACTTCACCCACACCGGGATCGGCGCGTCCGCGCTCTGCACGTCGCCGATGACCAGGGCCATCACCACGATGCCCATCGTCTTCTGCGCGTCCTGGAGGCCGTGGCCGAGCGCCATGCCGGCCGCCGAGACGGTCTGCGCGATGCGGAAGCCGCGCTTGGCCTTGTGCGGGTTCGCCTTGCGGAACATCCACAGGATCGCGGTCATCACCAGGTAACCGGCGATCAGGCCGACGACCGGGGAGAGGAACATCGGGATGACAACCTTCTCCAGGACGCCCGACCAGATGACCTCCGTGCCACCCGCGAGCGCCGCGCCCACCATGCCGCCGAAGAGCGCGTGCGAGGAGGACGAGGGAAGACCGAAGTACCAGGTGACCAGGTTCCAGACGATCGCGCCGAGCAACGCGGCGAAGAGGATGCCCATCCCCGAATTGCCCGTCGGCGTCTCGATCAGACCCTTGCTGACGGTGTGCGCGACGCCGCTGCCGAGGAAGGCGCCCGCCAGGTTCATGACCGCCGCCATCGCCAGCGCCGCCCGGGGGGTCAGCGCCCGGGTCGACACCGAGGTGGCGATGGCGTTGGCGGAGTCGTGGAAGCCGTTCGTATACGTGAAGCCGAGCGCGACCCCGATGGTCACGATCAGAGCGAAGGTGTCCACGAAGCTCAGGACTCCTTGACCGCGATGGTCTCCACCGTGTTGGCCACGTGCTCGAAGGCGTCGGCCGCCTCCTCCAGCACGTCCACGACCTGCTTGAGCTTCAGCACCTCGATGGCGTCGTACTTGCCGTTGAAGAGGTGGGCGAGCAGCTTGCGGTGGATCTGGTCCGCCTGGTTCTCGAGGCGGTTGACCTCGATCCAGTACTCGGTGAGGTTGGACATCGTCCGCAGGTTCGGCATGGCCTCGGCGGTCAGCTCCGCGGCCCGGGCCAGGACCTCGATCTGCTGCTCGACACCCTTGGGGAGCTCTTCGATGTTGTAGAGGACGACCAGGTCGACGGCCTCTTCCATGAAGTCCATGATGTCGTCGAGGGACGACGCGAGGGAGTAGATGTCCTCGCGGTCGAACGGCGTGATGAAGGAGGAGTTCAGCTGGTGGAAGATCGCGTGGGTGGCGTCGTCACCGGCGTGCTCCGCTGCCCGCATCCGCTCCGCGATCTCGGCCCGGGCGGAAGGCTCCGCTCCGAGCAGTTCCATCAGGAGCTTGGAGCCCGTGACGATGTTGTCCGCGGACGCGGCGAACATGTCGTAGAAGCTCGTCTCCCTGGGGGTCAGACGAAATCGCACGTGAGGTCCTCGGGTGTGCTGGGTTTCGGTCAGGCTGATGCTAGGCGCATCATCCGGCCACGGCTAACCGGCGTCTCTCAGTGTCGCCCATCAGGCACAGTGAACTGCACGGGCCCCCGCCCGGATCGGCGGGGATCGGTACCATATACCCACGAGGGGTATACACCCCCTTTTCTGGACAACGGGAGGACGCGATGACGACCACCGAGGCGGACCAGGTCACCCCCGAGGCCGTCGGGGCCGTCGAGCCGGCCGACCACGCGCACGGGCACGACCACGGCGTGCACGGATACCACAAGCAGAAGGACGAGCACCTCAAGCGGCTGCGCCGGATCGAGGGCCAGATCCGCGGCCTCCAGCGGATGGTCGACGAGGACGTCTACTGCATCGACATACTCACGCAGGTGTCGGCCTCGACGAAGGCCCTCCAGTCCTTCGCCCTCCAGCTCCTGGAGGAGCACCTGCGGCACTGCGTCGCGGACGCGGCGGCCACCGGCACGGGCATCGACGAGAAGGTCGAGGAGGCCACGAAGGCCATCGCCCGCATGATGCGCACCTGAGCCGGGCGGGGCGGGGCCGTGTCCGTCAGAGTTCCTCCGCGGCCCGCTCCGCCGCCACCCGCAGCACCTCGTCGATCCGGTCGGCGCTGAGCCGCTCCCCGTCCGCGGCCGACGCCGCGATGATCAGCTCGCCGCAGAGCTCGATCTCCGCGAGGGCGACGCGGTCCGGGTCTGCGGGCACGGTTGCTGTACCGGGCGGGGCCACGCGCATCCACCTCTTCCTGCCGGCGTCGGTCTCCCAGCGGTCTCCCAGCGTAGGTACGGCGACGCGTAGGGCACATGACACGTCTGGACCATTTGCCGATGGTCCGTACCGCTGCTCCGTGCCGCCACGGCCGGGTCAGGCCTCGATCTTCCCCGCGTAGATGTCCCGGCGGTCCGGCAGCGTCACCTCGACGGGGACCCCGAAGCCGTACAGCAGGGTCGTCGAGGCGACCGCGACCGTCCGGCCCTGGTTGCTGAAGCTGAACTGGTGGCGCACCTTCCGCAGCCGCCCCTCGCCGTCGAGGTACGCGTCGAAGGGCACCGTGTCCTTGGCGAACCCTTTCGCCGCCGCGGCGAGCACCCCGCGCAGCTGCGGCGAGGCGGCCCGGGCGGCGTGCGCGATGTCGGCGACGCCCCGGTAGTGGCCGACTTTCACCCCTGCCAGATCGACCTCGCCGAGGTACGTGACCTCGCGGGCGCCCCGCAGCAGCTCCGCCGCGGCGGCCGGGTCGGTGGCACCGTTGGTGACGAAGTTCCCGTCGTCGAGGGCGGTGGTGTCGATGCGGACCCACTTGTCGGCGGGCACTCCGGCACCCCTGTTCTTCATGTAGAGCGCGCCGGGGATGAGGAGCTCGGTGATCGGCCGGTGCTCGCTCGCCCCCGCCGGGTCCTTCGGCAGCAGCACCTGGAGCCGCCCGGTGCGGCGCCGGAAGTCGTAGCCGCCCTCGCCGCGGATGGTGACCCGGGTCCCGCCGGCGGCCATCTCCATGGAGGTGCTCGCCTTGGAGGTGCCGGCCCTCGCCAGGACGTCGGCGGCGTTCCGTACGGCGAGGGCGGAGTCGGCGGCCGCCGCCTTCGGGTCCTGGGGGGCGGCGCAGCCCGTGACCGCCGCGGTCCCGACGAGGGAGCCGACCAGGACGGCGGCGGCGAACGCCCCGCTCCCGAAGCCCTGCGGACGCCCGTACCGCTGCACCACCATCGCCGCCAACCCCCAACGCCTCACCGCTGTTCGCCCGGCACCGCCCTTCCCGGGGCCCGCGGGCCCGGGGACACCCGATCCGCATAACGACGGTGGGGGCGTGCCGTCACGCGCAGTACGGTGGTGGGGTGCACGCGCAGGCTTCCTCCCACACCACCACGACGACGGAGCGCGGATCGTTCGCGCTGGCACGGTGCAGTTGCGGCTGGACGGGACCGGCCCGCAGATCCCGCGACAAGGCCCGCACGGACGCGGCGGAACACCTGCGGGCGAGCAACTCCTAGGACCGGGCCCCCGGATCGGCCCTACGCGGCGAGGTCGTTCCGGCCGGTGTCGGCGGTGCCGCCGAGCCGGGTCTCGGGGATGCCGACGGTCTCGTGGCGGCGCGCCGCGTCGCCCCGGCGGGAGCGGACGAGCCGGGCGCCGCGGCCGGAGCGGGCGACGGCGGAGACGACGGGCGTCAGCAGGGCGAGCGCGACCGGGGCGAGGAGCAGCGCCACGGCCGTGCCCAGGGCGAAGCCGCCGATGACGTCGGTCGGGTAGTGGACGCCCATGTAGACCCGGGCGAAGCCCTCGGCGAGGGCGAGGGCGATGGCGGCGAGGCCGAACCGGCGGTGGGCGACGAAGAGGCCGACGCCGAGCGCCATCGTCAGCGTGGCGTGGTCGCTGACGAAGGAGAAGTCCGTCTTCCCGTCGACGAGGACCTCCAGACCCTGGTGGTCCCTGAAGGGTCTGGGGCGCTCGACGAAGCCGCGGATGGGGATGTTGACCAGGAGGGCGATTCCGGCCGCCAGCGGGGCCCACACGAGCCCGGCGACGGCCGAGACGGAGTCGGTGAGGGTGCCGCGCCTGCGGACGCTCCACCAGCACCAGAGCACGACGAGGACCATCGCGAGCACGATCCCGTACTCGCCGACGAACTCCATGACGCGGTCGAACCACGGCGGAGCGGCCTTGGCCAGCCCGTTGATGTCGTAGAGCAGGCCGACATCGGGGTTCGAGCCGTCCGATGCGAGTCCAGCCATCTGCTGCGGCCCCTTGCTCTCGTGTCTGGTTTCCAACCCCCGTGGTCAGAGCGGTCGGATCAGGGAACGAACCGCCTGAGGCGTACGTTCCGCTCTCTCCGGTGGATCATGCCGACGTTATCGAAGAGTGACGGCCCGCCGCAGCCCAGGGCCCGCGCATGACGGAGAGTTCCAGCCATGCCCGATACGCCCCGAAGGCCGTCCGACGCCCCGTCTGCCTCCCTCAGGCCTGCGGGAGATGGGTGGGCAGCGCCGCCGCGCCCTCCTGGGTGACCCGGGTGGCCCCGAAGTAGTCCGGGGTGTCGATCCGGTCGAAGCGGATCACTGCCCCGGTGCGCGGCGCGTCGATCATGTAGCCGCCGCCGACGTAGATGCCGACGTGCCGGATGGCCCGGGAGTTGGTCAGGTCGTCCGAGAAGAACACGAGGTCGCCCGGGAGCAGCTCGTCCCGGCCCGGGTGCGGACCGGCGTTGTACTGGTCGTTGGCGACGCGCGGCAGCTGCACGCCGACGCTGTCGTACGCGGCCTGGGTGAGCCCGGAGCAGTCGAAGCGCCCGTTCTGCGCGGCCGTGCCCGTACCGCCCCAGAGATACGGGGTGCCCAGCTTCTGCTGCGCGTAGTGGATGGCGGCCGCGGCCTGCTGCGAGGGCGCGACCCGGCCCACCGGCCGGGCGAAGCTCTTCTCCAGGGACCGGATGATGCGGACGTAGTTCTGCGTCTCGCTGATGGGCGGCACCCCGCCGTGCCTGATGACCCGGTACGCGCCCGCGTTGTACGCGGCCAGCATGTTGTTCGCCGGGTCCCCGGGGACGTCCTTCACGTAGCCGGCGAGTTCGCAGTCGTACGAGGCGGCCGACGGAATGGCGTCCTGCGGGTCCCAGATGTCCCGGTCCCCGTCCCCGTCGCCGTCGATGCCGTGCCCGGCCCAGGTGCCGGGGATGAACTGGGCGATGCCCCGGGCGTCGGCCGGGGAGACCGCTCGCGGGTTCCAGCCGCTCTCCTGGTAGAGCTGGGCGGCGAGCAGCGCCGGGTTGATGGCGGGGCACAGGTTCCCCCACCGCTGCACGAGCCCCTGGTAGAGGGCGGGGACGGAGCCCTTCGCGAGGGCCACGGCACCGTTCTTGGCACCCGCGCCACCGGCGATGCCGGCCGCCGCGGAGTACGTGCCGACCACGAGCAGGGCGACGAGACCGAGACAGACCCCCAGCCCCCCGCCGGCCCACCACCAGGCCTTGCCAGCCCTACGCACCGTCAACCACCCCTCGGTTCATGGCAGTACGCCCGGGCGGTCAGTCTAGGCGCCGAGGCACCGCGAGGGGATGGCGTCTGACGCGGCCCCAAGAGTGCAACAACGACAATCATTGCCCGGAGTCACTCTCCGTGATACACAGAGTGACCATACGCTTCTTCGCATGGAAACCGGCCACACCACCGCAGGTCAAGACGGTCAGACCGGTCAAGTGTGCGGGGATCGGGTAAAGAGAGCCGCCAAGCCGTCACACGTGGGCGGTTTCATCAGCGAAGATAGGGCGATGACCCATGCCGTCCGGCAAGGGCGCACAAGTACCCAACAGGGGCGGTGAGTTATATGTACCTGGCGGCCGAAAAGGGCGACATCACCACCATCATCGGTGGAATCGCCCCCAACTGGGGACCTTTCGGGAGCCTGGGCAACGAGGCCAAGGTGATGATCGAGGTCGTGATGGCCGTGGCCATCCTGCTCTGCCTCGGCATCGCCATCTGGGGAGCGGCCAAGCAGCGCATCGGCGCGACCGCCCTCCGGGACACGTTCAGCGCGGAACAGGGCAAGGGCCTCATCGTCGCCGGCCTGACCGGCGTCTTCATCATCGGATCGCTGGGGACGCTGTTCACCATCGTGTACGGGATGGCCGTCTGATCTCCCGTCGGACCCGACCTTCCTGAGAATGCGTTCCCTGATGCCCAGTCATGTTGAAGCACGGCCGTACCCGCGAACGAGTGAGGGGGCGTACCCGGCATGAGTCCCGGCGACGAGCACGACAGCTTCGGCGGCGTGGGCGGCTCGGGCCAGACCCGGACCCGCCTGCCCGAGGGCAACAGCGGCGACGTCTACGGCGGCGCCCGCCGCCCCGTCCGCAGCTCCCGATCCCTCATCACGGTCGTGGGCGTGGTGGTCCTCCTCATCGCCGCGATCGCCTTCGCCAACCGCGGCGGCGGCGAACCGGCGGACGCGGCCGGCGCCCGCTCCGGCACACCGGACAGGACCGCCCCCACCGCCGCGACGGGCGTCCGCCCGGTCACCGGCAAGAACGGCGCGATCCCCACGGGCTACAGCCACGACGACCAGGGCGCACAGAGCGCGGCGACGAACTACGCGGTGGCGCTGGGGTCGGCGGAGATGTTCAGCGCCTCGACGCGGAACGAGATCGTGCACACCGTGTACGCGCCCGCCGTGGCCGCCGCCCGTCAGAGCGACCTCGACAAGGTCTACGCCGACAAGGGGTTCCTCAGCCGGATCGGTCTCCAGGACGACGGCTCCGCCCCGCAGGGCATGACGTTCATCTCCCGCACCGTCCCCGTGGGAGCGAGGGTCGACAGCTACACGGACGACAGGGCCACGGTGTCGGTCTGGTACTCGTCCCTCTTCGGCATGGCCGGCGAGGGTTCCAAGAACCCCGTCTCCGAGGCCTGGTACACCGGCTCGTACGAGCTGCAGTGGGTCGACGGCGACTGGAAGGTCACCGGCTTCGACCAGAAGGAGGGTCCGGTGCCCGTCGGCCGGGACCAGCGGGCGTCCACGGCGGAGGAGATGAGCGACGCGGTCGGTCAGTTCGGAGGCTTCACCTATGCCCGGTAAGCACCTCCCGCGCCTCGCCAGGATCGCCGCTGCGCTCGGCGCGGCACAGACGGCCGTCGTGCTCTTCGCCGGCCGCGCCCTCGCCGCCCCCACACCCACGCCAACTCCCGGCCCGACCGGCAGCAACAACCCCTGCGACCTGATCCGCGGCCCCGCACGGGACTACTGCGAGAACGGCCGTGCCGGAACCGGCGGCGGAGCCGGCAAAACCCCCGTCACCGACCCCACCACCGCCCTCGACCCCCTCACCTCCCTCTCCCGCGGCTTCGCCGACGCCGCCATCAAGGTCGTCGACGAGCTCTCCAAGGCCGTCAAGGCGACCGCCGACGTCGACTTCACCAACATGCAGTTCCTCGGCCGCTACGCGATCGTCTTCGCCGCCGCCACCTTCCTCACCCTCCTCCTCTGGCTCCTCGCCGTCGCCAAGCGGGCCGTCCGCGGCGTCCCCCTCACCACGGCCCTCTCGGAAGCCATCGGCTTCCTCTGGCTGACGGTCCTCGCCTCCGCGTTCACGCCCCTGATCCTCTACACCGTCGTCAACGCCACCGACGCCATCACCGAGGTCATCGCCTCCGGCACCGGCGAGCAGACCGACATCTTCTTCGGCAGCTTCAAGGAGGCCCTCCAGAAGGGCGACAGCATCGGTGGCGGCCCCATCATGCTGATCATCGTGTCCCTGGTGACCGTCCTCGCCGCCGGCGTGCTCTACCTGGAGCTGTTCCTCCGCGCCGTCCTGCTGTACGTCGGCGCGCTCCTCGGCGTCGTCGTCTACTCCGGCCTCGTCGACAAGAACATGTGGGGCCACGTCCGCCGCTGGGCCGGCATCATGATCGCGATCATCCTGGTCAAGCCGGTCATCGTGATCGTCCTCGGCCTCGCCGGCGCGCTCTCCTCCGGCACCGGCCCCGACTCGGTCTCCGCCGTCGTCTCCGGCCTGTCGATCATCCTGCTGGCCATCTTCGCCTCCGCGATGATCTACCGCTTCGTCCCCGGCTTCGGCGACGAGATCGCCGCCTCCCGCGACAACCGCCTCCACCGCGCCGGCGAGAACGCGGCCGCGGCCGTCATCTCCTCCCCCGCGTCCCTCGTCTCCCAGGGCATCAAGACCCACAGCACCCGCGACAGCGGCGGCGGCCAGTCCCAGGGCTCCGCCCCCCGCCCCGCCAACCCCGTCTCCGGCGGCATGGCCGCGCACAGCAGCCGCGGCGGAGGCGGTGGCGCCGGCGGCACCGGCGGCTCGACGCCCCCGCCCCGTAGCAGCAGTCCCACCGCGGGTACCCCGCACAGCAACCGCAAGAACTCTGGAGGTGCAGGGCGTTGACGACCCAGTCCCAGCCGGTCGCGCCCCGTCGCACGTATCTCGTCGGCCGTGCCCGGCCGAACGCGATCGTCGGCAAGAACCGCGAGACCGGCGAGATCGCCCTGATCATCGTCGGCGCCTTCCTCGGCATGATGAGCGGACTCCTCGTCCCCCTCCTCCCCCTGCGGATCGTCCTCCTCGCGGGCCTGCCCATGCTCGCGATCGCCGCCGTGTACCTCCCGTACAAGCACCGCACGTTCTACAAGTGGTTCGAGATCAACCGCAGCTACAAACGGATGCTCAAGCGCGGCACGACCTACCGCTCCGTCGCCCACGAGGCCGGCACCCGCCTCGACGGCCGCGAGGTCGAGATCGGCCCGCCCCCCGGCATCGGCAACGTCGGCTGGCTCGCAGCCCCCTTCGGCCCGGACGAGATCGCCGTCCTCCTGCACGCCGACCGCCGCACCGTCACCGCCGCCATCGAGATCGAGGGCCCCGGCGTCGGCCTGCGCGACAGCGAGGACCAGGAGGCCCTCGTCGACCGCTTCGGCACCCTCCTCAAGCACGTGGCCAACGGCGACGGCTTCGTCACCCGCCTCCAGATGCTCGCCCGCACCCTCCCCGCCGACCCCGACGCGCACGCCAAGGACGTCGGCCAGCGCGGCGACCCGCACGCGCCCGCGTGGCTCCAGGAGTCGTACGACCAGCTCCAGTCGATGGTCTCCACCTCCAGCGAGCAGCACCGCGCCTACCTCGTCGCCTGCATGCACTACACCCGCGAGCTCGCCGCCGAGGCCAACGCCATGGCCCGCGCCGCCCGCCACGCCTCCGGCGCCCGCAAGCTCGACCGCGACGCCGGCCTCGCCGTCGTCATGGCCCGCGAGCTCACCGACATCTGCGCCCGCCTCGCCGAGGCCGACATCCGCGTCCGCCAGCCCCTCGGCCAGTCCCGGCTCGCGTCCCTCGTGCACTCCATGTACGACCCGGACCACCCCATCGACCACATCCAGGCCATGACGAAACGAAACGCTTGGCCCGCCGAGCTGGACGCGATGGAACCGACGTACCTCCAGGCCAAGACCCGCGAGTCCTCCACCCGCGCCCCCTGGTGCCACGCCACCGCCTGGGTCAAGGAGTGGCCGATGACCCCCGTCGGCGTCAACTTCCTCGCCCCGCTCCTCGTCCACACCCCGGACGTCATCCGCACGGTCGCCGTCACCATGGACCTGGAGCCCACCGAGGTCGCCATCGAGCGCATGCTCACCGAGAAGACCAACGACGAGGCCGACGCCAGCCGCGCCGCCAAGATGAACCGCACGGTCGACCCCCGCGACATCGCCGCCCACGGACGACTCGACCAGCGGGGTGAAGATCTCGCCAGCGGCGCGGCAGGAGTGAACCTCGTCGGGTACATCACGGTGTCGTCGCGTTCGCCCGAGGCCCTCGCCCGGGACAAGCGCACGATCAGGGCCTCCGCCGGCAAGTCGTACCTGAAGCTGGAGTGGTGCGACCGCGAGCACCACCGGGCCTTTGTGAACACCTTGCCGTTCGCGACCGGCATCCGCCGCTAGGGCCGAAGGGGCACAGACCCATGCGAGATCCGCTGTCCGTCCTCACCGAAGCCTTCACCTCCTTCCTCTTCGGGAAGGTGGAGACGACCCGCCTGCCCGTCCGCACCTCCACCGGGCAGGCCCAGGCCGTCTACCTGCCGACCGCCGCACCGGGCCTCGGCGACTCCGGCGTCATCATCGGCCGCGAGGTCTACAGCGGAAAGGGCTACATCTACGACCCCTTCCAGCTGTACGGGCAGCAGCTCCCGGCCCCCCACTGGCTGGTCCTGGGCGAATCCGGCAACGGCAAGTCGGCCCTGGAGAAGACGTACGTGCTCCGCCAGCTCCGCTTCCGCGACCGGCAGGTCGTCGTCCTCGACGCCCAGGGCGAGGACGGTGTCGGCGAATGGAACCTCATCGCCCAGGAGCTGGGGATAACCCCCATCCGCCTGGACCCGATGGTCGCCAACGACTCCGGGATCCGCCTCAACCCCCTGGACCCGTCGATCACCACGACGGGCCAGCTGGCCCTCCTGCGCACCATCATCGAGGTGGCGATGGGCCACGGCCTCGACGAGCGCTCCGGCTTCGCGCTCAAGGTCGCCCACGCGTACGTCACCGAGCACACCACCGACCGGCAGCCGATCCTCACCGACATCGTCGAGCGCCTGCGCCACCCGGAGGCCGAATCGGCCGAGTCGATGAACGTCGACATAGACGACGTACGGGCCTGGGGCTTGGACGTCGCCCTCGTCCTCGACCGCCTCGTCGACGGCGACCTGCGCGGCATGTTCGACGGCCCCACCACGGTCGGCATCGACCTGGACGCCCCGCTCATCGTCTTCGACCTGTCCCACATCGACCGCAACTCCATCGCCATGCCCATCCTCATGGCGATCGTCGGCGTCTGGCTCGAACACACCTGGATCCGCCCCGACCGGAAGAAGCGCATCTTCCTCGTCGAGGAGGCCTGGCACATCATCAACAGCCCCTTCGTGGCCCAGCTGTTCCAGCGCCTGCTGAAGTTCGGCCGCCGCCTCGGCCTGAGCTTCGTCGCCGTCGTCCACCACCTCAGCGACGTGGTCGACGGCGCCGCGGCCAAGGAAGCGGCGGCGATCCTCAAGATGGCCTCCACCCGGACCATCTACGCCCAGAAGGCCGACGAGGCGCGGAACACGGGCCGCGTCCTGGGCCTGCCCCGCTGGGCGGTCGAGATCATCCCGACCCTCACCCCCGGCATCGCGGTCTGGGACGTCAACGGCAACGTGCAGGTGGTCAAACACCTCATCACCGAGAAGGAACGCCCCCTCGTCTACACCGACCGCGCCATGACCGAGTCCTCCGTCACGGACCCGGAACTGGAGTGGGAGACGGAACAGCGGGCGATCCTCATCGAGCAGCAGATGAACGGCACTTCGCAGTCGACGGTGGCATAGATGGAACAGGCGCGGAAGGGAGGCGGAGGGATCTCCGACGGGCTGCTCCTCAGCCTGATCGCCCTCCTCCTCGGTCTCACGGTCCTGGTGTGGACGGCCACCGGCCTCGCCGGCCTCTTCGCCCACGGCGCCTGGCCGCAGGGGGTCGCCTTCACGGGCACCCCGTCGGCCCTGCGCACCCTGGCGACGGCACCGACGGACCTCCCGGCCGCCTGGCCGGCGACCCCACCGGACCAGCTGTCGGGGTACGGCCTCTTCTGGGGCCTGGTGATCGGCGAGGCGATGATCCTGATGGTCCTCGCCGTCTTCGTCCTCGGCACCCTGGCCCGCTGGCGCGCGGTCCGCGCGCACCGGAAGGCGGGGGCGTACGGGACGACCGCCGCACGGGTACGGGAGGAGGCGGGCGTACGGCAGGAGCCCGCCGCACCCCCGACCCCGCGCCGCCCGACGGAGGAGCTCCCCCCGAAGCCGACCCCGGCACCGGCCACAGCGCCGACGCCGGCCCCGGCACCCGAACCCGCACCGACCCCGGCACCCGCACCCGCCCCGGCACCGGTGGTCGCACCCGCCACCGCACCGCCCGCCCCCATAGCCACCCCCCGCACCGTCTACGGCCCCCCGGAGACCCGCCGCCCGGCCGCCGTACAGGCGATCCTGGACGCCGAGGGCCCGGCCCTGGTCGTCACCTCCGACCCCGCCGTCTGGTCCTCCACCAAGGACGCCCGCGGCAAACTCGGCCCGGTCCTGGTGCACGACCCCGGCCACCTCTGCGACACCCCCGCACGGCTCCACTGGTCACCGTCCGAGCACTGCGAGGACCCGGCGGTGGCACAGGAACGGGCGATCGCCCTCCTCGCCCCCGTACGCCCGCACTCCCGCCTCGACGCGGCCACCGCCGACACCGCGGAGACGCTCCTGCGCTGCTGGCTGCACGCCGCCGCCGTCGACGGCCGCCCCTTCCGACAGGTCCACCGCTGGGCGCAGGGCGCGGGCGCCCACGAGCCCGTACGCGTCCTCCGCAGCCACCCGAAGGCCGCCTCGGGCATGGCGGGCCTCCTGGAATCGGCGCTCACCGCGCACCCCGAAAGCCGCCGCCTGGCACAGGAACTGACGGCACGTGCGCTCGCGGCCCTCTCCTCGATCCACATCAGGGAGGCGTGCGTACCGAATCGAACTGATTCGCTGGCACTCGCATCTTTCCTCGCCGAAGGGGGCACGCTCTACGTGGTGGGCGAGGCGATCGAGGATCCCCGCACCCACCCCGGCGCGATGCCGCTCCTCACGGCCCTCGCCGCAAGCGTGGTCGAGCACGGCCGCCGCATGGCCGCACGGTCATCCGACGGTCGGCTCGACCCACCACTCACCCTCGTCCTCGACGACGTGGCCGCCGTCGCCCCCCTCCCCCAACTCCCGGACCTCCTGGAGACGGGCAAGGGCCAGGGCCTGCCGACGCTGGCCCTGATGCGCTCCGAGGAACAGGCCAAGACCCGCTGGCCGAACTCCGTTGTGGGCAGTCGTTCCGCTGGGGCGGAACGGGTGGGCACGACGGACGGCACCCCCAGCCGCGCCTAGGCTCCCGAGCCCGAGCCCGAACCCGAACCCGCACCCGCACCCGCACCCGCACCCGCACCCGCCGAGGGTCGCACCAACTCGTACTCCAGCTCCAGCGCCGATTCGGACCCCGGCACCGCCACCGTGTCCCCCGTCGCCACGAACCCGAACCGCCGATAGAACGCCGCCGCCCGCGCGTTCTCCTCGTGGACGTACAGCCGGACCCGCGCGACCTCCGGGGCCGGCAGCGTCCAGGACCACTCCACCCCCGCCTGGAACAACGCGTCGATCACCCCGGTCCCCCGCGCCTCGGGACGCACGTACACACCCACGATGTGCGTCTGGTCGACCTTCGCCGCCTCACCGAACCGCACCTCGTCCGACGGCCGCTCCACGAGCAGCGAGATCGTGCCCGCCCAGCTGCCGTCCGGCGCCTCGGCCACGAACTGCCGCACCTTCCCGTCGCCGCTCTCGGACGCGCCCTCCGCCCGCTCCTTCCAGAAGTCGTCGGACCGCTCCACGGCCGCCTCGTACGTGTCGAGGAACGCCAGGTGGGCGATCGGGTCCTGAAGGGCCGCCAGCCGGATCTCGCGGGTCTTCTCCCACTCGTCGGCGCGGATGGTGCGTATCGAATAGTCCATGCCACCGATCCTGGCGAGCCCCACACCCCCCTGACAAGGCCTTTTTCCCCGTCGTACCCGGGTACTACGCCCGCCGCCGCACACCCGCCCCGGGTCCGACGCCCCGCCGCCGCCCGCTCCCTAGCGTCGAAGGCATGATCCGAGCAGAGAACCTCACCAAGCGGTACGGGGACACCACCGTCGTCCAGGACCTCAGCTTCACCGTCCGCCCGGGCTCCGTCACCGGCTTCCTCGGCCCCAACGGCGCCGGCAAGTCCACCACCCTCCGCATGATCCTCGGCCTCGACGCCCCCACCCGCGGCCACGCCACCGTCGACGGCCGCCCCTACGCCGCCCACAGCGCCCCGCTCACCCACGTCGGCGCCCTCCTCGAAGCCCGCTCCGTGCACCCCGGCCGCTCCGCCCACCACCACCTCATGGCGCTCGCCCACACCCACGGCATCCCACGCGCCCGCGTGGAGCGGGTCCTCGCCCTCGCCGGCCTCACCCACGTCGCCCACCAACGCGTCAAGGGCTTCTCCCTCGGCATGGGCCAGCGCCTCGGCATCGCTGCCGCGCTCCTCGGCGACCCGGCCACCGTCGTCCTCGACGAACCGGTCAACGGCCTCGACCCGGAGGGCGTCCTCTGGATCCGCACCCTCCTGAAGAACCTGGCGGCCGAGGGCCGTACCGTCCTCGTCTCCTCCCACCTCATGAGCGAGATGGCGCTCACCGCCGACCACCTGATCGTCATCGGCAAGGGCCGCCTCCTCGCCGACACCACCGTCGACGAACTCGTCCGCGCCTCGGGCGGCGCGAGCGTCAAGGTCGTCACCCCGGAGGCGGACCGCCTGCGCACGCTCCTCCCCGACGCCCGGATCACCACGGAGGGACCGGACACCCTCCTCGTCACCGGCCTGGAGGCGCCGGAGATCGGCCGCACGGCCGCCGCCCACGCCGTCCCCCTCCATGAACTCACCCCGCAGGCCCCCTCGCTGGAGCAGGCGTTCATGGACCTCACCCGCGACTCCGTCGAGTACCAGGGAGCCCCCGCATGACCACCCCCGCCCTCACCCCGTCCCGAGTCCTCCGCTCCGAGTGGCACAAGCTCCGGACCGTCCGCTCCACCTGGATCACCGTCCTCGCCTCCGTCGCCCTCCTCCTCGGCGTCGGCATCCTCATGGGCGCCACCTACACCTCCGACGGCGGCGACTCCGACGTCGACACCGTCGTCCTCACCCTGTACGGCTCCCAGCTCGGCGGCATCGCCCTCGCCGTCCTCGGCATCCTCGTCACCGCCGGCGAGTACGCGACGGGCATGATCCGCGCCTCCCTGACGGCGGTCCCCCGCCGCCTCCCCGTCCTGTGGGCGAAGGCCACGGTCTACACGGCCGCCGTCTTCGCGATCTCCTTCACGGCCGCCCTGCTGACCTTCCTCACCGCCCAGATCTTCCTCTCCGACACCGACCAGGCCGCCTCCCTCACCGACGACGGCGTCCTCGCCGCCGTCGCGGGCAACGCCGCCGGCGTCACCCTCCTGGGCCTGATCGCCCTCGGCCTCGGCGCCGCACTCCGCTCGGTGCCGGGCGCGATCGGCGCCTTCGTCGGCGGGGTCCTGATCGTTCCGGAGATCCTCGGGATGCTCCCGTACGCGGCGATGGACACCGTCGTCCGGTACTTCCCCACGCAGGCGGCCGGCGTCCTCGGCTCCGCGACCCCGCTCCCGGGCGCGGCCTCGCCCGGCGCGGCCCTCCTCGCCCTGCTCCTGTGGGCCGCCGCGGCACTCGCCGTCCCCGCCCTGTTGCTCAACCGCCGGGACGTATGAGGATGATGACGGCGTGATCACGGAGGAGACACCGCAGCCGCCCGGGACGACGGGCCCGAGCAGACACGCCCAGCGCCTCCTCGCCCGCGTACGGGCCTTCGACGAGAACCGCCCCTGGGTGTGGGACGCCGCGGTGGCCCTCCTCTGGACGACCGCGGCCCTCGTGGACGCGGCCGGCGGCTGGCGGAACACCGCCCGCGACCCGTCCGTCCCGGCCTGGCTCGTGGTCGCCCTCTCCCTGGCCCTCACCCTGCCGCTGTACTGGCGCCGACGTCACCCCACGGCCGTCCTGGCGGTGATGGCCGGCGCGACCCTGGTCAGCGACGGCTCGGGGGCCTTCCTGCAGGCCGCGTACCTCCAGATGCTCCCGCTCTTCCACATCGCGCTCAGCCGCCCGCCCCGCGCGCTCCTGTGGTCCCTGGCCCTGATCCTGCCGCCGCTCGTGACGGGAGCGGTCCGCTTCACCTCGGAGTCCTGGGACCAGCGCGTCGTCCCCACCCTGTGGGCGTACGCCCTGGTCGCCCTCCTCGGCATCGCGGTCCGCTCCCGCAAGGACTACACCGCCGGCCTCGTCGACCGCGCCCGTCGCCTGGAGATCGAACGCGACCAGGAGGTCCGGCTCGCGGCGGCCGCCGAACGCACCCGCATCGCCCGCGAGATGCACGACATCATCGGCCACAACCTGTCCGTCATCACCGGCCTGGCGGACGGCGGCCGTTACGCGGCGGCCAGGAACCCCGAGCGCGCCGCCCAGGCCCTCGAAGCCATCGGCACGACGAGCCGTCAGGCCCTCGCCGAACTCCGCCGCCTCCTCGGCGTCCTGCGCGACGACGAGGAGGACGCGGCCCGCGACCCCCAGCCCACCCTGGCCGACCTCGACACCCTGATCACCGGCGTACGGAAGGCAGGCCTGCCCGTACGGTTCGAGACCCACGACGACCCGACCGCCCGCCCCCTCCCGCCGGGCGCCCAGCTGACGGTCTACCGCGTCGTCCAGGAAGCCCTGACGAACACCCTGAAACACGCGGGCACGGGAGCGAAGGCACGGGTGACCCTCACCTCCACAGCGGACGACGTACGGGCGGACATCACGAACACCGGTGAGACGGCCCCGGCCCCCGCCCGGGGCCACGGCCAGGGGCTCACCGGAATGCGCGAGCGCGCGGCCCTCTACGACGGCACACTCGAATGCGGCCCGCTGCCGACCGGCGGCTGGACCGTCCGGCTCCGACTCCCCCGGGAGGACACCCCCTCGTGACGACCGTTCTCATCGCGGACGACCAGCCGATGCAGCGCTTCGGCTTCCGCATGCTGCTCGAAAGCCAGGACGACATGACGGTCGTCGGCGAGGCGTCGAACGGCACCGAGGCGATCCGCCTGGTCGACCGGCACCACCCCGACGTCGTCCTGATGGACATCCGGATGCCCGGCCTGGACGGCATCGAGGCCACGCGCCGCGTCATCGCCACGGGCGCCCGGAGCCGGATCCTGATCGTCACGACCTTCGACCTCGACGAGTACGCGTACGACGGCCTCCGCGCCGGCGCGAGCGGCTTCCTCGTGAAGGACGCCCAGCCGGAGGAACTCCTCGCGGGGATCCGCGCGGTGGCCGGCGGCGACGCGGTCGTCGCCCCGAGCCTCACCCGCCGCCTCCTGGACGCCTACATCCACCACCTGCCGGCCTCCCCCACGACGACCCCGCAGCCCGAGGACGCCCGCCTCGCCTCCCTCACGGACCGGGAACGCGAGATCCTCACGGTCATCGGCAAGGGATGGAGCAATACGGAGATCGCGGAACGCCTCCACCTGGCGGAATCGACGGTCAAGACCCACGTGGGCCGCATCCTCGCCAAGACCGGCGCCCGGGACCGCGTCCAGGCGGTCATCCTGGCCTACGACACCCACCTCGTCACGCCGGCCTGAAAAGGAAATGAACGCAAAAATGCCTCAACCCCCGGACGGAGTCCGGGGGTTGAGGCTAAAAATTGTTCGGCGGCGTCCTACTCTCCCACAGGGTCCCCCCTGCAGTACCATCGGCGCTGAAAGGCTTAGCTTCCGGGTTCGGAATGTAACCGGGCGTTTCCCTAACGCTATGACCACCGAAACTCTATGAAGTTGAACTCAACCGGCACGGGAGTTCATTGCTTCAGAACTAACACAGTGGACGCGAGCAACTGAGGACAAGCCCTCGGCCTATTAGTACCGGTCAGCTCCACCCCTTACGGGGCTTCCACATCCGGCCTATCAACCCAGTCGTCTACTGGGAGCCTTACCCTCTCAAGGAGGTGGGAATACTCATCTCGAAGCAGGCTTCCCGCTTAGATGCTTTCAGCGGTTATCCCTCCCGAACGTAGCCAACCAGCCATGCCCTTGGCAGGACAACTGGCACACCAGAGGTTCGTCCGTCCCGGTCCTCTCGTACTAGGGACAGCCCTTCTCAATATTCCTACGCGCACAGCGGATAGGGACCGAACTGTCTCACGACGTTCTAAACCCAGCTCGCGTACCGCTTTAATGGGCGAACAGCCCAACCCTTGGGACCGACTCCAGCCCCAGGATGCGACGAGCCGACATCGAGGTGCCAAACCATCCCGTCGATATGGACTCTTGGGGAAGATCAGCCTGTTATCCCCGGGGTACCTTTTATCCGTTGAGCGACGGCGCTTCCACAAGCCACCGCCGGATCACTAGTCCCGACTTTCGTCCCTGCTCGACCCGTCGGTCTCACAGTCAAGCTCCCTTGTGCACTTACACTCAACACCTGATTGCCAACCAGGCTGAGGGAACCTTTGGGCGCCTCCGTTACCCTTTGGGAGGCAACCGCCCCAGTTAAACTACCCATCAGACACTGTCCCTGATCCGGATCACGGACCGAGGTTAGACATCCAGCACGACCAGAGTGGTATTTCAACGGCGACTCCACCATGACTGGCGTCACGGCTTCACGGTCTCCCACCTATCCTACACAAGCCGAACCGAACACCAATATCAAACTGTAGTAAAGGTCCCGGGGTCTTTCCGTCCTGCTGCGCGAAACGAGCATCTTTACTCGTAGTGCAATTTCACCGGGCCTATGGTTGAGACAGTCGAGAAGTCGTTACGCCATTCGTGCAGGTCGGAACTTACCCGACAAGGAATTTCGCTACCTTAGGATGGTTATAGTTACCACCGCCGTTTACTGGCGCTTAAGTTCTCAGCTTCGCCTGGTCGAAACCAAGCTAACCGGTCCCCTTAACGTTCCAGCACCGGGCAGGCGTCAGTCCGTATACATCGCCTTACGGCTTCGCACGGACCTGTGTTTTTAGTAAACAGTCGCTTCTCGCTGGTCTCTGCGGCCACCCCCAGCTCAGGAGGAAAACTCCGTCACCAGGCGTGGCCCCCCTTCTCCCGAAGTTACGGGGGCATTTTGCCGAGTTCCTTAACCATAGTTCACCCGAACGCCTCGGTATTCTCTACCTGACCACCTGAGTCGGTTTAGGGTACGGGCCGCCATGAAACTCGCTAGAGGCTTTTCTCGACAGCATAGGATCATCCACTTCACCACAATCGGCTCGGCATCAGGTCTCAGGCTTCATGCTGTCCGGATTTGCCTAGACAGCGCCCTACACCCTTACCCCGGGACAACCACCGCCCGGGCTGGACTACCTTCCTGCGTCACCCCATCGCTTACCTACTAC